>CAZABH010000005.1:0-14955 GCA_964483585.1 uncultured Flavobacteriaceae bacterium
ACTTGCGTGATATCATTTAAGTCGACCAAGAATCAAGCAAAAACGTTTTCCCATACTCCGAGGCAACCCCGTACCGAAGTGCTGGGTCACCCACTTCTTGTTGCGTGTCGGGATGAAGTTGGTGCACATCCGCAGGCTCTGCCGAAGAGGCTCAGCAAAAAAATCAGTGCCAACATCGCCGCATCGTCGATGAGGTTGTTCACCGCGTACTCGGCCATCCGATACACGGCATACATGGCAACAGTGAGGTTCATCTGTCGATTATCTCAACCGCATGCCGGGAATGCGGTTAACGCCCCGTTAGCTTTCTCCGATCACCTTGCCGCGAAGCGAACACCTTGCCTGGAGGGGCATCCCATGCGCCGGTTCTTGTCGGCATCGATCTATGGCTGTGCAGCGTTGATGGGCTTCGCCGCAACAGCGCCTGCGATGTCAGATGAACCGGCGCAGGCCCCGTCCTTGGCAAGCCTGACCTTGACCTACACGGGCGAGGTCTGGGGCGTGGTCGATGGCGGCCTGGATCGCGGAGCCGTGTATCTGGACAATTTCGATCTGGAGACGTCTATCGATCTCGATCGCCTCGCGGGTTGGACGGGTGCCAGCGCCTATCTGTTTGCTCATTACGCGACCGGCAACTCCGTGACTGAGCGGGTCGGTGACATCAATGGCATTTCGAACATCGAGACCAATGAAGCCCTCCGGATCGTGGAAGCCTGGGTCGAGCAATCCTTTGCCGAGGGTCGCGGCTCGCTCCGGTTTGGCCTCTACGACGTCTCCTCCGAGTTCGATGCCGGCGAAGTGCGCGCGCTTTTCCTGAACCCGGCACATGGCATCGGCACAGACTATTCGCAATCAGGCGTGGCCGGGCCTTCGATCTGGCCTGTGACCAGTCTCGCACTCAGGGCACATTATGCATTCGAGGGTGACGTCTACCTGCGCGGGGCCATCGCCGACGGCGTTCCGGGCAACCCCGACTTCCCGAAGCGAACCACGATCGATTTCGAGGACGGCGACGGCGTACTGTTGGCGGCCGAAACAGGCATCGCACGCGAAGGTCGCCTCTGGTCGTTGGGGGCGTGGGTCTATTCCGAACAGTTCCCCGATCTCGCGATAGCAGAAGAGCATTCGAATTTCGGCGCTTATATCGCCCTGGAGGAGGCGCTTCTCGAGCCCGCTTCAGATCATGGCTTTGGTCTTGCGGGGTCGCTGCGCGCAGGACTTGCCAACGGCGATGTGAACACCGTTGAGAGTTTCTTCGCCGCCACACTTGTGGCCACCGGTCTGTTGCCCCAGCGCGCGCAAGACAAGCTGGGCCTTGGCATCATCCTCGCCAACGGCAGCGACGGTTTCCTGAGCGGACTTGGATCCCCCCGCGATCATGAGATCAATATCGAGCTGACCTACCTCGCACAGCTCACGGACGAGATTTCAATTCAGCCCGATCTGCAATGGATCATCAACCCGGGACTCGATGGCAGCATCGACGATGCCTTCGTGGTGGGCCTGAGGCTCTCGGCAGGCAGGACCTGGCAGATCAATTGACGGCGTTTCGGCCATCGTTCCTGACACCACCATCACGGCAGGCCCCGCGCAATTGCGGCAAGGCCGCAGGCTGAAGCTTCGCGGCAACCTGGCTGAACACCGCCGGCGCGACCGCGGCACGCGGTGTCGACTGCCTTAAGCAGCGTGTGAGGGTCGCCGTGGAGCTGGTCTTGCCGGCAATGAAGGCAAGGCAGTCGGCCGGTGTCCGCGTGGACGGTGGCGGGTTCACATGCACGGCGATATCTGCGGTCTTGCTCTGCGGTTCTGCGCTGGCAGCCACACAACTTCTGTCTCCCGCAGACGGAACCGCCATCGCACACCCTCCGGAGAGCAGCAATGCCAATCCTGTCAGGAATGCAGTTCGCGCGGCGCCGGTTCGCATCGATGTCTCTCCCGCTCTGTCCCGGCCTGGCACGGCAGGCGGGTGGCTGGCGCATGCGACGCATGTCCCATGCCGCTGCTAGTGGCCGCTGCGCACATTAAGACTGGATTTACCGTGCTCGTTGCAAACTAACGAGTGTTTGAAATCGATTCGCCATGAGAGGCCGCAATATGACAAGTTTGAGTATTAAGGCGCGCAGCCTCGTGCTGACGATGGCGTTTGTGGGATGCGTCGTGGTCCTGGGCGGTGTCTCGATTTGGGGCATGTCGGCGCTCGAGGGAATTATCGAACGCAAATCTCATCTATCGACGGCGCTCTCCAACCATGGCTCGGCAGACATGATGCATGACGCGATGCGCGGCGATGTTCTCAGCGCGCGGCAACTCGCGCTGGAGGGCGGCGATGCGGCCACGCTGCGCCAAGTGCTCGCAGACATCAAAATGCACGCAGACAAGTTCGTGCAGAATGTGGACGGGAACCTGGAGCTCCCGCTGCCCGATGAGATAAGCGGAGAGATCCGGGCCCTCCAGCCCGTTGTGCGCAGCTATCGCGACGCCACCGTTGGTGCGGCAAGGGCGGCCCTGGGCGCGCCTCAGGCCTATCAGCAAGCCTACGCAGGCTTTCAGAAACAGTTCGAAATTGTCGAGGACCGGATGGAGGCCGTGACCAGCAGCCTTGAAGCTTTGCAGCAATCCGTATCGGCCGAGGCTGAATTCTACGAGGCTGCCGTCAACTACACGCTTTACCCAGTGGCTGCGGTTGCGCTGCTGATTGCTTTCTTGTCGTATACGTTTTCACGGCAGACATTCCGCCTTCTCGAGGCATTGAATGAAGAGCAGCATGCGCGCCAGCAGCAGATGCAGTCCGACCTGGCAAGCCGGTTTGAATCCTCGGTAGGTCGTATCGTTGGCGCGGTGATCCAGTCCAGCACCGATGTGTCAAGTTCGGCCCAGCAAATGGCTGCGGCAGCCGAGACGACCCGCACCGAGGCTAGCGCCGTCACAGGCGCCATCGCCAACTCGGCTGACAGCGTACAGACGGCTGCGAGCGCCTCGGAAGAACTCTCCGCCTCGATCCACGAGATCACGCGGCAGGTGGAACGCTCGGCCGAACTCGTGGCCGAAGCAGTCAAGGATGCGCGACAGACAGATGCCACCGTCAACGCGCTGGCCCAGACGTCGCAGAAAATCGGCGAAGTGGTGAAGATGATCAGCGACATTGCCTCGCAGACCAACCTCCTCGCTCTGAACGCCACGATTGAGGCTGCCCGCGCAGGCGATGCAGGCAAGGGGTTTGCCGTGGTCGCCTCGGAGGTCAAGAGCCTTGCCAACCAGACCGCAAGCGCAACCGAGGAGATAGCGGCTCAAATCGCCTCCAGCCAGGCAGCAACGGTCCAGACAGTCGAGGCCATCCGCGCGATCGGCGCCCGCATCGGAGAAATGGACCAGATCGCGGTTGCCATCCGTGCAGCCGTTGGCGAACAGGGCAGCGCGACCCAGCAGATCGCCCGCTCCATGGTCGCTGCGGCAACCGGAACGCAGGATGTCAGCCAGTCGATAGCACGGGTCGCGCATGCCGCATCCGATACCGACTCCGCCGCCTCAGGGCTGATCCGCGTCGCGGGCCAGCTTGCGGAAAATTCCGAGGGGCTCCGTAATGAGATTGACCGATTCATGCGTACCCTGCGCCAAGCCAGCTGAGGACTTGAAGTCCAGACCCGTTTACCCTCGCGTCGGAAAGTTGTGGCGCGGGCCCTCTACATTCGCTCGTCTATGGCGGGGGACATAGGACTGCCGGTAGGATGACAGTCCGAGAGGCAGTCAAACGAGTCGGATCGTGGGCAAACGCATAAAAAGCATGGGCTTCATGGCGTTGAGCATGGCGCTGCTGTCATTGACAGCCTGCCAGGCTGTCCAGACGCGCCAGGTCGAAAGCGCAAGTCTCAAGCCAGTGCCGCAGGTCTCCAAGCCTGAGCAGAGGCGTACGCTCGTGATGCGCAGTGACATCGTGCCTGACGAGCCCGCTTACGTTCCGGCGCGCAACGCGGCCTCGGTCCCGGCTGCGCCGGCCCCAGTCGAAGAGGTGCCGACCGACCAGCCGTTAACCGACCCGGCCGCAGGTTTGCAAGCCGCGCTTCCCGACACCACGCCATCCGAAACGGCACCCCCCGAGCCAGCGACGGCAGCCCCCACCTCACTCGTGCCAGAAGTCAGCGATCCACAGCCTGCAGCGGGCGAGGGTACGGTCATGGGGTTCGATCCCTCGGCCTTGCTGAAGGACCCGGCTGGAACCCTTCAGACAACGACAGTAGCGGGGATGCCGCTATGGCTTGTGGTCGCCTTCGGTGTGCTCGCCATCATCTCGTTGATTATTGGCTTCAGCGGCCCGAGGGAAAGTGACAGCCGGGACGAGCCAGCCTTTGCCTGACGCCAGGCGTGGATCATGAACGCCGTAAATGGTCAATCGAATTTCTGTCTTGATTTTGTTGCGTTTCCGCGGTTTTTTGAACGCAAGAAAGAGGCCAGTGGGAGGCCTCGGGTGACAGTCATGCGTAAGCTGCTTTTCCTGGCGTTTGCTTCCTCGTCAACGGCTGCGGTCCTGGCGGCACCCGTGCATGCATCGACCTGGGAAGAGGCGCGCAAAGTCTGCCTCGAGCGGTACAACGACGAATTGCGCAGTGGCACCGTACCCAACCGTATGACGAAGTCCCGCTACCTGAACCAGTGCCAGGCGTCATACGTGCGTTCGGCCAAGCTGGAAGACGAACTCGAGGAAACCCTCGGTCCGGACGCCCTCTCAATCGAAGACACGGCTGATCTGAACGGGCAGGGTGGTCCAGAGCTCCTGCCGCCTTCGCGCCCCGTTCAGCCAAAGCAGGTCACGCCGCCCCGTCCGTCAATACCACAGCCTCGCTTCAAGCCGGCCAGCTGATCTCGCTTACTGCGCTGCCTGCGTTGCTCCGCCAGCCATGTCCGCCTCGGTGACAACGCGGTTGCGCCCTGCGCGCTTGGCGGCATAGAGGCATGCGTCCGCGCGATTGAGCAGGTCTGCCACGGTTTCGCCGGGTCTCAGGACGGCGACTCCCAGCGACAGCGTGACCGTTCCCATGTCGCGGCCCGTCGACTTCTGGACGATCTTCTTGGTCTCGACAGTTTTGCGTATTTCGTTCGCCACATGAGCAGCCTGCGCCAGCGCGGTCTGCGGCAGGATCACGACAAACTCCTCGCCACCGAAGCGCGCCGCCGTGTCCTTGCCCTTGACGTTGATTTTCAGGCACTGGCCGACCAGCCGCAGCACCTGGTCCCCGATCGGATGACCATAGGTGTCATTGAATTTCTTGAAGTGGTCGACATCGCAGATGACAAGGCTGAGCGGGCGACCCTCGGTCACGGCTGTCTCGATTGCGCGCGCGGCCGTCTCATCAAAGCTGCGCCGGTTCGCAAGACCTGTCAGAGCATCCGTCAGGCTTTCCTTGCGAACGGTTTCCATGCGCCCGCGAATGGCCTCGACCTCCTGCATGGACGTGGCCAGCTGCTCCTCAAGCTTCTTGTTGCGCGCCTGGATTGCGCGGGTCGCTGCCGAAAGCTTCTGCACCAGCAGGCGCACATCAGCTTTGCCGCTGTCCAGCGCATCACCTGCTGTCGCAAGTGTACGGTCGAAGACTGCGGCATTGCTGCCCGCCAATCGCAGGTCATCCATGATCTTGCGCAGTTCAGACCCCAGCTGCTGCCCCACCTCTTCCATGGTCGTGCCCACCGAAGGACCGAAGAAGCGCGCATGCAGCTCGCGCGTGTGCTCAAGGTTCGGTGCAAGACCGGCGCCGATGGCCTGTTCGACCGCTGACGTGATCGCATCGTCGCGCCGGCTCGCATACCAGTAGAAAAGCTCGTAGCTCTCGGGCGCCGGCAGGGCCTCGTGCGCCTCCATGAGGCTCGTGGCTTCCCGCGAATAGGTGCGGATCTGTTCGGCTGTCAGCATCTGTGTCATGCGGCAACTCTGCATCGCTAAAGTGTCAGAATGCGAGAAGAGGTGCTGGAATCTAATACTGGCCGAACTGCCAGCATGTCCCCGAAAATCCCCGTCCCCACGCAAGGCACTATTGGGGCCCTGAGCTGAGAAACGGTAAAGGACGCAGTCATCCTGAATTGACAGAACGCGCCACCACATTGACAAAACGCGCCAAGGTGTCCCTCTGGTACGCGTGGCAAGCGCTGAATTCAGCTGAAATTCCAGGCGCGCGGCCCCATCCAAAGGCGTGGTCAACGGCGGCTTAACGTTTCGGGGCTAGGATCAAGTTCCGAAGCCGATCAGGGACAAGATGACCTTTCACACGCGAAACCTCGTGCTGCAGAACGTGCTCGAGCTCGGTCGCAGTTATAATGTGGAAACGCCGCTTGTCCTCGCTGCCTGTAGCCTGAACGCGCAGGATATCGCAAGGGGCGAAGGCCTCGTGCCTACGCTGCGCGTGGTGCAGGTGCTCGAGCGGGCAGCCGCACTCTCGCGACGCAATGATTTCGGCCTGAAATGGGGCGAGCGTGCCGACTACCGAAGCTTTGGGGCGCTAGGTCTTGCCATAAGGCATGAGCGGACCCTGGGGCGAGCCTTGTCCAAGACTGGTCACTACCTGCGCCAGCTCAACGTTGGGCATCACTTCACGATCCGCCGCACAGAAGCAGGCGCCTCCCTGGTGATGAGTTTCCCCGTCGCAGAAGGAATCCCGGCCCGCCAGTATCGCGAAGGCTCGGCATTGGTGCTCGTCCGATTTGCCAAGTTCCTGTCGTCCGGTCAGTGGCACCCGCGTCTTGTGCGCTTTCCGCATTCACGCCTCGCCGGCCCCTATGCCTATGAGAAAGCCTTTGGCTGCCCGGTCCTCTTCGACCAGGGAGAGACGACGGTGGAAACCGACCGCCCGGCGCTCACGCGCCGCCTGATCTTCGAGGAAAGCCCCGTTCACATGATGACACAGCAGGTGCTCGAGGACATGCAGGGCGAGGGCAGCGTCTCCCTGCCGGCCCGCATCGCAGGCATGCTGCCGCAACTTTTGCCGGCGGGGCGGGCGACGACGGCCCATATCGCGGACCTGCTCAACATGTCCCCGCGCACCCTCCAGCGGCGCCTTGCCGCCCATGACACAAGCCTCAAGCAGATCGTCAACAGCCTGCGCCAGTCGATCGTGCGCCAGCATGTCGATCACGGCTTTGCCTCTGGTCGCAACCTTGCCGCGGCACTGGGCTACTCCGAACCCAGCGCTGCCAGCCGCTTCATCCGCACCCGCCTCGACTGCACGAAGACAAACCTCGTCGCTCAGGCCCGGTTTCGGTGACAGCCCGGTTTCGGTGACAGTGCACTCAATTCCTGCTCAACCCTGACGGAGTAGCCATCGGCGTCAGGGAATTAAGTGCACTGTCACCGAAACCGCCGAAACCTGTACACTCCAGCACTACCGAAATCACCGGAATTCTACTCCCTGTGAAAGATCTTTTCGATCGGAAGCCCGAAGACATCCGCTATCCTGAAAGCCAGCGGCAGCGAGGGGTCGAATTTTCCGGTCTCGATTGCGATCACACTCTGGCGCGAGATATCGAGCCTCGCTGCCAGGTCGGCTTGCGTCCAGCCGCGCTGGGCTCGCAGGTCCTTCAGGTTATTCTTCATCGATAGAAGAGCCCGACGAGAGCCGAGGCAAAGCCCCAGGCAGCAAAGAAGCCCCAGCTGATGTGGAAGACACCGATCTGCGGCACGAGGCCAAACAATTCGAGGAAGCCCCACGTAGCGCAGAACGACAGCACGATCCCCGTCGCCAGCAGCAGCGAGACCATATGCCGGTGCCGCAAGAACTCATCCGCCTCCTCGAAAAGATAACGTCCCAGCACGAACAGCACGCCGATGATCGGCAGTGCGGGCAGGGCAGCCAGAAAATACTTGGCTTGGCCGGCAGGCGGGTTCGTGCCGAACGTCCATGCGACCCATACGACCGAAACCGTGTAAAGGGTCATCATCGAGAGAAAGCGAAACAGATAGCGGCGCTGCGCAACATTCATGCTCATGAAAATCTCCTTTGCGGTGAGTAAAGTGAGCTTTACATGAGGTCAGGGCAAAAGTAAAGCGAACTTTACGTTGCCACCAACAAAAAAGCGGCGACCCTTTGAAGGTCGCCGCCCTGTTGTTTCGCGCGCGTGCTGCGCTGCGCTTACCAGAAGATCCTCAGACCCGCCTGGCCATCGACGCCCGACACGCTGGTGTCGAGGCCTTCGACCATGCCGACATCGGCGAAGAGGCCGATCTTCTCGGAGAGGTTCGCCTCGAAGCCGGCGCGCGCGCCAAGCAGGCTTGCCGCCGTGTCAGCTGCAACCGCCACGGTGCCAAGCGAGACGGTGTTGCCGCCATCGAGGTCATCCGACCACGAGACCGAGACGAACGGACGGAAGGCAGGCATCGTGCCGGCAAGCTTGGCCCCGAGGCCCGCGCGCCAGTTGCTTTCCTCCGCAGTCACGCCAGCCAGGATGCAGGCATCGCTGCAGGTCGTGCCGTCATAGTTGATCTCGCCCGACACGCCCAGCTGCCACTCGGTGCCCAGCGCCCACTGGCGACCGACCATCAGCGAGCCGACCAGGCCGTCGACCGTTGCCGCCTTCACGCCCGACACTGTCCCCGTATGGGTCCAATCCGTCGTCGCATAGCCGGCCGAGAGGTTCACGAACATCCCGTCCTTCGCATAGGCAGCCTGCGCCTCGATCAGGCCGAGATCACCGTCGAGACGGCTGACACCTGCCAGCGTGGTGATGTCCACTTCCGTGCTGCCAAAGCCGCCGACCAGTCCAAGCCGCAGGTCTGCACCCGAGGCCAGGTCAATGCCACCAGCGGTACAGGTGTAGTCCTGGTCCATCTGGAGGCCGGTGTCCGCGCCGCTCTCGATCGAGCCGGTACCGTACTTGGCCCAGGCCCGCTTGCCGCCAGCGACTGCACCCTGCGCCGAGTTGCGTTCCTCGCCGCGGTGGCAGCGCGCCAGAAGCGTACGGCTGGAGGCCAGCATTGCCGCGTGGCCCGCGATCTCGTCACGCGCCGTCGACTGCAGGAAGTAGCCATCCAGCGAACCGGAGTAGTTCGGCAGGTAGCTGAGCAGGTACTGCACGCCACCCTGAACGACCGGTCCACCCAGGACAAAGGCGCCCGCGCTGGTCGTCCCGCCGACACGCACCAGCTCGATGCCATTGCCCGTCGTCAGGGCCGCGGGTGTCGAGGGTGCGACCGCCAGGATGTTGATCGTGCTGACGCCCGTCACGTTCCCGGTGATATTCAGGAAGTCATGCGTGGTGCCATTGACCGGCGCGGCCGCATTGCTGAACTGCACCTCGACATTCAGGATGCCGCCACCCGTGAAGTTGCCGGCGACGGTCGTCGTGCCGGGCGAGTTGCCCGAAGAAAGTGCACCGCCTGCATTCAGGGTCAGGTTGCCGCCAATCGCCGTGTTGCCCGAAAGCGTGCCACCTGAATTGACCAGTACGCTGCCAGCCGTCGAGCCGTTGACGTTCAGCGTGCCGCCGCTGACCGTGGTCAGGCCCGTGTGGGCGAGAGCGCCCGTCGACAGCGTGCCAGCGCCAGCCTTGGTCAGACCGCCTGTGCCCGCGGTGGTGCCTGTGAAGGCGCCGCTGCCGGATGTCAGCGTATTGGCGCCAAGAACAACCGAACCCGCACCCGAGAGGCCACCGATGGTTTCGTTGGCGCCGAGCGACAGTGTCGCCCCCGAGGCCACCGTCACCGCACTCGCGTCACCGATGGCTGCACCACCCGACGTCGCCAGCGTGCCGGCGCTGATCGTGGTCGCACCCGAATAGGTGTTCGCGCCCGAGAGCGTCAGCGTGCCCGCGCCAAGCTTGGTCAGGCCGCCCGTTCCCGTGACCGCGCCCGAGAGCGCAGTCGACGATCCGTCGCCACCCGACGTCAGCGTGAAAGCGCCAAGGCCAACCGAACCCGCGCCAGCGATGCTGGCGACGGTCTCGTTGGCGCCGAGCGACAACGTTGCGCCCGAGGCGACCGTGACCGCCGACGTGTCGGCGATGGCGGCGCCACCGGCAGTCGCCAGCGTACCGGCGTTGATCGTCGTTGCGCCCGTGTAGGTGTTGGCGCCCGAGAGCGTCATCGTTCCCGTGCCTGCCTTCGTCAGGCCACCCGTCCCCGACATCGCGCCCGAGAAGGTGGTCGAGCCATTATTGCCACCCGCTGTGAGCGTATTGGCACCCAGGCCAACCGCGCCCGCACCGGCCAGGCTGCCGATCGTCTCGTTGGCGCCGAGCGAAAGGGTCGCGCCCGAGGCCACGGTCACCGCAAGGGCGTCAGCCAGAGCAGCGCCTCCCAGCAGGGACACCTCGCCGGCATTCACGGCAAGCCCGCCGGTGAATGTGTTCGTGCCCGACAGTGTCAGCGTGCCCGCACCGGCTTTCGTCAGCCAGCCCGTACCCGTCAGGTCGCCCGACCACGTGGCGCCAAGCCCGTTGGTGTTGATGGTAGCGCCGGTCAGCTGCGTTGCACCGGTCAGCGTTGCGTCAGCCGTCGTGGTCAGGGCGCTGCCCGAAACCATGATCGTGCCGTTGCCGAAGTTGAACTGGTAGGTACCCGTGCCGCCTGCATAGTACTCCTGCAGGCTGGCGCCACCGATCGTCAGCTGTCCGCCGTTCAGGTTGAAGATGCTGTCAACGGCCGCGTTGTTGTCGAACGCAGCGAGGAAGAATTCAGCGCTCGCTCCAACCCGTAGCTCGCCACCCGTCATGTTGATCGTGCTGAGTGTCGTCTCGCCGCCGGCAAAGCCCGTGCTGTCGCGGTCACCATTGACAAGGTCGCCCGTCTGAACATCGACAAGACCAGTGCCGCTGATGTTCAGCGTACCGTTCGTCGTGGCGTCCGTTGCCGAGGATGTCGAACGGCTGACGCCCCAGAGTCCCGAGTTGACCGGATCCGCGGCATCGCCGAATTGCAGCACGCCACCCGAGATGTTGTATGTGCCGTCGCCGCCCTGGTTGCCCACGGCGAAGGATGCAGGCGAAACGCCCACAGTACCCGCCACCTTGATCGTGCCGCCCGTGTGGTTCACGACACCCGTGCCGCCGAAATCGCCCACGCTCATGCGCGCGCAGCCGGAATCGCCCGGCAGGACGCAGGTGCCCGTGACATTCAGGGTGCCGCCGCTCATCGCGAAGATCGCGCTGTAGCCGGTCCCCGTGCCCACGATCGGCGCCTTGATGGTGGAGGTGCCGCTGGTATGCGCAGTGACGCCACCAATCAGATAGAAATCACCCTCGGCCATGGTAAGGCCATCAACGGTCATGGTCGCCGGACCCGCCTTGAGCAGGAAGCCAGCGAAGGGCGAATTGACCGTGCCTGCGATCGCCGAGTCAACCAGATCGCCAACCACAAGGCCTGTTCCGGCGCTGGTGACGTTCAGCGTGCTGCCCGCGGCCATGTTGAGCCCGCCGACAATCTCGAAGGTCCCCGGCGCCATGGCGCCAAGCGTGAGCGTGCCGCCCGAGGCGATCGAGACCGCGTTGGTATCGGCAATCGCCGTCGTTCCGCTCGTCGCAACCGTGCCGGCATTGATCAGCAGTCCGCCGGTGAACGTATTTGTGCCCGACAGCGTCATCGTGCCGGTACCAACCTTGGTCACGCTGCCCGCGCCTGAAATGGCGCCAGAGAATGCTGTGGAGGTATTGTTTCCGCCCGTCGTCAGATTGTTGGCACCCATCGAGACGCTGCCAGCGCCCGCAAGGCTGCCAATGGTCTCGGAAGCCGAAAGGGCAAGCGTGGCGCCCGAGGCAACCGATACGGCCGAGGCGTCGTTGATGGCGCTGCCGCCGGACGCCGTCAGGGTGCCGGCGGTCACTGTCACGGCGCCGGTGAGCGCATTCGTGCCCGTCAGCGTGACATTGCTGCTGCCAGTCTTCTCGAGCGCCTCGAACGACTGATAGACGGGTCCGAGCGCGCTGGTGTTGAAGCTGAAATTCGTGGTGCCGCCCAGCTGCAGCGTATCGCTGCCGTCCTGTGCGTCGATGGGGATGAGCTGGTCGATCGTGGAGTCGACAAGGCAGACATCTGCGAGTGCGCTGGTCTGGCAATGACCGCTCACCAGGAAGAAGCCATCCGTCGTGCCCGCATAGTCCTGCCGGTAGCGCAGCGAGAATGTATAGCCGTTGGCGATGAACTGGCTCATCGTGAAGGCGTTGGAGGACACCGATCCGCCCACGGTCACCAGCGCCATGCCAAGCCCCGTCGTGGGGACGGCTGTGCCGGGATTGACCTGGGTCAGCGTGATGGACGTCGAGGTTCCGGTCACATTGCCCGCAACGTTCAACTGGTCGAATGTCGTACCCGCACCCGGGGCAAGGGAAGCCAGATCAGCTTCCATTGTCAGGATGCCGCCGGCGCCAACATAGGATCCGACATTGATGATGCCGGGCGAGTTACCGGGTCCTACATTGCCGCCGTTCAGCAGGGACCCCGACAAGTCGCCGTTGCCACCCAAGGTACCGCCAGCCTGGACTTCCGTATTGCCTGTGATCACGTAGGGCGAACCCGTCGTTCCGCCCTCGACCGAGCCGCCTGCACCGACCAGCGTGTTGCCACTGATGGTGGTGTTGTCGCCCAGCTGCACAGTGCTGCCGCCCGAGGCGGTGAGCGTATTGCCGTTGTCGTCCTGGCCCGTCACTGTGGCACCGGAACCGACCACGATATTGCTGCCCGACGTCTGAGAGATATAGCCGGGGTTGGCAGGGGCCGTGAAGGTGCCTTCGGTGTTGGCGCCAGCGCCACCCTGGATGTTCACGAAGCCGCTCAGGTTGACAAGGCCGTTACCCGCGCCACTTCCGCTGACAAAGGTTTCGGTGCCGCCAACCTGGATCGGTCCACCGATGATCGTATTCGCCGTGATATCCAGATTGGAAAACACAATCGGCCCGTTGGGATGCGCATCATGCAGGTCGCGCACATAGATCGCGCAGCCGGTGCCACATGTGAACGTGCCTGTACCCGCCGTTGTTGTCGTAATCGTATTTCCGATCACGTCGACATCAAACGTCACACCTGTTGACTGCGGAGCAGTAGAGCCCGTGTTCAGCACGATACCCTGGATGACATTGCTGACCGTGTTGCCCGAAATGTCGAGGTTCGTGATCGTCCGCTGACTCAGCGGGGTGATGCCGCGATAGGCGCCGGAGACCGAGTTGTTCGAGATATTGACGTCTGAAACTTCGCGGTCGCTCATCGACACCTGGATAATCCAGGGCGCGGCCGACGACGCAGCGAACGGATCTGTCGGGTCGACAAGTCCCATGTTGATGGTATTGCCCGTCACGGTGGCATTCTGCACGCCGTCCAGGTTGATGCCGCGGCGCCCGGTCGAGCCGGCCGCGTCGTGGTTGACGACGTTGTTTGTAACGGTCAGGCCGGTGACATTGAACAGCACCATGCCCGTGAGACTGTTGCCGGTGATGTTCTCGATCTTGTTGTTGCTGATGGTCCAGTTGTCGCTGCCAATGCCGCCGCCCGTTCCCAGGCCCAGGCGAATGGCGCTGTCGGTCGTGTTCTGGATCAGGTTGTTCTGAATGACGAGGTTGTCATAGGCGTTCGCTGCCGACTCGCCTTTGACGGCAGAGGCGCCGCCATTGAATCGCAGGCCATCGATCGTGATGTTGTTTGACGCAACAGTGAAGGCGCCGTTGATCGTGCTCTCGGCGCCGCGCGTGGCATTTCCTGACACGCCGAAATTCGCACCCTGGAACGTGAGCGCCTTGTTGATCGTGACGTTTTCAGTGTAGGTGCCGGCTGCAATGACGATGATGTCGCCGGCCGAGGCAGCATTGACGGCCGCCTGAATGCTTTCCCCGGGATTGACATAGATGGTGGCCGCCATCGCGTGCTGGGCAGCAGCGAGCGCCGCCGCACTTACAAACACAGACACGAGCAGTTTCTGACGAAGACCCAGCTTCATGACCCCAATCCCCCATTAAACTTAAAGTTGCACTTCGAGACGTTGCGAAGTGTAACAGGGGGGGGAGGTGTGCGTGCGGGTAGATAGTCGGCGCGAGGTCGAATCAGTCCGGCATGTGCCTCATGAGCAACAACGGGGATTTTGCAAGGGGTTTTTGGTGACAGTGCACTCAATTCACGCGCGAGCACGGCGCGGAACTTCCCCTTTTTGGAGAATTCAGGACACTTTCACCGGTCGGCGCCCCGCACATGGCTGCGAAGCCACCGGGCAAAGTCTTCTTCGCCGGTGTCGCCGGACGCGAGCGACAGGATAGCCGTGGTCGCCTCAACCTCGCCCGCGATCAGGTCGCTACCGTTCACCTTCAGGAAAACATAGGCCGCGAGCAGGCCCCCCCGCTTGTTCCCGTCGACGAAAGGATGATTGCGGATGATGCCGAACGCATAGGCTGCGGCCAGGCGGCATAGGTCCGACTCGCCATCGGCGTGGAGGTTCTCAGCCCGCGCGAGTGCCGATGCCAGAAGCCCTTCGTCGCGAACGCCGACTGCGCCGCCGTGCTCCGCAAGCTGCATCTCGTGAACCGCGAGAATGACGTCCTTGCGCAGCCAGACAGGCGAACTCACTTGGCGAGTTCGCGCAGCGCGTTCCGGTACTGGGCCATGCCGTCCCGCGCGGCCCGCATCTGCGCGTCGAAGGCTGGGTCATAGGGCGTTATCCGCAAGGATCCGTCCGGCGTCTCCGTCAGGAAGAGCGCGTCGCCGTCCTTCACATTCAAGCGGGCCAGCATCTCCTTGGGCAGAACGACGCCTAGGGAATTGCCGACGGGGCGGATCTTGAGGGTTGTCATGTCGCCTCCATCAAGCATGTTATTACGTAAGTAATAACACTCTGTTGCCATCGGGACAAGCGATTTCGTTAATTTCGGTGACAGTGCACTCAATTCCCAGCAGCTGGTGGCTATCTTGTCGAAGTTGAGCAGGAATTGAGTGCACTGTCACCGAAATCAACGCCTCACACCCGGCTCTTGCGCCCCTCCCAGAAGGGCTTGCGCAGGTCGCGC
>CAZABH010000005.1:15055-110968 GCA_964483585.1 uncultured Flavobacteriaceae bacterium
AACGCCTCACACCCGGCTCTTGCGCCCCTCCCAGAAGGGCTTGCGCAGGTCGCGCTTGAGGATCTTGCCGGAGCCGTTGCGCGGGATCTCGTCCATGAAGGACAGCGAGCGCGGCACCTTGTAGCCGGCCAGCTTCGTCCGCGCATAGGCCGTGATCTCGTCCTTCGAGAGGTTCGCGCCCTTGCGCAGCACCAGGATCGCGTGCACGGCCTCACCCCATTCCTCGTCGGGTATACCGAACACGGCCACGTCGTTGATGTCGGCGTGCTCCTCGAGCGCGGCCTCGATCTCGGCCGGATAGATGTTCACCCCGCCCGAGATGATCATGTCCTTCTTGCGGTCGCAGATATAGTAGAAGCCCTCGTCATCCCGATAGGCGATGTCGCCGACCGTCTGCCAGCCATCGCGCCGGTCGGCCAGGTACTTCTCGTGCGCCTTGTGATAGGTCGAGAACATGTTTCCGCTCTTCACATAGAGCTCGCCCTCGGTATTGGCGGCGGTCACCGGTTGGCCCTGCTCGTCGAACAGCATGATCTCGACGCCCGGCGCCGGCCGCCCGCACGAGCCCGGCTTCGACAGCTGGTGCTCGGGGCGCAGGAGCGTGTTCACGCCCAGCTCGGTCGAGCCATAGACCTCGAACAGCGACAGCTTGGGGAAGCGCGAGAGATAAAGCTGCTTCAGCGCAAACGACCAGGGTGCTGCATTGGCGATCATGCGCGCCATCGAGCTGACATCGTATTTCCGGAAAATCTCCTCCGGCAGCTGGCAGATGCGCCGGATCGGTGTCGGCGCCGCGAAGGTCGTGGTGACACGGTATTTCTCGACCAGGCGCAGCCAGTCCTCCTCGTCATACTTATGCTGCAGCACGCAAGTGTGCCCCTGGCGCAGCGAGGTGGCAAGGAACCCGCCCGGCCCTGAATGATAGAGCGGGCCCGTCGTGATGTAGACATCGTCGGGCTTGTAGCCGATCTCGGCCCAGAGCGCGGCCGTCTGCTGCGGGTTGCCCAGCGACGAGCGCACGGCGCCTTTGGGTTTGCCCGTGGTGCCTGAGGTGTAGATCATGGTCATCGCCTCGCCGGGCGGGCCCGAGAGGTCGGGTGGTGTCCCCGGAATGCCTGCCAGCAACCCCACAAGCGCCTCCTGGCCGGGCAGGGCAGGGCCATCGAACACGATCACGTGGCGCACCTTGGGTGTCTCGCCGCGGATCTTCGCAAACAGCGGTGCGAACTCGGCATCGGTGAACACGATCCCGGAATCCGAGTTGTCGACGACATAGCTCGCCTCCTCCTCGGTCAGCCGATAGTTCAGCGGCACACCCACCGCGCCCACCTTGCGCACGGCGTTCGTCATTGCGACAAGCCAGCAGGAATTCTGTCCGCAGCTCAAGACCCGGTCATTGCCCTTGACGCCGAGCTGCACAAGCAGCCGCGCCAGCTGGTTCGCGCGCGCCTCGAGGTCGGCAAAGGTCCACTTGTCCACGCGCCCGCCGGGCCGATCGTCGACCAGCGCCACCCGCGGCCCAAGCTTCGCCGCAAGTTCAGTCAGGATGTCGGTCATGAAAATCCCCGCAGTGGCTGGTCACGTCGCGACCAGCTTAAACGTGGGGACAAGGGAAGGCGAGGGGCCTCGCCCCGATCAGGGCGTCGGCATCGGCACGGTCGCTGCCGTGTCGAACGAGAACCGCAGCCCGATCGTGGCGACATGCGCGCCGAAGTCGTCAAGCGCATAGCTCTCGCGCGCGGGCTCCGAGGTGAGGCGTGACGCAAGGTCCGCCCCTTCCGTGAAGCGATAGCGATAGTCGAAGGTCAGGTCCAGCTGCGGCGTCAGCTCGAAGGAAAGCCCCGCAATGCCCTGCAGCGCAAGGCTCCAGTCCGTATCATCGAAGCCCAGCGAGTCGATCTGAAGGGTTGTCCGGTCAGCCCCGATGCCGCCACCCAGCGACAGGTTGATCGAGCGCGACAGGCGCACATCGTGGATGACATTGAAGGACAGCGTCCACGCATCGAGATCGATGGCGATGCCGGTATCGACCGCGTTCTGACGATACCCGCCCTCGACCTCGACCCGCCAGGTCGCCAGCGCATAGCCCGTTGATGCCAGGATGGCCCAGCCCTCGTCGATCGCCCAAGTGCCGCCAAGCGCTGCGTCTGCGGCCGGCGCATCGCGATCACGAAGGCCGGTGAAATCGATGTCGTCGACCAGGTTCCCGCCGCCGGAAACACCGACATACCAACCTTGTCCCGCCTGGGCTGGCATGGAAAGGGCAAGCGCGGCCGCGCAAGCAGCACCAGCCATAAGAGAGCGCGCGGTCATGGATCACCTCTGTTCAGCGAATCGATCAACGTTCAAAGCATTAAATGGGGCCGCGCCATCGCGCCCGTCAATCCTGGCAGGTGCGTTGCACCCCTCGCTCCGTTGAACGAGATCAAACGATACGTCACGTCGTTGCAAAATTCGCACGTCGCTCGCAAACGTTGAGTCGGAACGCAATCGTCGCACCCGCACGCGAATCGAATCAGTTATCCCCATTCGCATGTGGAAGGGATTGGGGCATCTCGTTCGTTCCATGTTCGGCTTGCAGCGCTCGGGGCGTGCGCCTCAGCCGGACATGGAACGAACCATCAGTCAGTCGTCGGGCGACACGCTGCGCCGGGCGATGGCGGCAGCCTCGCGGCTCGAAGCTGCGCCGGCCCTGCATGCACCGCACCCGTCCTCGCCCTGGCCGGTCCTCGACGACCAGGATCTCCCGACGCTGTTCCTGCACGGCCGCAAAGCAATCAAGCCCCGCCGCCGCAAAATTCGGTGACAGTGCACTAAATTCACCCCTTTCCCCGTCATCCCGGACGCGAGCGCAAGCGAGCGCGCCGGGACCCAGCTTTGCGGCGTTGACATCGCGAGCCGGGATGACGGGAAAACATATAGGACCGACCCCTGCGACAATTTGTTCTCTTTTTGTTTTCGGCGATTTCGGCGATATTCGGCGCTGTCAATCCATAGCGTCGGAATCTGCCCACGGACGAGGCCCTTGCGGTTTCTCCTTAAAATCCGCCGTTTTTGCTCACGACAGACCAACCCCAAGACAATCCCATGACCAAATTCAACGTCCCGCCGAAAGGCGGCGGCGCGCCTGCGGGTGCGGGCGCGCAACTGACCCAGAAATTCACGCAAGGCCTGCTCGCCTGTTTCGAGCGCACCGGCCAGAAGGCCATCGACGACCTCGCTGAACAAAACCCCGTCCAGTACCTGCGCTTCGTCTCCGGCGTCACGCCGGAGGGGCAGGGTGCCGGCCCCCTGATGGATATTTCCGATGACGAACTTGCTGCCATCCTCGCTGTCATCCGACAGACTCTCGACACTCGCGCAGGCGCTGACCCGGGAGCAGGCGCGCCGCCAGGCGCAGAACCGGCTGAAGCACTACAGGCCCTATGCGCGCCAGAAACGGTTCCATGACTATGGCGCGACCTGCAAGCAGCGCCTGCTGCGCGCTGGCAACCAGCAGGGCAAGACCTTCTGCGGCGCCATGGAAATGGCCATGCACCTGACGGGCCGCTATCCGGACTGGTGGCAGGGACGGCGCTTTGCGCACGCGATCGATGCGTGGGCGGCCTGCGACACGGGCGAGACCACGCGCGACAACCCGCAGCGCGCCTTGCTGGGCCCGCCCGGCCAGTGGGGCACCGGCGCCATTCCGATGGATGCGCTGGTAGAGGTAAAGCGGGGACAGGGTGTAGCCGACCTGGTCGATATCGCCCTTGTCACGCATGTCTCGGGCACGACCTCGCGCCTCGGCTTCAAGCGCTATGACCAGGGGCGGCAGGCCTGGCAGGGCCCCTCGAAACACGTGATCTGGTGCGACGAGGAGCCGCCCGAGCAGATCTACAACGAGGCGCTGGCCCGCCTGATCGCAACCGATGGGCTGGTCTACACGACGTTCACGCCACTCCTGGGCATGAGCAGCATCGTCGCGCGGCTCATTCGCAGCCATGACGGCACGACCTGCGCCGACGTCAACATGACGATCGCCGACGCCCTGCATATCGATCCGGCGGACCATGCCGCCATCGCCGCCGGCTTTCCCGAGCACGAGCGCGATGCGCGCCTGTCCGGGATCCCGGGGCTGGGGTCGGGCCGGGTCTTCCCGCTTGCGCCTGCCGACATACGCTGCCGGGCCTTCGAGATCCCGGAGGCCTGGCCGGTGCTGGGCGGCATGGATTTCGGCTACGACCATCCCTTCGCGGCGGTGCGCATCGCCCACGACGAGGAGGCAGACTGCCTCTATGTCACCCACGCCTTCCGGGCCCGCAATGAGACCCCGGCGCTGCATGCGGCGGCGCTGCGGCGCTGGGGGCGCGAGCTGCCCTGGGCCTGGCCCCATGACGGGTTGGCGACGGAGAAAGGCTCGGGCCGCCAGTTGATGACGCTCTACGAGGACGAGGGCCTGAACATGCTGCCGGCGCACGCCACCCATCCCAAGGGCGGCTATCTGGTCGAGCCCGGCATCATCGAGATGATCGAGCGCATGCGCACCGGCCGCTTCAAGGTGTTCGAACATCTCGACGACTGGTTCCGCGAGTTCGAGACCTATCACCGCCTCAACGGCAAGATCGTCAAGCGCGACGACGACCTCATGTCGGCAACCCGCGTGGCGCTGATGATGCTGCGCCATGCGCAGGCCCCGCTCGAGGCGCTGCTGCCCGAGCCGCTGCGCCCTGCCGATGCTGCCGACCTGACCTGGTACTGACCCACGCTCTTCGAGCACAACGAAAGGAAATGCACGATGTGTGCCCCCATTGCCCTGACCGGCCTGCAGCTGGTCTCCTCGCTTGCCGGCGCTGCTGCCGGACGGCGGGATCTTGCCCGGGAGGCGCGCCAGGCCGAGCAGGATGCCCGTGCCGAAGCCAGTCGCGCCGCAGCCCGCGCAGCTTACGCCCGCGATGATGCCCTTGACCGCACGGCGGCACAGCGCGCGAGGTCCTTTGCCTCCGGCATCGATCCGCAATCGGAATCGCTCGTGGCTGCATTGTCAGCCGCTCATGCGCGGAACCTGGACGAGAGCCGCTGGTACGAGCACGAGGGCGCACACGTTCTATACAGAGCGCGTAACCGCGCGGCCTCGCTGCGTGCCGCGCGCCAGCCCCTGCTTGCCCGTTCACTATTGGGATTGGCGGAAACGCTGGCAGAGCCCCGCGGCAGTCGTCCCCGCCTCTAAGACCTGATTCCGGCCGTCACACGGAATCGCCGCCGGACCCCGCGCCAGTGCGCCCATAAAAACCGTAACTGTCAGTGTGGTAGTCTTGTCCTGCACGCAGCGGTTCGATTTCGCCTGTCGGGTGAAATCTCGGAAAACTGGGAAAAACAGAAACGATCAAGGTCGGGGGAATGCTCAATTAGGGCGCTTGTGTGGCAGTTTGGATACTGTGGTAACGCCGCGAACCGTCTAATATGGCCCAGTGTTAAACGCGCTGGGGTCGGTCCGAATTTCTATGGGCACGTCACCGGCCTCAGTTGGAAGTGGGGGTTTTGTAGTATGAAAATCAGATCAATTCTACTCGGCGCCGCAGCAGCGGTTGCCCTGACGGGCGCAGCCAACGCCGGCTACGATCGTGACGGCTGGTACGTCGGTCTCGAAGGCGTTGCTGTCAGCGTGGAAGATACCGCTATCGGTTCGTTCCCGCTCGACCTCGACGGCGGCTGGGGCATGCTCGGCACGGTCGGTTATGCTCTGTCCGACTCGAACTGGCGCATCGAAGGTGAAGTTGGCTATCGCTCGAACGACGGTGAAGGCTTCACGTCATGCACCGGCTTCACGGCCAATTTCTGCTCGACGGCAGTTCCTGAACTGACCGAGTGGTCGTACATGGTCAACGCCGTGTATGACTTCGGCTTCAGCTCGGATCGCTTCGGCTTCAGCCTCGGCGCCGGTCTTGGTATGGACAATCCGCGCCTCGAGTTCGCTGGTACCTCGGTGAAGGACTCGAACTGGCAGTTCGCCGCCCAGGGTATCGCTGGTGCGACGTACCGCCTGTCCCAGCACTGGGATCTGACGGCCAACTACCGTTACATGTACATCGAAGACGCCGAACTCTTCACGGCTTCGGAAGTTGAGCTGCGCAAGCACAACTTCAGCATCGGTCTGCGTTACGGCTACAACGAGCCGCCGGCTGAAGTCGTCGCTCCGCCGCCGCCGCCTCCGCCGCCGCCGGCCGCTCCGAAGCAGTTCATCGTCTTCTTTGGCTTCAACAAGTGCAACATCACGGCTGAAGCTGACGCCGTCCTCTCCGAGGCCGCGGCTGCTGCGAAGTCGTCGGGCGCTGCTGCGATCCGCGTCGTCGGTCACACCGACACCTCCGGTTCGAACGCCTACAACCAGAAGCTGTCTGAGTGCCGCGCCAATGCGGTCAAGACGAACCTGGTCGGCAAGGGCATCGGCGATGGTGCGATCTCGACCTCGGGCAAGGGTGAATCCGAGCTCATGGTCCAGACGGGTGACGGCGTGAAAGAGCCGCAGAACCGTCGCGCCACGGTTGACATGAACTAAGCATCAGGACCCAACGGGTCTGACAGAAGGGCGGGAGAGCAATCTCCCGCCCTTTTGCTATGCAAGAAGGGCCCGCCTGAACCTAAAAGGCTTGCCGTAGAAGCGCCCGCAGACGCCGGTCGCGCTTGAGGTGCCATTCCCGGCTCATCGCCTGACGTCGGTCATGAAGGCCCTCGGCGTAAAGCAGTCGCCAGCGCCGGCCCCGGGTGAACTTGGCCCCGGTCGCGTCATTGTGGGCCCGGAGCCTCAGCGCAAGGTCGGTGGTCCAGCCAACATAGGTCACGACCCCGCGCACCCCGCGCGTACCGATGACATAGACGAAGCAGCTGGGCGGCAGACGCTTGCGCCGCAGAGGCCGCTTCTGAGCAAGCTTGGAGTGTGCCTCAGGCATCAATGACGAACCCTCGCGAGTGTCCACTCCGCGATATGCAACGAATTCCGTCCGCTGGAAACCCCGGACGGTCAAGACACCGAGACCGCTGAATGCTGACACAAACCGACACCGAGGCGGTTTGCAACCGCCTGCGCGCGCGCGACCGCGAGGAGCTGGCCTGCTACGGTTGGACACCTGCCCATGCCACAAGCGCGTTCCTGCAGCCCGCCGTGCTGGCCCGCGCGTTTCATGACGCCCACGGCCCGCAGGCCCTGATTGCCTTTCATGCGCTCACGCCCGCAACGCTTGCCGTCTCGCTGATGGCCACCGACCGGTGGCCCGCAGTGGCACGACGCGTGTTCCGGTGGGGACACGCGAGCGCAAAGCCCCTCCTGCTCGCACGCGGCTTCCTCAGGGCCGAGTGCCGGACGCTTGAGGGCCACGCCGACGCCATCCGCTTCCTCGAGCGCCTGGGCTTCGTGTGCGAATGCCATGTCCCCCTGTTCGGCGCCAACGGCGCCACCTTCATCCAATATGCCTGGAGACTGATCGACCATGTGCCTTTTCAAGTCACCCAAAATGCCGCCGCCGCCACCGCCACCACCGCGCCCTGAAACCCGGCAGGAAGAAGAATTGCGCGAGCGCAGGCGCCTCGTGCGCCGCCAGGGCCAGTACATCTCGCCCTTTGCGGTGTCACCGCAATCGCTCGCAAACCCCTATATGCAAAAGACCCTGCTCGGCGGATGACGCCAGCCGCTCAGTTCAGCTTGAACTCGATCACGGCCTCGGTGACCAGCGGCCGCCCTGGCGGATGATAGCGCCAGCGCCGCACGGCCTCGAGCGCCGCCGCATCGAACAGGCCCGGCGGTTCGGCCGCTACCACGACAGCCTCGCTGACGCTGCCATCCGGGGCGATCGTCAACCGCACGCGCACCGTGCCCTCGCGCTCGCGCTCCAGCGCACGCCTGGGATAACGCGGCTTCGGCTGCTCCAGCGGGCGCGCGACGATGTCAGCGGGCGTGGCGGGAGCGGTCTCTGTCGCGGGTCCGCCAGGCAGGCGCGGCCAGGGCAGGGGCTCGGGGCGCGGAATGTCGGGCGGCGCCAGCGACGGGCCTTGCGCGTTCTCGTCGAACGGATAGGCCTGCACCTCCTGTTGCGTCACGACAGGAACATATTCCGCAGGCCAGAGACCCCGGATCAGCGGCTCGGCCTGATAGAGACCGATCACGATTGCAAGCGGCAGGCCGATGAAGCGGGCCAGCCACCACAGGGCCTCGCGGTTCGCCTGAGCCCGGTCTGCAGCTGGCGCCCGCGTGGAAGGCGCTGGTTCACTGCCCTCTGACATCTCCCCTTGTCCTCTGCTTCTGGCCACCAGTGAGCCGACGCAACCCCACCATTATGTCCCAAATATGACGGAGCAATCCATGAAATCATCTGCAGCACAGCAACTCCTCGCCCAATGCAGCCGGCTGCGCGCCGAACGTGCCGCCAGCGAACGCAGCTGGCGCGAGATAGCTGCCTATATGCGCCCCCAGCATCTGCCCGGCCTGATGGACCAAGCCGAGGGATCCAAGCGATCGGTCCTTCTTCTCGATGCCACCGCAAGGCTTGCAGTCGAGGGCTTTGCCGCCGGCCTCTATGGCATGATGACGAACCCGGCCAGCCGCTGGTTTGCCCTCGGCCTCGACGACCCTGATCTCAACGGCTACGACCCCGTGCGCGATTGGCTCTGGGACGCCGAGACGCGGCTGCTGGCATCATTTGGTCCGCAAGTCTCGCGCTTCTATGCGGTCCTGCCTGGCCTCTACGCCGATCTCGCCTGCTTCGGGACAGCAATCTTCTATTCCGACGAGATCGGTCGAACGGGGCGTTTCAACGACACGGTGCGCCCGCTCAGCGAATGCTTCATCGCCGAGAACGCCCACGGCGAGGTCGACACCGTCTTCCGCCGCTTCACCCTGACGCCCGCGCAGGCTGTCGAGCTGTTCGCCGATGCGCTCTCGCCCCGTACGCGCAAGGCCGCGGCCGCCGGATCGCGTGATCGCATCGCCTTCCTGCACGCCGTCTTTCCGCAAACCGACGCCGCAGACCCACGCCCCTTTGCTTCGGTCCACATCGAAGAAGAGGCCGCCATCATCGTGGCACGCAGCGGGTATTTCGAAATGCCCTATCAGGTCCCGCGCTGGACCCAAGGCGCAGGCGAGCCCTATGGCCGGGGCATCGGCGACCAGGTCTTGCCCGACATGCGCCTGCTCGTGCGCATGGAAGAAACCGTGCTGCGGTCAGCCGAACTCATGGCCGATCCGCCGATGGCCGTCCCCGACAAGGGACTTGCCCGCGGCGCCCATGTCAGGCCAGGAGGCATCTCCTATGGCGCGCTCGACCACGACGGAGGCCTGCGGATCAAGCCGATCTATACGGGTGCCAATCCGGCGATGGCGGTCGAGCTGATCGAGCAGCGCCGCCGGTCCGTGCGCGACGCCTTCCAGCTGTCGCTGATGCAGTTGACCGAAAGCCCCAATATGACAGCAACCGAATTCATGGCCCGTCATGAAGAGAAGCTGCGCCTGCTCGGGCCCAATCTGGGACGCATCCAGAGCGAGTTCCTCTCGCCACTGATCCGCCGGCGTGTCGGCATGTTGCAGCGGGCAGGCCTGATGCCGGAGCCACCACCCGAGATCCGGGGACGCGAGCTCAGGATCGACTATGTATCGCCGCTGGCCCGTGCGCAGATGGCGTCCGAAGCGCAGGCCGTTGGCCGGCTGTACGACAGCATCGCGCCGCTGACCGCGCTTGCCCCCGAAGTCGCCGACAATATCGACCATGACGAGGCCGTGCAGGTGCTGGGCCGCGGTTGGGCCGTTCCTGCCCGCATCATGCGTGACATCAACCAGGTCCGCGCCACGCGTGCCGCCGCCTTTGTCGCGACCGCGGGAGGCCAGACATGAAGACCTTGCCCGACATCCTGTCCCTCTTGTGGGGCAGGCGACAGGCGCCGCGTATCGCCGCGGCCTATCGCACGGCCTGCGAGGCCAACCCGCTGTTCCTGCGCGACCTGGCGGTCTTCTGCAACGCCGCAGCGCCGATCGCCGGTGCATCCGAATTCGACCGAGGCATCGAGGAGGGCAAACGCCGCGTGTGGCTGCATGTCGCCCGCCTCGCAGCCCTCGGACCCGAAGACTTTGTATCCCTGACAGACCAAGGAGAAGCCGAATGACTGAAGACACGACACACAAAGACCAGGCCGCAACGAACGACGCGGCGTGGATCGCAAGCCTGCCGACCGAGTTGAAGGCGCTGGTCGAGACCAAGGGCTATCGCACGCCCGCCGACGTGGTGCAGGCCTATGCGCATGCCCAGCGCGCCATTGGCAGCGAGAAGATCCCACTGCCCAAAGACGGGATCTGGGACCCGGTTGCGCGCGAGCGGCTGGGCATTCCCGCGGCACCCACCGGCTATGCATTGAGGCGCCCCGACCTGCCCGACGGCATAGCCTGGGACGAAGGCTTCGAGCAGGCAGCCCTGCCGATAGCCCACGGCCTTGGCCTGACCCCGCAACAACTGCAGGGCTTGATGGACTTCTACGCAAGCCACCAGGCCGAGGCCTTCGCGACCGCAGGCCGCGCGCGCCAGCACCAGCAGGATCAGGCCGCCACCGCTCTCAAGGATGAGTGGGGGCCCGACTATGCAATCAAGCTTGCACAGGCCGCCAGGGCGGCACGCTATTTCGGTGGCGAAGACCTGCTGACCCTGTTGAACGAGAGCGGTCTTGGCAACAACCCGCAACTTATCCGCGCCTTCGAAAAGGCCGGCGCTCTGCTGGGCGAGGATACGCTGAAAGGTGGCAATGATGGATCAGGCCAGGGCCTTGCGCCCACCGACGCGATGCGCAAGGCACGCGAGCTTATGCAGAAACCGGGCTACCTCAAGCGCGAGCATCCAGACCATTTCGACCTCGTCGCCGAGGTGAACGCGATGTTCGAGCGCGCCTTCGGACAGGCTAACCGGTAGGGGCGGAAGGTTCCGGTGGTACGTCGTCGCCGGAGCTTTTCTTGCGCTTGGTTACACGGGCCTTGCGCGCCTCTTCCTTTTCAGCGGCCCGACGCGCCATTTCAGCGTCGATGACGGGCAGCAAGGCATCGGCCGAGGTTTTTTGCATGGCCGTACCCGACGCCTGCAGGCGACGGGCATTGGCCGCAAGGGCCGTCAGCTGCGCATCGGTCATCTCGGGGATGCGCCCACTGATATCGTGGATCACCAGCGCCTTCTGGGGCTCACCCGACGGAGCATCCTTGTCCCGATCTTTCTTCTTTTGGTCTTTCTTCATCGTGTGGGCACTCCTGTGTTCGAGAAGGCCTGAAAACAAGAAGGGCGGTACCAGACCAAACTGTCCGGCCACCGCCCCCAAAGCGATGCAGGCGATAGGCCTCAGGCGAGGCGCAGGTTCACGGCCTTCGGTCCGCGCGTATCGGCTTCGGTGTCGAAGCTGACGCGCTGGCCATCGCGCAGGCCGCGCACGCCCGCCTTCTCGAGGGCAGTTGCATGAACGAACACGTCCTTGCCACCGCCATCCGGCGTGATGAAGCCGAAGCCTTTTGTTTCGTTATAGAATTTCACAGTACCGGTAAGCGAGGCCATGGACAGGTTTCCTGATGTATGCGTTGGGCCAGGGCGACATGCCCTTGCCGTGTGAACCAGTCGAACAATGGCTATCGCCTGAATTGGGACCATGATCTGCGCAGCCACCATGCCGCTGAGCGCAAGTGTCCAGGCATTCCCGGTCCGCACTTCGAATTGTGCAGCCGTCACACAGCTCACCATAAAGGGATTGATCGGCCAGCGCAAGGAAACCGTAGGGTAGCTCCAGACGGTAACGGAAACAGCCTTTTCTACACCGCGGAACACCCGTGGCGCCGATGGCGCGACGGCCCGCTGCAAGCTTGCAAGCCAAGCCGCACCGGATGTTGCGAACCACATCAAGGACGCGGATCTGCCCGCCAAGCGGGCAGGCACCCCCTCCGCCCGGAAATCCAAACAGAAACAGTCAATTGCGGAGACATATTCATGTCGACACAAATCACTACGGCTTTCGTCAGCCAGTACGCGGCGAACGTCACATTGCTGGCCCAGCAGAAGGGCTCGAAGCTGCGGAACGCCGTTCGGCTCGAGACCGTCAACGGCAAGCAGGCCTTCTTCGATCAGATCGGCGCCACCGCGGCCCGCAGGCGTTCGTCACGCCATTCCGACACCCCGCGCATGGAGACGCCCCACGCACGGCGCCGCTGCGCCATCGAGGATTTCGATTGGGCCGACCTCATCGATCGCGAGGACCGTCTGCGGCTCCTGATAGATCCGACATCGACCTATGCGCTCAGCGCTGCCAACGCGATGGGACGTGCAGTTGATGAAGTCATCGTCGATGCGATGCGCGGCACGGCCTTCACCGGCGAAAACGGCGCAACGGCAGTCACCCTGCCTGGATCCCAGAAGATCCCGGCGGCAGCCACGGGCCTGACCGTATCCAAGCTGATGTCGGCCAAGCGCACGCTCGACACAGCCGACATCGATGGCGAAGAGCGCTTCATTGCGGTGACCTCGCGCCAACTCGAGGATCTCCTGGGTTCGACCCAGGTCACCTCGTCCGACTTCAACACGGTGCGCGCGCTGGTGCAGGGCGAACTCGAGACCTTCCTTGGTTTCCGGTTTCTGCGCGTAGACGGCACACGCATCGACGGCACGAAGATCCTGCCCCTCATCACGGGCAACGAGCGCGCATGCATCGCCTGGCAGCGCGACCAGGTCGTGCTGGGCATGGGGCTCGAGCCCGCAGCCCGCATCACCGAGCGCCCCGACAAGAACTACGCGATGCAGGTCTTCTACTCGATGTCCGCGGGTGCAACCCGCATGCAGGAAGCTGGCGTCGTCGAGATCGCCTGCGTCGAATAACCAGAACGGACAAGGAGAAGAACAGCATGCCTACTCTTTTTGGGAACTACACAGCACCGCTCGGCAACACACCGCCCGGCCTCGTCGATGGCAGCGTGCAGGGCGGTCGCGTACGGGTGTACCGCGAAAGGATCACATTGGCAGCGCAGACCACGGCTGACAGGATCGTGTTGGCCATGCCTTCGGCCGGCGAGACATTTCTTTGCGGCACGATCACGTCCGATGTCTCGCTGGGTGCCGCGCAGATCGCGATCGGAACCCCGGCGATGGTCAACCGCTACCGCCTCGCCGGTGTGCACACGCTCGTCGACACGCCGGTCAATTTCGGCCGTGTCGGCGCACAGGCGGGGAAGCTGGCTGCGGATGAGACAGTTCAGCTTGCGATCACGGCCGGCGTGCTTCCGGCTGCAGGCAACCTGATCATCGATCTCTACTTCGCCCAGACTTAGCCCAACCAGCGCGCCTCCCGGCCGTGCCCCGGCCGGGAGGCATCCCCTTGCCATTCAGGAACAGGAGCCACTCCATGCCCGTACTGGGAGAATATTCCGAAGTTGCCATCTGCAACCTGGCCCTCGCCGAAGTCGGGCGCAGCGCCGAGATCGTTTCGCTGGACGAACCGGTTCAGGCCGCGCGCGCCTGCAAGCGGCGATATCCTTACGCGCGGGATGCCGTGCTGCGCAGTTATGACTGGAACTTCGCATCCCGCCGCACGACGCTTCCCGCGCTCGACGGCCCGCCGCCCTTCGGCTACGCAGCTGCCTTCCTGCTGCCGGTGGACTGCCTGCTGGTCCGCACCGTGCACGAGGCGGGCCCGCGCGGCTGGGAAATCGAGGACCGTCGCATCCTCGCCGATGCCGCGCCGCCACTGCGCATCACCTACACCGCCCGCGTGACCAATCCGATGAGCTTCGACGTCCTGTTCATCGACGCACTTGTCACGCGCCTGGCCGCCGACCTGGCCGTCCAGCTTGCCGACAGTCCGTCCCGTGCCGCCAGCCTGTACCAGCTCTACCGCGAAAAGCTGGCCCTGGCCCGCGCACGCGACAGCGATGAAGGGACAGCCATCCGAAGCCCCCGCAGTTCCTGGCTCGACGCACGGTTCGAGCCGGGTTTCGTCAACATGCAAGGAGCCGACTGACATGCGCTTCGCCTCACACCAGTTCTCGTTCTCCGGCGGCGAGCTTTCGCCACGCCTCTATGGCCGCAGTGATCTGCAGAAATACGCAAGCGGCGCCGAATGCATCGAGAATTTCATCGTACGCCCCGAAGGAGGCCTCATGCGTCGCCATGGCACCCGCTATGCCGGTCGCCTCAGGGACAATGCCCGACGCAGCCGATTGATCCCCTTCGTGTTCTCGACGATCCAGGCCTACATGCTGGAATTCGGGGACGGTGCCATCCGTGTCTGGAAGGACGGTGCCCTGGTCACCCACACGCCCCGTCCGATCATGCATATCGACCGGACGAACCCGGCACGTCTGACGGTCTTCGGCCACGGCCTCACGGACGGGGACCGGATCCTTGTGACGGGCATCCGGGGCATGAGCGCGCTGAACAACCGCGAGTTCACGGTCACGGACGCCGACGGTGACAGTTTCGCGCTCGCTGGCATCGACGCCACTGCCATGCCGGCATGGATCAGCGGTGGAACCGTGGCCAGGATCCACGAGGTGCCAGCCCCGTGGCGCGAAGATGACCTCGATGCCATAGGCCATGCACAATCCGCTGACGTGCTCTATCTGGTCCATCCGGATTATCCGCCTCACACGCTGACACGGACCGGCCACGATGCATGGACGCTTTCACCCTTGCCACTGGCGCGCGGTCCCTTCGCGCCCCAGAACCCGGACGACATGCGACGTGTCATGTGCACCGACGCCTCGGGGAACGAACCCGGCGCACAAGTGACGCTGCGCGCCTCGATGCCGATCTTCACGTCAGCCCATGTCGGCAGCACGCTGCGCCTCCAGGAACTTTATTTCGCCGACCCCAATGTCAGCCCCTGGGCGCCCGGCGAGACAATCTCCGCGACGCCGGGCCTGCAGGTCTCGAGCAATGGCCATGTCTACGCCCTCGCCGATGCTGGCAACGGGACGCAGACAGGCACTGTGTCCCCTTCACATACCGAAGGTGATGCGTGGGACAATCCCGCAGGTGCGGCCAACCGCAAGAAGTGGCGCTACTTGCATTCGCGATGGGCCATCGTCAGGCTGGACGCGTGGCTCGACGCCAGGACCATGCGCGCGACCGCGCTGACGCATCTGCCCGCAGGCCTCGTGCCGGCACCCCGCGCCATCACGGCCACGACTGGCACGGGGACAGGCTGCCGCGTGACGGCACCTGGCCATGGCTTCGATGAAGGCGACGTCGTTGCCATCGAGGGCGTGCCCGGCGCGAATGGCGACTGGAAGATCGCGAACGTGACCACCTTGACCTTCGACCTTGTCGGGGCAGCAGCGCCTTCCAGCAATGCCGGCGGCGGGACGGTCCGACGCTTCGCGACATGGCTCTGGGCCGAGGGCGCCTTCTCCCCCGCACGGGGCTATCCCGCTTGTGTGGCCCTTCACGAGCAGCGCCTGGTCTTCGCCAACACGCGCGCACAGCCCTTCGGCCTCTGGGCCTCGGCCTCTGCCGACTTCACCAACTTCCTGCCCGGGACGCGCGATGACGAGACGATCGCTTACAACATTGCCGCCAACCAGGCCGATCCGGTGCGATGGCTGACCTCGGCCTCCGACCTTCTCATTGGCACGCTTGCACAGGAATTCGCAGCCTTCGGCGGAGGTCTGGGAGACCCGATGACCCCGTCGAACACCCGCATCGTTCCGCAATCGGGCGAGGGGGCAGGGTCGGCCCAACCGGTGAAGGTCGGACTTGAAACACTGTTCGTGAACCGGTCGGGTCGGCGCATCGTGGCCTTGGCATCACGGCCCGATGCCGGCGGCTACCAGGCAACGGACCTCACCGAACTGGCCGAACACCTGACCCGGACGAGTCCCGTCACAAGGCTGGCCTGGGCCAGGAACCCGCTCTCGGTCCTGTGGGCCCTGCGTGCCGATGGTCAGGTCCTGTCACTGACCTATCGGCCCGAGCAGCAACTCTATGCCTGGGCGCGACATGATTTCGGTGGTCACGTCGAAAGCATTGCAGCGTGTCCCTCGGCCAGCGCCGCGACCGATGATCTTTGGATGATCATCCGGCGCACCATTGACGGACAGGCGCAACGCTTCATCGAGATCCTGGCCCCGCCTTTCGAACCCGCCAACCCGCAAGACCGAGACGAGATGGGCTTCCTCGACAGCGCGCTGCGCTATCGCGGCGCGCCGGTCTCGGCGTTATCGGGGCTGCATCACCTCGAAGGTGCGCGCGTGGCGATTGTCGCCGACGGTGCAGTGCACCCCGAGCGTATCGTCTCGGGCGGCGCCGTCTCGCTCGAGCGCCCGGCCATGAATGTCTGGGCGGGCTTGGCCTATCAAAGCCGGGTGCGAACCCTCAGGCTGGATGTCCTGGGCGGAACCTTCTGGCCCGGTCGAGCGCGCCGGGTGACGCATCTGTATGTCCGCCTGCATCAATCGATCGGCGGGCAGGCCACGATAGTAGGCGCAGGCGAGGCCGAGCCGCTCTTGCGCCGCGAGGCCACCGATCCGATGGACACGGCCCCACCGCTGCGCTCGGGCGACGTGGCAATCCTGCCAGCGTCGGACTTCGATCCGGCCACGCGCATCGAGATCCGGCAGGCTGACCCCCTGCCTCTCGACATCCTTTCCCTCTCGGCAACGGTCTCGGTCGGAGAAGCGGCCGCCTGATTGCTCAGCCACGCTCGTGCGGCAGGCGCCACATGTCGCGCATGCGCGACGCGTCGAAGACAGTGATGTTGTGCCACGCCAGCCGGTTGCGGCCGGCATCGACGATCAGCATCTGGTCCTGCGAACCGACCAGCGGTCCCAGTAGCAGCTTGATGGCATTGGCGCTGCGGTCAGACTGCAGCAGCCAGGTCTGCGCGTTCAGGCGAAACGAGGGTCCCAGACTTTTAAGGGCACCCTCGAACTCGCGTATGGCCAAGGCCTTGATCTGCACGATGAGGACGAAGTTTGACGCCTCGCCATCGGCCGGAACCGACGCAGCGGTTTGAACCCGCTCCTCGCTGGCAGGACGGGGCGCGGCCACCATCTCGCCGCTCTGAAGGCCATTGGGCTCGAAGAAACGCACCAGGGCGGCATGGCTGTCGGCCGGCACGAAGGCTCCATCCTCGCCCCGCCGCACCAGCGACTGCGGCGCCAGCCGACGATCCTGCGCGAAGGCCTTCATCTGTTCGTGGCTGTAGGGCCCGAACGTTCGGTTCTGCGCGCTGACGTACCACGCGACGTCCATGCGTCGTCCCTTGCTCCAGATCGCCCAGCCGGGACCACGGCAATCGGCAAAGTCCGACCCGACGGTAACCCCGGTTTTCCGGGCAAAGAAAACGCTGAAACACCTAAGGAGTGATTAATGACACTGCTCTCGCAGGTCGCCCGCGTCGCCTATCAGGCGGACGGTGCGACCCGGAACTTTCCTGTTCCCTTCCGCATCTGGTCTTTGGCCGAGATTGCGGTTGTCCTGCGCCACCAGCAAAGCCTGCAGGACATTCACCTCATCGCAGGCAGCGACTATGCGTGGGACGCAAGCCCGCTGCCGGGTGAAGGCGCCGTGATCCTCGCGGCAGCACCGTCCCAGGGCACACGCGTCGTGATCGAGCGGCGCGCCGAAATCGTGCAGGAGCTCGACCTTGTCGCCTCGGGCGCCTTTTCAGCCGAGACCATCGAGGACCAGTTCGACCGCCTTGCGGCGCAGATGCAGGCCATGGCCAATCGCCTAGGCCGCGCGCCAGCCCTGCCGGCCGGCAGCGATATCGAAAATCCCGCACTGCCCGAACCGGTGCCGGCGCGTGCAGGCCAATTGCTTGGCATTGCAGCCGACGGCAGGAGTTACGAATGCAAGGTGCCGGCATCACTCGGCCTGCAGACAGTGTCATCCTTTGCGGCAACGCTGCTTGACGATCCTGATGCCGCCGCCGCGCGGGCAACGCTGGGGTTGGGCAACGCGATCGATCTCAACCTCCTTCCTGCCGATCCGACGGGCGGAGCCGCCGACGATCACGTGCCTTTCACGGACGCCTCGCAGGCGAATGCCTCGAACAAGGTCCCTGTACCGGCCTTTGTCGCCAACGCGATCGCAGGCATGCCGCTGGCACCCGCTGCCGTCGAGCGCGAGATTCTGGTCCGCAACGCATCGACGGGCGCAGCCGAGCGCTTGCCAGCAAGCCTCGTGGGGGCAGGGCGCCACACGATCTGGATCCCGGCTGCAGCGTTGCAGCCACGGCTGAGTGCAGGTGCCGCCCCCTCAACCGTCGAGCTGCCCGCCAACCGGCTTGTGTTGCGCACGCTGGACTTCGATCCCCTCGCGCCAGAGCATGCGCAGGTCCTGCTGCAGATGCCCAAGGGCTGGAACCGGGGGCCGCTGACAGCCGTGCTGACCTGGACCCACGGTCCGGCGACGACCGCATTCAACGTGGTCTGGGGCCTGCGGGCCTGCGCAATGAGTGACGCCGGCGCCCTCGACACGGCCTTCGGCGCGACCGTCTTCCTGACGGACACGGGCGCAACCGCGAACGCGCTCTACCAGACCAGCGAGGCACTGGCCATCACGCCAGCCACACCGCCCGGGGACACGAGCCTTCTTGCAATCGAGATCTTTCGTGCGGCCAGCGAGCCAGCCGACACGCTGGCCGTCGATGCGCGGCTCATCGGGATGTCGCTGCACTATGTCACCGCAAGAAACACGGATGCCTGACCCATGCTCAGCCTGACCGTCCTTGCAGGATTTGCCGCCACCACAGCCGGACCCGACGTCGTGCCCGACGCCATCGACTGGCCCGACATCGAGAATGCAGGCTTCATAGCCGTGGCGATGACGCCCGCAGTCATCATCACGGGCATCTCGGTTCCCATTACCTTGCGCGCCACTGTCAGCACGCCACTGTCACCACTGCGCACGCTGACCCTGCGGCGGAACGGGGCGCCCGTCCTTACCGCATCGGCGGGCACATATGCCGACATCACCCTCTCCAGCGGACAGACCCTCCAGGTCGAACTGTCCAATGCCGCCGACCTGTCCATCTGGACCGGCACGCTCTCGCTTTTGAACCTCTCCGACAACGCCGCGCCACTCGCCGCCTGCAGCTTCACGCTGCAGGACACCGGCAGTGGCGGCGGTGGCGGTGGTGGCGAGGGTGGCGGCGATCAACCATGACCTCTCAGAAGAAAGGAAAACACAGAATGCTCAACCGTCAGTCTCTCATGCGGCTGGACGGGGTCCACCCCGACCTGCGCCGCGTCGTCATGCGCGCAGCCGAAATATCGCCCATCACCTTCGTCATCACCGAAGGCGTGCGCTCGCTGCAGCGCCAGCGTGAACTTGTCGAGGCCGGCGCCTCGCGCACCTTCAACTCGCGCCATCTCTCGGGCATGGCGATCGACTTCGCACCGATCGTCGGTGGCACGCTGACATGGAAATGGCCACCCTTCCGCATCGTTGCCGCTGCCTTCAAGCAGGCCAGCCGCGAGCTTGGCATCCCCATCGCCTGGGGCGGCGACTGGCGCGACTTCAAGGATGGACCGCATATCGAACTCGACCGCAGGGTTTATCGCCCATGATCGAGAAACTCGCAGCCCCCGCAACGATCGTCTATGTGGTCAGCGCGACCATCGCGAGCCTCTGGTGGGCCGCTGACCTGTCGCGGCGTGTGACCACGATCGAGCACTCGACCGTGACAGCCGAACGCCTTGCGCGCCTCGAAGCCGAGGTTCACGCACTCAGCCAGGCCACGCGCGAGATGAAGGAGAGCCTCGGCGATCTCTCCCGCGCCATCCGCGCGGACTAGCCGGACTACCACTAAACCAATCAAGGGAAAGAACCATGACCGACACCAAACCCTGGTGGCGCTCGAGGACCGTCTGGGCCTCGGCCGTCACGCTGCTTGCAGGGGTGCTGCACCTCACGGGCATAAACCTCGACGCCCGCATGCAGGATGAACTGGCGGCCTTGCTGACAGCCAGTGCCGAAATCGGCGCTGGCATCACTGCCTTCGTAGGCCGGCTGAAAGCCGACAGGCGTATCGGATAGACAACCCTGAGGGTCCGCGTCCGCTCAGGACGCGGGCCTGCCCTCCGGTCGCATCGTGATCTCGACGCGACCGACCCTCAGGCCGAACTTCGAGACAACGGCCTTGTTGGTGATCGTGCCGTCGGCGTTGAGATACATGATGTCGCGAAAGCGCACGTCGATTCCACCGATGCCGGTATGCAGCGTCACGTAATAGTCGAGGCGCACATTCGGCCCGTCCTGGCGGACGTCGGCAATGCCAATCACGTCCTCGCGCACGCCCTCATAGACACCCTCGCCAACCTTCGTCAGGACCCACGTCTTGCGTTCCTGCGAGCCATCCGAAAACGTGAAGTCCTCGACCAGGGTCAGCTTCTTGCCGTCCCAGGTGCCGTCCATCAGCACCGAAAACTTCGTCTCGCCGCCAGTCAGGCTGTTTATGAACACACCGTCGCCCTGCAGCTTTCCGGCAAGCGCCTCCTCGACGATCATCGTCTTGGGCGTGGTGAGGTCCAGGTTTTCCGGTTGCGAAGCGCACCCGGCAAGCAGGGAAACCATGGTCATGACGGCAATCAGCAGGCGCATGGCGCGCTGTCCTTTTGAAGGTACGGTTACCTAACTCTACGCAAACCCGCCTGAACGGATCACCGCCGACCCCACCACGCCGCCAAAAGGCAGAAAACCGACGATCGCCTTGCCGCGCCAGCCACTTGACCCGGCGCAAGGATGGGCGAGGGGATCTGTCTCAAGCTCCATCGCCATCGCGTTCACCAGGTTTTCCACCATGCCAGCCACGCGCGACCGATTAGCCATCGGCCTGTTTCTCTGGATCGCTCTCCTTGCCTCGGGCCCGATAAGCGCCCAGAACAAGACGCTTGCCTATCAGGCACCCTATGTCGACTGCAGCCACTGGAAGAAGGACACGCGCGGCATCGACAAGGCCCGTTCAAGCTGCAATCGCCAGAGCGGCGCGCTGGGTGTGCTGGCGCAGGCCTGGGCGGGCGCGGCCGCAGCCGATGCCATGCAGACGGTCCACTTTACCGTCGACCAGGACAGCAAGGTCACCTTCGAGACCGACATCACCTATGCGGGCGGCGCCAGCACCAATGGCTTTGGCTCCTTCGCCGGCGTCTATGCCGTCTGGCGTGTCGATCGGCGCGACCAGGAGCGCAAGGCCATAGACCCCGGCATGGGCTTCGACGACATCCGCGGCAAGGTGATCGACCTTGCCCTTCTCGCGGGTGGCGCGACCGCCGAGGCGGAAGCCATCGACCAGATCGGCCTCATCGTCAGCGTCCAGCAGCTCCACGACCAGTTGGCGAACCTGAAGTCGTCCGGCAAGGCGAAGACGTACCGCCTGCGCAAGAGTTTCACCGCGAAGAAGGGAGCTCACGCCCTTTCCGTCGGCCTGCGCGGCAATGCATCGGCAGCGCTGACCGGCTCGGCCTTCGTCATCCTTGCAGGCCAGGTTGACGGCATCCGTCTGACGGTGACCCCGAAATAGGGTGCCAATTGGGTTTCATGCCCCCATCAGCAGCACGACCTTCACGCACTCTCCCCGATGCTGCGCGGCGATCGCCTCGTTGATCTGCGAGAATGGCCAGGCCTTGATCATCCGGTCGAAGGGCAGGCGGCCACCGCGGAAATGCGCGACAAGCTCGGGCAGGAAGACATCCGGATCGCTGTCGCCCTCGATGATGCCTTTGACCGTATGGCCATAGGTCATCGCCGTGTTCACGTCGCCCGGAAGCGGCGTCTCGGGCGGCGCGACGCCGACGATGCCGAACACCGCCTTGGGCGCCAGCGCCTTCATCACCGCCTGCTGCACGGCCGGAATGCCCGTCGTGTCGAACGCATAGTCGACGCCCACGGGCAGGATCGCGCGCACCGCCTTGTCAAGCTCAGGTTCCGCGCCCGGATCGATCACATGCGTCGCCCCGAACTCCAGCGCCATCGCGCGACGCGTCGCGTGCGGCTCGACCACGATCACCGTGCCGCAGCCCTGGATCTTCGCGCCCATCACAGCGCTCAGCCCCACGGGTCCGCCACCGGTGATCAGCAGCGACGATCCGCGCTTGCACGCCAGCGACCGCATGATCCCGCCAGCACCCGTCTGCACGCCGCAGCCCAAGGGCCCCATGATCTCGAGTGGCAGGTCGGCCGGCACCTTGATGATGTTGCGTTCATAGGCCAGCGCATGGCTCGCAAACGACGACTGCCCGAAGAAATTGCTGCCGACAGCCTGGCCGCCCTCCGACAGCGCGCGCGACCCGTCAGGCCGCATGCCGGCGTAGTTCAGAAGCGGCATCGTATGGCAATAGGCGGCGTCGCCCGTGTCACAACGGGGACACGATCCGCACGAGCGGAACGTCAGCGCCACCCGGTCACCCGGCACCACCTTGCGCACCTTCGCCCCCACGCGCTCGACGATCCCCGACCCCTCGTGTCCCAGCACCGCCGGCGCCGGGATCATGCCCGCATCCTTGAACACCAGGTCCGTATGACAAACCCCAACGCCCACGATCCGCACCAGCACCTCATCCTCCCGCGGCGCATCAAGCTCGAGCGTCTTCATCTCGAACGGCAACCCGGGCCCTGCGGTGACGGCGGCTGTGATTTTCATGGGGAGGTTCCTCAATATACTCTCCCGACCATCCTAGCACCCCCGCCACGCCACGCCCAACTGTCATGGTGCGCGCAGGCGGACCATGACCGGAGAAGGATAAAGCGACGAAGATTTGCCGCCGCCCGCGGCCGGGCTCCGCTGGCATCCGGGATGACAGCCAGCGTCCTGGATATCGACGAGAAATTGCCGGGAGAAATGGTGCCGGTTGTGTGATTTGAACACACGACCTACCGCTTACAAGGCGGTTGCTCTACCCCTGAGCTAAACCGGCGCCGAAGAAGGGGGCCATGCCTACATGAAGCCGGCGCGGGACGCAATTCCCCGGAAAAAGCCAAGGGCTTGGGCCCCCGATCACGCCGATGTGAAGGGCCGAGCGCAGGCGTCAACATTTGTTTGGGCATTTCCGACGGATAATGTGCGGGCATGTTCCTGAACACCATCCTCATGGCCCTGCGCGAGCTGCGGGCCAACCTGCTGAGAACCTCGCTGACGGCGCTGGGCATGATCATAGGCGTCGCGGCGGTCATTGTCGTCGTCTCGGTGATGCAGGGCGTCTCGCGCCAGGTGATGGAGGATGTTCAGGCGCTGGCCCGCAATCTGGTCATCGTCCAGCCGCGGCGCGAGCCGGGGCAGGACCGACGCGTGCCGCTGCGCATGGAGGATGTCGAGGCCATCAGGGCTTCGGTCAACGGGATCGCTGCGGTAGCGCCTGACTCCTCCAGCTACTTGATGGTTTCTGCCAACGGGCGCGACTACCGGACCGAGGTTTCGGGGACGACGCTCGACATGTTCGCGATCCGCAACTGGACAATGGCGCAGGGTCGGGCCTTCACACGCAGCGAAGTCAATATAGGCACACCGGTCTGCCTGCTTGGCGACACGGTGCGCAAGGAGCTTTTCCTCTATCAGAACCCGATCGGCGCTACGCTGCGCTCCGGAACCTTCAGTTGCGAGATCATCGGGGTCATCGCCAAGAGTGCAAATTCGTTCGTGACCAGCGATGCCGACGAGGTCGTGGTGATGCCACTCAAGGCATTCCAGCGCAGGCTGGCTGGCAACCTGAACATCGACGACATCTTCGTGATGGCTCAGTCGTCCAGCCAGATTACGCCTGTGATCGACGCGATCACACGCCTCATGCGCGAACGTCGCGGCATGACGGGCGACCGAAAGGACAACTTCCGCGTGGTGGACATCCGCGAGCAGGTGAAACGGCTCGAGTCCGTGGGCATGCAGTTGGCGCTCACGGTAACAGGCGTCGCCGCCATCAGCCTCGTGGTCGGCGGCATCGGCATCATGAACGTGATGCTTGTCGCCGTGACCGAGCGCACGCGCGAGATCGGCATAAGGTTGGCCGTAGGCGCCCAGCAATCCGATGTACTGCTGCAGTTCCTGATCGAGGCGGTGATCCTCTCGCTTGCCGGCGGCCTCACCGGGGCCACGCTGGGTTTCCTTGGCGCCATGGCGATCGGCGGGGCCATCGGCGTGCCGATCGGCGTAACGCTCGAGGTTGTGGTGCTGGGCTTCGGTGTGCCGGCGCTGATCGGCATCGCCTTCGGCTTCTTTCCCGCTCTCCGGGCCTCGCGCCTCAATCCGATCGATGCGTTGCGCTACGAGTGAGCCTTGTCTGCGATGGGCAGGGGTGAAGGCGCGGGCTTGTGCAGGAATGTAATCCTGTCGGGACCCACGACGCCGCCCGAGACGATCATAGCCATGGCTTGTTCCGCCGTCATGTCAACCGGGATCAGGTTTGTCGTGGGCACGATCTCGAGATAACCGGATGTCGGGTTGGGTGCCGTCGGCACGAACACGGCTGTCAGTTCCTGTCCCGTCGTGGTCTCGTGGAAAGTTCGCATCGCAAAGCCGATGGCGCGCATCTCGGAATTGGGGAAATCGACCAGCACGACACGTTGCACATCATCAGGCTTGGTCTGCAGCGCCGAAATCACTTTCTTGGTCGAGGAATAGATCATGTGCACGAAGGGCACACGCGCCAGCATGCCTTCGAACGCCTCGAGCAGCTGCTGCCCGATCACGCGCGAAGCAAGAGACCCGACGACGTAGATCACGCCAAGCGCGAAGATGGTACCAATGATGTAGAGAAAGGCATCGCCCGAGAGCACGCTTTCAACGGCGCGTGGCAGCAGCGGTCCCACGGTCGAGGCAAACCAGCTGACCCATGGGCTGCCGAAATAGGACAGGGCATCGATGATCAGCTTCAGCACCACCCAGACAGCCGCAAGCGGCAGGAGCGTCAGGATGCCGGCAATGAATTTTTGCTGGATATGCACCGTGACTGCCTCCGGAATGTTCGAGCTGTGTCGTGCCAGATTAGGCTGAGTCGCTCGACAATTCATACGTTATGGCGCAGGAAAGACCGACGCAAATCGCACGATTGCGTCATGGATCTGTCATTCGGTGGGAAAACTCCCCTTTGCGCCGGGCGAGCGGGATCGTGTAGGTTTGCCTCGGATAAGCGAAACCTTGGTGGAATTGGCAATGTTCGAACGGTCTGGCTGGCGCCTTGGCGCGCCCCTATTCGCCACTGCCTTGGCATTGGTCGTCTTGCTGGCAGGCTTGTCGCCTGCTGCGGCCAAGGACCTTTGGTCTATACCCGCTGTCGCGGTCGACGGAACGGGCACAAGCCCGTCGATGGCGAAGGAAACCGCGCTGGCCAAAGGACGTCAGCGCGCATGGACGGAAATGTTCCGACGCCTGACCCCCATGTCCGAGTGGCAGAAACAGCCCCCGCTCGCCGATCTGGACCTCGAGCCCCTCGTGCGCTCGTTCGACATCACCGGCGAGAAACACTCAAGCACGCGCTATCTCGCGACGGTCACCTATATCTTCAGTGCCGCGGGTGTGCGCGACATGCTGCGCAAATCCGGTGTGCGCTATTCCGAGCAGGTTTCGAAGCCGGTTCTGGTCGTGGCCCTGACGGGCACGGCCTGGCAGCCGGAAACCTTCTGGGGCGCAGCCTGGAGCGCGCAGGGCCAGCGCGCGCGCCTTGTGCCGGTGACTGTTCCGATCGGAGACCCCGCAGACATAGCCTCGCTGGCTTCGGTGTCCGAAATGGCCGACTGGAACATGGTCAAGCCGCTTGCCGACCGCTACGGCGCGGGCTCCGTCCTCGTTGCAGCCCTGACGCGCACGGCCACCGGTTTCCAGGTCGCCACAACCCATGTAAGACCGGACGGCCGCGTGCCTCGCGCCCAGGCTTTCAGTCGCCAGGGCACCGAGGACGACCCCATGCTGGCCTCGCGCGCAGCCACCGCCATTGCTGACGCCCTGCAGGAAGAGTGGAAGCGCACGACCTCCGTCGACTTCTCAAGCTCGGCAACATTCACCGCATACGTACCCTTCCGCAGCCTGCAGGAGTGGGTGGCGATTCGAAAGACGCTGGAGGCCACGCGCGCGATCCAGCGCGCCGCGGTCGAGGAAATCACGACCACGGGCGCGCGCATCCGCGTCGATCATGTCGGTCGCGTCGATCAGGTGCAGACCGCGCTTGCGCAATCGAACGTCTCGCTCTCGGTTGACGAGAAAGGCCAATGGACAATCTCACGAAATGCAACCACCCCAGCCGCCGCAAACCCCGTGGTTCCTTAGGCCGCAGCAATACGGCCTGACGCTGGCAAACGGCGTCACGGCGGTCAGGCTGGTCCTTGTGCCATTCATCGCAATTGCCCTTCACGAGCAGGACTACGCACGCGCATTCTGGCTGACAATGGTTGCAGGCGCGTCAGACGCCATCGACGGTTTTCTGGCCAGGCACTTCAGCCACAAATCCGCGATCGGTGCATATCTCGATCCGATCGCAGACAAGATCCTGATCATCACGCTTTTTGGTCTTCTGACCGCGCAGGGACACCTGCCGCTGTGGCTCATGGTCATCGTGCTGGCCCGCGATGTCGCCATCGTGGCGACAGTGGCCGCCTTCAATCGCATGAAAAGCCACCCCCTCCACATGAAGCCGTTGTTCGTCTCGAAGCTCACGACCTTTTTCCAGATCGCGCTGCTGCTTGTGACCATGGCGGACCTGGCCTTCGGCTGGGGACTGGAGACAGCAAGGCTGGTCCTTGCTGTCGTCGCATGCGCTTTCACGATAGCCTCGTGGGTCGCCTATTACTTTGAAGGCCAGCGCGCGATGCGCGAGACCGGGACCACGCAGGGTGTCTAGGCAGATCCGAGCTGGAGCCCGCAACTGACATGGCATTGCCAACCCAATCCGAGCAATTGCTGTTTGCCTTCGAGCCGAAGCGCAGCTCCGCGCGCGAGGATTTCATGACGGGCGCATCGAACGCAGCCGCGTTGGAGTTCATCGACGCCTGGCCGGCCTGGCCGGTTCGCGTCTGCGCCATCTGGGGCCCTAGCGGCAGCGGCAAGACGCATCTGGCACAGATATGGAAGCGCGCGGCTGGCGCCGTTGAACTCGCGCCGGCCGAGGTGACAGTCGAGCGCCTTGCCGATCTGGCACCGGGCAGTGCCATTCTCGTGGATGGGGCCGGGCAGTCGGCCGGCGGCAACGGTCTCTTCCACCTGATCAATTTCACCAACCAGACACTGGGCTGGTTGCTGCTGACCGGCGAACAAGCCCCGCAGCGCTGGCCCACCACGGTTCCCGATCTTCACTCGCGGTTAACCGCGATCGGCGGGGCGGGGCTGGATTTGCCGGACGAAGCCCTGATGGCGCGCGTCCTCATAAAACTGTCACATGATCGACAGCTTAAGTTTCCTGAAGCTTTGATTGCCTATCTTGCACCAAGGCTCAGGCGATCCTTTGTCGATGCCGAGCGTCTGGTTGCACTGATGGACTATCTCGCGCTCGAAAAGAAGCGCAAGCCCTCCATCGAAATCGCTGCGCGCGCGCTGCAGCGGCTTTATGGTGACGACGACGCCCGGTCGGCTGACAATGTGGACGCACTAGGCTAGGCTCTCGCCCGTGGGGATCTTGGGGGCGGGATCTGTTTGCGAGATGAGTGGCACAGATGGACAACGCGACGACAAAACGCGAGCAGGCGCAGGCTGCCTTAAATGCGGGGACGCAACGGCGCGATGCCCGTGCGCAGGCGAAAGCCATCGACACAAAATCGCCAGACCGCCTGATCAATCGCGAGCTGTCATGGCTGGCTTTCAACACGCGCGTCCTGGAAGAAGCCAAGAACGTCCGTCATCCGCTGCTTGAGCGCCTGCGTTTCCTGTCAATCTCTGCAGCCAACCTCGATGAATTCTACATGGTGCGCGTCGCTGGCTTGCGCGGGATGGTGCGCGCCGGCATCAGCACTATCTCGGATGACGGCTTGCGCCCGCAGCAGCAACTCGATGCCGTCGACGCCACTGCCATGAAGTTGATGGCCGAGCAGCACGCGGTCTGGCTGACGCTGCAGGCCCTGCTGAAGAAAGCGGGTATCACCGTGATCGCAGCCGCAGAGCTGACGGCGCCGGAGCGCGGTTGGCTTGAGACGACGTTTCTCGGCGATGTGGCTCCGGTCCTGACACCGCTGGCCATCGACCCGGCTCATCCCTTTCCATTCATCCCCAACCTTGGCCTCGCGCTTGTGCTGCAACTCAGGCGCCGGGCCGATGGCCACGAGATGGACGCCCTTGTGCCGATCCCTGCGCAGGTACCACGCTTCATCCGCTTGCCGGATGGAGCTGGCGAGCCGGCACGTTTCATCGCACTGGAGAAAGTGATTGCAGAGTTCCTCGACAAGCTCTTTCCCGGATACGATGTTCTGGGCAGCGGTTGCTTCCGCGTCATCCGTGACAGCGACATCGAAGTTGCCGAAGAAGCCGAGGATCTGGCCCGATGGTTTGAAGGCGCACTCAAGCGCCGCCGGCGCGGCAGCGTCATCCGCCTGAAGATCGAGCAAGAGATGCCCGAGGCCTTGCGAGCGGTTCTGGCCGAGAAGATCGATCTCGGCGGGCGCGCCCCCGTGATCGTTGATGGGCTGCTGGGCCTCGCTGATACGCGCCAGCTGATCGCAGCCGATCATCCAGAGCTGGCCTTCAAGCCCTACAACCCGCGCTTCCCCGAGCGCATCCGGGAATTCAATGGCGATTGCTTCGCCGCCATCCGGGCCAAGGACTTCATCGTCCATCACCCCTTCGAGGCCTTCGACGTCGTGGTGCAGTTCCTGCGCCAGGCCGCCGCCGATCCCGACGTGGTGGCCATCAAGCAGACGCTCTACCGGACGGGCAACGATTCGCCAGTGGTTCAGGCCCTGATCGAGGCTGCCGAAGCCGGTAAGTCGGTGACGGCCGTCGTCGAGCTGAAAGCCCGCTTCGACGAGGCCGCAAACATAAAATGGGCCAACGATCTGCAGCGCGCCGGCGTCCAGGTTGTCTATGGCTTCATCGAGCTGAAGACACACGCGAAGCTGTCGCTGGTGATCCGCCGCGAAGGCGGCACCATGCGTACCTACACGCATTTCGGCACCGGCAACTATCACGCAGCAACAGCACGCATCTACACCGACCTGTCGCTCTTCACCGCCGACCAGGCGATGGGGCGCGATGCGGGCAGGGTCTTCAATTTCATTACCGGCTATGCGCGACCCGAGCAGCTCGAGAAGCTTGCAGTGTCGCCGATGAACTTGCGACAGACCCTGATCAACCACATCGAACAGGAAATCGCGCACGCGCGCGCCGGACGCCCGGCACAGATATGGGTCAAGCTCAACGCCCTCGTCGACGCGGCTGTCATCGACGAGCTCTATCGCGCAAGCCAGGCAGGTGTTCAGATCGACCTCGTCGTGCGCGGAATTTGCTGTCTCAGGCCCGGCATCCCCGGCCTGTCCGAGAACATCCGCGTGAAGAGCATTGTGGGTCGTTTCCTCGAACATGCCCGCGTTGTGTGCTTCGGCAACGGCCATGGGTTGCCTCATGCGAATGCGAGAGTGTACATCTCGTCGGCCGATTGGATGCCACGCAATCTCGACCGTCGCGTCGAGGTTCTGGTTCCGGTCGAAAACCCGACGGTGCACGAGCAGGTGATGGGGCAGATCATGAATGCAAACCTCAAGGACATCGCGCAGAGTTGGCTCCTGCAGGCCGATGGAAGCTATGTGCGTGCACCTGCCGCTGATGCGCCGGATGCCTTCAGTGCCCACCAGTATTTCATGACCAATCCCAGCCTGTCGGGGCAAGGAAGCAAGTCGCCGACGCGCCAGTTGCCTTCAAGGTCGGGGCAGCGTGCGCGTAGCCGGGGAAACTAGACATTGAGTGCAAGCGCGCCTGGCGATCAGCCCCAGAAGCGTCCGGGCATGGCCGTGGCAGAGGGACCCATCGGTGTCGTCGACATAGGGTCGAACTCGGTTCGCCTCGTTATCTACGATCGCCTCGTGCGCAGTCCCCTTGCTCTTTTCAACGAGAAATCCCTCTGCGCCATCGGCCGTAACATGGTGCGCACCGGAGTGCTGGACGAAGAAGGCAGCGAGTCGGCCCTCGCGGCCCTTGCGCGCTTCCAGGAGGTTGCACGTTCGGTCGGCGTCTCACGGCTGGAAACATTCGCGACGGCAGCCGTGCGTGATGCACAAAATGGTGCTGAGTTCGTCGCGCGCGCCCGCAGCGCGATCGGAACCCCGATCCGCATACTCAGTGGCGAGGACGAAGCACGCTTTGCCGCGGAAGGTGTGCTGGCGGCGATCCCCGAGGCCGAAGGGGTCGTCGGCGACCTCGGCGGTGGCAGCCTCGAGCTGTCGTTCGTCGGGCAGGGCAAGCATGCGGGCGGGCTGACGTTGCCCTTTGGCCCGCTTCGCCTCATGGACCTGTCCGAGGGACGTCCGGACCGCGCACGCGCAATCGTGGATGCGGAACTCGAGAAGCTTCCCGGGCTCGAGCGGCTGAAGGCCAGGTCGCTTTACGCCGTAGGAGGTGTCTGGCGCAACATCGCCCGTATGCACCTCGAAAATGTGCAGCACCCGGTACGGATCCTGCACCACTACGAGATACCCCGCGACCGTGCGATCGAGTTCACGGGCCTGATCGCAGGCCTGTCACGCCGATCACTCGAAAGCGTGGCAGGCGTGACGCGCAAGCGGGCAGAAGCGATCCCTTACGGGGCAGTCGTGATGGAGCGGCTTCTCAAGCTGGGAAAGCTTGATCGCGTGATTATCTCGGCCTTTGGCGTGCGTGAGGGGCTTCTGTTTTCCAAACTCTCCGAGGTCGAGCGCGCAAAGGATCCCTTGCTGTCAGCCTGCGAGGATATGTCGAGGCGTCTGGGCCGGGACCCATCGCTCGGCGCAATCCTGGAGCAATGGACAGCACCGCTGTTCCAGCAAACCGACAAGGTCTTCGAGCGGCTGCGACGTGCCGCCTGCCACCTGGCAGACACGGGCTGGCGCGGCCACCCCGATCATCGCGCCGAATTGATCTACGAGGAGATCCTCAACGCGCCCTTCATCGGCATCGATCATCCGCAGCGCAACCTCCTTGCATTGGCCTTGTTCCATCGATACGGCGGTACAAGCGAAAAACTTGAAAGAAAAGCAGTGCGTTTCATCGGGGAAGAGGCTGTCGGAAAGGCGCGCAGTCTGGGCTTCACCTTGCGGGCGGGCCTTGTATTGGCAGGGCCATCCCCCGCGCTGCTTAAAGCAAGTGCAATTCGACTGACCCCGGGCAGCCTGATACTCACACTTCCGCGGCGCAATCAGGCTCTCGTTGCAGAAGCCAGTACAAAGCGCTTTGAAGTGCTCGCCGACGCGATCGGGAAGACATTCCGGGTCGAGCTTCGCTGACCACAATGACGGCTGGTGTACCAATTTGGGCCAGCTTCGTCCGTTCCTGAGTTTTCATCGTCTTAACGCACGCCATGCCACACTGCGCATCCGTGATGACGGGATGACACCATCCTGCAGGGCCTGGGTAACTGATGCACGTAAGTGACACGACGATAAGCAAGCGACGGAGCGTGCGATAGATGATACTCGCTCGTTTCCTGAACCTGACTGTACGCGCGGCGCTCTGGACCCTTCTGGTGGGTTCGCTTGCCGCCGCTGCTACGTTGCTTGCGATGTACACCTACTTTGCCGAGCAGGCGCGGGTATCGATCGAGCGTCGATCCGATGCGACGGCCAACGCAGTGGAAGCCGCTGCCGCCAGCCTCGGCAGTTCAGCGCATCTCCAGAAGATCGTGCAGAGACTTCACGCACGAGACGGGATCCAGGCGCTTGTCCTGATCGACCGCACCAGCGGTCAGGTCATTGCGGCGACCGACGCAGCCTTGGTCGGGACATTGGCCGAGCCCGGCTGGCAGGCCGGCATGTCAGAAGGGCGCGACCAGCCCGCTGCAAACCAGACGATCACTGCATTCCGTGACAGCACGTTTGTCCTGACGCGGACAATCGAGATGCGGGAAGCGAATGGTGTCGTGCGCCCTATGCAGCTGCTGCTGCAGGCAAGCGCCGACAACATCCACACCGAGTCGATCCGGGGCATGATCGAGCCTGGCGCAATCATGATCACCGGCATCCTCGCGACGCTGGCCCTGTATGTCATGATGCTTCACCGCGCGATCCTCAGGCCGCTGACGCAGATCCAGCGGGCAATCCGGAAGTTCTCTCGGGGCAAGGTACACGTGCGTGTGCCCAACCTGCCGCGCAACGAAATCGGCATTCTCGGCGAGAAGCTGAACCGCCTGCTTGACGGTGTAGTGCAGGCACGAGCGCGTGTTGAGCAGCAGAACCGTGAACTCATGGTTGCCAAGGAAGAAGCCGAGTTGGCCAACAAGATGAAGTCGGACTTTCTGGCCACGATGAGCCACGAGATCCGAACGCCATTGAATGGCATCATGGGGATGGCCCAGCTTCTCGCCATGAGCCCGCTGCCCGAAAAGCAGGCAAAATTCTCGCGCCTGATTCTGACATCAGCCGAAACGCTGCTCACACTCATCAATGACATTCTCGACTTGTCGAAAATCGAAGCCGGCAAGGTCAGTCTCGAGTCCGTCGGCTTCAACCTGCACCAGGTCCTGGCCGACGTGGCAGAGCTGATTGCCCCCAAGGGCCGCGAGAAGGACGTTGCAGTCCTCCTGCGCATTGCGCCGGGCGTGGCGGGCGAGGTGCGAGGTGACCCCCATCGTTTGCGCCAGGTCGTGCTGAATTTCGCAAGCAACGCGATCAAGTTTACGGAGAATGGCCACATCTGCATTGCAGCCACCAAGGCCGGCATGACCGAAAACGGCACCTCGCGCATCCGCATCTCGGTTCGCGACAGCGGCATCGGTATCGCACCTGAGGCACAGGCACGCCTGTTCACGAAGTTCACGCAGGCCGACACCTCGATGGCGCGCCGCTATGGCGGTACGGGACTTGGACTTTCGATCTGTCACGAACTTGTGACGTTGATGAATGGGCAGATCGGCGTCACCAGCACGCCAGGCGAAGGTTCCGATTTCTGGTTCGAGCTTGAGCTACCCGACGAGGCGGCGCCCCCAGCGCCGCCGCGCGATCTGGGAAAGCCTGATCCAGCCTGCATCCTGGTTCTGGATGGGCTGGAGATATCACGAACGATAGCCTCCGAAAGCATTGCACAGTCGGGCGGGCGTTGCTTTGCGGTAGCCGATACGCTTGCAGCCTTGCGCCTGCTCAAGCCCCTTGACGGCAGCATCGCGCAGATCGATGCGGTCCTGATCGCCGAACCCATGCTGGCAGCCGCACGGTCGGGAGGTCTTCTGCAAGCCGCAACCGACCTCGAAGTGCCGGTACTCTTGTGGACATCAAATGTCGATATCGAAGGCCGCGCGCAGAGACACGAAACAGAGTTTGCGGCGATTATAGGGCGACCGGCGCTTCCCGAGAAGCTCACGCAGGCGCTGGCGAATGTAATCGGCAAGAGACGCAGGCCTGAGCGCCAGCCCCAGCGCGCTGCTGCAGGTTCAAGTCAGGTCGCGAAACAAGAGGCGCAGCCCGACTTCAAGGGCAAACGCATTCTGATTGTCGACGACAACCGCAACCAGCAGGTTCTGCTCGGGCGTTTCCTCGAAATGCTCGGCAGTAAGGTTGCAACCGCTGATGAAGGACGCAGTGCCGTCGAGTATCGCCAGCGCGAGGCATTCGATCTCATCGTCATGGATTGCCAGATGCCGGGCATGAATGGCTTCGATGCCACGCGCTCCATCCGCCAGTACGAGCACGAGCGGCAACTGCCGCCCGTGCCGATCATTGCGCTGACAGCCCACGTCATGCGGGGCGACCGTGATCGTTGCATGAAGTCGGGAATGGACGACTACCTTACGAAACCCATGAACTTCGACGACGTCAAGCGCGTACTGGCTGAACACCTCCGTCGCTACGAAGCATTGGTTGGCGATCAGGACGATCGGCTAACGGAAGAAACAGGCGATACATCGCCGACTGTTGCACAAGCCCCCAACGATGGACATGCGGCAGGGGTGGGGCAGGGGATCCTGTTCCGCAATCCAGAGGTCCTCGTCGTCGACGACAGTGACGTCAATGGCGAAGTAGCACGCGCCACACTCGAGATGATGGGATGCCGCGTCACCATCGCCCAATCTGGCAAAGCGGCTATGGAGGCGGTGCGCCAGAGCCGCGTCGATATCGCTCTCCTTGATATACACATGCCGGCAATGGACGGCTACGAGGTGGCCAGATTGTTTCTGCAGATGTTTGCCTCGGGCGAAGTGCAATCATTTCCGCTGGTCGCAATGACCGCGGCAACAAGCGACGCCGATCGAGCGAAGTGCTTTGAAGTCGGCATGAGTGCCTTCGTAGCCAAGCCTCTCGATCAGGTTCAGCTCGCGCAGACACTTCACAAATGGCTCCCGGAGGAACTTCATGCGGGACAAGACCTTCAAAGTTGGGTCCCTGCCGACGAAGCCACGTTGAACCCTGTGGCGCTGAACGGCGTGCGCAACGTCATGCGCAGCCGCTTCGACAGCTACATCAAGTTGTTCATGCGCGAGACTAGCCGCCAGCTTGACGAGATCCGCACATTGGTCACAAGCAATGGATCACCTGACGAGCTCGTCCGAGCAGTTCACACGTTACGCTCGGCCTGTGGCCAGATCGGCGCCAACCGCGTATCCGGCGCGGCAGCCTTCATTGAAGACGAGGCAATCGCGCGTGCGTCGGCCGGTGAATCCATCGCCGGCCTGCTTCCGCAGATCGAGAAACTCGACAAGCTGTTTGCCGACGTCAAATCCGAGCTGGGGCGCTATGCGACACCCGACCAGCATCAAGGCCGATTGCCCTGACCTTCGGTCGCACCCAGAAAAGTAAGGGGATCTCGAAGGAAACCTTCGGTGTGCTTCAACACCGGCGAACGCCATCGCATTCCGGGCATCAGGCTGGTCAGGATGCCCGAGTGACCGATGCCAGCGTAGACTTCTGAGCGCGCTGGTGAGCCCTCCCTCTGCAAGGCATCGACCATGAGCACGCTGGCATGCGAACCAACCACGCGATCCCGCGCCCCGTGCAGCAGCAGCATCGGTGGCAAACCTGCACGCGCAAGTTTGATCGGCCGCGCTGACTGGGGGGCGTCCGCTGCAGGGGCAAAGATGTCCTTCACGCCTCGCCACTTGAGCGGGTTCAGTGTGTAGGGCCCCGCAAGTCCGACGATACCCGCAATATCCTTGGGCGACAGTCCATGGCTTGCCAGGTAACGCGGATCCAGGGCGAGCGTTGCCGCAATATGAGCCCCCGCAGAATGGCCCATGATGAACAGGCGCGAGGGGTGCCCGCCCAGGCGCAGCAGATTGCTGTGCGTCCAGTGCAGCGCACGCGCGGCATCCTCGTTGAAGCGCGGGAATTGAACCTGAGGAAACAGCCTGTAGTCGGGAATGATCACCAGGTGACCCCTGCCTGCCAGCATGCGTCCAAGCAGGCGATAGTACCAGCGCGCGCCACTGACCCACCCACCGCCATAGAGGAACAGGATGGTCGACGTCACACGACGGTTCTGCGGCAGGTAGATGTCCAGCCGATGTCGGGGATCATCGCCATAAGGCACGTGGCGCAAGGGGAAGAAGTCCTTATCGCCCGCGCCACCGGCACCGATCCGGAAAGACAGGGTCTCTGGCGGGACATCTGGTGGCGGCGAGAGGACAATGTTCATGCCCCTTCTTTGCGCGAGGGCAGAAGCGCACGTCAAGCTGGCCGTCGGTCGCGCCGTGGTTTTCCGGGCCTTCCGTCTCAGTTCAGCGGGGTTGAGAAGGTAACCAGCAGCGCATGACCACCGTCACGCTCCCGAGCGGCGGTCTCGCCACGATCTGACGATTTTCCCATGTCATAACGGTATTCCAGGCGCAGGCTTGCCTCAGGCCGGTTCAGGCTTTCCCGCACATAGTCCGAGACATCGATGCTGAGCTGCAACTGTTGTCCCTTTGAGCGCGCCGAGAGGTCGTCGTCAACGAGCTGCGACTGCGCGTCGGCGGCACCATAGCGCAGCTCGACGCGTGGGCCGCGATCCGGGGCATAGCCGATGCTGACATGGGGAGCCATCTGGCTTTCGGCAGTCCTGCGACCCAGCACATCATCATCGGTCTGGATCAACGACAGCCCCGCACCCAGCTTCCAGTTTCCCCGCCGCATGCTGTGCGACAGGTCTGCATAGCGGTCGGATGATCGGGAGAGCCTGACGCCATCCTCGGCGCCGGGCGTCATCATGTCGGTCGTGATGCGCCGCTCCCTCAGGCTTGCTGTCGTCTCACCAAAGCGACCCTGCCAGCTCATCGCCAGATGTGCGGTCGACACGCGGTCTCTTGGGCCAACGGTGATCTCCGCGCGCGTGACATCGCCCCGCTCGAAGCCGCCGCTCAAGGACGTGGGAAGAAGATGGCGCACGGGATCCAAAGTGTCGGCAATCGCAGAAGGCAGCACGTCCGCAACCAGAAGGTCGGCGCTGATGCCAGAGAAGGTCGTTCGTCGCAGCCACTGCCCGCCATTGATCAGGCTGAACTCGGCGCCCTGCCGGCGATAGACCTGAAGTTCGGATGCCTTGAAACCGACGGTGATCTGCTCGCGTGAACGGGCCTCGTCACGGCTTTCGTAATCCTGATAGCCCACCGTCACGTTGGTCGCGCCATACTCGAGGCGCGAGGAAATGGTGGACCAGCTGCCCGGGAAGACGAAACGGCCGTCGACAAGCGGCAGCATGACCGCCGCCGCACCCTCGGACAATTGTCCCATCTCGCCATCGACCAGAAGTTTCAGGTTCCCCGAATCAACAAGCTGGGCAGCGATCCTGTGTCGCCGCGTGGTCTGGCGTGCTGCGCGGTCACGTGGCCGGTCGCGAACCTCAGGGTCGTTGAAATCGCGAGGCGTGACGCCGGCGTCGTCATCCATGAAGAAGGTGCTCATGCGAAGCCGCCCCCCAAGGGCATCGACCTCACTGGTGCCGCCGACCGGCAGCGCAAGGCCCGGGCCGCCGCGGCCGCTGGCAAGCCAGGAGATCCGCTGCGACAGCAACGGCTCGAACACGGCGCTGCCCGAGGCCAGGCGCGGCAGAAGGGCAGCCGTCTGGCTCGCAGGTACGGGCAGCAACGGCTGATAGGCGAGGAATGGCGCGAGCGCGTCGATTTGCTTGTGAATGGGGCCGACGACTGGTTGCGCGGCCTGTCGCGCGTGCGCCCCCTCTCGCGGGAAAGGCTCGGCCTTGTCCGATAGAACCCCTGGCAGTATCCAATAGGCCGATCCCGTCCCACCTTGGGCCGCGCCCGCCGTCGCAAGAACCGACGCGCCAGCCATCAGCCAGCAGCAGATCCTGGATTTTGCCAGACGGGTTGGTGAATTCTGTTCCATCATCATCCGTTCTCCGCAAGTTTCGCGCCAGGACGGACAGTCGGTCGTTGGCGCTGTAATCGGCGCCGCAGCCAGCTTGGCTGCGACGTCAACAATACCCGTCCTTCCGGACGTTCGGAGTCATGATGAATTCAGTCGAAATGCTGGCGCGGATCGTGCGCCAATTCCCCTCGTGCATGCCGCCCTCCCTCTAGGCGTTGGCGGCGCAACCCTGTGTGCGAACGCATCGGACAGCAGAATCACGCAGCACTTCATCTGTGTACAGCGTAATCTCGATTTGCGTTTTGTCCATGCACACCACCAAATATTTTCCGCATGCGGACTTTATCCGTTAAGCGCGTCGGGCGTTGCATTTGTTCAGGTGGAAGCAAGTGTTACGTGATGTTGCAGCATGATTTGATCGCGCTACAGCAATACAAAGCCCACGGACAATGCATGCTGCCATGCAGCATCCACGTTCGGTCGACGCGCGCTGTGAATGATGAATGCGTGCGGCCGCGACGTCTGCATGGGCGGCGACAGCGACCTCTTGACTGGCGCTCCGAAGCGGCAGGAATCGCCGAGGCGGCCAGCCAAGGTCCCGCGCAACCCCAAAACGGGCGTTGGCGGTGAAGTGCCGCCCCGCCGGATGGCTGCGATAGCATCTTGCTGTTATGCTTTACGGTGAGGTAGGTTCTCGTCGCGTCGTCGTTAGTTGGCGCAGGCAAAGTCGAGTTAGTCCGAGTTTTAATATTATAGCGGAGGCAGGGCACAGGCCCGTCATTCGCTGTTCTCTAGGCGCAAGTAAACATGATCGATCATTACAGGACCCTGTCCGAAGCCCTCACCCGCATCAATGCGGCCTCATCGGCGGTTGGTGTATGGGCCACCCTGAAGGACCTTGGCGCCAGCTTCGGCTACACGTACCTCATGGCAGCAGAAGTTCCGCCGACCGGCCGGGGGCTGCTGGACGCGGTTGTCTATTCCGACTGGCGCAAGCAGGTGATCGCCGAGATGGTGAAGTCGCCGGACAGCCTCAACCATCCATTCGTCTGCTTTTCTGCCAGATCTCATGCGCCGTTTACGGTGAACGAGCTGCGCGCGCTTGAAGCCTTTCGTGACACGGATTGGTCGCAGCACCTGCCGCAGAACATTCTCGAAGGGGACGGCTTGGTGGTTCCTGTACATCGCGGTAGCGAACTGATGGGCGCAATGGTCTTCGCCGGCGAGAAGCCGGATGCGTCGCCCCTTGCGCGCGCGATTCTTCAGGTCGCCGCGCACGCCGCGGTCGAAAGGGTCGATGTATTGAAGAACCAGACCGAACCCGTCGCCTCACCAGCACTGTCCGCCCGCGAAATCCAGTGCCTGACCCATATTGCGGCCGGGCACGAGGATGACGAGATCAGTCGGCTTCTGGGGATCAGCCCGCGCACCGTCCGCTTCCATGTAGACAGCGCCAAGGCAAAGCTGGGCGTCAACTCGAGGGTTCAGGCTGTCACAAAGGCGCTTCGCTCTAGGCTGATCACGGTTTGATTGCGGCACAACGCCAAGCCGAGTAAGGGCGAATGCCTTCGCCTCGCGATTGTGTGCCGACCATCAATAAGGGAATAAGTGACCGGCAAGGTCTTGTTTCAGGCGGCGGTCTCAGGCTCATTCAGAACGAACGCCTGACAGGACTGACCGACCCTTGCAAATCTGCGCCACCGGATCGCTGACACAATGCACGCTGGACGCCGTCCCGCTGCTTGTTGCCGTCCTGACGATCACCGCGATCGCATTGTTGGTCATTCGTTTCCACCTCAAGAGAAACGAGGGCGGGCAGGGGCAGGCAAAGCCGCCATCCCCGCCCCCCGCGCCCGTAAGGCCAGTGCCCGGGCCACCGGCGCCACCACCCAAGCCATCACCCCTTCAACTTCGCATCAGCGACGCGCCAGATCTCAAGCTGGCCCAGTTCATGAACGACCTGCGCATCCAGGGCGCCTTCGCCGACGTCCTGACGGCGGCCATTCTGGGATCCCAGGGATGGAAGCAGTTGCCATCGCGCTACCACGGCGACCGCGGCATCGGTGGACTGTTTGTGCGTGAAGTGCGCGGAGGCGGCGGGTTCGAATGCCTCGCGACCGAAAGCCTCGCCAATGGCGCCAGCTTTGATCCAGCCGTCATGACCGACGCAAAGCTCGCAGGCGAGATCGCCCAGCTCTACGAGCTTGGTGCCATGTCCCGTCCTGTAGCAGAGGAATTGATGAGGGGACTGCACGAGGGACGCTCGTTCTTCCGCAAGGAACTCTGGCGCCACGACCTGTCCTCGGGCCTCACCACGATCAGCGAGTTGGGGCGCCAGGGAGAAAAAGGTCGGTCGGTCACAAGGGCCAACGCGAGATTGGCCAGTGCGCTCTACCTCTCGATTGCTGCCTTTGACCGCGAGGGGGTCTATCTGGGGCGTCCCCCGCTCGACAGCGAGACGTGAAGGGTCACTGGTATCGAAGGGCCTCGATGGGTTGCAGGCGCGCGGCCTGGCGTGCGGGGTAATATCCGAAAAACACGCCAATCCCCGCTGCCACCACGAAGGACAAGGTCACCGAGAACAGGCTGACTTCCGTTGGCAGGCCGAGGAGCGAGCCGATCAGCATGGAAAGTCCTGTCCCGAGGATCAGTCCGATCAGTCCGCCGCCCAGCGACAGGATGACGGATTCGATCAGGAATTGAAGAAGAATGTCGCGCTCCCGCGCACCTATGGCCTTGCGCACGCCGATCTCGCGGGTGCGCTCGGTCACCGACACCAGCATGATGTTCATGATGCCGATCCCGCCGACCACAAGGCTGATGGCTGCAATCGATCCCAGCAACAATGACACGGCCTGCGTCGATTGCTCGATCGTCTGTCCGATCGCGGTAAGGTCGCGGATGCTGAAATCGTCGTCCTGCTCGTCGCCGAGACGGTGCCGAAGGCGAAGCACCTCGCGCATCTCGGCCTCGAGCGCCTTCATCACGTCTTCCGACACCGCCTGCACGAAGATGATGCGGACCGCTCCCGGGAATGGCGAGCCGAACAGACGACGCTGCGCTGTGGTCAGCGGAACCAGGATCGTGTCATCCTGATCCTGGCCCTGCAGGCTTTGGCCCTTTTCCTGCAGGACACCGATGACCTGGAACGGGATGTTGCGAATGCGAATGGTCCGGCCGACAGGGTCCTCATCTTCACCGAACAATTTCTCCGCCACAGTCGCGCCGATGACGGCGACCGGCGCTGCCGCACGCACCGCGCCGTCGTCGAAGATCTCGCCAGAACTGACCTTCCAATCGCGGATCTGGAAGAAGCCAGGCGTCGTGCCTGTGATTGACGTGCTCCAGTTCTGGCCCTCATAGACAACCTGGGCTGCCCCCCCCACATTGGGCGCCACCGCTGAAACGCCAGGCAATTTGGCAAGCTCCTCGGCATCGCCGACAGTCAATGTGGCGGCCCCGCCCGAGCCGCTGCGAGTGCCGCCCGATGTCGTGGCCCCCGGCAGGATAATGTAGAGATTCGACCCCTGCGAGGCGATCGATTCCCTGACGCTGATCTCGACCCCGCGGCCGATAGCCAGCATCAGGACCACCGAGCCCACGCCGATGATGATGCCAAGCATTGTCAGGAAGGTACGCAGGCCCGTGGCGCGCATCGAAATCAGGGCTTCGCCCAGGATGGCGCTGTTCTTCATGCTCATGCCGACATCCCCGCTTCCGTGACCGGGCCGTCATAAACGATTCGCCCGTCCTTGAATTTCACGAGGCGCTTGGCCTGCACGGCGATGTCTGGCTCGTGCGTGACAAGGATGGTGGTGATCCCGCGATCCGCGTTCAGCGACCGGATAATGCGCATAATCTCGGTTGAGGACACGCTGTCCAGATTGCCCGTAGGTTCGTCAGCCAGGATCACGGGAGGTTCCATCGCAAGCGCACGCGCGATGGCCACGCGCTGCTGCTGCCCGCCGGAAAGCTGGTTGGGACGCGAGTGATACTTCGCCGAAAGCCCGACCTGGTCCAGCAAATCGCGCGCCCGCGGCTCCCATTCGCTGCGGGGAAGGCCGGCACAGATCATGGGCAGGGCGACATTGTCCAGCGCCGAGCGCCGCTGCAACAAGTTGAAACCCTGGAAGACGAAGCCCAGCATGCGGTTGCGAAGTTCCGCAGCCCTGTCTGCCGAGAGCCCGGTTGTATCTTCGCCACCCAGCAGGTAGTGCCCACGGTCAGCTCGGTCCAGACATCCAAGGATGTTCATGAAAGTCGATTTGCCCGACCCCGAGGGGCCCATGATCGCAAGGAACTCGCCGGGCATCACGCGCATCGAGACCTGTCGCAGCACTGGCGCCATGGCGCCATACGACTTGTCCACGCGATCCACTTGGATGATGGGCTGGCTCATGGCTAGCGCGGCGGCCCGCCGCCCCAGCGCTGCCCGCCACCCTGCTGTCCGCCGGCGCCCTCTGCAGTTATGACCTCGTCGCCGGCCTTGAGGCCTTCGCTGGTCACTTCGGTGAATTTGCCATCGGTCAGCCCCGTCTTGACGCGAATGCGTTGCGGTTTTCCGTTCCGCAGCACATGCACGCCCTGCGGTTCGACACCGGATTTAGCGCCAGATCCGGAGGTCGCCGCCTTGGACGCGTCTCGCGCCTTCGCACCCTTGCCATCACCCTTTGGCTTGAAGCGCAGCGCGGCATTGGGAACCCGGAGGACATTGGTGACTTCGCCCACGGTGATACGCACGAAAGCCGTCATGCCAGGCAGAAGCTGAAGGTCCGCATTGTCGACATCAATGACGACATTGTAGGTCACGACATTCTGTATGGTGGTCGGGCTGAGCCTGATCTGGCGAACCTTGCCTTCGAAGGTACGCTGCGGGAAGGCATCGACGGTAAAGGTGGCCTTTTGGTCATCCTTGATGCTACCGGCATCGGACTCCGACAGGTTCGTGTCGATCTGCATGTTCTTCAGGCTGGGTGCAATCTTGAACAGCGTCGGCGTCTGGAAGCTGGCGGCAACAGTCTGCCCCACATCCACATCCCGCGACAGGATTACGCCTGACACAGGAGCCGTGATCACGGCAAAGCCCAGGTTGGTTTCGTCGCGTTTGACAGCGGCCTCTGCGATGGCCTCGTCACCAGCTGTGGCTTCCAATTGCTGCGCAGCCGCATCGACCTCGGCCTTCGAGGCAGCACCATCGTCCACCAGGGCCTTCCGCCGTTCATAGGTCACCTTGGCAAGCGCAGCCGCTGCGCGCGCCTTTCGCAGCTGGGCCCGGCTCTGGGCGAGCGCAGCCTCGAGGACGCGTGTGTCGAGTTCGGCCAGCACCTGACCCTGTTCGACGATCTGGTTGAAGTCGGCGTTAATGGTCCTCACAACTCCCGAAATCTGGGTGCCGACATTGATAACGCTGACTGGGTTGATCGTACCGTTGGCTTGAGCGAGCTGGACGATGTCGCCACGCTCGACCTTTGCGGTTGTGTAGCTGACGGCGTTCGCGTCAGGTGCGGACCAATAGCGCCAGCCGAAATAGGCCGCTGTCGCCAGCACGACTACCAATATCAATATGCCTAGCGAACGCATGAAACAGAGCCACCCAATCCCCGCCTGAAAATAGACCGATGCGCACTGCAAATTAAAGTTGCATCTTTGCCGCCAGGCTGCGTCAAATTAGGATCCAATCGGTCGTAACATATTGAATAAGCGATGTTTTCAGGCGCTGATGCATACGCCATCGACGATGGCATCACAAAACATTGACGAAAATCCGCCGGCGAACTCAGAACACACTCACGTCGGCGCCTGCCACCCACCACCCAGCGCCCGGAACAGCCCGACCAGCGCCTGCAATCGGGCCAAGCGGACCTGCGCAAGCTGGTCCTGTGCCGTATAGAGGCTCTGCTGCGCGCTCAGCACGGTGAGGAAGTCCACGCTACCTGCCTTGTACTGTGCTTCCGCGATGCGCAGGGCCTCTGCAGCCGATGCAGCTGCGATGGATTGCTGCTGCTCCTGCAAGACGGATGTCACCGCGCCCGTCAGCGCAGCGTCGGCGTCAGCAAATGCATTCAGTGCTGCCTTGCGATAGGCCGCCAGCAACTCTTCGCGCCGGTAATAGGCGCGGTCATTGCTGGCGATCAGCGATCCGCCTCGAAACACCGCCTGGATCAGGCTCGCTCCGATCGAGTACGCGCCGTTGCTTCCGCTGATAAGTCCAGCCAATGCCGTGCTCGTGACCCCTGCATCACCCGTGAGCGAGATCGTCGGCAGATAGGCCGCTCGCGCCGCCGCAAGGTCAGCTTGCGCCGCAGAAAGCGAGGCCTCGACGCTCTTGACGTCCGGTCTGCGCGCCAACAGTTCGGACGTAAGCCCGGCTGCAACCACAGGCGCAGAGATCCCGTCAAGCGACTGGCCGGTGATGGCGAAATCCTGCACAGGCTTGCCCAGCAGCACGGCAAGCGAACCCAGGGCCTGCCGTTCCTGCAACTCGAGGCTCGCGGCCTGCGCATTGAGCGAGGCCAGCAGCGACTCTTGTTGGGCGACAGGCAGGCGGCTGATGGTACCGGCGTCCAATTGCTTGCGGGTGAGATCGAGGATCTTGCTGGCATTGGCAACGTTCAGCCGTGACAGGCGCAAGCGATCACGCAGTGACAGCAGGCGGAAATAGGTGTTCGCCACACTCGAGACCGTCGTCAGCGCCACAGTCTCGCGATCGAATGAACTGGCCTCGAGCGAACGCCAAGCTGCGCGCGCGCTCTCGAAATTGCGACCCCAGAAATCCAGTTCATAGGCAACCGACGCCGACGCCGACAATGTCTGAACGGGTGTTGATGAAGGACTGTGGATCGCGCCGTCCTCACGTGCACCGAGACGGGCAGAAACCGACGGCAGCAGGGAGGAGCCTGCAAGCCGTGCCAGCGCATCGGCCTGCTCTACACGCGCCTTGGCGATGATGATGTCCAGATTCTCGCGTTGTGCACTCTCGACCAGCGCATCCAGCTCGCCGCTGGCAAAGCCGGTCCACCACTCGCGTTCAGGCCAGGCTTTCTCTGACGAGACGACGGGTTGCGACCAGTTGGCTGGCACGTCGCCGGGAGCGAGTTCCGACACCGACTCCAGAAGCGTACAGCCGCCCAGCAGCAGGCAAAACCCTGCGATGACAAATTGTTTTGACACGAAAAATCCCCAATCCGGCGCATGTCCCCCGACACGCGACAAGATCAGGGACTACACAACAACACCCCAACGAGGGGATCAAGTGGCATTTCCGTGAATGGGCCTCCGGCCGAGATTTACCAAGCTGCGCCTGTCCTTACGGCGCAGGTTCGAGCCGCAGCACCTTGCCCTGCGGATCATCTGTCGTGACATAGAGATAACCGTCCGGGCTGGTCCGGACATCTCGGATGCGCGCGCCCAGTTCGGTCAGCAACTGGCTCTCGCCCACGACAGCACCGCGCGCATCGAGATCGACGCGCCGCAGGTGCCTCTTCACGAGCGCGCCCACGAAGATGTCGCCGTTCCAGGCCGGAAACTTGTCGCCGCGATAGACCGTCGTTCCGGAAGGCGCAATCGACGGGGTCCAGTCGACGATCGGCTGTTCCAGCCCCCGCCGCGCCTTGAAGGGCGAGATCTGTGCTCCCGAGTAGTCGCGTCCATAGGTAATCAGCGGCCATCCATAATTGTTGCCAGCCTCGATGATGTTGACTTCGTCGCCACCTTGCGCGCCGTGCTCCGTCTCGTAGACAACGCCGGTCGCGGGGTCGATGGCCAGCCCCTGCTGGTTTCGATGGCCGATCGAATACAGCCCCTTCGCAACGCCGGGCGTGCCCAGATAAGGATTGTCGGATGGAACCGATCCGTCGTCGTTCAGGCGAACGATTTTGCCCAGATGCGTCACCAGGTCCTGCGCACTTTCGCGCATCTCGAACCCGTCGCCGATCGCAAGCATGAATGTCCCATCGGGCAGGAATACCATGCGACCACCGTAATGATGGCTGGTGTTCTTGAGGGGTGTCGCCTCGAAGATTACCTGCAGGTTCGTCAGTGCCTTTCCATCGAATGTAGCGCGCGCAACGCGCGTTGCGTTTGCGTCCTTGGTGCCATGCGCGTAGGTCAGGTAAAGGATCCGGTTCTCGGAAAACTTCGGGTGCAGCACGACATCAAACAATCCAGCCTGGCGCTGGTGATGAACAGACGGCACGCCCGAAACGGGTGTCTCGACGAGCTTTCCATCGCGGATGACACGCAGGCGACCGGCCCGCTCGGTGACCAGAATCCCGCCGTCGGGCAGGAACGCCAGCGCGTAAGGGTGATTGAGGCCACTGGCGATTTCCACCACCTTGTAGCCGGTCTTCACCACCGGGGCGCTCAGTGCCTGCGAAGCCGATGGTGCCGCCCGTTCTGCAGGCGGCGGCGGGGCCAGGTCCGCCAGCGCGGTGCCATGCAGCAGGCAAAAAACGGCAACGCTGCCGAAAAGAGTGCGCGTGTTCATAGATCCGTCCCCGAGGTAACCATGTCTGAAAACCAGTACCATCTGAGCCTATTTCGGTGCATAAGCAAAGTCCTTCAAGAGGGGAAAAGTAGATGTTCCGCCACGTCATTGCCTTTGTGATTGCGGCCGCCCTGATGGCCCTGCTGGGAGCCGTGGCGCATTCCTGGTTCGTGCAGCAGGCTTGGATCGACGCAGCTGCCATGTCCGCGTCCTCGCCAGAGACCCAACTGACGCTGCAGGAAAGGCTGTCCTGGATGGTCGATGACATCGTGGGAATGCAACCGCTTTACAGCACCCTGACGTCGGTAGCTCTGCTTCTGGCCTTCCTCGCCGCACATGTGGTTGCGCGCGTGACGGGGCTGAGGACCATTGTGTTCTCTGTTGCGGGCGCGGTCGCGATCTTCGTGATGTTCACGCTGATGAAGGAGACTCTGGGGTCGGTAGGCGTCTTCGGCGCGCGTGGCACGAGCGGCCTCGCGGCACAGTCCCTTGCCGGCTTGCTTGCTGGCCTGATTTTCGCAATGCTGACGCGTCCACGCACGGATTCCTGACCGCGAACGCAGATGACATGACCAAGAAGACGCCGCTCGGCAAATTTGTCCAGACACTGAAGCACGGCGCGGTCTTTGTGATTGTCTCACTTCTGGGATTCGGCCTTGCCCGATACCTGGAGGAGGGCAAGACCTTCGACGCTGGATCCTGGATCGTCATATTGATATTGGCGGTCGCCGTATTGATAACTGCAACGATCCGTGCCTTGCTGGCCGCCCGCAGGACCTGATCCGATTTTCACGCGCAATCTCTATCTCTTTCTGTCAAGCCGCTTCCTGTCCAACGTCGCGATGCAGGTCCTCTCGGCATCGGTGGCCTGGCGGGTCTACGAGCTGACCCGCGATCCACTGTCGCTTGGCCTCGTGGGTCTCGCACAGTTCGCGCCGATGTTCGCCCTGACGCTCTATGCCGGAGACGTGGCGGATCGCCATTCTCGCAGGGTCATCCTAGCCCTCAGCTATGCTGTGGAAGCGATCTGCGCTGCGCTGTTCATGTGCGTCACCTGGTGGGGCATCACCGACCCCAACGCCTATTATGCAATTCTCGTGCTGTTCGGAAGCGCGAGAGCCTTCTCGGCACCTGCCTCGCAGTCATTCCTGCCGCAGATCGTATCCGCCGACCTTCTGCCGCGCGCGATCGCGGTCAGTTCCTCTGCGATGCAGATTGCCATCATTTCCGGACCCGCCCTCGGGGGCGCAGCGCTGCTGCTGGGTGCAGACTTCGCCTTCGGCCTGAGCCTCGTTCTGTTTGCTCTCGTCTCGGCCATCATCTTTGCCATCCGCATCGAGCGCCCGGTTTCCGGTCCGCGTTCCACGGGGACGCTTGCTGCCCGCGTGATCGAAGGCATTGCCTATGTCCGCCGGCGGCGCGAACTCCTGGGTGCCATCTCCCTGGACTTGTTTGCAGTCCTCCTTGGCGGGGCGACCGCACTTCTGCCCTTCTTCGCCAACGAGATCCTGCATGTAGGACCGATGGGCTTTGGATTGCTGAAAGCCGCCCCCGCCATCGGCGCGGCAGCGATGTCGTTTTGGCTGACGGCATTTCCGATCGGACGCCATGCCGGCAACAAGATGTTTGCCTGCGTTGGAGTGTTCGGCGTTGCCACGATCGTGTTCGGACTGTCGGAGAACTTTTACCTTTCGTTCGTAGCCCTGGTCGTGCTGGGCGCTTCCGACATGGTCAGCGTCAATGTGCGCCACGCCCTGACGCAGCTCGCCACGCCCGATCACATGCGCGGCCGTGTCAGCGCCGTCAACATGCTGTTCATCGGCGCATCAAACGAACTTGGTGAATTCGAATCCGGCCTCACGGCCGCGTGGTGGGGCACCGTTCCCGCCGTTCTTGTCGGCGGCATCGGTACGCTTGGCATCGTCGCGCTCTGGGCGTGGATGTTCCCGGAGCTGCGAAAGGTGGATCGCCTGTCAGACCTCAAACCCGATTAACCGGGTGGCCTACTCCGCGGCAAGTGAAACCCTGGGAACCTTGAGGTGCCGCAACTCGAAGATGCTTCGCACCTCGTCCGATGCACGCTGGTAGTAGACGGTTTGCTCTGCCATCGCGGCATGAAAGGCCGAAAGCTGCGTACCCTCACGCACCTCGAACGCATCGACGCCACAGCGGTGCATGAACAGCCACTGGTCGCGCAACACCTCGCCAGTTGCGCGCACCTCTCCACGATAACCGAGCCGCTCACGCAATACGCGGGCCGACGAGTAGCCGCGACCGTCCCTGAATTTCGGGAAGGACAGCGCAACCACCGCAAGCCTGTGCACGTCTGCACCCAGAGCATCCGGAGTTTCGTGCGCACCGACCCTGACGCCCAGGGGCGTGCCGCGCTGAAGCAGGCTCTCGCGCTCGGCGAGGAACCGCGTCAATGACACGATCACGGCGCCTTCAGGCAGCGCCTCGGCATCAGACACGAGCGTGAAGACATCATCGGCAAATGCGTCACGTTTAATGAGAGGCATAGAGTTTCTCCCGAAAGGGCTGGATGCCGACACGGCGATAGGTGTCGAGAAAGCGCTCGCCCTCGTGGCGAAGCGAAACATAGGTGTCGACCAGCGTCTCGATCGCGTCGGGAATCTCGGCCTCGCCGAAGGCTGGTCCCAGGATCTCGCCCAGTGAAGTCGCCTCGTCACCCGAGCCACCCAGCGTGATCTGGTAGAATTCGACGCCCTTCTTGTCGACGCCCAGAATACCGATATGACCCACGTGATGGTGCCCGCAGGCATTGATGCAGCCCGAGATCTTCAGCTTGAGCTCGCCGATCGAGCGCTGCCGAGCAAGTTCAGCAAAGCGAGTGCTGATCGCCTGCGCGATGCTGATCGAGCGGGCATTCGCCAGGTCGCAGTAATCAAGACCGGGGCAGGCGATGATATCGGAGATGAGCCCGTGATTGGCCGTCGCCAGGCCGGCTCCGTCCAGCTGGCGCCAAAGCACGGGCAGGTCGCGCTGCCGGACATGCGGCAAGACCAGGTTCTGTTCGTGTGTGACGCGGATTTCGTCGAAGCTGAAGGTCCTTGCAAGCTCGGCGACAAGGTCCATCTGGTCTGCGCTGGCATCGCCCGGGATCCCGCCAATCGGCTTCAGGGACACGGTCACAATCGCGTAGCCGGAGCATTTGTGCCGTGCGACGTTGGTGTCATGCCATGCCGCGAAGCCTGGATCACGCCGTGCATCCCGGAGGTCTTCATCTGGGAGTGTCTCGAAAGCCGGCGGCTTGAAATAGGCGGCGATCCGGTCGATCTCGGCCTGCGGAATCGTCACATATCCGCGTGCCTTGACCTGCTCGAATTCCGCAGCGACCTGTCGGCGCATTTCTTCGGCACCTATCTGATGGACCAGGATCTTGATCCGCGCCTTGTAGATGTTGTCACGACGTCCGTACTGGTTGTAGACCCGCATCACCGCATCAAGATAGGCAAGCAGGTCTTCGGCCGCGATCCCATCGCCAACCAGATGGCCGATGATCGGCGTGCGCCCCTGTCCACCCCCGACCCACACGTCGAAGACACTGCGCCCCCCATCGCCGCGACGAATGGCAATCCCGATATCGTGCACCTTCAACGCTGTGCGATCCTTGGCCGAGGCAGTGACCGCGATCTTGAACTTCCGTGGCAGGTAGGAGAATTCAGGATGGAATGTCGACCATTGCCGGATGATCTCCGACCAGATGCGTGGGTCCTCGACTTCATCTGCGACCGCGCCTGCAAAATGGTCCGACGTCACGTTGCGAATGCAGTTACCGCTGGTCTGGATCGCATGCATTTCGACCGAGGCAAGCGCACGCAGGATGTCAGGGACATCCGCCAGGCGTGGCCAGTTGAACTGGAGGTTCTGGCGCGTTGTAAAGTGCCCGTATCCCTTGTCCCAGGTGCGGGCGATGTGCGCGAGCATGTGAAGCTGGCGTGAAGACAGCGTGCCATACGGGATGGCAACACGAAGCATGTAGGCATGCAATTGCAGGTACAGGCCATTCATCAGACGAAGCGGCTTGAATTCGTCCTCCGTCAAGTCGCCGGAAAGACGCCGCGCGATCTGCCCCGCGAACTGTTCGACGCGCTCGTCGACGGCACGCTGGTCGAATTCGTCATACCGGTACATCAGCCCTCTGCCTGCTTGCCAAGGTCGCGTCGCACGCTGGGCCCCGCCGCACGAATGAGCTCACGTTGCTTCACGGGGCGCAGATGGTCACCAGCCTGTTGCACCTCGAACAGGTAGGGGTGGACCAGCAGCTGCCGCTGCTCGGCCTCTGTACCGAAGGCGAGGGCCGCCTCGGTGTCAGGCTTGGCTTCCAGAACGCGGGCCTCATCGAGGCGCTCGACCCAGCCTCCGTCCATCGCGAGGTAAACGACCGCGCCGTCGATCAGCCTGTTGGCGGTGAGAACCTGAAGCATCACCCTCTCCTTTCACAGGAGAATGGAGGCCGGAATAAAAAAAGTCAATAAACGACGTGAATAAGAAAATAATACAGAACGAAACGTTTAATCTCGCGCAGTGGCACTTTCATGCCATTTCCTGAGGGCCAGCCACTCAATCAGAGACAGGGTCCAGAAGATGGCGATCCCGATTACCGACAGGATCAGAAGTGCCGCAAAGGCCTTCTCGGTCTCAAGCCGATTACCGGCTTCGGCGATGCGCCAGGCAAGTCCCGTGGCTGTGCCGGATCCAGCCGCGAACTCGGCAACAACGGCCCCGATGAGAGCGAGACCGCCTGACACTTTCATCCCAGCCAGGATGTGGGGCAGGGCGGCCGGGAACTGCAGGCGAGACAGGCGCTGCCATCGCGTTGCGCCATAGAGGTCGAAAAGCTCGTGCAGTTGCCGGTCAACGGACTTCAGTCCCAGCGTCGTGTTGGCGAGGATGGGAAAGAAGGCGACGATGATCGCCAGGATGAGGACCGCCCGCTCGGCATTGTCCAGCCCCACCCAGATCATGATCAGCGGTGCGATTGCGACCACCGGTGTCACCTGAAGGGTCACGGCATAGGGGTAGAGGGCCCGCTCGATGATCCGGCTCTGCGAGAAGGCGATCGCCAGTGCCACTGCAAGGACAAGCGCAATCAAGAAAGCCAGCACCGTAACCCGCAGCGTGACCCATGCTGAAGCGGCCAGCGAGCCCGTGTCTGAGATCAGCGCCTGCCAGATGGCCGAAGGCGCTGGCAGGACGAAGCGCGAAATCTCGAACGCAGCTACCGACCATTCCCAGAACCCCAGTATGGCAAAAGCCACGAGGACGGGAAGGGCGCTATGAAGCCGCTTCATGCAAGCCCCCCATCTCCAGCGCCTGCCTCACTGCACGGCAGCGTTCCCCATAGGAATGCGACAGGCGATAGTCGTGCGAGCGTGTAACCGGGTCATCCATCGGAAGATCGGCAATCACGCGACCCGGTCGTGCGCCAAGCACGACGATACGCGACGACAGATAGACGCTTTCATAGATCGAGTGCGTGACGAATACGATGGTCAGGCCGCGGCGCGTCCAGAGCGACCGCAATTCGTCGTTGAGCCGCTCGCGCGTGATCTCGTCGAGCGCCGCGAATGGCTCATCCATCAGCAGCAGTTCCGCATCCGCCGCCAGCGCGCGTGCGATTGACACCCGCATCCGCATGCCCCCCGACAGCGCCCGCGGATAGGCATCTGCAAATCCACCAAGCCCCACAAGGTCAAGTGCTGCCGACACCTTGGCCTGCGCCCCGCTGCTCGCGCGCTTGAGGTCCAGCGGCAGGCGCACATTGTCCGCGACCGTCGCCCATGGCATCAGCGCGGCATCCTGGAAGACAAAGCCCGTCCGCGGTCGCACGCCTTGCCATTCAAGGCTGCCGGCAGAAGCTGCCGTCAGCCCCGCCATCAGTCGCAGCACGGTGCTCTTGCCACAGCCCGAGGGACCAACGAGCGACAGCAGTTCGCCACGCTTGAGGTCGAAAGAGACCTCTCGCAGCGCCTGGACGTTGCTGTCAAAGATTTTGCTGACCGCACGAAACGAGAGCAAGGGTCTGTGTCTTCAGATCTTGCCAGGCTTCTTGGCCTCGGGCGTCTTTTCAGGCTTCACTGCGATACCACGCCCCTTGTTGACAAAGCGCGTATCGAAGACCTTGCGATAGTCGAGCTTGGCATCGAACACCTTGTTTCCCGACATCAGGTCGAAAAAAGTCTTGAGACGCTTGTCCGTCATTGCACCGATCCCCAGCGTCTGGGCATCGCCCCCCTCGACCATGCCTCGTTCGCGCATCTGGCGAATGGCTTGGGCAATGATAGCGTCGGTCATGTCGGGATTGTCCTTGCGGATCAGCGCGTTCGTCCGTGCCGGGTCGTCGTTCAGATATCCTTTCCAGCCGTCGATGCTGGCCTCGACAAAGGCCTGAACGATCTCCGGTCTCTCGCGCACATCCTTGCCTCGCGCCAGGATGAAGTTCGCATAGCCCGGATAGCCATAGTCCGCGAGCAGGAAAACCTGCGGCTTGATATTACCCTGGCTCTCGATCGTGTAAGGCTCGGACGTCACATAGCCCTGCTGGATGGCCGTCTTGTCGGCGAGGAACGGTGCCAGGTTAAACGTGTACTTGCGGATCTGCCGGTCGTTGAACCCATAGCGCGAGCGTGTCCACGTCCACCACGTAGACACCGTCGCATCGGCAATCATGATGGGTTTGCCCTTCATGTCCGCGATCGACTTGATGTCCGCGCGCGGATGCGTGATCAGCACCTGCGGATCCTTCTGGAAGATCGCAGCCACCGCGACAGCATCTGCGCCTGCAGCAGCCAGGTTCAGTGGCTGGAAATGGTTCGAACCCATGGCGAACTCGACCGCGCCCGCTGCAATCAATTGCGGCGTGTTTACAGCCGGCCCACCCTGTCGGATGGTCACATCAAGCCCCGCCTTGGCATAGAGCCCCTCGGCGAGCGCATGATAGAACCCGCCATGCTCGGCCTGCGCCTTCCAGTCGGTCACGAACGTCACCTTGACCAGCTGGGCAGGCTTCGTGGGTGCGGGCGCACCGGAAGCTCCCTGGGGTACCAAGCCAAGCACCACGAGAATGCCGGCAAAAACCATGCGTCGGTTCATCATTGGACCTCGTTGGGAAGGATCACCTCGCAGCGCGCTTCGCGGCGCTGCCGATCGATCTCGGGCAATCGCGCTTCGTCGTTGATCAGGGTGCGGAACAGGACGAGCCCCTTGGCGCTTGGGGCGCTGACAACCATAACCGAGCCGTCCTGCGTCGGAAGTTGTTGGCCCGTACCGATCAGCAGGATGGTGCCCGACTTGCCCTGAGCTTTGGTGTCGTTGAACACGAAGAAGTTGTCAGTGTTATCGGCGAAGAATGACACCGACCAATACGTATCCTCGGGGGCTCCTGTCGTGATCTTGAGTGGATTCTTCGAGACATCATAGACGCAGACCGAATAAAGCAGGTCCGGGCTGGGACGTACCACACGCCGCGCTGTTTCATCAGGCCGGTCGCTGAACAGGATGCGCCCCGCGCCGGCGCTTCCGAGGGCGGTCATGACACGAGACATGATGAACGAGGGCAGCGCAGCCACAGTCACGATGTGCAGGCCGACAGCCACAAGAGCAATGAACGCAACCCAGAAGATCCAGCGCATCATGAGCATGTCTCCCGCGTGATTGTTGGCAGTTCAACGGTTGCCGTATTGCTCAGCACAAGCGGCCCTGGATTGTAGAGACGCAGCGTAACCTCGAACCCGTCAGGTGAGGTTGCGATCCAATTGCCCTCTTCGGGGGTCTGTGACAGCCGGATGACGAAGCTCCCGTCTGTTGATCGCAGCAGGTTGGTCTTTCCAATGGCATAGCGTTTCTGTGGATTTGGAATAAGGAAAAAGTCGCGTCCATAGGCCGTGATGCTCCACCACCGCGCGTCCGGATCGCGTCCCTCGATGCGATAACTGCAGCGTGGATCGAACGGTTCGCCACTGCTGTCCGTTCGAGCCGAATAGTAAATTGTCTCGGTCTTGTTGAGTGCAAGCAAACCCACCAGCGCGACATGCGCCCGCGTGTACATGTCGGCGTCGACCCCGCCAGCGGCAAGGCTCGTTCGCCAGGGTCCGTTGATGATGATGTCCTGCTGCCCCGTGCCATGCAACACAAGGTAGTAGGCAGAGCCTGTCCCCAAGGCTACAGCAACCAGCGTGGCCAGAATGAGCCGAAAGATGAAACCCAATGCAGTAAGCTCCCTAGAACGGGTCACAGGGTTCGGAACGCTCCGCCCCCCTTAGTCCTCCCTAACATAGCAGCAGGGAATCACCAAAATAAGGCTGGTTTGCAGTCCGCAGCGGGTTCCTCGAAGGACAAGCGCCCTCAGTTCCGTGGGCCGAATCCTGGTGACGATCGCGGCGGCGGCGCCGATCGCCGCTGATCGCTGTCACCAAAGAGGCTGTCGAAGAAGTCCTCGATGATGCCCCGGTCATCGTCCACTGGTGGCCGGTCGTTGCCACCACGGTCGACCCATGGATCATCCCGTGTCGGCGCCTCGCCGTAATAGTCGTCGTCGCTTGCGTACCCGTCATAGATGCCCGGCAGCGGACGGACAGCAATGCGACGGTGGGCGTCGACCATATAGGTCTTCCAGATCGTGGCGGGCAGGCTGCCGCCCACCACGCGAGACATCGGCGTATTGTCGTCATTGCCAAGCCAGACGCCACCGACAAAGTCCGCCGTGTAGCCAACAAACCATGCATCTCGCCAGTCCTGGCTGGTGCCGGTCTTGGCTGCGACGTGCCGCGGGGACAAGTCCGCTCGTTGACCTGTTCCAGTCTGCACAACCTCGTACATCATCTGGTTCATATCCTCGAGTGTCATCCGGTTCATGACCAGCACTGGAGGACGATCACGATGCTGATAGAGAATTGTCCCGTCAGAAGTCTTGACCTCGAGGATGGCAAAGGGCTCGACGCGGTTGCCATTGTTTGCGAAGGCCGCGAATGCCCGCGTCATCTCGAACAACGTCACCTCGGAAGTCCCCAGCGGCAGGGACCTGTTGGGTTCGAGCGGCGAGGTAATGCCCAGGCGCTGGGCTGCAGCGATCACCTTGCTGCGCCCCACTTCGTCGGCGATGCGGATCGCAACCGTATTGATCGACTTCGACATGGCTTCGCGCAATGTGATGGGACCCAGATACTGACCATCGTAATTCCCGGGGTTCCAGCCGCTGGCTTCATAAGGCGCATCCTCGCGAACGTCGTCGGGCGACAGGCCCGCCTCCAGGGCTGCCAGGAAGACGAACGGCTTGAACGACGAGCCCGGCTGGCGCTTGGACTGGTAGGCACGATTGAACGAAGATTGCGTATAATCTCGGCCACCCACAAGGCTGCGCAGGGCTCCCGACGGTTCCATGGCCACAAGCGCGCCCTGGGTCACATTCCGTCGAGCCCCGTCTCCATCAAGCGCCTTGACCAGCGCCTTCTGCGCTGTGCCCTGCAATCGGATGTCGATCGTGGTCCGCACGACCAGGTCCTTGTTGGGCGTGATGCTGAGGATCTTGAGCTGCTCCATGACAAAGTCTGCAAAATAGTTTGCGCTCTCGAGCTCAGGCTTGATAACGGGCTTGGCCGGGTTCGCCTTGGCCTTGCGCGCATCGCTGTCGGTGATGTGACCCTCCTCGACCATCAGGTCGAGTACCAGGGCGGCCCGTTCCTGCGCCAGCTTGAGGTTTGCTTCTGGTGAGTAGCGCGACGGAGCACGTGTAAGTGCCGCCAGCATCGCTGCCTCGGGAAGCGTGACGTCCTTGATCGATTTGTCGAAATATTCTCGTGCCGCAGCATCCACGCCGTAGGCGCCAGAACCAAGATAAATGCGGTTAAGATAGAGCGTGAGAATCTCGTCCTTGGAGTAGTGTCGCTCCAGCCAGAAGGCAAGAAACATCTCCTCAAGCTTGCGCCGCCAGGTGCGCTCCGGCGTAAGGAACGTGTTTTTCGCCAGCTGCTGCGTGATGGTCGAGCCGCCCTGGACAACACCACCCGCACTCCAGTTGCGGACAAGGGCGCGCATCAGGCCGCGATAATCGATTCCATCATGTGAATAGAACCGCCTGTCCTCGGTCGAGATGAAGGCCAGAGGCAGATACTTCGGCATTTCCTCCACCTTGACCCGATAGCCGAAGGCAGCCCCGCGCGTGGCGAAGATCTGTCCCTTCTCATCTGCAAGGGTGATGGAAGGCGTTCGGTTCAGTTCGCCCAGCCGATCGGCTGTGATCGAAAGGGTCGGGGCGTAGGCATAGTAGAGAGCCACGAAGCATGCCGACAGGAACAGGACAACGCCGCCGAACCCCGTGGCAAGCCAGAACCACCACGGTCGGCGTGCGCGTTGAGGGACCTGCTCCCAAGGGTCGGGTTCAGGCTGCGTATTCAGGGACGAAGGCGTATCGTTCATCTTTCTTCCGGTGTGTACCTGCCTGAGGACCGGCACGTTCTGCGACGTATATTTCCATCGTTCCGCCAGTTAGGCTAGCAGCCATTGTCACGTCTGCGTCGGATGGGACAGATTGCGGCGAATTGACAGTGAAGGATAATTCATGCTGGGCGTTTGCTATTACCCCGAACAATGGTCGCCCGAACTCTGGCCAGATGATGCCAGGCGCATGGCAGCATTGGGGCTGCGCTTTGTCAGGATTGGTGAATTCGCCTGGAGCGCGATCGAACCCTCGCAAGGTCAATTCGATTGGCAATGGCTCGACCGCGCGATCGACACGCTGGCAGGCGCGGGATTGAAGATCGTGCTCGGAACGCCAACCGCAACTCCGCCCAAGTGGCTGGTGGACCAGTACCCCGAGATCCTGCCCCATGATCGCCATGGGCGCCCGAGACGATTCGGCTCGCGCCGGCACTACTGTTTCTCAAGTCCCGTCTATCAGGCCCAGACCCAGCGCATCGTTGAAGCATTGGCCCGCCGCTATGGTCACCACGACGCGATCGCCGGCTGGCAGACCGACAACGAGTATGGTTGCCACGATACAGTCCGTTCGTGGTCGCCTGCCGCCGCCGAAGCCTTCCGCGCATGGCTCGCGCGTCGATACCAAACGCCCGCAGCGTTGAACGAGGCCTGGGGCAATCGCTTCTGGAGCATGGAGTATCGCAGCTTCGACGAGGTCGACCCACCGATGGCAGGTGTGACGGAGCTCAATCCGTCGCATCTTCTGGACTTCTATCGCTTCAGTTCTGATCAGGTCGCGTCCTACAACGCGCTGCAGGCTGCGATCCTGCGCCAACACTCGCCGGGACGCTTCATTACCCATAACTATATGGGCGCCTTCCCGGACTTCGACCACTACCGTGTTTCGGAAACGATCGACTTCGCAAGCTGGGATTCCTATCCGCTGGGTTTCACGGACAGTATCGCTGCGCTGGGTTTCACCGAAGCTGATCGCCTTCGCTACGCGCAAACCGGCCACCCCGACATCTCGGCGTTCCACCACGACCTGTACCGCGGAATGACCAACCAGCGTTTCTGGGTGATGGAGCAGCAACCCGGACCCGTAAACTGGGCGCACTGGAACCCTGCGCCGGCGGCAGGCATGGTCCGGCTCTGGGCATGGGAGGCCTTGGCCCACGGCGCGGAAGTTGTGAGCTTCTTCCGATGGCGCCAGGCCCCGTTCGCTCAGGAGCAGATGCACGCAGGCCTGAACCGCCCGGACAATGCCCTCGACACGGGTGGTCTCGAGGCAGCCGCGGTGGCAGGCGAACTCGCGCAGGACTGGTGGCAGCAAGCCGCACGCGCGCCCATGACGGCCGCACCCGTGGCGCTCGTGTTTGACTACGACACAGCCTGGCATCACGAGATCCAGCCGCAGGGCCGGTCCTTCAGCTACCTCGCTCTGGTCTTCCTTTGGTACACGGCGCTGCGACGCCATGGCGTTGACATCGATATCGTGCCCCCCGGCCGCGACCTCTCGGCTTACAAGGCGGTCTTCGTTCCAAGCCTGCAGAATGTGACAACGCAGGCATATGCGGCCCTCGAAGCGTGCCGCAGCCAAACGGTGTTTGGCATCAGGACGGGTGCCAAGACTGCAAGCTTCCAGATTCCGCGCAACCTCCCGCCCGGACCATTGCAGGCGCTGATACCGCTCAAGGTGACCCGTGTGGAAAGCCTGAGACCAGGACTTGAACGCGAGGTGCGATGGCATAATCGAAGCTATACTTGCGGCACCTGGATCGAGCGTCTCGAGGTCGGACCCAAAGCAAACGTGCAAGGCAGCTTCCTGACGGGAGACCCCGCGATCGTTGAAAGCAATGGCCGCACCTACGTCGCGGTCTGGCCCTCGCGGGAACTCGCCCTCGACATCGTCTCGCATACGCTGGCAGCGGCCGGCATCCTGGCTGAGCCCTACGATGAAGACATTCGCTTGCGCCATCGAGGGGGCGTTACTTTCGCGTTCAATTTTTCGGGTGATTCGAAACCGACGCCCGCGCCCGCCAATGCGAGCTATGTTTCAGGCGGCAAAACCCTGTCCCCCTTCAATTTCGCAGCGTGGCGAAGCTGACAGCGCCGCTCCCTGCTGGGGATAGTCGAGCGTCTTCACAGCTTCGCATGATTTGATGTTGACAGTCGTGTTGACGCAACATGTAGCTGACCTCATACAGGAACAGCCGGAAAATCCGGTAAACATCCGTCCCAGAATACGGAGTGAGGGTAGTGGAGCTTGGTATCATGGTCGCCTTGCTGTTTGGCACAGGCTTTGGCGCTGGAATTGCGGCGCGCGCGATAGTTGCCCGCAGGCAGTCAAGGGGCGAGCACAAGCTCGACTACAGGCCCCAATTCAGGTTCACGTCATCGCTCAAGGCCCACGAACTCTGCGAGGACCCGATATGGGGACGCTGATGCTCGCCAGCCTCGTGATGGCATCCGGGTTCCTCGCGGGCTATGTCCTGCAGGACCTTTCCAAACGATTTGCCAGCAGGCCGCTACGTAAGCCTCGCTGAGGACATCGAAAGAGCCGGCAGGGGTTGAGCGCGGCGCCTCTAAGGCGCAATACTCGCGACATGAACCTCGCCCAACCCCTCCCATTCGCGTTTAATCTCGCGACCCTCCCGCCCGAGACCTCGAGCCTGCGTCAGGACGTGCGCGACTTTCTCGCGCGTGAGCTTGAACATATCCCACTCGATCAGCGAGCACGGTCGTGGAGCGCTTTCGATGCCACGTTCAGCCGGAAGCTTGGCACGCGTGGTTGGCTGGGCATGACCTGGCCGAAGGCATACGGCGGACATGAACGCTCAGCGCTGGAACGTTACGTGGTGGTCGAGGAACTCCTCGCGGCCGGCGCGCCAGTTGCTGCTCACTGGGTCGCGGACCGCCAGTCCGGACCACTCTTGCTCAAGTTCGGGACCGAGGCCCAGCGCCAGCGCGTTCTTCCCGGCATCGCAGCGGGAGAAACGTTCTTTGCCATCGGCATGAGCGAGCCCGACTCTGGCTCTGACCTGGCCAGCGTAAGAACGCGTGCAACCCGTACCAGCGAGGGTTGGCGGGTGAATGGTACCAAGCTCTGGAGCTCATGGGCCCACAAGTCGCACTACATGATCGCGGTTTTTCGCACGGGCGATGGCGGTCAGCGCCAGTCAGGGCTGTCCCAGTTTCTCGTGGACCTCGCGCTGCCTGGCATCAACGTGCGGCCCATCGCAGACATGACAGGCCACGCCCACTTCAATGAGGTGGTATTCGACAATGCGCTCTTGCCCGACGACGCACTGATTGGAACGGAGGGCGATGGGTGGTCGCAGGTGACCGCCGAACTCGCATATGAGCGCTCCGGGCCCGAGCGTTTCCTTTCCAGCATGCTGCTTGTTCAGCAAATCGTCGAGGCCGCCGGTCCCGACCCGTCGGAGCGTACGGCCATCGCCATCGGCCGCATGGCGGCGCGCCTCCGGTCACTGCGTAACCTGTCCCTGTCTGTCGCAACACAGTTGCAGCGGGGTGAAAATCCGGCGCTCGAAGCATCCCTTGTCAAGGACATCGGCGCCGTGTTCGAGCAGGAAATCCCCGACATCGCTCACGACCTGTTCGGACAGGAGCCTGCCGCAGCGTCCACCGATGCGTTCTTGCGCGTCCAGCATGACATGACACAGACCGCACCTTCATTTTCCCTGCGCGGCGGAACGCGCGAGATCCTGCGTGGCATCATCGCCCGTGGCCTTGGCCTGAGATAGCCCATGAACGAGACCGCCAGCCTGATCCATGATGCGGCACACCGCTTGTTCGCGCAGCACGTGACGCCAGAGCTTCTCCTGCGCGCCGAACAGGGCGAATGGAGCGAAGCCCTCTGGGATGCGATCGAGGAGGCCGGCTTCCTCGACACGCTGGCCGACCCCGACAGTCAGCCTCACGAGCGAGCTGCCAACAGCTTTGCTTTGCTGAGGGCCGCCGCACGTCATCTGTTGCCTGTCCCACTCGGCGAAACGATTGTCGTTCGGGCCCTTCTTGCCGCACGTAACCTTCGCTTTCCGCCTGGGCCTCTCAGCTTTGGCCTGCTTGAGGGACACACGCATACACACGGCGATCACGCTCATCTGAAAGGCCGTGCCCGACGCATTGCCTGCGCTCGTCACACGCAAGCCCTGCTGCTGGGTGCACCGGACGGCAGCGAGTGCGTGCTTGTTGCCACGCGACGAGGAAGGCTTGAGCCGGGTACGAACATGGCAGGCGAGCCACGTGACGATCTCAGCTTTGCCGATACGGCCGGCACGACGGTCCCCGGGATCAACGGGGAAGACTTGAAACTGGCAGGCGCAACCCTGCGCGCGGTCGCGATGGCCGGTACACTCGAACGCGTGCTCATGCAGACGGTCGACTACGCCCGCACGCGCGTCCAGTTTGCCAAGCCCATCGCCTCGTTCCAGGCCATCCAGCAGCAATTGGCTGTGCTGGCCGGGCATGCGTCTGCAGCGACGATTGCAGCCGAAGCCGGCATGGCTGCGCTCTTCGACGAAGATCGCCGCACCATGGCAGTGGCAGTTGCCAAGATCAGGACTGGTGAGGCCGTCGCTGCTGGTACTGCGATCGCCCATCAGGTTCACGGCGCCATTGGGATCACGCGCGAGCATTCCCTGCATCTTGCAACACGCAGGCTGTGGTCTTGGCGGGCCGAGTTTGGTGCCGAGAGCGAATGGGCTGCGGGCCTTGGACGCACGCTCGCGTGCAAGGGTGGCCATGCATTCTGGCCTTCGATTACGGCCTGACCCGATACGAAAAGAGGGCAGGGGCCCGAGGCTCCCACCCTCCATTCCATTGCGGCCTGAGGCCCGGTCTAGCGGCGCAGGCTGACGACCAGCCTGACGTCGCGACCGGGCAGAAGGACCTCGTCCTTGTTGAACGCGACGTGGTTCCGGATTTCCTCGTCGAGCAGGTTGCGGCCAACCAGGCTCACATCAATGGTGCCGGTGTCGCTGGAAACGGCACGCCACGTCACACCGGCATCAAGGCGGGTGTAGCCGTCCGTGGCCGTTTCATTATCGGCGATATCATTCTGTTCGAATGCATGCGTCAGCTGCAGGAACGCATCGGCCCTCTCTCCCGTCAGGCCAAGTCCGCCACCCAGCCGCACGGGCGGAATGCGCGGAACGTTGCCGCCCGCATCGAAGCTTGCCTCGACCCAGTCCGCCTTCACGTTGAAGGCAAGCTCACCAAACGAAAGTGTGGCTACCGGCACCTCTGCTTCGAACTCGCCGCCCGTGAACGTGGCATCGCGCTGGACGTAGAGGAGCTCAAGGAACTCTTCGCTGTCATCCGGGAAGAACGTACCAAGTTCATCATATGAATTTCCGGTCAGCTCGCCATACACGAACCCGTCGAACTGGGTGTGAAACAGAGTGATCTCGGCTCTTACACCCGGCAGGGTCAGCTTCGCATTACCCTCGAAATTGAGAGCCTTTTCGATCGAGATGTCGGGATCGCCGACCTCCCAGGTGCCCGTCGCCTCGTGCGGACCACGTGCGAATAGTTCGACCTGGTTCGGTGCACGCTCGGCGTAGGAGACATTTGCGCCCAGCCGAACAGAGTCCGACGCCTTGAACACCAAGCCTCCGAAGGCACTGACAGGGTCATAGTCGCGCTGCGTGAACACGTCCGAGATGGTTGTGCCCTCAACATCGGTGTGCTCGTGACGGGCGCCCAGTTCAAGCGTCAGGTCCTGTCCCAGAGGGACGTCGGCGAACGCATAGAAGCCAAGCGACTCTGTGATGCTTGGCGCAAGGAAGTCTTCACCCTCACCTTGGGCCTCGAAGTCACGATACTGCAGCTGGATACCACCCGCGATGGCCGAGAAGGGGCCAAGTGCACCGTGAACCAGCTCACCGCGGATTTCATGCTGCTGGTCGAGGAACGTCGACTTGGGAACCCCGTCGATCTCATCATGCTTATAGTCTGAAATGCCCGCGTTCAGGCGCAGGGCTGTGAAGCCTGCAAACGGATTCTTCCACTCACCGGCAACAAGCAGCTTATCCTGTTGCATCGCTATGAAGGCATCCTCACCGGGTATTCCGTATTCGCTTTCAAACCGCACATAGGCAGCGCCTATATGCCCACTATTGCCGATATGGGCACCACCCAGCGATACACCCCGGCCTTCGGACTGGCTATTGATCTGCTTACCATTCGGCGTGTCGTAGGAGTCCCGGTCCTGATAGACGCCATCAAGGTGCCACGCGAAATTGCCGCTGCCTCCATCGATGAGCCCTGCGAGCTCGCGCCCATTGTCGACGCCGCTGAATGCGGCATGCGTTTCAAGGCTGAAGCCATCTCTTGGCAGCGACGTGGGAATACGGTTGTTCAGTGCGTTGACGACACCACCGATGGCCTGGCTGCCATAGCGCAGTGTCGCTGGCCCACGAACGATCTCGACACCCCGCATGGCCAGTGGATCGATCGGAACGCCGTGATCAGGCGACAGGTCCGATACGTCGAAGCTGCCGAGCCCGTTCTCGAGCACGCGCACACGCGTGGCATCAAAACCCCGAATGACAGGCCGGCCCGCGCCTGCGGCAAAGCTGGTTGATGTCACGCCGGGAATGTCACCCAGCGCGTCGACCAGGTTCAGGCCCCCGGCGCGCGTCAGGTCATTGCGATCAGCGACCCCGACAAGGGTGGAAAACTGGTCCCGCGACTTCGAGATGGCCGACCCCGTCACGACGATTTTCTCGACGGTCTCGGTCTGCTTGGCCTTTTCGTCAGCAGTCGCAAGGCTGGCGGCGATTGCAGCAACGGCGGCACCTGAAAACAGGCGGACTTTATAGGAATTAAACATGAAACGCTCCTGGATGAACTGAATGGAGACCCGGATGAGCGAACGCAGAACGCGCCGTGTCTCGGTTACCGGGTTGGCTTCGGCCTAGGCATTCAGTTCGGGAGGAGGTCCCCTGATGGTCCGCGCCTCGCGTGGCGCCGATTTGCGGGGCTGCTGTCGCAGATCAAGTGCGGTTAGAGTGTCCTTGGATGGCGGCCAATCAATGGCCGCCACGGCCAGAAGCACATGTAGGCCCACCGCCGAGACAAGACATGCCGGACAGTCGCGATGTGGCTCGGCAGGATGCGGTTCGCGCTCGACTGCACCCAACGTTGGGTCAACCCCAGCAAAACGATCAAAGATCTCGTTTGAGAGGGAAGCCTCAGGGCTGGACCCATCAGCGTGAATGTGATGAACAGCAGTCAGTCCCTGGATCACAAGCGCGAATGCAATGATCCAAGCGAACGCCACACTCATGGCGCGCCAGCCTGACGCCCTCGCTGTTTCGAACTCCCCGCCCATGTGTTCAATACAAGCACAATCCTGCGCCTTGTGGCAACGCCCGGAGGGAGCGCACGAAATTTCCACTCGCAGGCGAACACAACCTCGCTTCCGGCACGTGAACAGCGAAACAGAAAGCGCCGGGCATTTCTGCCCGGCGCGATTGGTATTGTTGGCATGTGTCAGACGTATCGCAGGTCCATTACCCGGCCATTGTAGGGGTTAACCCTGAGCATGACCGGACGCCCGCGCCGGTCATGGGCGAAGGCCCTCAGCCCCCAGCCCCAGCGAGCCTCTCGCAGCCCGCGCACACCATAGAATCCCTGGCGCTCGAGGCGCCTGATGATTTGCCGTTGCGACAAGGTCTGTTCGTGATGGCCATAGCCGCGGTTCCCGCGCCCCCAACCGCGCTCCCAGTGGTCATAGCCGCGTTCGTGCTGACTCCAATCCTGGTGCCGTGGCGCAGGGCCGTGGCGATCCTGCTGATACTGACGCTCGTGCTGAGCGTGACCACCTCGAGGTCCGTAGCTCTGGTCGGCCATCGCCGGGCTGGCGAGCGCCACGACGCCGAGCGAGAATACCGTTGCTGTGGCGGTGATAAGCTTGCGCATGATGATTAACTCCTGTTCTAAGGGGGTGCCAGTCCCAACCCTTGGATCCATCATCACGTGCACGGGCTGAACAGGATCTGGACAGATTATTCATGTCGGGTTCAGCGACTTTGCGCTATTCAGGTCCCATGCGTGGAACCCTTCGCAAATCCCTGTTCGTCGTGCTGCTGGCCGGAGCATTTCTCCAGCCAGCAATCGCGCAGGACTGGACCCCGCCCACGGGAGGGCCCGGCGCCCAATCGATCCCGCCGGACCAGCCAGGCCGGGGCGACCGCTTCCGGCGCGACCGCATGCAGGAAGACCAGCGCATCGTGCCGCTGGACACGGTGATGAACAATCTGATGTCGCAATATCCCGGCAAGCCGCTCGATGCGCGTGGCCCCATGCGCCGCGGTGCTCAGATGATCTACGAGATCGTGTGGCTGACCCCCGACGGGCGTCAGATCGTGGTCATTGTTGATGCCCGTTCGGGGCAGGTGCTCCGCGTGCGCGGTCTTGGCTGACGGAGGAGAAGACAATGCGAATACTCGTCGTCGAAGATGATCCCGACCTGCGGCGTGTTCTGGCAGACGCGCTGAAGGACAATGGCTATGTCGTTGATACGGCTGGCGATGGAGAAGAGGGGCACTATCTGGGCGACACCGAGCCCTATGACGCCGTGATCCTGGACTTGGGCCTTCCCGAAATGGACGGGATCAAGGTGCTCGAGAAATGGCGCAAGGCCGGGCGCACCATGCCGGTTCTCATCCTTACCGCCCGCGATCGCTGGAGCGACAAGGTGAAAGGCCTCGACGCTGGCGCCGATGACTATGTGGTCAAGCCATTCTTCACGGAAGAGGTGCTCGCGCGCATCCGCACGCTGCTCCGGCGCAGCGCTGGCATCACCACGGCAGACATCGAGTGCGGTCCTCTGCGCATCGACACGCGCGCTGCGCGCGTCACCGTGGACGGAAATCCCGTCAAGCTGACATCGCTCGAGTACCGGCTCCTTGCGTATCTGGCACACCACAAGGGGAGGGTCGTTTCGCGGACCGAGTTGGTGGAGCATCTCTACGACCAGGACTTCGATCGGGACTCGAACACAATCGAGGTGTTCGTGGGCCGCTTGCGCAAGAAGCTGGGCGTGAACATGATCCAGACATTGCGTGGTCTCGGTTACAAGCTGGACGAGCACACCGCAGAATCAGAGGCAAATGCTGCCCGCTAGCAACTCTCTCGCCTTCAGGCTGGTCACCATCGCGGCCGGCTGGGGTGTCATCGGCCTCGTCGCTGGCGGATTTCTCCTGTCATCGCTGTTTCGGACGGCGGCGGTTCGCAGCTTCGACCAGCGACTTGTCGCCGATCTCGAGAGCGTCATCGCCGTGGCCGAAATCGACTGCATGGGAACCTTCACCATGCCCAAACCCCTGATAGCCGAGCGCTTCACGAGGGCGTTCTCGGGGTCCTATTGGCAGGTCTCGTCGCTGACGGTAGGCGAAGGTGGAAAGCCCGAAACGATCATGCGCTCCCGATCCCTCTGGGACAAGACGCTACCTGTTGGAATACAAACAAGGTCTGGCGACGTTCGGCAGGGCTATGCATCAGGGCCGCTTGAGCAGAACTTGCGTTTCGTCGAGCGCGTGGTGTCCATCGCGCGCCCGGACACGGAAGCAGCGGAAGACAATTGTGTGTCCAGCCGGTTGTTTCGCATGTCGGTTGCCGGAGACATGCGCGACATGCAGGACGAGATAGAAGCCTTCGAGTCCACGCTGTTCTGGTCCGTGATCGCGCTGGGCGTCAGCATGACGGTGGCGATGGCATTGTTCGTGCGACTGGGACTGTCGCCGCTTGAGAAGATTTCCAGGGCGCTTGCGGCAATCCGCGAAGGAAGGGCCTCGCAACTTGAAGGGCGCTATCCCAGCGAGATCCAGCCTTTGGCCGACGAGCTAAACGCACTCGTCAAGCACAATGCCGATGTGGTCGCGCGCGCGCGAACGCATGTCGGCAATCTCGCGCATTTTCTCAAGACGCCGTTGTCGGTACTCGCGAACGAAGCCAAGGGTGCGGCTGGGCCACTTGCAGACGCGGTCAACAAGCAGGTGGGCGTGATGCGAAGACAGGTCGACCACTATCTGGCACGCGCACGCACCGTTGCATCCGCAGGCGTGATCGGCGCGCGATGCGATGTCGCGCCAGTCATCGCGGACCTGACGCGCGCGCTTACACGCATCTACGATGCCCAGGGCATAACGATCACGGGCGAATGTCCTGACGGCCTTGTGTTCAGGGGCGATCGCGCGGATCTAGAGGAAATGCTGGGCAACCTGCTCGACAATGCCTGCAAATGGGCTTCGGAGAGTGTCGCAATCGCAGCATCCCCGACAGCACAGCCCGGACGTTTGCGGGTGGTCGTGACGGACGATGGGCCCGGCCTGTCGGAAGAACAGAAAAAGCGCGTCCTCGAACGGGGCGAGCGACTGGACGAAACCAAGCCCGGCTCTGGGCTTGGGCTCGGGATCGTGCGCGAAATCGCTGGCCTCTATGGCGGCACGTTCACTCTGGGTCGGTCAGAGGCTGGGGGGCTGCGCGTCGAGATTGATCTGCCAGCACTCGAGCGTGGCAACTAGAAGCGACGGCGCGTCCTCACTCCGAGTTGGCTGCTGCGGGCTCTTCCGACAGACGTTTCTCTGACTTGCTCTTCTTGCCCTTCTTGGCAGGGGCTTTCTTGGTTTTGCCGCCTTTTTCCTTCTTGTCCTTCTTTTCTCGTTCGGGACCGTGATAGTCCTCGACGCCAATCAAGATTGCGTAGCACGCGAGCCTGACGACGCGCGGAATCTTGACCGGGTCTCCGTCCCGCTCACCCTTTTCATAATATTGGACAACCCTGCGCTTCAATCCCAGCGCATCGGCCGCATCCTTTTGTGACATGTCCAGCGACTTGCGCCAGCGCTTGAAATCATTGCCCTTCATGCATGGATGCCCCGATGAGTGTTCAGATCAAGAAACGTCACTGCGCCAGCAAACGCAAGCATTGCATCTCATCGGGCCGTGCGCGTTTTTCTTCGGGCATGGCGTGACCGCCGCGCGAGGCGCGCGGATTAACCAAGAATTGTCCAGAGGCTGAAGGAAAATATTCAACTCGCATGACCACTGAACGCGTGTCCCGCGGGGCGCGCAGCCAGCGAATCGATTCGCGTCCCGCGCGAGAGGTTGTCACTCGTCAAGTCCTGCTATCGCGAAGTCTTCTCCCGAATGTAACGCGCATCGGTCCGACTGCGACGCAATACCAAGGATGTTTTCCCTCGGGCAACCTCGAGTGCAATCACGGCTGCCATTGCCCGTCACCCGAGGACTGCGTAGACTCCATGCAATTCATGTTCGGCGGCGCGCGCTCTCGGCGCGCATCGGCCGTTAGCCCAGTCTTTTAAGAGGCCAGACCATGCGACTTTGCTTCGTAGCCGCGGCGATTGCTGCCCTGACCCTGTCGTCCTCCATGGCCTATGCCGAGAATGTGGGCGAGGCGACGCGCGTGGCCCGATTTGCTTACCAGACCCCGCCGCAAACCCAGCGCGCGCCGCTCTATCGGCTGAACCCGGTTGTGCGCAACGGCAGGCTCGAGACTGTACCCTCTGGTGCGCTTGAGGTGACATTCACGGATGGCAGCAGACTGACCCTCGGGAGCGCGTCCAGTGTCGTCGTTGACAACTACGTCTACGCTGGCCCGCAAGGCACCGGCGAGCAGACCCTCAAGATGACCAAGGGCGTGTTCCGATATGTTTCGGGGTCCATGCCGAAGGATCGGGTCCGCATGCAAACCCCCTCCGTCTCGATTGGTATTCGCGGGACCATCGTGAAAATGGAAGTCAACGAGGACGGCTCGGGGACCATCGCCTTCGAGCAGGGCAGCGGCTTCATAGAAAATGCAAAGGGCCAGAACGTTCCGATGTCCGAAGGTGACGTCGCACTGGTCGGAGCGGATGGAACCATCAATACGCCGACCAAGCAGGGTTGGACAGCCGGCGATCCTGCTGTCGACCAGGGCATGAACCCGTTCAACCAGAATTTCGGCGGAGCTGAAGGCGGATCTGGTGGCGGTGACGGCGCTGGGGCCGCGGGCAGCAGCTCAGGATACACTGGCGGCGGTCAGTGACACGAAGGCGACGTCCGCATTCCACCGGACGTCACATAGATTGGACATGAGGTCTTGCAGGTTCCGGCCAGGGGCGGTGGTCATGGGCCAGCAAGCGGTGGGATGGACCAGCTAAAGGTGGCAACGCTCGATCCGCACGCATGAGATCAACCGCTCGCGAGCATGAATTGAAGGCACTGCTGGCATCCTTGCCGCCCGAAAAGGCAACGAGGCTGGCAGCGGCAGTGGAGCGTAGTCGACTGACAGGCGACAACGCGCTGCCCGCCCCCCTGATTCTGGATGGACTTCGTCCAACCCTGCGGCAATTCTCCACCCGCCGAACCCCGACCGCCCAGCGCCTGTTCTGCGAACCCTTTGGTGATTTTCTCGTCGACCAGCGAGACTTCAAGCAGGCTGGCCGCATCTGTCGCTCAACGGTGACCGCGCTGTGGCAGTGGCTCGCTCGAGAAGGCATGCGCGATCGCCTTGCGCGTCATGAAGCGGCCATAACCGCAGCGATCCTTGCACGTGACGCGCAGGAGGAAGAGATCAGTGTGCGAAAGCTGCGGGACGAGGTCGTTGCCGTGCTCTCAGCCGCGCTCGCTCGTGCCGCAGCGGGTGGCCAGGAGCAGCGTGCGCTTTCTTCGAGGCTGGGTGGCGATGACGCCCTGGCAGACGTCCACGAGATCGCCCTTCTTCTGTCGGGAGCAAGCGAACTTACGCCGCTGCGCGGGCTTCTGCCGCGCCGGATCGACATGCTCAGCGAGCCGAACATGGCGCTCGTGCGCGATCTTTACGAGGACCTGGTCAACCGCAGGCCCGATTTGTGCCCCTATGTAGGGCTTTTGGTGCTGAGCCGGCTGCGCCGCCCCTGGGAAGTCCTGAGGATTGCGGCTATCCGCGCGTCTCACTCTGACGGTCCACTGTTCCGGACGGGCGACATGGCTGTGATCGGCGACATCCTGCTTGCGGACATGGAGCATATGGCGCTGGACATCGCTTCCGTCCGTCCGGATGCAATCGACACCGACGCCATCCTCAACAGGCTGGACCGCTTCACGCAGATGTCTGGCGGCCTGGTGCGCGAGATCGGGTCGCGTCGTGATGGCAAATGGGGTCAGCGTCTGATCAAGATCAGGCAACTTGCCTCCGATGCCATGGACATGCTGATGGCACGCGTGCCGAAAGAGATCGCCCTCGCGCTTCCTACCCAGAAACTTGCCGGTCTCGCAGCACGTGGCCGGGGAAAGCCGGATCTTTCTCGCGAACCGGAGATCGGTCGCATCGACAGGGCACTAGCTTGGGGGCGCCTTCTGGCCGGCGCGACCCCCTATGCCGGAGGCGCAGATTTCTACAAGGCCCACCGAAAGGCATTCGAGGATGTCGCCAACTATCTGACGACATACGCAGACAGCGTTGCAGCCTCGCTCAAGGTCTTGGACCCAGCAAGGCGTCCGCGGGCGCAGGCCTATCTCGGGCATGCCCAGGCATTGATAGCGGCAGTGATGGGTCACGAGGAGGCCGAGCAGATGCGCCGGCGTGTCGCCACCATGCTGGGGCGGTAGCAGGCTTCAGCCAAGATACACGGACATGGTTGGTGGCTCCATACGCGGCCGGATCAGCTGCATGTGTCCATGGTCCACCATGACCTCGGCGGGCGACGGATGGCTCAGGAAGCCGACAGGACTTGCAGACAGCCCATAGGCGCCGGACTGCAGCACGGCGACAAGGTCGCCTGCCACCATGTCCGGAAAAGGCGTCTGTCGCCCGATCATGTCCAGCGGCGTGCAGAGCGGTCCAGCGACTATGGCGGGCGTGCAGTTGTCAGTGCCAAGTCGCGTGGCCGCCACCAGCGGATAATCCCGCTTGATAACTTGTCCAAGATTTCCGGATGCAGCCAGATGGTGATGCATGCCTCCGTCGGTGATGATGAAACGCGTGCCACGAGACAGTTTTTGGGCCCGCACCGTCGCTAGGTAAACACCTCCCTCGGCTGTCAGGAAACGCCCGGGCTCGACAAGCAGGCGGGTCGTTGCAAGAAGCGGAAACCGCGCGACATGTCCTCGCAGTTCGGGCAGGCCTGCACGCAAGACATCGAGATCCAGCGGCACCTCGCCCGCGTGGTACGGGACGCCAAGCCCGCCGCCGAAGTCGATCGTCTTCAGTGGGCATCCGGTCAGTGCAGTCACGTGGCCGGCAAGTGAAATGGCATGAGCCCATTGCGCCAGCAGGACGCGTGCGTCGAGAATCTGGGTGCCGGCAAAGAGATGGATACCGCTCAGCGTCAGGTATTCCTGCTGGAGGACCCGCTCCACGATGGTCGACAGTTCCTCTTCGTCGAAGCCGAAGGCAGCAGGCTTGCCGCCCATGCGCATGGCACCACCCTGCACGCTGGCGCTTGGATTGATACGGATGGCGACGTCAATGCTGCAACGGCGCGCCGCAGCGCGACGCGCGCACGCCTCGAGTTCCTCATAGCTCTCGAGATGAATTTCTCCGACACCTGCTGCGATCGCGGCATCAAGTTCTTCCTCGCCCTTGCCGGGACCTGCAAACAGGATGCGTGAAGGCGGGCAGCCAGCTTGCTGCGCCAGCTGCAACTCGCCGACGGACGCGATTTCAATGCCCGCGCCTTCATGTACAAACAGCCGTGCGACGGCAGGATTTGGATTGGCCTTGATCGAATAGTGGATCTCGCAGAACCCATCAACCGCACGCGCCAGCCTTCGATAGCTGTCGCGCATGATCGCCGCATCATAGACGAACAGTGGACTTCCAAAGGCAGCCACCAGCGTTCGCGCCTTCACGCCACCAATGACAAGCTCGGTGCCATTGGTGCCGAAACGGGTGCAAAGCAGTTCTTCGGCAAGAGTGCGCCGCCCTGTGACATCACCGTTCATTGCCCGGCCCTCTGGGCGACAAGCAGTTTGTAGTCCACCTTGCCATTGGGCGTGGTTGGAAGACTGTCAACAATCTCAAGGTCCGCGGGAACCATGTAGGAGGGTAGGGTTGCTCCGGCACGCGCAAGCAAGGCCCCGGCGTCAACAGCTCCGTTCGTGGCAACGCCGACCGCATGGACTTTCTGGCCCGTCCATGCATCGGGCAGGCCGATGACCGCAACCTGCCGCAGTTGCCCGCTGGCCATCAAAACCTCTTCTACGTCCGTGGGACTGATGCGGTGTCCTGCCGATTTGATCATCGCGTCGTTGCGACCAACGAAATAGAAGAAACCGTCAGCATCCAGTGTGACAAGGTCGCCGGAATAGCAGACAGTCTCGCCGCCTTCGGCAGCAGACCTGAACGGATGAGGCCGCAGGACGCGCGCGGTATCATCTGGCCTGTTCCAGTATCCCAGAGACACCGTGGGGCCTCGATGGACCAGAATCCCCGTTTCGCCCGGCCCGGCGCGCCGGCCATCGGCGGTTACAGCAAAGACCTCGCATTCGGGAATGGCCTTGCCGATGGATTGTGGGCGTGTGTCGACCTCTGATGGCGGCAGGAAGGTCGAACGAAATGCTTCAGTCAGGCCATACATCAGGAATACGTGCACGTCGGGTTGCAAGTCACGCAGGCGCCTGACTGTCGCGCTGGGAACGGCACCGCCTGAATTCGTCACATAGCGCAGGCTCGAGAGCCGCTTTCGACTGAACAGCGGTGAGGCGCGGGTCAGGATGGCCCAGATCGTCGGTACGCCTGCCAGCCCAGTGATCTCGTGGCTCTCGATGGCGCGTACGATCTCATCACCAAATCGGAAATTGAGAAGTACAAGCCTCGCCCCTTCATCAACCGCTGTGATCAACTGGTTCAGCCCATAATCAAAGCTGAACGGCAACAGGGACAGGATGCGTTCTTCTGGCGTAATGCCAAGATACCGGCGCACGATGCGCGAGCCTGCAAGCAGGTTGCGGTGACTCACCATCACACCCTTGGGCGACCCCGTCGATCCCGAGGTGTAGAGAATGGCAGCCAGATCCTCGCCGATTGCGCAGGGGGGCGGTGCGGGTGCGGCGCCGTGATCCGGATGGTCGACAAGAATGACCGTCTTCAGCCCTCGCAATGCATGGGCGTCAGCCTCAAGGCGCTCAAGCTGGTCCGTGCGTGTGATCAGGGCCTCGGCGCCGCAATCAGTCAGGATATGGGTGATCTGTGCCGCCTTCAGCAAGTTGTTGATGGGAACGAACACGCAATCCGCACGACTTGTTGCATAGATTGCCACGCATTCCTCAAGGCACTTGGGAAGCAGGATGCAAACCCGCGCACCGCGCTGCAGGCCCGCAGCCGCAAGCTGTCCTGCCACCGCTTCCATCTGCCGCCTGAACGCCGCATAGGAAAGGCCGCGAGATCCATCGATGATGGCGGTCTTGTTGCCAAGGGTGGCGGAACGTTCAAGCCCGTGGTGCAGGAGATAGGGCTGCATCGACGTCAGGCGTTTGTCTTGCGCAGGATGAGCGCGGCCACGTCACGGATGGTAGCGAAATGCTCCGGTACGAAGTCGGTATCCTCGATCTCTACCCCGAAATGTTCACCCAGGAACAGCGTGAGCTGCAGGATCCCGAGCGAGTCAAGCAGCCCACCTTCAAGCAGCGGCGTATCCGCACCGAGGGCCTGGCTACTGGCTGCCGGAAGCGTCCGCCGCAAATGCTCGCATACAAGACCGACAACTGTCTGCGTATCCGTGGTCTGTTTCAGGTGCAGGGCTTGATCGGTCATGAGACGGTTCCTCGGGAATGCAATCTAGAAATCGAAGAGGGCCAAGTCCGAACCTGCATGGTCCGTCATGTCCGGTTCGACAGGAGCGTTGGCAAACTTCCGTCCATGGTGTGGTCGTCTGATACCCGGCAACGCGCTGGCCTCAGGCCGACCGAGTGGAACATCCATCACAAGCACGAGGTGGCCGCGCGCCAACAGATACCGTGCGATGCTGCCCATGTTCGCCACCAGCGCCGAATTGCGATCACAGAAGATCAACTGCAGCGTGGGTACGCCCCGACGCACACGACGCTTGAACAGCAGCGTGACGCATCCCCCTGGCGTGTCCAGGACCGCGGCCACGCATCCCAGAGGGCGGTGACGCTCGATCAGTACGCGCAGCCACGGGCGCACATCCGTGCCAACCGCATCGTAGTCATATACCCGCGCACCCGAAAAGCGCGCTCCTACAAAACAAGGCAGGAAGACGAAGGTCTCTCCTGCATTCAGCGGATGCAGGCCAAGCGCTGACAGCATGACCTGCACCGCAGGTGTCGGGGTCAGGTCCGTTATCCGCGAAGCCGGAAGGCGCAGCACACGGCGCATCATCAATGGCGCGCGCCAGCGCTGGTCGGGCCGAACATACCAGCTTGAAAGGTTCACGATGGTCTCGCAGGTGCCGTCATCCCGCGGACGTTGCGAAGCCGGAGTCAGCACCACACCGGTCGGCGTGTCATCCGTGATCATCATGTAGCCAGGTGCGACGCCGGCATTCACATTGTCTCCATGGTGCCGAACGCGCTCAAGATACGACCTCCAGGTCGACTGGGTGACGTTGGGAAAGCCTTCGGTCAGCAGCGCGACGGCCGCCCTCTCATTGGCCTTGTCGATTTCAACAAGCATCGATGATGGCCCTGACGCCGCCTTGTTCTATCCTGAACGATGACCCGCAATGTGACGCGAAGATTCCTGGCACATTATGGTGGCGATAAAGCTAAGCAGTTCCACCACGGGCGTCGAGCATTCGCTATGCCTAGGCTTAACCGCAAACCACAAGTGAGGTATGGGAAAAATTGTGAAGACAGAAGGCCCGCGCTGCCCTTTGAATTTTGCAGCGCAAACCGGGAACTTTACCTTTAGTCCCGCCCGTCAGATGACCCCGTCGCGCTGAAGACTATCGACCTCCGCCCCGGAAACTCGGATCTTGGCCAGCGAGGGAAAGGAAACGGGGGCGAAAAATCCCGCAGCGTTCACATGGGGGTCGTCAAGCAATTGCTGTGGTGACAGGACAGCGCCCGCGGGGACTTTCGCAAGTGCGTCCAGCGCCGTACCCACTGTCCGTTCGCGACACCAATCCGCCGTCCGTGCACTGAGTATCTCGCCATTGTCGCCGCGCGATTCATCTGAAGCAAATCGCGTATCATCGACCCATGCCTCGTCTCCGACAAGTCGGGGATGGCATAGTCACCTGTATTTGCCCGCGTGCCGGCATAAATCTCCGTCGTATTAAGGGGCATCAGCGACATATGACAGCTGCGCATCAGGGAATGCCCACCGCCACAAGGCATTTCTCGACCGGGAATTGTCGTCAGGCAAAGGCTTCTTCGAGAAGAGCCGCGCGCGCCTCGATGCAGAAGTCCTGTAGACACAGTTTGGCTACGGCATCCTTGCGCTCGTCGGCCTGCTTATCACCGTGTCGCTGCTGAAGAAGCGAAGAAACCGAACAGAGCGCCGCTAATCCAGCGACCGCGATGGTGAAGTGGGAATCCCCTTTCGATTCACATTTCAGACCCGATGCTTTGGCTTTCAGAGTGATGGCTCTATTCTGGTGTCCGATCAGCTTCAACGACATCACAAACTGGCTTCCGGCTTATCCGACATCGCCAAGCAGAAACTGCACCGCCATCGACACGTTGCTGGCCCGACGCGCGCGTTGATCGCGCCTATGAGCGCGGCGCCCTTGCGGCGGCGCGTCAGGGCAACCGGAACGCAGCGCCATACCGGGCCTCGAACCGGCGCGCGAGCGCGACAAGCTCCGCCTCCAGTCCACCCGCATCGACGGCCTTGTTGTTGAGAAGCAGCGTCTCGAATACGCGGAATGGGTTGGGCGACGCCGCGCCCTGACAGGCTGCCTCGACCCGCCGTACGGCATGGCTTTGCGCCAGGTGATAGGCCGTCACGTAGAACAGGCTGCGTGGGTCCCGCGCGATCGCATGGGCGATCCCGAGGAGCTTCGGCAACTCCGTCAACGGGACGGACCCAATCCGGCAGATCGGCCCGGAACCTTCGATCGCCTCCAGCTTGTCATGGATTCCAAGCCTGTCGACGCCGATCATGCGCCCATCGATGTCGAAGACGGGTAGCACGGGATAGAGCCGGCAAACCGTCGTACGCGCGTCATGCCGGCAAGCGCAGGCCGCATCCTTGATCACCAGGCTTTCCACCGTGAGCCGGTATTCTCCGAACCTGAACTCCACGCATTTGTGGCTATGGGCGGCGAAGCTCTCAATCAGACCTCGACGCGTCAGGAAGGCATGCTCGCCGGGAAGCAGCGGCAACTCCTGCGCGGACATGCGGCCGATCAGCCTGAAGCGCGCCTTGTGCCGGCCAAAGGTACAGCAATGCGCGTCGCCGCAGAGCTTCCAGCAATCCGACTGGTAGACAAGGTCGGTACCATAGATCGCGTCGAAATCCGCCACGCTCTCTCTCTCGTTGGTCTTGTCGATTTCAACAAGCATCGATGATGGCCCTGACGCCGCCTTGTTCTATCCTGAACGATAACCCGCAATGTGACGCGAAGGTTCCTGGCACATTATGGTGTCGATAAAGCTAAGAAATCCCAGCGCGGGCGTCGAGCATTCGCTGTGCCTAGGATTAATCGCAAACCACAAGGGCAATCTGGGCAAAATTGTGAATACAGCAGCCCTGCGCTGCCTTTTGAATTTCGCAGCGCACATCAGGAGCTTTACCTTCAGTCCCGCCTGTCAGATGACCCCGTCACGCCGAAGGCTGTCGACCTCCGCCCCGGAAATTCCGATCTCGGCCAGCAATTCCTCCGTGTGCTGCCCGAGAACAGGCGGCGACTGCACGACGCGTCCGGGCGTCTGTGACAGCACGACCGGCGTCGTCATGACGCGCGCCCCCTCGGCCAGCCCGGGAAAGGAAACGTGGGCGAAAAATCCCGCAGCGTTCACATGGGGGTCGTCAAGCAATTGCTGTGGTGACAAGACAGGGCCCGCGGGAACTTTCGCGCGGGCGAGTGCGTCCAATGCCTCACCCACTGTCCGTCCGCGACACCATTCCGCCGTCCGTGCACTGAGTATCTCGCCATTGTCGCCGCGCGATTCATCTGAGGCAAATCGCGGATCATCGACCCATGCCTCTTCTCCGACAAGTTTCGCCCAGCGTCTGAAAAGCGGGTTCCCGTTGATCAGGATGGTGATCCAGCCATCCTTGCAGCGGAAGATATCTGAAGGACCCGCCGTCTGCCCGCGGTTGAGCGTGGCCACCCGGTCCTTCTTCAGCAGGTCCTGCTCGATCAGGGTTTGGCTCATGTAGGTTACGGCGGTTCGCAGCAGTGCACCCTCGACATGCTGTCCCTTGCCGGTCGCGTTGCGTGCATAGAGGGCCGTCATCGTTCCGAACGCTGCAAGCGAAGCAGTGCCGAAATCGACCCAGGACGCCGCCGCGCGCACTGGCTGTTCAGGCGTCCCCGACATGTAGACCGCGCCCGACATCGCCTGCGCCACGCCGTCAAATCCAAGCCGCTCGGAATAAGGCCCGCCTGAACCAAACGCGGAAACAGTCGTCAACACCGTGCGGGGATTGATGGCGTGCACGCTCTCCCAGTCCAGGCCCAATGATGCCAGGGTCTGCGGCGGCAGGTTCACCACAACGACGTCAGCCGTGCGGATCAGCTTCTTGACGATTTCGCGGCCGCGCGGATGAGCAGGATCAAGGGTCATGCCTTTCTTGTTGCGGTTCATTTGCAGGAACAGCGCACCCTCGCCAGGCGAACCATCCTCGCCATGTACGACAGCAACCAGCGAACGGTCCTCGGAGCCCTCGCGCTTTTCGATCCGGATGACTTCGGCTCCCATGTCGCCCAGCAGCGCTGCACAATAGGGTCCAGCAATGTATCGACCAAAATCGAGGACTCTGATGCCGGAAAGGGCGATGGCCATGGGCGTATCCGTTCATGATTGCTGTCGACACAATCCAATGTTCCAAGCGTATCGACAAGTCCGTTGCAAGGAAATGCCGGATGCAGTCTGATGATCGCATGACACAAAGCACCTTCAGGCTTGACAGCCGCCTGGCCAACGACACCGCCTTTGTCTGCGAGTGGCCGCTCTGTACGGTTCTGCTCATGAACGACAGCCGCTATCCTTGGTTGATTTTGGTCCCGCGCGTTATGGATGTCACCGAGGTCTTCGACCTTGAGCCAGCGCTCAGCGCAACGCTTTGGAGCGAGGTCAACACTGCAGCTGCAGCCCTCAAGCGCCTGACACAATGCCGCAAGATCAACGTGGGCGCGCTTGGCAATGTCGTAGCGCAGCTGCATGTGCACGTCGTGGCGCGCAATGTCGGGGACTTCGCAGGCAATGGACCAGTCTGGGGGCAGGGTGCAGCCATTCCCTACACGGACGCGGCGCGCGGCGCGCTGTTGCGTGACTTGCGCGCAGCACTCACACCATCCACCCGTTAACAGGTCGTTAGCCAGAACCACCATCCATCGCTGCACTGGCATGCGACTTGCGAGGTGGTTCGCGCCATGATCGACCTGAACGCCAACAACGCTCCCAAGCTTCGCCCGACGATATCCCCGTCGGTCGATACCGTGATGGGCGCGCTGCGGGGTGCAGCCGATCGTACAGGTGAGGATTTCAACTATCTGCTGACCACAGCAATGCGCGAATCCAGCCTGAATCCTGAAGCCAAGGCGGCGACCTCGTCAGCGACCGGTCTGTTCCAGTTTATCGAGCAAACCTGGCTGGGCACCATGCGTCGCCATGGGGCCGAGCACGGCTTTGCAGCCTATGCCGAGGCCATCAAGCCCGGCAAGGATGGCCGGCTAAACGTTGCCGACAAGGGGTTGCGCCAGGAAATTCTTGCCCTGCGCAAGGACCCCACGGTCGCGGCCATTATGGCAGGAGAATTGACGAAGGATACGCGCAACGAGATGGAAGTTGCGCTGGGTCGAGGAGTGTCGGCGGGGGAACTGTATATCGCTCACTTCCTCGGACCCCAGGCGGCGGTGAAGATGATCAGGGCTGGGTCTGAAAATCCTGCTCTTCCCGCCGCCTCTCTTTTCCCGGAGGCCGCTGCTGCCAACAGCAGCATCTTCTACACGAAGGCCGGTCGGGCGCGGCCCGTGTCTGACGTGCTCGCCTCTCTCAAGGCCAAGCACGAACCTGGTGCCGCAACGACCCAGTTTGCGAACGTGATGGCATCGCCCGGCAAACAACCGGTCGCAGCGCAAAAGGCTGTGGAAGCACCGCTGCGCCCGACCATCCCTGACCCAGCAGGCACTTCCTTTCATCCAGCCAGTAGCCTCGAGGCCAGCCTGGCCATGGATGGCATGGTCATGTCACCGCTACTGGCTCAGATCTTGGCCTCGGTCGAGACGTTGCCGGGCTTCGCCAAGGTGTTCAGTCCGATCGACGAGACGCCTGGCCTCTCGCGCCGGATCTAGGGCGGGCAAGCGACGTCTTGCAGCATGGCCTTGCCGGTTGCGCTCCGGCACAAGGAGCGCCGCTCGACCGTGGTCACATGACACAAATCCTCCGCCTCTGGCTCCCCGTCTTGTTCGCACTGTTTCTGATCCAGGCGGGAAATGGATTGACAGGCTCCCTCGTCAGCATCTCAGGACAGGAGCGTTCGGTTCCGGCACTGCTGCAGGGCTTGATTCTGTCCGCTTTCTTCGCCGGAAGCTTCGCCGGTGCCGCCATAGCCCCGCCGCTTATCCGTCGCACGTCTCACGGCTTCAGCGCAGGCCTGTTCACGCTGGGGCTCGTTGGAGCCACGCTGGGTTTCGCCATTTCAGGCGACGCTTGGGCGTGGGTCATCATTCGGTTGATAGCGGGTGCAACCATCACCGGAATGTTTACTACGGTTGAAAGCTGGTTGAACTTGAGCATAGCTGACGGCGTCCGCGCACGGATCTTCTCCATCTACATCCTGATCCAGCTGACAGGTCTTGCCGCGGGCCAATTGCTCTTGTCCGCCCGCGGGATCGGAGAGACTGCCTTGTTCCTGGTCGCAGCCGCAGCCATCGCTTTGGCGGCATTGGCATTCCGGTCTGAAAGGATCGAGCATCCACCGGTTGAAACAGCGCGAAGACTGTCCTTTCTCGGCATCTGGCGCCGCGCGCCACTTGGGACCGCCTGCATAGCCCTCTCGGGCTTCAGCTGGGCCGCGCTGATGGCTTCAGGGCCTGCAACGCTGCAAATGATGGGTCTCGCCGATGTCGACAAGTCATTGGTCATGGCGCTCGCAGTTGCCAGTGGCATGCTGGCACAGTTCCCCGCAGGCTGGCTCGCCGACCATATGGACCGCAGCCGACTTCTCGCGCTGCTGACAACTTGCGCCACGTTGGCAGCATTGCTGCCGCTTCTGGCCGACGGACCAGATGTCCTCTTCGCTTTCGCTGTTGCCTATGGAGCCGCTACCTTTCCCCTCTACGCCATCGGCGTTGCACGTACCAGCGAGGTATTAGACCAATCTGAGCGGACCTCAGCTGCCGCGATGATGATCGTCGCCTTCAATATCGGCGCCGTCGTCGCCCCATTTGCGCTTGCGAATGTCACGGCGAGCCTGGGTCCGCAGGCCTATTTTCTTCTGCTGGCCATGCCCCAAGGAGCCTTTGCGCTGGCAGCCCTCACTCACCGCCACAGCAGCGGCAAACAACACTAGCGCTCCAGTAGATCCCCCCACGCAAGATCGCGTGCCGCGCGCCATGCAGCTCCCTGCCTCTTCGAAAGCGTGACGCGTTCAATCGCCCCGGAAGCGCAGACATCGAAGTGCGCGTGCCCACTGCCTCGGATAGGGCGTCGAACGATACGCCCCCCTAGGCCAGGACCAAGGTTGCGCCGGGAGAGAGCCACATAGCTGAACTTGCCGGTCTCGTGCGACAGCGATCCCGATTTCACGGCACGGTGCAAGGCTGAGCGTTCGACCTGGACGTCGAAATGGCACCAGTCGTCGCCCTTCACCGGGCAAGTCATGTCATGCGTGCACGGCGCCACGACATGTCCGCCACGCGCCAGAACGGCCTCGCGAACCGATCGAATCGTTGCATAGCCCGATGGTGTGCCCGGCTCGATGACCAGGAGCAGGCTCTGCGCAAGGCTCCATAACTGTAACGTTGCGTGCAACCGGGCGGATGCTGGCAGTTCGTTCAGCACGTGGCTTGCCAAGACCGCGTCATGGGCCGGCAATGCGCCAAGGCCCGCGAGGTCCCCCTGGACAAATTGGGCGTCCGCCCCAAGGCGACTGGCGAGCCGCAGCGCTGGCGATCGCCACCCATGATCGCGCTCCAGCAGCGTTACGGTGCAGGGCCCGGCTGCTGCATGCAGGGCAAGGCTTGCCGTTCCCGGGCCTGAGCCCGCATCAAGCACGTTTGAAAACGAAAGTCCCCCAAGGCGCGTGCTGACATGGCGCCAGACTGAAGCCGCAATGGCGTAAGTCGATGGAAAACGAACAGCCAGATAGGCTCCGCGTTCCAGCGGGGTGAGGTTTGCCGGAATGGCGACGCCGCTGCGATACCGCTCGGACAGTCCCTCTGCGGCAGAGCGCAATAGACCGCGCGCATGCCCGCCTGTTTCCAGCGCCAAGGCTTCTGCCAGAACTGCGGGAGGATCGAAAGCCATAACCCCCTCTTAACCCTCTCTCGCTAGATTTCAGCCATGGGCGACGAGCATATCAGTCATCAGTCTGAAAAGAAGGCGGGATTGAGCGCGCGCGACATCGCAGCGCTACTTGACAACCCCGTGGCAGAACAACGTGCCCATGTCATTCGGCATATGGCCATCGATTTGGACAGCAACCGCCTGAGCCAGCAAGAGTTGCAGCTCGCGCTCGACATTATGCGTGCGCTGGCTGCCGACGCGGAAATTTTGGTCCGACGCGCTTTGGCCGACTCCATGAAGAGCTCTCGCCATCTGCCGCATGACGTGGCGCTCAGGCTGGCACGCGATGAGACCACGATCGCCGTTCCCATTCTCGAAAACACCTCGGTGCTGTCAGATGACGACCTGATCTCCATCCTGGCTGATGGGAACGGCGCCAAGCAGGTAGCGATTGCACGCCGCCCACAGGTCAGCGCCACCCTAGCCGCAGCAATTGTCGATACTGGCAATGCGGCAGCGGTGACGACGCTAGTCAGCAACGAGGGGGCAGAACTGAACGAGCCCCTGCTGAAGAAGACCCTCGACCAGTTCGGACAGTTCGAAACCGTCAAGGCGGCAATGGTTCATCGCCAGCAATTGCCGGTGACAATCGCCGAACGCCTTGTGTCACTCGTCTCCGAAAAATTGAAGCTGACGCTGGCGGCCCGCCACCGCCTGCCAGGCAACATTGCAGCCGACATCATTCTGGATGCACGAGAGCGCGCCACCGTCGCTCTCTTGTCAGACGCGCCCTCTGGCGCTGACACCCGAGCCCTCGTGCAGCAGCTCCACGTCAATGGTCGACTGACACCCTCGCTGTTGCTGCGCGCCCTGTGTAGCGGGGACATCGAATTCGTCGAAGAGGCGATGGCCGAGATCGCCGGAACCAGCGCCGAGAAGGCAAGCATTCTCATCCATGATGCCGGCAAACTCGGTTTGCGGGCTCTCTACCAGCGCTGCAGCTTCCCCGATGCGCTGTACCCAGCCTTTCGCGTAGCCATTGATGTGCTCAACGAAACACGGCTCGATGGCGAGCAGCGCGATCGCGAACGGTTTACCCGTCGCGTCATCGAGCGTGTCCTGACGCAGTATCAGGATCTTGACTCATCCGACCTTGAGTATCTTCTCGGCAAGTTGCGCAAACTCGAGGCCGCCTGAAACACATTGGCCCTGAATCAGAAAGGCCCCGCCTGGACGCAACAGGCAGGGCCTTCTTCTCCCCTCGAACACATGCAGACGACTCGTGGCCCGCGAATTCGACGCCCCCTTTTACCTCCGCCGGTTGAATGCGAAAGCCCCCCGTAGAACAGTTCCGACGGTAGAGTTGCATCAAGGTGACACTGTGAAGCCTCGCCGTCAGGTTGCATCAATCATCACAGCCCCAACACCTGCGGTCGCAGGCGAGCTGGATTGACACCGAAAAGCGCCTGACCCATCCATCACGGATGGTTTCGCGCGCAAAGACAACATCCCGGCAACTTGGAAGGGTAGAGCCCCGACAAAAAGCCAGCCGCGAGCGCCTGCTGCAGGCTGCGCGCAAATTGTTCGTCGAACGTGGCTACCACGCGACACGTCCCCAGGATATTTCGCGCATGGCTGGCCTTGGCCACGGGACATTCTATCTGCATTTCGCCGACAAGCAGGCCTGCTTCATGGCATTCGTGGAGCAGGCACGGAGCGAAATCGACGCAGCGATTCTCGATCACGCATCCACAGCCCGTGATCTGCCCGGCTTCGTTGAAGCAATCCTGCGGGCTATCTATGACTACGCTGAAGCAAACCCCGGCGTCCTGGTCAGCGTGCTTTCAAACGAGGCGGTAATCGGCGCTGCTGGAAGAGGAAACACGATTCTCGCGCGTTGGGGTAGGGAATGGGGCGAGCGTCTCGCCCAACAGCAGGTCGAGGGCCGCGTTACGACGGGCTATGATTACAAGGTGATAGGGCAGGCGGTCGTAGGCGCCATTCACCAGGCCTCACTCGTCGCATTCGAAAGTGGCAGCTCCAAGTCCGCCCTGGTGAGGAACTTGACGCGCTTCATTGTTCGCGCCCTCACACCGGGCAAGTAACCGCAATCGATATTGGTCAAGAAATCCTTAACGTTTTCCAGGTCTCTTGCGTCGACGGAAAAGCATCCCACTTAAATTGCCAGTAGACGGCTGTGCTAGAGTACACCACGTCCTCCAAAGGACGAACCGCAAGGGAGCAGGTGCAAATGGAAGGCTTGGGTTTCTGGATTTTTCTGAGTGTGGTCGGCCTGCTCGTTATCTGGGTCATTTCGATCTACAACGGTCTTGTTGCTCTCAGGCAGCGCGCAAACCAGTCCTTCGCGGACATCGACGTCCAGCTCAAGCAGCGCCATGACTTGATCCCCAACCTCGTCGAGACGGTAAAAGGCTACGCAAGCCACGAGAAGAGCACGTTCGAGGCGGTCGTCCAGGCGCGCAACACAGCCATGGCAGCACACGGCCCCGCCGCACAGGCCCAGGCCGAAAACATGCTATCCGGCGCGCTGCGCCAGCTCTTCGCTCTTGCCGAGGCCTATCCGGATCTCAAGGCCAGTGCAAACTTCCAGCAACTCCAGCGCGATCTGGGTGACGTCGAGAACAAGCTCGCTGCCGCGCGCCGCTTCTTCAACAATGCCGTTTCCGAGCTGAACACGGCGATCGAGTCCTTCCCCGCAGTGCTGTTCGCGCGCTCGCTAGGCTTTACGCAGAAGGAATTCTTCGACGTGGGCGATGCCGATCGGAAAACGCTCGACGCAGCTCCGCAGGTCAAGTTCTGACCTGAAAGGTGGGCACGTCTGAATGAGCGCCGCCTACGGTCTCTATGGCCACATCCGTTCCAACAGGAACAGGTCCGCGATTCTCATGGTGGGTCTGTTCGTTCTTGTCTATTTGCTCGTGTTTGCCTTCACGCTGGCGTTGAACGGGCTGGCGATCGGTGGCGAGGATCTTGAAACCATCCTGTCCGAAACACTCTGGCAATTCTTGTGGCTGGTGCCGTTCGCAACTCTGGCCACCGCCCTGTGGGCCTTGCTGGGCATTCGATATCACCAATGGATCATCGATCGCTCGACCGGCGCGAAGGATGTGAACCGCGAAGAAGAGCCCGACCTGTACAATCTGCTCGAAAATCTCTGCATCTCCCGCGGCATACCGATGCCGAAGTTGCAGGTGATCGAAACCGAAGTCATGAACGCCTATGCCTCTGGGATGAACGAGAAACAGTATCGCGTTGCCGTAACCCGCGGGCTGATGAACGCGCTTGACCGTGACGAGCTTGAAGCCGTGCTGGCCCACGAACTGACCCACATCCGCAACGGAGACGTGCGACTGATGGTGGTGGCCGTCATCATTGCGGGTGTGATCACGCTTGTGGGGGAGATCGCTTTCCGCTCGATGCGCCACATGCGCCTGCGCTCCTCCTCTTCAAGTGGGAATCGGAAGGGCGGCGGTGGCATGCTGGCCATCGTGATCGCCATGGTGATCATCGCCATCGCCTGGTTCCTGTCGCTGGTCATCCGCTTCGCGCTTTCGCGCTCCCGCGAATATCTGGCAGACGCCGGCTCGGTCGAGCTGACGAAGAACCCCGACGCCATGATCCGTGCCTTGCGCAAGATCGAAGGAAAGTCCGAGCTGGAGAACGTGCCATCCGGCATCATGGAGATGTGCATCGACAACAAGCGCAACACGTTCGCCGACCTGTTCGCGACTCATCCCTCGATCGACCGTCGCGTTGAGAAGCTCGTCGCGGTCGCAGGAGGGCAGGACCGCCCGGCCACCTGATCGAGCTTTCGCGTCAGGCTACCCGTGGCGCCTGCGTGTTGCCCAGCCATGAGGCGAGGTCGACCAGCGCCCGGCGCGACATCGCCTGCTTCTTCGCCCGTCCACGTTCCTTGCCCTTGACCCCAGGCGGCGGCTCCATGTCGGGGAGCAGGCCGTAGTTCACGTTCATCGGCTGGAAGGTCTTGGCGTCGGCTCCTCCGGTGATGTGGCTGACAAGCGCGCCCAGCGCTGTCGTGCGGGGTGGGGGCAAGAGCAATCCGCCCAAACGCTCTGTTGCGGCCATGCGTCCGGCAACAAGTCCGATGGCCGCGCTTTCGACGTAGCCTTCAACGCCTGTCATCTGCCCAGCAAAGCGCAGCCGCGGTTGGGCCTTCAACCGAAGTTGTCCATCCAGCACTTTTGGCGACTGGATGAACGTGTTGCGGTGCAGCCCTCCCAGCCGCGCGAACTGTGCGTCTTCAAGGCCCGGTATCATGCGGAAGATACGCGTCTGCTCGCCATGCTTCAGCTTCGTCTGGAAGCCGACCATGTTGTAAAGTGTCCCCAGTGCATTATCCTGCCGCAACTGAACGACTGCGTGGGGGCGCCGTCCCGTATGCGGATCGGTCAGGCCAACGGGCTTCATCGGTCCGAAGCGCAGCGTCTCTGGCCCACGCTCGGCCATGACCTCTATCGGCAGGCAGGCCTCGAAATAGGGGGTGCTTTTTTCCCATTCCTTGAAGTCTGTCTTTTCGCCCGCCAGAAGTGCTGCCACAAAGGCCTCGTACTGCTCCCGGTCCATTGCGCAGTTGATGTAATCGGCACCATCCCCGCCCGGGCCTGCCTTGTCATAGCGCGACTGAAACCAGGCTCGCGAGAAATCGATGCTCTCCTTGTGCACGATGGGCGCTATGGCATCAAAGAAAGCCAGCGCGTCTTCGCCTGTCAGTTGACGCACCGCCTCGGCCAGCGGCGCCGAGGTGAGGGGCCCCGTCGCAATCACGACATTGTCCCAATCTGCAGGGGGCAGGCCGGCGACTTCCTCGCGCATGATTGTAATGAGCGGATGCTGGCGCAGGGCGCCCTCGACGGCTGCTGAAAACGCCTCGCGGTCAACCGCGAGCGCGCCACCCGCTGGCACCTTGTGCTGGTCGGCCGCCCTCATGACCAGTGAACCTGTACGCCGCATTTCTTCATGCAGCAGCCCGACGGCATTGTTTTCCCAGTCATCCGAACGGAACGAGTTCGAGCAGACCAGTTCGGCAAGCCCTTGTCCCGTGTGGGCTTCGGTCATGCGGTTCGGCCGCATTTCATGCAGGATCACGGGGACGCCCGCTTGCGCGGCCTGCCAAGCAGCCTCGGATCCCGCCAAGCCGCCGCCGACAACATGAATGGGCTTGAATGTGTGCGTCATGGCGGCGGACAATAAGCGCGGACCGCCTGTTTCTCAAGGCAATCGGAGGGAAGAGCCATGATGCTGCGCCTGTTCACGTTGTCGCTGGCCACGGCAGCCACAATCGCCGCGCCGACATTTGCGGCCGAACGCATCAGCAATTGCAGCTACAAGGGCAAGCCCCTGTTCGGGAAAGTGCAGGTCGTCACGTCTTTCCCGGATTTCAAGGTGAAGCTTGTCGAGAGCTTCCCCGACCTCAAAGTACAGCACGTGGCATCATTCCCAGATCGCTGCGGCAAGTGGGAGATGGTGAAATCCTTTCCGGACTTCACCGTCCAGTACGTTCAGTCCTTTCCGGACTTTACTGTGAAGTTCGTCGAAAGATTCCCGGGAAAAGAGTAGGGCGTTTTGCAGGGGCGGCGCACAGGCGGGTGCGCGCCGTGCACAGTCGCAGACGCCATGATACCTAGATAAAGCCCTTTGCCGGAGGCAGCGGACGCCATGCAAACAATTATCGCCGCTGCGACCCGCTACGTCCTGATCGTCTTCGCCGCGGGCTTCCTCTTCGGGGTGATAAGGACGCTGTCAACGGCTGACACGCCCGACGCCCGTCTCCTCGCCGTCGCCATCGAGTTGCCGGCCATGATCGCCGTTTCATGGTTCGCATGCCGCCATGCGGTCCGGCATTTCAACGTGCCTCAGGATAGTGCCGGGCGCCTCACCATGGGCGCAATTGCCTTCATCCTCCTTCTGCTGGCCGAACTTTCTCTGGATTTTTTACTCAACGGGCGTTCGGTGCAGGATCATTTCGCGCTCTACGCCCATCCCGCCCAAATGATGGGCCTGGCAGGCCAGGCGGTTTTCGCTCTTCTGCCGTTCATTCAGTCTCGCATGAAGAGCTCATGACATGGAACAAAGGCACTTACCGGCCTATCATCGGTGACTTCGGACTGGAGCAGCCAGGTCTTGGCAATCGACAAGGTCGCGCAATTCGCTGCCGGGGCAAGTGCCGTGGTACCGATGGAGAAGGCAGGGGGCTGAATGATAATGATATTTGCGAAAGTGTTCTTGCGGCTGATTGTTCTGCTGATCGTACTCGCCGCAATCTCCTATCCCGCCGCGGACTGGATGCGCGTTCCCATGGACGATACGGCGCGCGCGGCACTCACGCAGGCAGGCAAGGCCGATCGCTTCGTGCCGCTCACGGCAGGCGTGATGCATGTCCGAGTGCAGGGGCCGGAAGACGGACCAGCCGTGCTGCTGGTCCACGGCGCGACCATTGGCGGGTTTGCGTTTGATCGTTGGATCAAGCCGCTGAGTGAGGCGGGATTTCGCGTTATCGTGCCGGACATGTTCGGATACGGGTACTCCGACCGACCGACTGTGACCTACGATCAGGCGTTCTACGCCACGCAGCTCGGCGACTTGCTCGACAAGCTGAAAGTCACAGGGCCGCTGCACATCGTTGGATCGTCGATGGGTGGCGCCATCACATCGGACTTCGTCGCCGCGAACGCCTCGCGCGTCCGCTCGGTTACGCTCATTGCGCCGGCAGGGCTTGGGACGCTTGAAGCCCAGCGCCTGCCGATCGCCAGGATATTCGTGGCAACTGTAATTGGCGACTGGATCGCGCGTGTGCCGGGTGCGTCGGTGATGGCAGGCGCGATCGCCCAGAGTGACATCGGCGGCGTTGAAGGCATTGCAGACTGGATGAAAGAGCAAACCAGGTACAGGGGCTTTGCAGAAGGGCAACTAAGCACCCTCAGGCACTACGACATTGCCAATCGCCTGCAGGCCTATGAGGCGCTGGGACGATCGGCGTTGCCGGTATTGGCCCTGTGGGGGACGGCGGATACCGTCGTGCCGTTCGTGCATTCCGAGGAGTTGCTCAGGCGCGTGCCGCAAACGAAGCTGGTACCAGTTCAAGGCATGCCGCATGGACTGCCTCTGCTTCAGCCCGAAGAGATGATCGCGTTTGTGCGGCCCTTTCTGGAGGCTCAAGGTGTCATCCGCACACGGACGCCCGGGAGGGGGGCCACCGATGAGCCTGACCTATGACACCATCGGCCTGAGTAACAAATGTCCCTATCCCGGAGGACTGCACCGACGGTTTCCTCTACGCCGACTGGAAACGCCCCGCCGCCTATCTCGATCCTCGCCTGCGTGCCGGAAGTTCGTCATTCTGGCTGATAAAGGGCGCGCAGGAGAGGCTGGAGACGTTGAAGCGCGACCTCGAGACTCGTGCATGGCAACGCCAGTATGCTGCTCTCCTGCAGCAGGAGGACTACGACGCCGGCTACCGCCTGGTTGTTGCGACCTGACCAGGAACGGAGGCTGACGGTGCGCGCCTAACCCCAGACCTGCGGCTTACGACCGATCCATGGATGCGCCTGCTCAAGCTGGCCCGCCAGCCTGTACAGCGTTGCCTCGTCCCCCCAGCGTCCCGTGAACATCATGCCGATCGGCAAGCCGTCAGAGGAATGCGCCAGCGGCAGCGACAATGAGGGCTGTCCCGTCATGTTGAAGGGGGGCGTGAAGCCAAAGGTCATTGCCTGGCGTTTGTCGACCTCGCGCGGCTCCAGCCGGACCGGGTCGATGAAGCCGACCTTTGGCACAGGCGTCGACAGCACGGGCGTCAGCAACACATCGAACTGGGTGAACGTCGCGAAGATCTCGCGTGTCATCGCCTTAAGCGTCTGCCAACCGCGAAGGGCCTCGTGGCCAGGAACCATGTCTCCGCCTTTCCAGTTGCGCCACGTGAGCGCCTCCAGCTCCTCGGGGCGCGGTTCGCGGCCCATGGCCTTGACCCGCTCACGCATCGAATAAGCGAAATTGGCACCGAGCACGGCTGTGCTCGCCGCGTACAGCTTGCGATAATTGATGCCGAGCCCCTTCTCTTCGACATGATGCCCGAGCGCTTCGAGATGGCGGGCCGTCTGCCGCAGGGCGGCAGCAATCTCGGGGTGCACGGGAATGCCACTCGGGGTCTCATCACTGAAGCGGATCCGAAGGCGCCCGGGTGCAGCCGCTACCTCCTCAAGAAACGGGCGTGCCTTTGGCGGGGCAGGGTAGGGACTATCGGCTTCAGGACCATCGATGCAGTCCAGCATGGCCGCAGAATCCCGGACCGTGCGCGACACGACGTGATGAACCGAATACCCATGCGCGATGTCCGCATCATGCGCGGGTCCCATGGGGACACGGTACTGCGTCACCTTCATGCCCACGAGCCCGCAGCACGCCGCCGGAATGCGGATAGAGCCCAGACCGTCCGATGCATTAGCCAGCGGGACGATCCCTGCAGCCACCGCCGCCGCCGCACCGCCCGATGATCCGCCTGTTATGTGCTCCGGGTTCCATGGGTTGCGCGATGGCTTCAGGCGCTGGCTCTCTGTCGTGCCGGTGATGCCGAATTCGGGCGTATTGGTTTTGCCGAAGATAACGGCGCCGGACTGACGGAAGCGCTGGGTCAGCAAGTCGTCCTGCGCATCGGCCCCATCCGACTTGAAGTGCGTGCCGTCCGTGCGCGGCATGCCGCGCACCTTCAGCCCGAGGTCCTTGATCAGGAAGGGAACGCCATGAAACGGCCCCGGCGGCAGTGCCCCCCGGGCCTCATCGCGGGCTTCATCATAGGCCTTGTGCACGATCGCATTCAAAGTGCCGTTGTGCCGCTCGGCCCGCACGATGGCAGCTTCAAGCACCTCTGCGGCGCTCACCTGCCGACGGCGAACAAGGTCAGCCAGCCCAAGCCCGTCAAGAGCATCGTATTCAGAGAAAGACATACATGCGTCTCCTTAGTTCCAGATGGCGGGGTGGCGATTAGTCCAGGGGCAGGCTTGCTCGAGCTGACCGGCGAGGCGCAGCAGCGTCGTTTCATCACCAAAGCGCCCTGCGAAGTGCAGGCCGATCGGAAGCCCGGCCTTCGAGGTTGAAAGCGGAAGAGAGATCGCCGGCTGTCCCGTGACATTTTGCAAGGGCGTGACTGGCAGATAGCCAAGCAGAGGCCCCATGGCCTTGCCGACGTCGCTCTCGTTCATGTCCAGCGCACCATTGCGCAATGGGGGCATCCCCAGAGTCGTCGTCAGCCACACATCATATGTCTCGTGGAATTGTGCGACCTGTCGGCTCATCGCTTGCAGCTGGTACCAGCACATCAGGTATTGGGAGGCCGTAATCTGGCGCCCAAGCTGGTAAAAGCCCCATGTCAGGCCCTGAAAGTCTTCCGGCTTCGGCGTCGTGCCAGTCATCGTTGCAATGCCATCGATCAGCATGGCAACGCCCGAAGCCCAGATAGGCGTAAAGCAGAGCGAGAACTGGTCGCCTGCGATCGGGGGAGATGCCTCTTCAACCACGTGCCCGAGGCTCTCGAGAAGCTTTGCCGTTTCTTGCACCGCAGCCACACATTCCGGATCGAAAGGCAGGCCCAGCAGCCCCTTGGTCGCAAAAGCAATGCGCAGGCGCCCGGGCGGAACCGAGACCTCCGCCAGATACGATGCAGGCTGCGGCGGTGCCCAATAGGGATCTCCCATCTCGCAACCCGCCGTGGCGTCCAGGGCCGCAGCCGTATCGCGCACGCTGCGCGAGACCACACCCTCGCAGACGATACCGCCTGTTATGTCCCCCAGATCCGGACCAAGCGGATTGCGCCCCCGTGTAGGCTTTAGCCCCACAAGCCCGTTTGCCGAGGCTGGAATGCGGATCGATCCTCCACCGTCATTCGCGTGTGCCATCGGAACAATGCCCGCGGCAACGGCCGCTGCAGAACCGCCGGATGACCCGCCCGTCGAGTGGTCGAGGTTCCAGGGATTGCGCGCCGGGCCATACATCGTGGACTCCGTCGTAGGCACCAGTCCGAACTCTGGCACGTTGGTTTTGCCAAGCGAAATCAGCCCTGCGGCCGTGAAGCGGCGAACCAGTGTAGAATCATGCGGCGAGGGTACCGGCGGAACGAAGTTTGTGCCCTGCCGGGTCGGCACGCCCTTCTGCGCACCGAGGATGTCCTTGAGCAGGAACGGCACGCCCCCGAAGGGGCCTCGCTGTGGAAGGCTTGCCGCCGAACGCGCCCGTTCGAACGTGCGGTACACGACGGCGTTCAGGCGCGGATTATGCTTCTCGATGCGGGCAATGGCAGCCTCGACAAGCTCAAGCGGCGAGACCTGCTTGCGCGCGACCAGATCCGCAAGGCCAAGTGCATCATGACTGGCGTATTCAGCAAAGCTCATGGCTCGGTTCCATCATTGGCGATGCAGCTACTCTATCCCGCGAAGAGTCACGAGTCACCCGCTGCAAAGCCGACGTCCAGCCTCAGGTAAAAGGAAAGGCAGGCGTACCAGTAAAGGCGGGGCCGGCAAGCTCCGGATCCTCGCCCGGCGTCCATGCCCGCAACGTGAACTTCGCCTTTCGCAGGATCGGTGCACCCGCCGCACCATGATCGGTCTTGGGGCTTGCAACAGTGACCAGATTGGCTTCCACGCGGCCTGCATTCACGCTCAACAAACCGTAGCCATTCGCATTGGTGTCGGCATAGAGCAAACCAGGGTTTGCCTGATGATTCCAGAACAAGTCCGAGATCCAGCTTGACCCCGTCCACGCATGCGCCAGGGCGGCATTGACACCACCGACCAGCGCAAGGTTCATGTTCTCGATCGTCTCGCTTCCGCTCTGGTAGGTCACGATGCTGTGGAACACGGAGTTGTCCTTCGATGCCCTGAGCGCCGTAGGGAACACAGGTTCGGATGATATCCCCCCGACGGCGAATTCCACGGCGACGGGCGTCGGCTGCGCTCCATGCTGGTCATCCACCAGGAAGCCCGCCATATGCATGTGGTGATCTCCCGCGCAGGCAACCAGATTGCTGATGCCGTTGTCGCGCACGAAGGTCATGAGCTCGGTCAGCTCCGAGGGATACCCGTTCCATCCATCCAGCCCGAGTTTTGCATCCTGAACGCCAGCGAACCAGATGCTGCCGAGGTCAAGCCGCACGGGCAGGGCCGGAAACGAGTTGGCCCAGATCTTCCACCGCGCATCCGACGCCCTCAAAACATCCTTGAACCATTGCTTCTGGTCAGGTCCCAATACTGATCCAGGCGGACTGCCACGGCGCGGATTGTCGATATCGGTCCCTGGGATCTGTGCCGGTGGCTCGCCTCCATTGGCGCTGCGTCCCTGGTCCAGCAAAAGAACAGTATCAATCGCAGGCAAAGCCTGGCCTTCGATTTTCGGTGGTATCGGGGCAGGCGACTTGTATGACCGGTTGTCGGTCAGGACGATTTCCAGCGTTTTGCCCCAGCGCACCGTCCGATAGATCGTTATACTCTCGAGGGCCCGCCGATTGTCAGTATTGGGATCGATCCAGTCGACACCCGGACCCACGAAGGCGCTGTCGCGCACGTCCACCCATTTGAAGTCTCGTGCCGGGTTGCCGGCACGCCCCGTGCCCGGCAGCCCGGACAGCATGGCGGGCACATATTCGAACCAGGCCTGATTCGCGGCCACCTTGCGCGTCTGCGCAGGTTTGCCGCCGTTGCCGAAATAGGTGTCGTGCGACTGCCAGGCATCGTTCGTGAATTCGTGGTCGTCCCAGGTCGAGATGAAGGGCCAGCGCGCACGCGCCGCCTGCAGGTTGGGATCACTGAGATAGAGCTTGTAGAGAAACCGATAGTCCGCAAGTGTGACGGCGTTGGTGGCCCCCCCATGCCGGTTCCACGCGCTGGGTTCCCAAGGGCTCGATCCATCCGGAAATGGAGGCACGGCACGTTCGCGGCCATCTGCCCCCTTCAGCCACGCGGGCTTTTTCATGTTGGCATCCGCACGATCGCCACGAACCTCATAGATGAAGTCGCCCAGGAACACGACGAAATCGAGTTGCTGCTCTGCCGGAGCATTCATGTCGTCTGAAACCATGCGCGCCCAGGCACCATAGAAGCCCTGCTCGAAGCTCTGGCAAGAGGCGAACGCAAAGCGGGTAGGACGTTCCACATCGGGAAGTGGTGCGGTCCGCGTGCGGCCAAGACGGGACAGATCGCCTGCGGCTACAAAGCGATAGAAGTAGGTTGTGTCGGGCGAAAGTCCTTGCACCACAAGCCGGAGCGTGTGGTCACTGGCACGTGTAACTGTCACGCCCTCGTCAAGCACCACATCGTTGAACTCGGGCCCCCGCGAAATTTGCACCCGCACGGGAATGGGCGCGTCCGACAGGTCGACAGCCTCGACGCGGGTCCAAAGCACCATTCCATCGGGCCGCGGATCAGCGGAGGCCACGCCTTGCGGAAACCGGTAGCGACCCGTCGTCAGCGGCAAAGGCGCCGCTGCGCTTGCACCGCCCGCTGTTGCCAGATAGGTGCCGGCAAAGCCCGCAAGGGCTTTGAGGAAGTGACGACGCGGGATCTTTACCATGGGTCCTGAATGCAGCTTCAACGTAACATTTCCGTGAACCTATCCCACTTCAACACCGACGTCCTGCGCCCGCACGTTGAAATCCACCACAGATGAGGCGGCGCTGCCATAGGTGTCGACCTCTGCATGGGCTAGTGTGACCGAACAAGAGAAGGAGTGAGACCCATGTCAAAGGTGCCTGTCCTGTCCACCGTGTCGCGAACCTACGGGTTCCTGCTGGGGGACATCATTACTGTCCTGCAGATCGCTTGGCTGCCCATGCTTCTGGCCACCGGCGTCAACTACTATTACGGGCAGCAACTCGACCCTGCTCTGCTGGCGAAAGGGGGACCCGAGGCTGCCATGCAGGCTGGCGCACTGGGTTTCGGGATTGGCATCGTGACCCTGCTCGCCAACATCATGGTCATGGTAGCGCTCTTGCGCGTCGTCATGTTCGGTCAACGCCCGTCGGCACCCTTCCATCTCTGGTTTGGCATGACGGAGCTGCGCGTGCTCCTCGTCTATGTTCTGCTGACGGTCGCACTCATCGCCGCCGTCTTGGCCGGCGGGCTTGTGCTGGGTCTCGCTGGCGCAGCCGCGGCAGCAGCAGGCGGCGGCGCCATCATCGGCCTGATCGGAGTCGTGCTTTTCTTTGTGATGCTTTGGGCGCTGCTGAAGCTGACCATTCTCCCGGCCGTCATCGTTGCGGAGAACACGCTCGGCGTTGAACGCGCGTGGGCGCTGTCAAAGGGCAACGCATTCCGGTTCTTTCTGGTGTACCTGCTGACCTACATTCCCGTGGGAATCGTGATGTTCATGGCGTTGGGGGCCGTTATCGGTAGTTCGATCCCGGCCCTGCCGGACATGTCCAGCCTCCAGGATCCGCAGAACGCCGAGGCAAGCACCAAGGCGTTCGAAGAGGCCATCAATGCCTGGCAGCGCGAATTTTCCGCAGCCATCTATGAGAACTGGCTGGGCTATTCGATCCTGAATTTCGTGAGCTCCGTGGTCAGCGCTGCCCTGTACGCCGGCATCGCCGGCAACGCCTACAATTCACTCGCTGGCGACCAAGCCAAAGCCGAATAAAGTCAAGCCCTGGCGCTCAAATAGTGCCGTCATGGCCGGTCGCACACAAGTGCGAACCGGCCATGCAAGGGGCGTCTGCCCATCTGGCCTGGAGTTCACCCAGCGCCTACCTGAACGGATTTGGAATATCAGGTAGTGGGATCGGCGACCTTGACCTGAGCTTGTCGATCTCGCGCTGGATCAGGTCCTCCGCCTTGCGGTGGACATAGTCGCGCACGCCGCCGATGAAGATGCCCTCGGCATCTGCCAAAACGGATTGTCCCGCCAGGACCGAGAGCACTTCCTGCGTCATGTTCGAGACAACTTCGGCCGCACCCGAGATTGTGCTGAGTTCGGTCGAACCATCTTCGTAAACATCAATGAGAAGTTCGGTGCCCCGGATCCCAATACCAAGCGTGGGTGTGTTGATGCGCATGTTCTTTTCGGGCATTTGCCCCGACAGGAACCGGAAAGCGCCCTTGGCCAGCATCATTGACGAGCGGCTGTGGGTACCCGCAAAGACATATTCGTCGATGGTCATGTTGGCATTCGCGCCCAGCGAAAGTTCGGACTGGTCGATGAATTTCACCGTTGTCGCGCTGTCCTCGCCTGTCTCGAGCAACTGGTTGCGATAGACCGACGCCGCCATGGAAAGGCTCGCACGCGCGGCGCCAACCCGCGTGCCCCAGGCCTCGTTCTCGAGCGCCGCGATCGCTCCCACGCCCGGATCCGCCAGCGCAAGGCGAACACCCGCGATCATCATTAGACCCTGGGCCACGCCGAGGCGCAGCACGTTGCGTCGCGACAGGTGCATCGACGTAAACTCTCCCGCTCTGTTCCGCGGCCCCGGCCGCTTGCGTCACTCATTGTGCAGGTTTGGCAGCCACCTTCAACTGGCGCCTGGATACCGCCCGGTAAGGCACCGTGCCACATGTGCCGGCCAGCGAGACCTTGACGCGCCGAGGGCGGATGAGCCTCACTCCCGGGTCTAGGGAGACACGCACATGGGCGCATGGGCCACCGACAGCTTTTCAAACGACGACGCGCTCGACTGGCTCGAAGCCTTCACGGCGGCGCCGACGCTGGAAATGCTGCGCGACACCCTCGACGCCATTCTCGCCGAGGACGAGGAGCTGGAAGCGCCGGATTGCGCGGAAGCAATTGTCGCCGCCGAGATCGTCGCCAGCCTGAACGGCCGCCCATCACCCAAGATCCCCGACGACCTCAAGGTCTGGCTCGCCACCGATCACGGCCTCGAAGCAAAATCCCTGACACCTCTCGCCCGCAAAGCCATGGCACGCATCATCGCAGGGTCCGAGCTGCAGGAGCTCTGGGATCAAAGCGACAGCGAGGCCGCATGGCGTGCGGAGATGGCGGAGTTGATGGGGAGGTTGG
>CAZABH010000006.1:0-70427 GCA_964483585.1 uncultured Flavobacteriaceae bacterium
TAGCGCTTGGGGGCGGGGTTCACCATGCTGGGTGGTTGGGGGGGGCGCCGCACCCACTCTCCCCCTCCGTCTCGCTGCGCTCGCCACCTCCCCCGCTGAAGCGGGGGAGGAAAGCACTTACAGCCTCCGCCATTCACGCGCTGGGGGAAACCAACAACTGGAACATCACACCATGACCACGAAATACACCAAAGACCATGAATGGGTTCGCATCGACGGCAACACGGCCACCGTCGGCATCACGCCCTATGCTGCCGAGCAGTTGGGCGACGTCGTCTTTGTCGAGCTTCCCTCGGTCGGCAAGAAGGTGACCAAGGGCGGTGAGGCCGCTGTTGTCGAAAGCGTGAAGGCCGCCTCCGAGGTCTACGCGCCCCTGTCCGGCGAAGTGGTCGAGGTCAACAGCGCGCTCGAGGGCGAGCCCGCCAAGGTCAACGCCGATCCCGCCGGCAATGGCTGGTTCCTCAAGCTCAAGGTCAGCAACGAGGCCGAGCTCGGCGAGCTGATGTCCGAAACCCAGTACAACGAATACCTCAAGGGGCTCTGATGCGTTATCTTCCACTGACCGAAGCCGACCGCCGGCAGATGCTGGGCGTCATCGGTGAGAAATCCGTCGACGACCTGTTCCGCGACGTGCCCGCCGCCGCCCGCCTGACGACCCTCGTCGACCTGCCCATGCACGCGGGCGAACTCGAAGTCGAGCGTCACATGGGTCGCCTGGCCGCCCGCAATGTGAGCGCCGGCTCTGTACCCTTCTTTTGCGGTGCAGGCGCCTATCGCCACCATGTCCCCGCGTCGGTCGATCACCTGATCCAGCGCTCGGAGTACCTGACCAGCTACACGCCCTATCAGCCGGAAATCGCGCAGGGCACGCTTCAGTACCTGTTCGAGTTCCAGACCCAGATCTGCATGCTGACCGGCATGGAGGTCGCCAATGCGTCGATGTATGACGGCTCCACCGGCACTGCCGAGGCCGTCCTGATGGCCGCCCGCGTGACCGGTCGCAAGCGGGTCGTGCTGTCCCGCCAGCTGCACCCGCAATACGCCGAGACCGTTCGCACCACCTGCGAGATGGCCGACATCGAGGTCGTGGAAGGGGATGCCTCCGCGCTCGACGACCAGACTGCCTGTTTCGTGGTCCAGAACCCGGACTTCTACGGCAGCATTGCCGACATCACGCCGCTCTCCGACGCCGCCCATGCCAAGGGCGCACTCCTGATTGCCGTCGTGACCGAGATCGTTTCGCTGGGTGCCATCACCCCGCCGGGCGAGATGGGCGCCGACATCGTCGTCGGGGAAGGCCAGTCCATCGGCAACGCGCTGAATTTCGGCGGCCCCTACCTCGGCATTTTCGCGACGCGCCAGAAGTTCCTGCGCCAGATGCCGGGCCGCCTGGCCGGCGAGACCGTCGACGCCGAAGGCCGGCGCGGCTTCGTGCTGACGCTGTCCACGCGCGAGCAGCACATCCGCCGCGAGAAGGCGACGTCGAACATCTGCACGAACTCGGGGCTCTGCGTTCTGGCCTTCACGATCCACCTCGCGCTGCTCGGCGAGGATGGCTTCCGCAGGTTGGCCGCGCTGAACCATGACCGCGCAGTCCTTGCCGCCGACCGCCTCTCGAAGGTCAAGGGCGTTGAACTGGTCACCCCGACCTTCTTCAACGAGTTCACGCTGAAGCTGTCGAAGCCTGCCGCCGCCATCGTCGATACGCTGGCAGGGCAGGGCATCATCGCGGGCGTTCCCGTCTCGCGCCTGAAGCCGAACGACCCGGCTGCAGCCAATCTCCTCCTCGTCGCCGTGACGGAAACGGTGACGCCCTCCGACATCGACGCGCTCGCGGGCGCGCTCGCAAAGGTGCTGTGATGATGAACAAGCAAGGACGCCCCACGGCCGCCACGGGCGGCGATACCGCGGGCTTCACGACGATCTCGGGCCACAGCGGCCTCGATCACGAGGAAAAGCTGATCTTCGAACTCGGTCGCACCGGCAAGTGCGGCGTCGACCTGCCCGAGCCCGAGTTGAAGCACGATCGCCTGGGTGGCCTGCGCCGCCGTGGCACGATCGGCCTGCCGGGCCTGTCGGAACCCGAAGTCGTACGCCATTTCGTGCGCCTCAGCCGCAAGAACTACGCGATCGACAGCGGCTTCTATCCGCTGGGCTCGTGCACGATGAAGCACAACCCGCGCCTCAACGAGAAGATGGCGCGGCTGGCGGGCTTTGCCGACATCCATCCGCTGCAGCCCGTCTCGACGGTCCAGGGTGCGCTTGCCCTCATCGACCAGCTCGCGCACTGGCTGAAGCTGCTCACCAACATGCCGGCCGTGGCGATGAGCCCCAAGGCCGGCGCGCATGGCGAGCTGTGCGGTCTCATGGCGATCAAGGCCGCCCACGAGGCGCGCGGTGACAAGCGTTCCGTAGTGCTTGTCCCTGAATCGGCGCACGGCACAAACCCGGCGACCGCAGCCCTCGTCGGCTACACGGTCGAGGAAGTCCCGGCGAACGAACGCGGTCGCGTCGACCTCGAGGCCCTCAAGGCCAAGCTCGGGCCCCACGTCGCGGCGATCATGCTGACGAACCCGAACACCTGCGGCCTCTTCGAGAACGACATGATCGAGATCTCGAAGGCCGTTCACGCGGCGGGCGCCTATTTCTATTGCGATGGCGCCAACTTCAACGCCATCGTCGGCCGCGTGCGCCCGGGCGATCTCGGCATCGACGCCATGCACATCAACCTGCACAAGACCTTCTCGACGCCCCATGGCGGCGGCGGCCCGGGTTCCGGCCCCGTCGTCCTGTCGGCGGCCCTCGCGCCCTTCGCGCCGCTGCCGCTGGTGGTGCACGGCAAGGACGGGTTTCAGCTGGTCGAGGATCCTGCCACCGCGAAGGCCCATGACGCCCAGCCCTATGGCCGCATGAGCGCCTTCCACGGACAGATGGGCATGTTCACGCGCGCCATGGCCTACATGCTGAGCCACGGTGCCGACGGCCTGCACACGGCAGCCGGCGACGCGGTGCTGAACGCGAACTATGTCCTCGCCTCGCTCAAGGACGTGATGACAGCGCCCTTCGGCGCAACGGGCCCCTGCATGCACGAGGCCCTGTTCGACGACAGCTTCCTCAAGGACACGGGCGTGACCACGCTCGACATCGCCAAGGCGATGATCGACGAGGGCTATCATCCCATGACGATGTACTTCCCGCTCGTCGTCCACGGCGCCATGCTGATCGAACCCACCGAGACGGAGTCCAAATTCGCGCTCGACGAGTTCATCCGCGTGATGAAGGGGCTCGCGACAGCGGCAAAGTCCGGTGACAAGACGCGCTTCGAAGGTGCGCCGCACCTTGCCCCGCGCCGCCGCCTCGACGAAACCGCCGCCGCCCGCAAGCCCGTCCTCCGCTGGGTCCCGCCGGCGCCGCAGGCTCAGGCAGCAGAGTAGGCCGCGCCCCCACGGGATTTGCCTGGCCCTTCCCTCGCGACAGCGGGGGAAGGTGCCCCGCCGCGAAAGCGGCGGGGTGGATGGGGGCATGCCACGCTCCCCCCTGCGTCAATTTGTTCTATTTTTGTTTTCGGCGATTTCGGCGATGTTCGGCGCCTTAGATCGATAGCGTCGGAATCCGCGCAACGATCTGCCCCCTCAAAAACACCCGGCAAATTCAACAGGTCGCTGCCCAAGCAGGCGCGCCGCCCGCATTGCATCCCTGACCGCCGATGCAATAGCCTGCCGGGACCAGACAAACCGGAACGCAAACACATGACAGCCATCAACGAAGTCACCGACCTGACGCTCGAGGGCGACATCGCCGTCCTCACCCTGAATTCCCCGCCCGTGAACGCCCTCTCGGCGCCCGTGCGCGACGGCATCTTCAAGGGGATAGGCGAGGCGGTGGCCAACCCGGCGACCCGTGCCATCGTACTGATATGCCAAGGCCAGACGTTCATCGCCGGCGCTGATATCAGCGAATTCGGCAAGCCCCCCAAGGGCGCCAGCCTCTTCGACGCGCAGGCCGCCATCGAGAACGCCCGCGTACCCGTCATCGCGGCGATCCACGGCACCGCCTTGGGTGGCGGACTTGAGGTCGCGCTGACCTGCCACTACCGCGTGGCGGTCCCCTCGGCCAAATGCGGCCTGCCAGAGGTCAAGCTGGGCCTTCTCCCAGGCGCCGGCGGCACCCAGCGCCTGCCGCGCATCGTGGGCGCCGAACGCGCGCTCGAGATGGTCACCTCCGGCGAGCATGTCGGCGCCAAGGCCTCCGCAGCCATGGGCCTCGTCGACGAGCTGGTGGAAGAGGGCAAGCTGCGCGAGGGCGCGCTCGCCTTCGCCCGCAAGGTCATCGACGAGAAGCGCCCCCTGAAGCGCGTGCGCGACCTCAACGACAAGATGGACGCCGCCCGCGGCAAGCCCGAGATCTTCGCCGCCTTCCGCAAGGCCAACGCCCGCAAGTTCCGTGGCTTCGAGGCCCCCGAGGCCAACATCAAGTGCATCGAGGCTGCCGTGAACCTTCCCTTCGACGAAGGCCTCAAGGAAGAACGCCGCCTGTTCATGGGCCTGATGACCGGCAACCAGTCCGCCGCGCAGCGCTATGTGTTCTTCGCCGAGCGCGCGACCTGGAAAGTACCGGACGTACCCGCCGACACCAGGACGATCCCGGTCCAGAAGGTCGGCGTCATCGGCGCCGGCACCATGGGCGGCGGCATTGCAATGAACTTCCTGAACGCCGGCATCCCGGTCACGATCGTCGAGCAGAAACAGGAAGCGCTCGACCGCGGCCTCGCCGTGATCCGCAAGAACTACGAGACCACCGCCAAGCGCGGCCGCCTGACCATGGAAGACGTGGAAAAGCGCATGGCCATGCTGACGGGATCGCTGACGCTCGACGACCTCGCCGACCGCGACCTCGTGGTCGAGGCCGTGTTCGAGGACATGGGCATCAAGAAGGACGTGTTCGGCAAGCTCGACCGCATCGTCAAGCAGGGCGCGATCCTCGCTACCAACACCTCCTACCTGAACGTGGACGAGATCGCCTCGGCCACGAAGCGGCCCGAGAGCGTCATTGGCTGGCACTTCTTCTCGCCCGCCAACGTCATGCGCCTGCTGGAACTGGTGCGCGGCGACAAGACCTCGAAGGAAGTCATCGCCACCTCGCTGCAGATGGCCAAGAAGATCGGCAAGATCGCAGCCCTCGTGGGCGTCTGCCCCGGCTTTGTCGGCAACCGCATGCTGGCCCAGCGCCAGCGCGAGGCCCAGAAACTGATCCTCGAGGGCGCCATGCCTTGGGACATCGACCGCGTCCTCTATGACTTTGGCTTCCCGATGGGTCCCTTCGCCATGTCGGACCTCGCCGGCCTCGACATTGGCTGGTTCAAGGAAAAGTCGACCAGCTCCACCATCCGCGAGATCCTCTGCGAGATGGACCGTCGCGGTCAGAAGACCAGCGCGGGCTTCTACGACTACGACGCCGAGCGCAATGCCAAGCCATCGCCCGTGGTCGAGAAGATCATCCGCGACTTTGCCGCCAGGCAGGGCGTCAACCAGCGCACCATCTCCGACCAGGAGATCATCGAGCGCTGCATCTACCCCATGGTCAACGAGGGTGCGAAGATCCTCGAGGAAGGCAAGGCCATCCGCGCTTCCGACATCGACATCGTCTGGATCAACGGCTACGGCTGGCCGATCTATCGCGGGGGCCCGATGTTCTACGGAGACACGATCGGCCTCGACAAGGTGCTGGCGAAGATGAAGGAGTTCGAGGGCCAGATGGGCGCCGACTTCAAGCCATCAAAGCTGCTCGAGAAAATGGTCGCCGAAGGCAAGCGCTTTCAGGATCTGAAATGACACTTAGCTTGTCATGGTCTGCGCAGGCAGACCACCCACGACTTTAATTCGCGACAAGTCGTGGGTGGTGCGCCTTCGCGCACCATGACGTTGATTTTTGTATCGGATAGGAAGGAAATAGTTTCATGCGCCAAGCCGTCATCGTCTCCTACGCCCGCACGGGGCTCGCCAAGGCTGCCCGCGGGGGCTTCAACAACACCTCCAACATGGCCATGCTGGGCCACGCGATCGAGCACGCGGTCAGCCGCGCCAAGGTGGCCCCGGCCGATGTCGAGGACGTCGTCGCCGGCTGCGTTGCGGCCTCGGGTAACGTCGCGCGCGGCGCAGCACTGCTGGCGGGTCTGCCCGTGACAACATCAGGCGTCACCATCAACCGCGCCTGCTCGTCGGGGCTGAACGCCATCGCCCATGCCGCACACTACGTCACCCACGAGGGCGCCAACGTCGTGGTGGGCTCAGGCGTCGACTCGATCTCGTTCCAGGGCGGCGGCGGTGGCGGCAAGGAAGAGCGCATCATCCAGATGTACCCCGCCTACTGGATGCCGATGATCGACACGGCCGACGTCGTGGCCGCCCGCTACAATGTCAGCCGCGAATACCAGGACCAGTACTCCCTTGAATCGCAACGCCGCATGGCCGCCGCGCAGCAGGCCGGCAAGTTTAAGGACGAGATCGTGCCCATGAAGACGAAGATGAAGGTCGTCGACAAGGTCACGAAGGCCGAGAGCTTCGTCGACTATGTGGTCGATCGGGACGAATGCAACCGCCCCGACACGACGCTCGAGGGTCTCGCCAAGCTCGAACCCGTCAAGGGTCCCGGCAAGTTCATCACGGCCGGCAATGCCAGCCAGCTCTCCGACGGCGCCGCCGCTGTTGTCGTGATGGAAGCGAAGGAGGCCGAACGTCGCGGCCTTCAGCCCCTCGGCGCCTTCAAGGGCTGGGCCGTTGCCGGCTGCGAGCCCGACGAGATGGGCATCGGCCCCGTCTTCGCCATCCCGCGCCTGCTCGAACGCCATGGCTTGAAGGTCAGCGACATCGATCTCTGGGAGCTGAACGAGGCGTTCGCCAGCCAGTGTCTCTACAGCCGCGACAAGCTGGGCATCGACCCGGCGAAGTACAATGTGAATGGCGGCTCGATTGCCATCGGCCACCCCTTCGGCATGACGGGCGCGCGGTTGACGGGCCATGTCCTGATGGAAGGTCGCCGCCGCAAGGCCAAACACGTTGTCGTCTCGATGTGCATCGGCGGCGGCATGGGCGGCGCCGGCTTGTTCGAAGTCTATAACTAGAAGGCCGGCCGGACGAAAAGATCCCGGCGGGCAAGGTGCCCCGCCGGGACATTTCTCTTTCCCGAAAATTTGCCTAGTGCAGCTTCGCGCCTAGCTCGGCGATGGCACTGTCGATAAGGGCATCACCACGCGCATCCGTCATGCGCTTGGCGATCACATCGCGCGCGGCCGCAGTGGCAGCAGCAGTCGCAGCAGCACGAACCTCGGCAAGAGCATCGGCCTCGGCCTGGGCGATCTTCTGCTCCGCCATCTTGGCGCGACGGTCGATTTGTTGCTGGAGGGCGACCTTTGCATCCGCGGCCATCCGATCGGCCGCCGTTTTGGCCGCGTCGATGATGGCCTGCGCCTCGTCGGCGGCATTGGCCGTCTTCTTCTTGTAGTCAGCAAGAAGAGCTTCAGCCTCAGCCCGCAGGCGCTTGGCTTCCTCAAGCTCGGCCTTGATGGCAGCTGCCCGCGCATCAAGCATGGCGCCGATCTGCGCCGGAACCTTGAGCCGGATCACGAGCAGCACGAAAAGTACCGTGCCAACGCCAACCCAGAAGGTGGGATCTCCAAAAACGCCGCTCATCAGGATCCCCCTCAGGATTTCTTCAACGCTGCGCCCACGGCAGCATCGAGATCGGCCGCAGAGGCGCTATCGCCCGTCAGCTTCTGGACGATGTCCGCCGCGGTGTCGCGGGCAATGGTTGAAAGGCGTGCCAAGGCACCGGAACGCATCTCGGCGATGCGGCCCTCGGCCTTTTGCATGTCGGCCGAAAGTTGCTTCTCGGCGGCTTCGGTCCGGGCGTTGGCTTCTGCAACCACCTTGCCACGGATTTCCTCGCTGAGCTTGGCTGCACGCCCGCGGGCATCCGCAAGCGCCTTTTCGTAGCCTGCAAGGGCCGCCTCGCTCGCCTTCTTGGCATCAGCCGCTGCATCGAGGTCACCCTTGATGCGTGCCTCACGCTCCTCGATCACGCCGCCGATCTTGGGCGCCGCGATCCGCGAGATGATGAAATAGAGCACCGCAAAAGACACTGCGAGCCAAAAGATCTGGCTGGCGAATGTGGTCAGATCAAGCTGAGGCAGGCCAGCCTTGTCGGCGTGGCTGCCCCCGTCATAACCAACCGTCTCCGTCAGGCCATCGCTGTATGCGCCCTCCGGCGCAACGCTATGACCCTCATCGCCATGACCATCAGCACCATGATCCTGGGCTGGTTGATCAGGGGTCTGGGGCGGAAGCTCCTCGGGTTCGGGAGCCGCCATGTTCGCCATCTGGAGCGCGTTTGCGGCTTGTGCCGTCATGACTGGTATCAGACAGCGAACAGCAGCATGAACGAAACAACGAGACCGAACAGGCCCGTCGCTTCACAGAATGCGAAGCCGAGCAGCAGGTTGGTCTGCTGGCTTGCGGCTGCCGACGGATTGCGCAGCGCGCCGGCCAGGTAGTTGCCGAACACGTTGCCGATACCGATGCCCGCGCCCATGAGCGGGAGAGTGGCTATACCGGCACCGATGAGCTTTGCTGCTTCTGCGTCCATTTTCAGAACTCCTTCTTCGAGTTGATTGTTTCAGACAACCGGACAAGTGTCCGGACTAGTGGTGATCGTGCAGGTGCACGGCCTCGTTCAGATAAATGCAGGTCAGCATGGCGAAGACCCATGCCTGAACGGCCGCGACCAGAACCTCAAGCGCCGTCAACGCCACGCCGGCAAGCAGCGGAGCGATCGACAGGAATGAAAAGATGCCGCCCGCGCCAAGCAGCGACACGACAAAACCAGCGAACACTTTCAGCATCGTGTGGCCAGCCAGCATGTTGGCGGCAAGACGCAGCGACAGGCTGATCGGTCGCGACAAGAATGAAATGACCTCGATCGGAACGATGACCGGCATGATCCAGGCTGGCACGCCCGACGGCACGAACAGGGTCAGGAACCGCAAGCCATGCGTGAAAAAGCCCACGACGAGCACCATGGCAAAGACCATCAGCGCCATCGCGAACGTGACGGCCACGTGACTGGTCACTGTGAACGAATAGGGCAGGAGGCCAAGAAAATTCGTGAAAAAGATGAAGATGAACAGCGTGAACACGAAGGGGAAGAACTTGCGCCCTTCATCACCCATCACCGGCAGGAGCGTCTGGCGCATGATGAAATCGTGGAAGATCTCGACGATCGACTGCATCCGCCCAGGGACAACGCCATCGCGCTTCACACCCAGAGTCAGGAAGGCTGCGCTGCAGACAACAGCCAGAAGCATCCAGAGGCTCGAATTCGTGAACGAGACATCGAAACCGGCAAGTTCAAGCGGGACCAGCGCCTTGATCTCGAACTGCTCCATCGGGCTGTGGCCAGCGGCCATGGACTACTTCCCTTCTTTTTCCTGATCCGCCGCGATCTGACGCATCGCGCGGAAAACCGAATAGAATGCCGCCGCCATGCCCAGGAGCGTGAACAGCACGATCCCGACCGGCTTCAGCCCCGTGAGCCTGTCGAACCCCCACCCGAGCGCAGCACCGACGAAAACCGCGGCAACGAACTCTGTTGGCAGGCGATAGGCGAGATTTCGCCCGGCCGCCGGCCGTTGGGGGCCCTGATCCGGAGATGCCCCGCGCGCGGCCTCAATCTTCCGGCCAAGTGCGTCGAGACGCTCCTGGTCTGGATTTTCACTCTGATCTGTTGGGTTTATCGCCATGGATCAGGTGCCGGGGCCGCTGCAACCCCTCCGAATTTCGCGCGGACCATATGTGCCGGTTTTCTGCCCGTCAAGGCGACTGCTGCGGTGCACATAGCTTGGAAATCCGCCGGAATCCGGCCCTCGAGACCATAAACCTGTGCAGAGATTGATGACGTATGGTCGCACACCCGTTACCGGATGCACAAACAGGCCGTGATCGGCGAGAATCTGGGTCCGTGACGTTTGCTTTGCCTCAAAGCGGTGACACCGCAGCACCTGCGAGTTTGATGCATGTCGATGACCCCGCCCGAACCCGGAACGCCCCCCGCCTTTCGCGTGACCAACTTGACCAAGGTCTACGGAGAGGGCCATGGGGCCGTCCATGCATTGCGCGGTATTGATCTCGTACTGCCCGAGGGTGAATTCGTTGTACTGCTTGGGCCCTCTGGAAGTGGCAAGTCGACCTTGCTCAACATCATGGGCGGGCTCGATCGCGCAACGGCGGGCTCGGTCCTCTTTCGGGACCAGGATCTGACAGCCAGCAGTGATCGCGACCTGACCACCTATCGGCGAAAGCATGTGGGCTTCGTCTTCCAGTTCTACAACCTGATCCCCAGCCTCACAGCACGCGAAAACGTGTCTCTGGTCACCGAGCTGGTGGACGACCCCATGCCCCCGCAGGAGGCGCTGGCCCTTGTCGGGCTGGCAGATCGGATGCGCCATTTCCCGGCAGAGCTTTCCGGTGGCGAGCAGCAGCGCGTCGCAGTCGCCCGTGCAGTCGCCAAGCGACCCGAGGTGCTCTTGTGCGACGAGCCAACCGGCGCGCTCGATAGTGTCACCGGAATAAGGGTGCTCGAGGCGCTGTCCAATGTGAACCGCGCATTGGGAGCGACAACGGTTGTCATCACGCACAATGCCTCGATCGCCGAGATGGCACATCGGGTCGTACGCTTCGCCGACGGACGCATCGCCTCGGTCGACGTCAACACCGATCGAAGGCCCGCATCCGAGGTGCGCTGGTGAGTGCACTGTCAGCCCTCGACATGAAGCTGATGCGCGACATGTGGCGCAGGCGGGGGCAGGTTCTGGCCATCGCGCTGGTGATCACATCAGCGGTCGCAACACTCATCATGGCGCTGGGAGCACTGGATTCACTGTCCTCGGCACGCGCCGCCTACTACGAGCGCTATCGCTTTGCCGACGCCTTTGTCTCGCTGAAGCGCGCACCCGACATGGTCGCCGCTCGACTCAGGGCGTTACCGGGAATCGCCCGGGCAGAGGTGCGCATCTCGACATACGCGATACTCGACATTCCCGGCATGAGGGATCCCGTCCGGGGACTCGCCATTTCGCTGCCCGCAGACAACGCCTCGGCCTTGAACGCCATCGTCCTGCGGACAGGACGCTTCCCCGACCCGTCGAGACCCGACGAAATCCTGGTGCACGAAGCCTTTGCCAAAGCCCATGGCTTTTCAACCGGCAGCACCTTCGCTGCCAACATAAACGGACGAAGGCTGACCATGACCGTGGTCGGTGTCGCCCTTGCACCCGAGTTCATCTACGTCATTGCACCCGGCGAAATTGTGCCGGATGACGCTCGCTACGGCGTGCTTTGGATGGACCGAAAGGCGCTTGCCGCAGTCACTGACACCGTGGGCGCCTTCAACGACGTGCTCTTCAGGCTATCTCCCGGCACGAGCGAGCCCGAAGCGCTGGCCGCCATCGACATTGTTCTTGAACCCTTCGGAGGCACCGGCGCATTTGGTCGAAGCCAGCACATGTCACACTCTTTCCTCGATAGCGAGTTCGGCCAGCTGTCGACGATGGCTGGCGTGATCCCACAGGTCTTCCTTCTCGTCGCTTCGTTCCTCGTCTATTCGGTGATCGCGCGACAGATCGAGACCCAACGCGAGGAGATCGGCGTCCTCAAGGCCTTTGGCTACGCTGACGCCGCGGTCGCCTGGCACTTCGTCAAGATGGCGTTGGTCACGGCGCTTGTAGGCCTTCTCCTCGGATGGGCCGCGGGGTACTGGCTGGCCGGCCTTATCACCGACCTGTATCGTCAGTATTTCCGCTTTCCGAATCTTGTTCTCGAGATATCACCTCATGTCTTGGCGCTTTCTGCGTTGGTCGCCCTGATCGCAGCTGCAGCGGGCGCCGTCGTGGCGGTCGTTCGCGTGATGAAGCTGTCGCCGGCCGTAGCCATGGCGCCACCTGTGCCAGCCATCTACGGCGAGGGTCCCCTCGAGCGGATGGGCCTGCTGCGCGGCATCGGCTCGACGGGCTTCATGATCGTGCGCCACATCACGCGTTTTCCGTTGCGCTCCACCATGACGGTCACCGGAATTGCCCTGTCGCTGGGATTACTGATCTCGACGACGCAATTCTTCGACTCCGTCAAGGTCATGATCGACACGTTCTTCTTCCGCGCGCAGCGTCAGGACGTATCGGTGACCTTCACCGAACTGCGCAGCGACGCCGTTCGCATTGATCTGGCGCGCTTGCCTGGCGTCATCTCTGTAGAGTTGCGCCGCGGCATGACGGCCCGCTTGACGAACGCCACGCGCAGCGAGCGCATCTACATCCAGGGCATTGACCGGAACGCGCAGCTGTCCCAGCAGGTCGATATCGAGGGGCGCGCCATCACATTGCCGCGCGATGGGCTGGTCCTCTCGCGGAGGTTGGCAGACAAACTCGCGGTAAAAGCAGGCGAGGTGATTGACCTTCGGCAACTCGAAGGCCGCAGGCGCGTCGCGCGCGTCCCGGTCGCCTTCGTGATCGACGAGTATGTGGGTCTTGCAGCCTACATGGATCGCACAGCCCTCAACCGCTTGGCCGGGGACGGACCCGTGGCAGCAAGCGCTGCCATGAAGATCGACCCCACGCGTGAGCGCGAGCTCTTCCACGCGGTCCGCGACATTCCTGGCATCTTCACCATCTCGCTCCAGCGCCACGCCTATCTGAAATTCAGGGAACTTGTGGACCAGAACATCATGACCATGGTCTGGTTCTACTGCGGCTTTGCCGCGATCATCGCCTTCGGCGTCGCCTACAACGCTAGCCGCATCACCCTGTCCGAACGATCCCACGAACTCGCAACCTTGCGGGTCCTGGGCTACCATCGCACCGAGGTGGCACGCATCCTCGTGGGTGAACTGGTGCTGCTGACGCTGCTGGCGATCCCGCTGGGCGTGCTCGTCGGCTATGGGCTGTCTCTCTACATGATCGAACGTTTCACCACGGACCTTTTCCAGATGCCCTTTGGCCTCACGGCGGCGACAGTCGGCCAGGCCATTCTGGTCGTGGGCGGAGCAGCCCTTGTCAGCTGCCTGATGGTGGCACGCAATGTGGCGAACCTTGACCTAGTACGCGTCCTCAAGACACGGGAATGAAAATGGACCTTAAGAGACTGCGTCCCTGGGCCTGGCCTGCAGGCATTGGTCTGCTGGTGGTAGCGGGTTTGGCCTTTTCCTTCTGGCCACGCGCCGTAGCGGTCGACATCGCCCAAGCGGTCAGGGGGCCCATGATGACGGCGATCAGCGACGACGGCATCACCCGCGTGCGCGAGGTCTATGTCCTGTCGGCGCCCATCGCCGGCAAGCTGTTGCGGGTCGAAAGCCACGCTGGCGACTTCATCGAGGCGCGCAAGACCGTGGTGGCCACGATCGAGCCGACCGACCCTGCATTCCTGGATGCCCGTGCCCAGCGCCAGCTCGCCTTCACCGTATCGGCCGCCCGCGCAGCACGCGATCTCGCGCAAGCTACCGTCAAGGGCCGTGAAGCCGAGCAGAAACTTGCAGCCCGCGAGCTGGAGCGCGCAGAAGAACTCTTCTCGAAAGGCGTCGTGTCGAAGGCGCGCGTGGATGCAGCCGAAGCAAACCTTGCCGCACTCGACGCAGCTGTCGCGACCGCCCGCGCAGCCTTGCGCCAGCGCGGCTTCGAGATCCAGACCGCCGAGGCAGCGCTGATATCGCCAGGCTCGACCGCTGCGGGCGAGCGCGCCGGCTGCTGCATCCAGTTGCGCGCGCCCGTCGACGGTCAATTGCTGCGCGTCCTTCAGGAAAACGAAAGCTTCGTCCAACCCGGCCAGCCCATCGCCGAGGTCGGTGACCCAGCCAATCTCGAGATCGTCATCGATCTCGTGTCAAGTGAGGCCGTGCAAGTCGCCGAGGGCGATGAGGTGATCATCACGCAATGGGGCGGGCAGGGTGACCTCAAGGGCCGCGTGCGCCGCATCGAGCCCTTTGGCCAGCAAAAGGTCTCGGCACTGGGTATCGAAGAGCGTCGCGTCAACGTGCTGATCGACATTGTCTCGCCGCGCGTCGAGTGGGCGCGCCTCGGCCATGGCTTTCAGGTCGAGGCAGCGATCGTTCGGTGGCGTGACGAAAATGTCCTGCAGGTTCCCGTCGGCGCCCTGTTCCGTCAGGGCAAGGACTGGGCCGTCTACCGGCTCCACGGCGCCCGCGCACGCCTCACCAAAGTCGCAACCGGCCACTTCAATGACGCCACTGCCGAGATCACCGACGGTCTTCAGCCCGGCGACCGCGTCGTACTCCACCCGGGCGAAAGCGTCAGCGATGGCGTCATGCTCGCCCCGCGCTAGAACGCCACCCAAGCATGAGAAGCGGCAGAATATAGAGGAAATTGACATTCTACCATTAAATGTCTACCATTCTGCCATGACATTGAATATCAAGAATCCCGAAGCCCACCGCCTTGCCACCGAGCTTGCACGTGCCACCGGCAAGTCGCTGACACAAGCCGTCACCGACGCGCTCCGCGACCAGCTTGCAGAGGTGACCGAGAGGGCAAGGATCGAAGCCAAGATCGCAGACCTGAGGCATCTGACCCACGAGACGGCGCGTGCCTTCCGGGAAGCCCCGAACAGGTTCGATGAGGATGATCTTTACGACGAGCAAGGACTTCCCAAGTGATCGTGGACACCTCGGCTCTCATTGCGATCCTGAAGGAAGAAGCGGGATGGGAGGAACTGGTCGCAAGGATGCAAAAAGCATCATCACGAAAAATGTCCGCAGCCTCGTGGCTTGAGGCCGCAATCATTATTGACGCACTGAACGATGCAACGACCAGTTGGCGCTACGATGCGATTTTTGCAAAGCTTGAGATCCGCATCATGCCCGTCACGGAGCAGCAGGCCCAACTTGCCCGTAAGGCCTACAAGGACTTCGGCAAGGGATCCGGACATGCCGCAAGGCTGAACTTCGGTGATTGCTTCTCCTATGCCCTCGCCATGGAGTCGGGCGAGGCCCTTCTTTTCAAGGGGGAAGACTTCCGACACACGGGTATTCAAGTGGCGTGACCGGATGCCCGACGGAAGCGCCCTCACTCCGCCGCCTGCAGCACGCGCTCCGCACCGGCAAGGTCGACCGAGACAAGCTGGCTCACGCCGCGTTCCTGCATGGTCACGCCCATCAGCCGGTCCATGCGCGACATCGTCAGCGCATGATGCGTGATCACGAGGAAGCGGGTCTCCGTCATGCGCGTGATCTCGTCGAGCAGATTGCAGAACCGCTCGACATTGGCATCATCGAGCGGCGCATCCACCTCGTCCAGCACGCACACCGGCGCCGGGTTGCAAAGGAACACGGCAAAAATCAGCGCCATCGCGGTGAGCGCCTGCTCTCCACCTGAAAGCAGCGACATGGTCTGCAGTTTCTTGCCGGGCGGACGCGCGAGGATCTCGAGCCCCGCCTCGAGCGGATCATCCGATTCCGTCAGGGTCAGCCGGGCCTCGCCGCCACTGAACAACGATGTGAACAGCGTCTGGAAATTCGCATTTACCCGATCAAAGGCCTCGAGAAGGCGTTCGCGTCCCTCTCGATTGAGCGACCCGATCCCCTGTCGCAGGCGCGCAATGGCTTCCTCGAGATCGGCCTTCTCGGTCTGCAGCGAGGTCAGGCGCGCTTCGCATTCGTTCGCTTCCTCGTCCGCGCGCAGGTTCACACCACCCAGTTGCTCACGCTCGCGCTTGAGTTTCTCTGCGCGCAGCTCTGCCGCATCGAGAGAGGGCAGGGCCTCGCCCGCAGGGTGATCGGCGCGCGCTGCAAGTGCGTGGGGCTCGCAGTCGAGAACATCACGTGAGCGTGTGACAGCTTCCTGGACACGCTCAATCTGGGCGGCAAGAACGGCTTCACCCCGCGCCCGTGCCTCGCGCGCTTGGGCCAGCGCATGATCGGCACTGCGTGCATTTGCCTGAGCTGACTTCAGCTGGGTTTCCGCTTGTGCCAGCGTGTCATTGGCAAGTGCCAGCGCTGTTTCCGCCTCGGCAAGCAACGCAAACAATCGCTCGCGCCGCGATGAGATCTCCGCGGGCACATGCTCGAGAGCCGAAAGCTCATGACGTGCCTCGGTCTCGCGCTGGCGAAGGTCGTCGATATGCCCGCGCGCACTGGCCACGCGTTCATCCCAAGCCTGCCTCTCGCGGTTGATGGCAAGCAGCCGCTGACGACGAACGTGAGTTTCGCGCTCGATGCTTTCGTGGTGCGCCTGTGCGTTCGACTGAACGCCGCGCGCAACTGAGAGTCGATCACGCGCAGCAGCCAGCGCATCTTCAAGCACGGCCAGCAACGGCAGGGCTTCCATCTCGCGCGCGACAGCCGCGTCATGCTGCGCGGCTTCAGCCTCTGTGGCCGCCAGTCCCGCACGTCGCTCGTGCAGAGATTGCAGGCGCGCCGCCGTCTGCGCATGTCTCTTCTCGGCCTCGGCAAGCATCATCCGGGCGGAGGCCACAAGCCCGTCTGCCTCACGCAGCGCCGCGCGCGCATGCCGTTCCTCGCTCTCGCAAGTCTCGCGGGCAATGCGGCTGACGGTGTAGGCCGCTCGAAGCTCGGCCAGATGCGCCTCGACCGTGACAATCGAGCCAGTTACATCCGCAAGACGATTGCGTTGCTTCAGCCGCACAGCCGCTGGCATGGGTGCCTCTGCTGTCGCTGTGAACCCGTCCCAGCGCCACAGGTCACCCTCGCGGCTGACGATGCACTGGCCCGGAAGCAGGCAGGCTTGGAGTTCATGGCCTTCGGCGCGTGCAACAATTCCGGTTTGGGACAGGCGCCGCATCAGCGCATCGGGCGCATGCAACACGGACGAAAGCGGCTGCACGCCGGGTGGCAAAGCTGGCAGTGCGCTCACCGCAGCAAGCGCACGCCAGTGAATGGGTGCATTGGCATCGAGAGGCACGTTAAGGTCTTCGCCAAGGGCCGCGCCAAGCGCCGCCTCGAAGCCGGGCGTCACCTGCAGCAGGTCGATAACCGGTGTGAAACCCTCCGAAACGCCAGCCGATAGTATTTCGGACAAGGCCTTGGCTTCCGCCCGCAATCGCTCCAGATCCCGCTCGGTGTTGTCGAAGGTCGCCTTGCGGCTTGCCTCTGTCTCACGTGCCGCCTTGAGGGCATCTTCGGCATGCAGATGCTGCACGCGCGCAGCCTCTGCAGCGGCCACGCCCGCTGCCAGGCGCCCCCGCGCGTCATCAGCAGCCACAGTCGCATCTGTGTCCTTCGAGAGGCGATCAATTTCGGCCAGAACGGCATCAAGTTCTGTCTTCAGGCGCAATGTCCCGCGCCGACCAGTCTCCAGACGGCGTTCAAGCTCGCCTCGCTTGGCACGCGCTTCGGCAGCGGCAGCTGCCGCCTCGTCACTGGCGGACTCAGCCGCACGCATCTCGCCATCTGCAATCTGCAGAGCCTCGAGCGCTCGCGCCGCTGCCTCGGCCTCGCCGGTCGCCGATTGTGACAGGGTCTCTCTTTCGCGCTCCAAGGCATCAACGGCACGCAGCGCGTCATCGACGCGCGCAGTCTCGCGGGCCTGATCTTCGACGATCTGTTGCAGGCGCAGCTGCAGGCGCTCGGCTGCTGCGCGCGCGCGGGCCTCGTCACCGTCAAGCGCAAGCCGTTCGGCCGTCAGGCGCTGCAGCGCGGCGCCGCGCTCGGCCGAAACCTGCCGCAGCGCCGGCAATGCCTCGTCGGCCGCCAACACCGCATTGGCAGCCCGCGCCGCCGCAAGCGTCAGCGCCTCGACTTCGGCACGGGCGCGCGAAAGCTCCTCCTCGGCGACAGACGCTGCTGCCGAAGCCAGCTGCCAGCGCACCAGCAGGGCCAGCGCGTCCGCCCTTTGGATGTGGTGCGACAGGTTGCGATAGCGCGCCGCCTGCCGAGCCTGGCGCTTCAGGTTCTGGAGCTGGAGCTCAATCTCCTGGACGACATCGCCAACACGGGCCAGGTTCTGTTGTGCCGCGTTCAGCTTGAGTTCGGCTTCGTGTCGCCGTGCATGAAGCCCGGCGATGCCGGCGGCCTCCTCGAGGATGGCGCGCCGCGCAATCGGCTTGGCATTGATGAGCTGGCCGATCTGTCCCTGTCGCACCAATGCAGGCGAGTGCGCTCCCGATGAGGCATCGGCAAAGAAGATCTGCACGTCGCGCGCCCGGACATCGCGCCCGTTGATCTTGTAGATGGAACCCATCTCGCGCTCGATGCGCCGGCTGATCTCGAGCGTTTCTCCGTCGTTGTAGTGTGCGGGCGCCGTGCGCGTACTGTTATCGATGTACAGCGAGACCTCAGCCATGTTGCGGCTTGGTCGCGTATTGGTGCCCGCAAAGATCACATCATCCATCGCCCCGCCGCGCATGGACTTGGCCGAGTTTTCGCCCATGACCCAGCGCAGGGCTTCAAGCAGGTTCGACTTACCGCAGCCATTGGGGCCGACGATACCCGTAAGCCCGGGCTCGATCGGAAGCTCGGTCGGTTCGACGAACGACTTGAACCCAGTCAGGCGAAGCTTGGCAAACTTCAACTTGGTTGCTCCGGTCCTGTTGTATCAGGGGCTGGTGGTCGCAAGGACTGCACCAGCCACTGGCCCCTCAAGGGCTGGGAGGCGCGCCCTCTGCCGGAGCGGCATCGCCGGGCGCGACCTCACCCTCGACACTTGCCGGCTGGGTATCATCGGCCGGTGTTGTGCCCGTTGCTGCGGCCGGCACGGGCGGTTCTTCCACGCCGGCCTTCTTCAATTCTGCACGGATCGCGGCGTCGAGATTCTCGTAGGCGATCTCACGTCCTTCAAGCTTACGGCCGTTCAGAAGAAGGGTCGGCGTGCCAGTCATGCAATAGTCCTGCGCCGCGCTCTGGCTGGCCTTTGCCAGTTTCGTAGCCTCGTCCTGCTTCTGCAGGCACGTTTCGAAATCCTCCGAAGACATGCCCGCGCGCCGCGCCATCTCGCGCAGGCCTGCCACAACGTCGTTATCCTCGCGCATCAACCAAGCGGGCTGGTTTTCCAGCAGCATGTCCGTGAATGGCAGGAAGCCCTCGCGACCAAGGCAGCGCCCCAGCACGGACGCTGCGACGTCGACATTGTTGCGGTGCAATTCGCGGAACACGATCCGCAGCTTGCCCGTTTTCACGAAGGTCTCCTCGATCTTCGGGACTTCGCTGGCCCGGAACTGGGCGCAGGCCGAACATGTCTGCGACAGGTATTCAACAAGCGTGACGGGTGCGTTCTTGTCACCAATGATGAAATCATCATCCGTGACCGCAACGCTCGTCTTGGGCACACAGTTCTCCGGATCGACCGAAGCCGCGGCAACGGTCTCGTCGTCCTTGGCAGAGGGTCCTTGCGTGAAGTACCAGATGCCGCCACCGATCAGGAGCACAGCGGCAAGCCCGCTGCCAGCCAGCACGCGCTTGTCCGAGATGCCGACCAAGGACGAAATCTTGTCAAGGAAACCTGAACTCACGGGAACCCCCAAAACGAAGCAGATGGAATTTCGTTGCGAATATAGGACGTGCAGGCCCGGCGGCTCAACGCCTCGAAAGCCCTGTTTTCCGGCTTTCCGCCAGCGCACATCGTCCCAGGCGCTCAAGGGCCTCACGAAGAGAGCCGTCCTCGATCCCGGATGTCCAGCCCTTCAGCTCACCCTCTTCGGCCAGCGTCAGGGGGCGTGGGGAAGGCCGCATGCGAGGCTTGGGGATATCCCCTGCAATCACCTTGATCTTGGTGACCGCTTCGCGCCCGAAATAGCGGTTGATCCGGTCAATCAGCTTGGGAGCCTGGTGTTGCAACTCCAGGCTCGCCCTGTCATCGGCCACCAGGGTCAGCGTCAACGTGCCATTCGCGGCGGAGCCAAGTTTTTGCGGAAAACAATGAGCAGCAAGCCCGGCGCCAGCGATCTCGCGCCAGCGTGTAACAAGCTCCATCTGGGCGAAGCCGCGCTTGGCCAGGTGACCCTTCAGAAGCAGCAAGGCGTTCTCGGCCACCGGCTTGGGGCCACGCTTGCGGATGATGATGCTTGTGGGTTCGTCTGACATGCGGTCCCCGGGAAAGGCGTCCAATGGTAACCCTTCACCTGTCCGGAAGCAAAGCAACGCGCGCGCTGTCCGCAAGCTTCTGGACTGGTACCGCGCCGGGCACCGCCGCCTTCCCTGGCGCGCGCAACCGGGACAACGCCAGGACCCTTACGCAGTCTGGTTGTCCGAGATCATGCTGCAGCAGACAACGGTCGCCGCCGTCATTCCCTATTTTCTGAAGTTCATAAAGCGTTGGCCGGATTTCAATGCGTTGGCCCGCGCCGACACGGCCGAGATCATGGCCGCTTGGGCTGGGCTCGGCTACTACAGCCGCGCGCGCAACCTCCACGCTTGCGCGAAGCAGGTCGCCTCCGCGTTCGGGGGCGTTCTTCCTGACGAAGAGACCGAACTGCTGAAGCTCCCAGGTATCGGTCCCTACACGGCAGCAGCAATTGCGGCGATCGCCTTTGGCCGGCAGGCCGCCCCCGTCGACGGGAACATCGAACGTGTCCTATCCCGCCTTATGGCGATCGAGGAGCCGTTGCCGCAGTCCAAGGCAAAGATCCGCCAGGTCGCACGCGACCTTGCGCCCAAGCAAGATGCGGGCGACTTTGCACAAGCCATGATGGATCTGGGTGCTGGAATCTGCACGCCCAAGGCGCCTGCATGCACGACATGCCCCTGGACCACGCTGTGCGAGGGCCGCAAACGTGGCATTGCCGGTGAGCTGCCGCGGCGCGCAGCGCGCAAGGCAAGACCCCTGAAGCGCGGCGCCACCTTCGTGCTGCTCTCTGGCGATGGTGAAGTCTACCTCGAGCATCGGGCAGGCAAGGGGCTATTGGCAGGCATGCACGGGACGCCTGTCACAACCTTCGAGGACGACTGGCCCGCGAACATCGAAAGCCTTGCACCGGCGCGCCTGTCCTTTGACCGCGTCGACGCCCCTGTGACTCACACCTTCACGCATTTCGACCTCGAACTGCAGGTCTACGTCGCGCACACGAAGCGCTTCGTACCAAAAGGCCTTGAGGGAGAGTGGGCGCCGCTTTCAAAACTGGCATCATTCGCCTTGCCGACCTTGTTTCGGAAGGTTCTTCGCGCCGCCATCTCGAGCCAGCCAGGGCCAATGAAAAAGGGCCGGCGCAGCCCTTGAGCGTGCGCCAGCCCCTCTTCAACACCCCACCACAGGGTTATTGTTCTTGTTATCTCGGTCGTCTGTCAGACCATCTGGGCGCGGATCTGCTGACGCAGAAGGTCGATGGGCTTCAGCGCGCCTTCCGCGTCGAAGTGCCAGAACGTCCAGCCATTGCAGGCAGGCAGTCCCTGGACATGGGCAGCGATCTTGTGGATCGAGCCTGATGCATCGCGGCACACCAGAGAGCCATCGGCCCGCACTTTCGCCGTATAGCGCTTGGCGGGATCATAGAGCTTGGTCCCGGGCTCAAGCAGTCCGCGCTCGACCACCGTGCCGAATGGCACCCGCGGCTCTTCCTTCTTGGATTTGGTAACCTCGAGATGCTCTGCCGATGCCCGGGTTACCTGTGCGATGCGCTTCTTGGCCACCGAGATATAGCCGGCATCCCGCTCGATACCGATAAAACGCCTCCCCAGCTTCTTCGCAACGGCGCCAGTCGTTCCGGTGCCAAAGAAGGGATCAAGTACGATGTCGCCGGGCTTGGTCGATGCCAGCAGCACCCGGTGCAGCAGCGCTTCCGGCTTCTGCGTGGGATGAGCCTTTTGCCCCTTGTCGTCCTTGAGGCGCTCGCCACCTGTGCAAAGCGGGATCAGCCAGTCCGAGCGCATCTGCAGATCATCGTTCAGCTGCTTCATGGCCTCGTAGTTGAAGGTGTAGGACTTCTGGTCCCGCGACTTCGAGCACCACAGAAGCGTCTCGTGCGCATTGGTGAAACGGCGGCCGCGGAAATTAGGCATCGGGTTCGATTTGCGCCACACGATATCGTTCAGGAACCAGTAGCCCACATCCTGCATGATCGAGCCAACCCGATAGATATTGTGGTACGAGCCGATGACCCAGATCGTGCCATTGTCCTTCAGGACCCGGCGCGCGGCCTTCAGCCAGTTGCGAGAGAAGCGGTCATAGGCCTCGAAACTGTCGAAACGGTCCCAGTCATCGTCGACCGCATCGACCTTGCTGTTGTCAGGCCGGGAAAGGTCACCCTCGAGTTGCAGGTTGTACGGCGGGTCCGCGAAGATGACATCGACGCTCTTGGCTGGAAGTTCGTTCAGCATGGCGATCGAGTCGCCCTTGATGATCGTGTCGGCGTAGTTGTTGATCAGTTTGGTCTGCAGACCCATGCCGTTTAGCCCCCGAGGTGCTGCGTCTCGACGGTCACGCGGGCGCGTGTCCTCTGCTGCCGGAATGCCGTCAGGACGCAAGTGGTGATGTTGAAGCGCGAGCCGGTTCACAATTGCCCTACCGCAACCGGCTCTTACGGTGCACAGCTTGAATCGCGGGTGATTCGACGTCAATAAGTGTTTTGAATCAGAAAGTTAACGCGCGAATCGATATTGGACTCTTAAGTTCGTCACCCACTACATCTAGAAGTGGAGTTTCAACAAGCCTGTGCACAATCGGTTAATGGACGGCGTGCGCCGCTCCGATCTGTGCAAAACTATGTCCCTGAAACCGGAATGTCAGGTGCCAGCGCTGTGCATAAGCTGTGCAATCGGCGCAAAACTCGTTCGGTGATGCACCGAAGGCCCAAGTCTGGCCAGCGCCTCCATGTGATCCGCCGTCCCATAGCCCTTGTTGCGCGCCCAGCCATAGCCGGGAAACGCCAGGTCGAGGTCGCACATGACCCGGTCGCGCGTAACCTTCGCGATGATCGATGCCGCCGCGATCGACAGGACCTTGCCGTCACCCTTCACAATGGCCTCAGCCGGGCAGGGCAGGGCAGGCACCCTGTTGCCATCGACAAGGGCATGCACCGGCTTGATTGTGAGCCCATCGACCGCTCTCCGCATGGCCAGCATCGTGGCAGCAAGGATGTTGATGCGGTCGATTTCCTCGACGCTCGCCACGCCGATACCGACGGCAAGCGCCGACGTCATGATTGCATCGAACGCCTTGTCGCGCCGGGTCTCGCTCATCTTCTTGGAATCGTCGAGCCCTGCGGGCAGGCGCGCCGGGTCCAGGATCACCGCAGCCGCATAGACGGGTCCCGCAAGCGGCCCTCGCCCCACCTCATCCACGCCCGCAACCGGACCTGTGATGCGGCGTTCCAGCGTGAAGTCCGGCATGGCAGGCGTCCCGTCAGAAAAGGTCCAGCTGGTCGCCTGCCTCAGGCGGCGGGGCAAAAAGGTCCAGCCGCGATTGTGTCCGCTCGCGGTTCAGCCCCAGGCGATCGCAGGCAAGCTTAAAGCGTTTCGCAAGCAGGTCCGCATGGGTTCCCGTGCCTGCCATGCGTTTTCCCCATTCGGCGTCATAGGCCTTGCCCTGCCGCATCGAGCGCAAGACCGACATAACGTGCTTCGCGCGCCCCGGATGCTCGGCCTGCAACCACTCCTCGAACAAGGCCTTGATCTCGAGCGGCAGCCTGACGACGATATAGGCGGCATTGCGCACGCCCGCGTCGCGCGCCTCAGCCAGGATCGCCTCCATCTCATGGTCGTTGAGCGCCGGGATCAGCGGCGCCGTCATCACCGTGGTCGGCACGCCCGCCGCCGACAATTCCCGCAGCGCCTCGAGCCTGCGTTCTGGTGTTGGCGCACGCGGTTCCATCGAGCGCGAAAGCTTGCGGTCGAGCGAGGTCACCGAAAGCGCAACGCGCGCAAGGTTCATCCCGGCCATCTCCGACAGGATGTCGAGGTCGCGCAGCACGCGGTTCGATTTCGTCACGATGCTGACCGGATGGCGGAAGTCCCGCAGCACCTTGAGGATCTCGCGCGTGATCTGGTGGCGCCCCTCGATCGGTTGGTAGGGATCGGTGTTGGTGCCGAGCGCGATTGGCTGCACCTTGTAGCCGGGCTTGCGCAGTTCCGCCGCCAGCAGCTGTGCTGCCTTAGGCTTCGCAAAGAGCTGTGCCTCGAAGTCATGGCCGGCCGAAAGCCCGAGATAGGCATGCGTCGGCCGCGCAAAGCAGTAGATGCAGCCATGCTCGCACCCCCGATAGGGATTGATCGAGCGGTCAAAGGGCAGGTCGGGCGACGTATTGCGTGTGATGATGCTGCGCGTCGCGTCGATGCCGACAGTCGTCTTCAATACTGGTGGCTCCGCATCCAGCGAACCCCAGCCATCATCGGTTAGGACCCGCTGCGGCCTCTCGAACCGCCCCGTCGCGTTGCTGAGCGCCCCGCGCCCCCTGACCCCACCCGGATGCGCCGCGAACTCCTCGTCAGCAACTTCCCGCAGCCCATGACCCATGATGTTCTTGCCCATGGCGCAGCATAGCACCCCGATTGGAACAATACAAGAACTTAGAGATTTCCTCGATCAGAAATATCTCGCGCGATTTCGCGCCTTCGCGTGAAACCCCGCCTTGACGCCGCCGCCGAAGGCGCCCTCAGCCCTTCTTGCGCTCCGCCTGCGGCAGGTGTTCCTGCAGCCGCGGCATCAACTCGACAAGGTTGCAAGGCCGGTGGCGAGAATCGAGCTGCCATTTGAGGATCCCGTCCCAGCCATCCTTCACCGCTCCCGTCGAGCCGGGCAGGGCAAACAGGAACGTGCCATTCGCAAGCCCCGCGCAGGCGCGGCTCTGGATTGTCGAAGTCCCGACCTTCTCAAGCGAGATCTGGTGGAAGACCGCCGAGAACCCGTCGATCTCCTTCTCGAACAAGGGGCGCATGGCTTCAACTGTCACATCCCGGCCCGTGAGGCCGGTACCGCCCGTCGTGATCACCACGTCGACATCGGTGCGTTCAATCCAGCTCCTCAGTCGCGCCGCAATCTCGTCCCTGTCGTCTCGCAGCAGCGCGCGATCGGCGAGCACATGTCCCGCGCCCGTCAGCCGTTCGACCAGCGTGTCACCGGACGTGTCGTTTTCAGCCGTGCGCGTGTCCGACACGGTCATCACCGCGATCCGCACCGGGTGGAAGGGTTTTGTTTCGTCGATGCGGCTGGCAGACATGATCCCTCGTTTGTCCGTTACGGCCGCAGCATGGCCACGCGGCTGTTCGCGCTCCAGCGCAGGACGGGCCACTCGCCGCGCGCCAGCTGGTCCAGCGTTGTTTTCCGCTCGGCAAGGCGGTCCTGGTAGATCCAGAAATTGGCAAGCACACGCTCGACATAGCCGCGCGTCTCGCGCGACGGCAGGCTTTCGATGAAGAGCAGCGGGTCATTGCGGTGGTCGACCTCGGCCAGCCACTTCTGCAGGTTCCCCGGTCCGCCATTATACGCGATGGCCAGCTTGATGAGGTCGCCATCGGGTTCGACGAAGCTCATCATCTTCTGCACATAGCGCTGCCCGACGCTGAGATTGAAGGCCGGATCGAAGAGCTTTGCCTTGGCGCCGGGATTGTCCAGCGTCGTATCCTTCATGGTGCCTGCAGCCGTCGACGGCATAAGCTGCATGAGCCCGCGTGCATCGGCCGAGCTGGTCACGCGCATCTCGAACTTGGATTCCTGCCGCACGATGGCATGCACCAGCGCCGGGTCGACCTGCCACCCGTCGCTCGGCTTCACGCTCATGATCGGATAGGCGGCGGCCTTCAGCGAGGGATCACGTGCCGCATGCGCACCAAGCAACTGGATGTGGGCAAAGCCCAGGTCATGCGCCAGCGCGATGAAGGCGCGGTCAAGCTCGGGGTTCAGCCGCCCATGGGCACGCGCGATGGCACCCTCCGCAGCTTCCATCTCGCCGACCTGGAACAGCGCCACGCCCCGGGCGATGCCGTTGACCGACACAAGTCGCTGGAAGCCCGCCTTGTCGAGGTCCGGCTCGTTCCATGAAAAGGGCGGCTCGCGTCCCAGCGTATGCAGCGCAAGCTGGCCATAGAAGGTGCGTGGCTTCTGTGCGGCAATGTCCAGCATCCGCGCCACATGCTCGGGCTGGCGCGCGATCAGCGCGCTGCGTGCGGCCCAGAAGCCGGCCGCAGAGCGCAGCCACGATGTCGTCGCCGGATTGTCGGCCATGGCAATGAAGTGCTGGGTGGCAAGTGCATGCTTGCCAAGGCGGAAGGCCGCGAGCCCAGCGATCCAGTCGGCCTCGGGCACGTCAGCCCGCACGCGTGCGGCGACGGTGTCGGCGATCAGCAGAGCGGTTGCGGAGTCTCCAAGATAATATTGCCCGGCTGCGATCTGGTGCGTAAGCCGGCCATAGTCGGCGACGCTGAGCCCCTCGCGCATTTCCGCGCCCTCGAGGTAGCGTTGCGCGGCCGAGAAGTTCCGTGCGGCAATCAGGTCACGCAGCTTCTTCGAAACGGCTACTGCGGCGGGCGAGGAGAACCCCGCCTGCGTCTCGGCGTCGTCGTCACCGCTACCGCGAACGATACGCTTGGGCGGAACAGCGACTTCCTTGGCGCGTGCCGGCGCCTTGCGCAGCGCGAGCGCATGAATGCGCGCCGCTTCCGGATGATCGGGATGGGCCTTCAGCCACGACTTCAGCTCGTCGAAGCTGCTGACCGTTTGCGGGCTGAGCAGTCCCTTGGCTGCGACATGCCCAACCAGAAGTCGGTTCTTGAGTTGCGGCGCCAGTTCCAGCACACGCTCGCGCTTGCCGGCCGCTGCCGCGGCGAACATTTCCCGATATGTCGACACATCGCTCTCGCTCAGCACGCGTACAAAATCGGGTGGCCCCCCCGCAACGGCCGTTGTCGAGGGACCAATCACGAGAAACAGCACGATGGCCAGAACGCGAGAAAGTCGACTAACCATTCCGCAAATGTCCGTCGGGTGAGGGGCGGCATTCATAGGGGCATGAACCATGCCACACAAGCCAACGTCAGATTGCACCAAGTGTGACCAGCTTCTCGCGGAGGGCTTGCAAGTCCTGCCAGGCGAGCTTTTTGGCGCTCGGCTGCCTTAACAAATAGGCCGGATGAAAGGTTGGCAAGGTGGGTATCTCAAGTCCGTCTTTTCGGTAGACGCCCCAGCGCCCGCGGATCCGCGTGATCCCTTCCTCCCAATTGAGAACATGGCGGACGGGCGTGCCGCCAAGAAGCACAAGCACACGCGGTCGCTGCAGTTCGATATGCCTGACCAGGAAGGGGGCACAGATTGCAGCCTCCTCCGGCGTCGGCGGGCGGTTGCCAGGCGGACGCCAGAAAATGACATTTGTAATGTAGGCATTCTGCTTTCGCGAAAGACCGATTGACGCCAGCATCCGGTCGAGCAGCATGCCGCTGCGCCCGACAAAGGGAAGGCCCTCCAGGTCTTCGTCGCGGCCCGGCGCCTCGCCAATCAGCATGACGGGCGCGTCCGGATGGCCGTCTGCAAATACGGTGTGCTTCGCCGTCTGCTTCAGCACACAGCCATTGAAGCCAAGCACGGCCGTTCGCAATTCATCCAGCGTGTTGCATCGCGCAGCTGCATCACGCGCCGAGAGAGCCCCTTCCGACGGCGGCACCGCCGCTACGGCCCGCTGGGCTGGTTCGATGGCATGTCGTGCGGCCTCACGGTCCTGGAGCGTCGCAGGTGGCGCCTGAGGCGGAGGCGGCGTCACGGGGACGGCATGAGGCAGCGTAAACGGGGTTGGCGTAACGGTAAATCGGTCGACGGCGTCCGCCTCCAGAGCCTCATCGGCGCCCATGTCGGACAGCCACTTCAGCATGGCTGCGGGGCTGATTTGATCCGTCGATGCGTTCAAGGTCTTATCCGCGTTGACCGTGGGCCTGCCAGCCCCCTAATTTGCGCCTTCATACCGCAGAGTCCAGCCCAAGGTTAAGTCCGCGGGTGACCAGTCTGGAACGCCGTCCGCAACGATCGATGAAAAAGGCCAGAACATGAGCAGCCCCGAACCGCGTGAGTCCATGGAATTCGACGTCGTGATCGTCGGTGCAGGGCCTGCCGGACTGTGTGCCGCCATCCGCCTGAAACAGCTCGCCGCCGAGACCGGCAGGGATGTGACGGTCTGCGTCGTTGAAAAAGGCTCCGAAGTCGGAGCCCACATCCTGTCTGGAGCCGTGATCGATCCGATCGCACTGGATGAGTTGTTTCCGGACTGGAAGGAGAGGGGGGCGCCGCTCGACACGCCGGTCACCGACGATCGATTCCTTTACTTGGGACCGGGTGGAAATATCCGCGTGCCTAACCTCCTCATGCCGCCCCTGATGGGCAATCACGGAAATTACATCGCAAGCCTCGGCAATGTCTGTCGCTGGTTGGCGACCCAAGCCGAGCAACTGGGCGTCGAGATCTATCCTGGTTTTGCGGCAGCAGAGGTTCTCTACGACGACAAGGGGGCAGTGCGCGGCATCGCCACGGGCGACATGGGCATCGGGCGCGATGGGATGCCGAAGAGCGGCTTCACGCGCGGCATGGAACTCTTGGGCAAGTACACCCTGTTCGGGGAGGGCGTTCGAGGCTCTCTTTCGAAGCAGTTGATCGCGCGCTTCCATCTCGACAAGGACCGCGAACCGCAGAAGTTCGGTATCGGCCTGAAGGAGCTCTGGCAGGTGCCCAAGGAAAAGCACCAGCCGGGGCTCGTTGTCCACACGATGGGCTGGCCGCTCTCGAACGACACGGGCGGTGGATCCTTCATGTACCACTGGGGTGACGGCTTCGTCTCGGTCGGCTTCGTCGTGCACCTGAATTACACGAACCCCTTCCTGTCACCCTTCGACGAGTTCCAGCGCTACAAGACGCACCCCTCGATCCGCTCTTATCTGGAAGGCGGCAAGCGCCTGTCCTATGGAGCACGCGCAATTACCGAGGGCGGGTTCCAGTCGGTCCCAAAGCTGACATTTCCCGGCGGCGCGCTCATCGGTTGTTCGGCAGGCTTCGTCAACGTGCCGCGCATCAAAGGCAGTCACAATGCGATGAAGACTGGAATGCTGGCGGCCGAAGCTGCCTTCGAGGCCATTGCGAAGGGGCGGTCGAACGACGAGCTCACCGCCTACACGACCGCCTACGAGGAAAGCCACGTCTACCGCGATCTGAAGCGTGTTCGTAATGTGAAGCCATTCTGGAGCCGCTTCGGCACGGTCTTGGGCGTCGGCTTCGGCGGCGTCGACATGTGGCTCAACCAGATCTTCGGCACGAGCCCTTTCACCTTGAAGCACGGCAAGCCGGACTATGCGACGCTGAAGCCTGCAGCATCCTGCAGCCGCATCGACTATCCAAAGCCCGATGGTGTCGTGAGCTTCGACAAGCTCTCGTCAGTCTTCCTCTCGGGCACCAACCACGAGGAAGACCAACCGGTGCACTTGACGCTAAAGGACCCAACGGTCCCCATTGCACGCAATCTTCCGACCTATGACGAACCGGCCCAGCGCTATTGCCCGGCGGGCGTTTATGAAGTCATGCGTGACGAGAATGGCGGAAATCCGCGCTTTGTGATCAATGCGCAGAACTGCGTCCACTGCAAAACTTGCGATATCAAAGATCCGTCACAGAACATAAACTGGGTCACGCCGGAAGGCGGCGGCGGACCAACATATCCGAACATGTAAGGCGCCGCCCATCGGTCGGGTTGCCAGTTGGGGGCAGGAAAACGTGTCGAACGGCAAAGTGGTCGGATGGATTGCGGTTGTTACGGCCATCAATGTCGGCATTGTGCTGGCGCTGACGCAGTGCTCGACCTTCGAGGATATTCGCCCCGCCCCCGAAAAGGTACGGCTGTACGATAGCCCCTACGGCAGCTATCTGGCAGCACGCCATGCCACCAACCTGCGTGACGCGCCAGCCGCGGCTCGGTTCTACCGGCAGGCCCTGCGGCACGACCCGGCTAACCCGGTTCTGATCGAGCGGGCTCTCGTCAGCGAGGTTTCGGCCGGAAACATCGACGCGGCCGCGAACCTGGGAGAGCAGCTGGTCAAGACCATGCCGGCCGCCAAACTCCCCAACCTCGTGATAGGCATGCGCGCCTTGCGCGACGCGGGCTATGCGCGAGCACGCGACGCCTTTGGGCGGATTACGGACAATCCACCTGCCGAGATAACGGCCCGCCTCGCGATCGCCTACGCCCACTTCGCCGAGGGAAACACCGGGTCGTCGCGCGAAGCGCTTGCAAGCCTCAGCGAGATGATGGGGGCCAAGGCCTTCCTGCTCTATCATCGCGCGATTATCGAAGATCTCTCGGGCAACGCAGACGCGGCCCTGAAGAATTTCGAGGAAGCCAACCGGTTGACGAATGGCGAGGCCCAGCGCCTGGTCCAGGCCCACGGTATTCATCTGGTGCGCCTTGGCAGGGCATCAGAGGCAATCGCCTTGTTCAGGAATTACCTGCAGAAATTCCCCGACAATCCGGTAATGCAAAACGAGCTGCACCGCATCGAGCGCGGCCACACGCCGGACCGACTGGTCCCGAATGCCCGGTTAGGCGTCGCCGAAACACTTTACGGCGTAGCCTCAAACCTTGCGGAGGGCGACGCCGTCGAAGTCCCAGTATTCTACTTGCAACTAGGCCTCGCGCTGGCGCCACAGCACGAATTGTCGATCTCGCTTTTGGCGGATCGCCTTGAAGTGGCAGGCCTGAATCAGCAGGCCATCGCGACCTACGAGCGCATCCCCGAAGCATCGCCCGTATACGCCGCGGCGCGGCGACAGATCGCACGCAACCTCGTGACGCTCGAAAAGACCGATGATGCCATCCGTATCCTGAAGGCGGCGCTCGATGGCTCAACCGAGGATGTGTCGACCTTGTCCGCGCTCGGAGATGTCTACAGGGGCAAGGAGGATCATGCCGCCGCGATCCAATCTTATGACCGTGCGATAGTATTGATCGACACGCCGCAGCCACGCCACTGGATCCAGTTTTACGCACGCGGTATCGCCCATGAGCGCGCCGGCAACTGGCCTAAGGCCGAGCAGGATCTGCGGCGTTCGCTGTCCCTGCGACCCAATAACCCCGAGGTCATGAATTATCTTGCCTACTCCTGGGTCGACAGGGGCAAGAACATCGAGGAGGCGCTCGAGATGCTGAAGCGCGCCGTGGCAGCGCGCCCTGATGATGGCTACATCGTCGATAGCCTGGGATGGGCATATTACCGGCTCGGCCGCTATGCAGAGGCGCTGACCTATCTCGAGAAGGCCGTGCATCTGGAGCCCGGCCAGGCGACCATCAATGATCACCTTGGCGATGCTTACTGGAAGATGGGGCGCAGGGATGAAGCGCGATTTCAGTGGCAACACGCGCTTGCCCTCGGTCCCGAGAAGGGTGAAGAACCAAAGATACGGCGCAAGTTGGAATATGGTCTCGTCAACGGCGACGATAGCCTGCAACCAGCTCCCCCTGCGCAGTGACCGGCCCGGTCGTGCAGGGCTTTGCGCCTGCCAAGATCAATCTTTTCCTGCATGTCGGTGATCGGCGCCCCGATGGCTACCACAACCTGCTCAGCCTGGTCGTATTCGCTGATCACGGGGACATGGTAGAGCTTTCGCCATCCGGAAATCTGCAGCTTGTTATGTCGGGCCCATACGCTGATGGACTCGATGCAGGCCCTGGCAATCTCGTCATCAGGGCAGCCGGGGCCCTGCAGCATTGGGCTTGCGAACATGGGCATCCCGCAGCGGGCGCAGCACTGCATCTCCACAAGAACCTGCCGGTCGCGTCGGGTATCGGCGGTGGATCCAGCGATGCGGCCGCGACGCTGCGGCTCCTTGCTGCCCACTGGGGCTTGTCCGTGTCCGACGGGGATCTGTTCCGGATCGCCCGTTCGTTGGGCGCAGACGTACCTGTCTGCCTTCGCGCAGCGCCCAGCATCATGTCCGGCGATGGAGATTTAATCGAACCGGCCCCCAACATGCCGGACTTTGGCCTGCTTCTGGTCAACCCGCGCGTCGAGGTTTCAACGGCAAGCGTGTTCGCTCGCCTCCAGGTGCGCTCGGGGACACGTGCCCCGGCCTTGCCAGAGCGATTCAGCTCTCCGCGCGCGCTTGCAGCATGGCTTGACCGCACGACGAACGACCTTGCTGCGCCTGCCAGGTTGCTTGCGCCCGCCATCATGCGCGTCGAGCAGGCCCTCGTGGCAACGCACGATTGTCTCCTGGCTCGCATGTCCGGCAGTGGTGCAACATGCTTCGGAATTTATCCAACACGAGAGGCAGCGGATGCTGCCGCTTGCGAACTCCAGACGACGCACCCGGACTGGTGGCTAGCCAGTTGTCATGTGTTGGGGCGTCAGTAAGCTCGGCTGACGCAGAACTCGGCCAGCTCGTGAAGCGCCCGGCGCATCGGGCTGTCCGGGAACACGTTGAGTGCCGAGCACGCCTGGTCTGCAAACTCACGCGCGCGCGCCAGGGTATCGGACAGCGCCTGATGTTTTTCGATCAGGTGGATGGCGTGCGTCAGGTCTGCGTCCGTCTGCTGGTGCTGCACCATCGTGCGGCGCCAAAACTCGGCCTCCTCGGCATTGGCCTTTGCCAGCGCAAGGATGACAGGAAGCGTCAGCTTGCCCTCACGGAAATCATCGCCGACTGCTTTGCCCATCATGGCCTCGCGCCCGGAATAGTCGAGTGCGTCATCGACCAGCTGGAACGCAATGCCAAGATTGTTTCCATAGGACTTCAGCGCCATCTCGCGCAGCCCGTCGGCCTGCGCGATGACGGCACCCGCCTCCGAGGCAGCCGCAAATAGCGCCGCGGTCTTGGCAGCGATGATCTTCAGATAAGTATCTTCGGACGTGCCGATATTGCCTTTGGCGCTGAGCTGCATCACTTCGCCCTCGGCGATGACCGCAGCGGCGTTCGAAAGAATGTTCAAAACCCGCAGGCTGCCGGTTTCGACCATCAGCTGGAACGAACGCGAGAACAGGAAGTCGCCGACAAGCACGCTCGGCGAATTTCCCCAGATGACGTGCGCCGCTGCCTTCCCCCGCCGCAGGTCGCTTTCGTCGACAACATCATCGTGGAGCAGCGTGGCTGTGTGGATAAATTCCACAGCTGTCGCCAGGCGAATATGGCCAAGCCCCTGATAACCACAGATCTGCGCAGCCGCGAGGGTCAACATGGGACGCAAGCGCTTCCCGCCGGAATTGACGATGTGTCCAGCCAGTTCCGGAATCAGAGGCACATCTGACCGCATTCGTTCAAGAATCAGGGCATTCACGTGCTGAAGATCGGCCTCTACGAGGCGAAAAAGGCGTTCGACCGCCCCCTTTGGCTCGCCGGCTCCTTTGTTCATTCGCTGAATGGCACGCAAGGTGTTTGATCCGTGGTTGCCGCGCAGTAGGATGCGCCAAGCGTCAAGATATCCGGACGGACATTATTCCCGGCGCGGTCCGGGTCAAGTGCAACCGAGGTCACGCCCGAGCCATGGTCGAGCTTCTGCGCAGCAACGATCTGGTGATGTTGTCCTTTGTGCGCGCCTTGCTGCAATCAGAGCACATCCGCTACGTGGGCCTCGACGAACACATGAACACCGTGGACGGCAACATCGGGGCATTCCCGAGGCGCGTGATGGTTGATGACTTGGATCTTGGGCGTGCGAGGCAACTGCTGCGGGACGCCGGACTGGGCCATGTCCTCGCCCCTTGATCAGCGTCCATTGGACGCAGCCGGGCTGACCGACGATGCGTTCCTCGGTGGCAGGTTGCGCCTGCTTCAGCCTCGCAAGGGGTTCAGGGCAGGCCTCGATGCGGTGATCCTCGCAGCCGCCGTCCCCGCACGAGCTCGCCAACAAGTATGCGATCTGGGTTGCGGCGCAGGGACCGCCGGCCTGTGCTTGGGAGCTCGGGTCGCGGGGTTGGACATCACGGGTGTTGAAAACAACGCTGGAATGCGCGTCCTTGCGCTCCGCAATGCCGAGCGTAATGGTTTTGCCGACAGCTTCGAGGTTGTGGACTGCGACCTTGCTGGCCGCGCACGCAACCTGCCACGCCAGTATTTCCATCACGTGCTCACCAATCCGCCATTCCACGATGAGGCGCGCGGCACCAAGCCACCGCAGGCGTCCAAGGCCGCCGCCAAGTCGATAGGGTCTGATGCCTTGCATCACTGGCTGCGCATAGCGCGCGCCATAACGCGCCCTGGGGGAACGGTGACGGCCATCCTTCCGCCGGCACAGCTTTCCACGGCCCTTGCGGCCCTGTCCCCGCAAGGGTTCGGTGTCACCGTCACTCCGCTTTGGCCATCTGCAACCGCCAGCGCAAAGAGAATTCTGGTGCGCGTCCAGACCAATGCCGCATCCCCCCTTGTCATCGCCCGAGGACTGATCTTGCACGGCCCAGACGGAAAGCCGACGGCGCAGGCCGAAGAAATCTTGCGGCACGGCGGTACACTGTCTACATAACGTTTATGGGCAAAGGTATTGCGAGCAGGCTGTGGCGACGCGTGGCAGGTTCTTCACCTGCCACTGTATCGGTTTTGAGAATGAGCGGAGCGATCGGCATGCGAACGGGCCTCAATCGTGGGCTCAGCCTCGCATCGCTTGCCGATCAACTCGATAAGCTTTTCGCAGATCAAAGTGCGGCCGCCGTTGCAATCATCATCAATTCGCCCGGCGGCTCGCCGGTTCAGTCCGCATTGATCCACGATCGTATCCGTAGCCTGGCGGCGGCGTCTGGCTTGCCGGTGCTGACATTCGCCGAGGACGTGGCAGCTTCCGGCGGCTATATGCTGGCGGTGGCCGGCGACGAAGTCTACGCACACGAGAATGCGATTGTCGGATCGATCGGCGTTGTTTCTTCGGGATTTGGCCTGCAAGACCTTATCGCAAAATTGGGCATCGAGCGGCGTATCCACACCTCAGGTGACCGAAAGGCGATGCTGGATCCCTTCCTTCCCGAGGATCCCCGCGACGCGGCACATCTCGAGACACTACAGCGCGAGGTACACGAAAGCTTCAAGGCCCTCGTGCGCAGACGCCGTGAGGGGCGCTTGAAGGGCGATGAAGACGAGATGTTCTCGGGCATGTTTTGGACCGGCGCAACAGCCGCGCGTTTGGGCCTCGTCGATGGTGTCGGAGATGTGCGTAGCGTGTGCGAACGAAAGTTTGGGGAAGACGTTGAGTTCCGCGTCATACAACCCCGCCGGGCGTGGCTGGGGACCGAACGCAGCGGCGTATCACTGTCAGCTCAACCGCAGGATTGGGCCGATGGATTGATTACCACGCTCGAAGAGCGTGCGCTCTGGGCCCGCTTTGGGCTATAAGGCTGCATGGTTTGGATTCTGGTTCTGCTGGCCATAGGAACGCTGGCCTATCTCGCGATCAGGGGTCGCATCATTCGCCTGAGGGAAGAATTTCAGGAGGCGTTGCGTCGTGCCCAGAAGCGCCCCCAATCAAGCCTCCCGTCCGAGGACATGACAAAGTGCGAGACATGCGGCACCTATCTCGCGCCATCTCAGAAGCGTGACTGCGGCAAGCCGCACTGCCCGTACGCGCGAACTGGAATCGAATGACCCGGATCGACCGGACCTACAATCTGAACGGCGCCTTCAAGCCACTGGCCCGCCGCAAGGCGGATCTGGACGGCCCTGACTTCTTTCCGACGCCGGCTTGGGCAACACATGCCCTCGTGGATAATGAACGCTTCGAGGGGCGCATCTGGGAGTGCGCTTGCGGTGATGGCGAGATGGCTCGCGTCCTCGCGGAGGTCGGCTACAGCGTGCGAGCCAGCGACCTTCATGCGCGAGGTTTCGGAACACCCGGCGTGGACTTCCTGAAGGCGACAAGGCCGGTTGACAACATCGTGACCAATCCACCCTACAATGCGGCCGAAGCCTTTGTTGCGCACGGTCTCAAGCTTGTGCGGCGAAAACTGGCGCTTCTGCTCAGGCTTGCCTTTCTCGAGGGCGCAAACCGCGCCAACACACTGTTTCTCACGACGCCGCCCTCACGTGTCTGGGTATTCAGTGAACGGATCACGTTCTACATGAAAGATGCCGCCCGCGCGGGCAGCGGCACCACGGCCTATGCCTGGTTCGTCTGGGACAAGGCTTCGGAAAGCCCACCGGAGCTGCACTGGTTGAAGCCGGGTTACAAGGCGCGCCATGGCAAGGTCCTCGACGCAGGAAGACGCAGGGGAAACAAGGCCGTTTAGCATCCTGTTTGCGCGTGCAATGCGCGACGCCTAACGTGAAACGACATTGTCACTGGAATCAGGCTGCAAATGACGACGACACTCGACGGCGCAGAAGCCTTGACGCCGCGCGAACGCGAAGGATTGCGTTATCCTTTCCCGACCAAACCGGAACCTGGCCGCACGATCGAAGTGGCACCGGGCGTTCACTGGATTCGCCTGCCGTTGCCTTTCCAGCTCAATCACATCAACGTCTGGGCAATCGAGGATGGCGGCGGCCTTGCAATCGTCGACACCGGCATTAACGCACCGGCAGTTCAGGATCTCTGGGAGCAGGTCTGGCAAGCTCTGGGCGCAAAGCGTGTCACGCGAATTTTTGTAACCCATCTTCATCCCGACCATGTGGGACTTGCAGGCTGGATCGCAGAGAAATTCGACGCGCCACTGCTGATGTCGCGAACCGACTATCTGCTCTGCCGCACGCTGGTGATGGACACGGGTCAGCCCGCGCCAGACGAGGGCGTCGCGTTCTACCGTGCCGCCGGATGGTCCGAGGCATCGCTCGATGTTTATCGAAAGCGGTTCGGTGGCTTCGGCTCGGGCGTGTACAAGCTGCCACAATCCTATATCCGCTTGATCGAGGGACAGGACCACCTCATCGGCAACAGTCGCTGGCGCGTTGTCGTGGGACGGGGCCACGCGCCCGAGCACGCCTGCCTGTGGAGCCCGGAGCGCAAATTGATGATCTCGGGCGACCAGATCCTGCCGCGCATCTCGTCGAATGTCAGCGTCTTTCCAACCGAGCCTGAAGCCAACCCGTTACAGGAATGGCTGGATTCATGTCGGCATCTTCGCCAGACAATCCCGGACGACACGCTCATCCTGCCCGCGCACAACGAGCCGTTCTTCGGTGTGGAAGCCCGCATGACACGGCTGATCGAGGATCACGAGGATGGGATGCGCAAGATCCTCGACCTGTGCGCAGAGCCGAAGAGGGCGGTTCAGGTGTTCCCGGCACTCTTCAGGGCAAAGATTACTGCGGGCAATTACGGGATGGCAACGGGTGAAAGCCTCGCACACCTGAACTGTCTGCTGGCGCGTGGAAAAATCACGCGCAAGCGCGACAGCTCGGGAGTTGACTGGTACGAGTCAGCCTGACCGCGTCTACCAGCGCGTCTTGACTGTCACGAGACCCGCAATCGCGTCCTCACCGGCTTCGCCACCGGCATTCTGCTGGTAGATCAGGTTCGCCATCACCAACGTGTCCACGGAAACGAGCGTCGAATAGCCCAGCTCGAAATCGGTTTCAGGTGTTGCACTCGCAAGAGAAACAGTCTCCTGCGCGTACACGATCCCGCGATCATCCGTCACCCCCGTCGAGGCAAGGATGGTGGCCGTACCCTCCGTGATGTGCAGCGGACGGGAAACGGCAAAGCCTAAGCTGTCACCGCTGGTGAAGATGTTTTGTCTGGCAATCGCGAGGCCATAGGCTTGCGACGAAATCTCTGAATAGGACTGTACGATGCTGCCGGCCTCTGGCGACGCCTCGGTACGACCAGCGCTCCACGATGCAGACAGTGTCCAGCTTGTACCCAGATTGAACCGCGCAGCACCGCCGACGGAGATGGTTGAAGCGTCGGAGGTCAGGGCAAAGGCACCGCTTTCGCGGGTCCCAAGCAGGCTGTTCTCTTCTTCGGTCATGCCAAGGCTCAAGCCCGTCATCACCCATGGGGCAAGCTGCCAGCTGAGGACCGCAACAGAACTTTGCGCGCTGCGCTCATGACCTGTAGGATCCGTAATCTGCGCAAGCTGCGCGTCACTGGCCATCACCGAAGTCTGCATCACGGCATCCTCGGCGACCTCGACACGGGCATGACCAAAGGTCAGTGTCGCAGCATCACCCAGCCGGAAAGCAGCAGCACCAACCTCACCACCACCTGCCAGGGACAGAAACGGAGAATTCAGGGCAGACGCTTGCATGAACAAGCCATCGAACCGCGGATCCGATGCAAGATCGAGCCGGTTCACCAGGCCTTCGACCGATGCATTGTGTCCGAAGCGCAAGCTGGATGTGTCAGACAGCTGCACCGTGACAACCATGTCCGACAAATTGTCCTGTGGCTGCTCTGCAAAGCCAAGCGAGGTTACGCTGTTCTGGGATGTGTCAGCGACAAACCCTTGCGCGCTGTAACCGTCACCCGTGAACGAAATGAACTGCGACGACCATGACGAGGCGTTCATCCGGTCTGTCAGACTGACAGCGGCGGGCGCGACAGCGGTCGTAAGGTCCGTCTGGAAGTCGCGGCCATAGTCATCAAAGAACGTGACCGCGCGCAGAGTGGCCGCAGTCCTGAGCCCGGCAGCAAGCGGCCCCGAGATCGACGCGGACGAAACCTGGCCCGAGCCTGCGTAGGAACTGGTCCAACCGCCCGACGTCGCAATAGTTTGTGAGCCTATGGGCGCAAGGGCCGCCCTTACATTAAGAAGCCCACGACCGTACACCTCATCCGTACCGCGTCGGCCGAGGTCCTTTGCAGAACGCAAGAGAATATCGACAACCTGCCGGCTCGTGAGATACGGAGCCGCTCCAATCACCAGTGCCGCCGCGCCCGCGACGTGAGGCGCCGCCATCGACGTTCCCGACGCCGACGCATAGCCATTGTTCAGGTAGGTTGAGAGGATGCGTTCCCCCGGCGCGACCAGAAACACGTCTCGCAGGCAACGCCTGACGCCGGCCGCTGTGACGCAGCCCCCGTTGCCGGGCGTCTGCGAGAACGCTGAAATGCGGTTCGCCGAGTTGACCGAGCCGACAACAAGCATGCTGCCGGCAATACCGGCCTGCGTTGCATAAGCTGCTGGATATGCCGGTGACAGCGCGTTGCCCGAGTTGCCCGCCGCCGCGACAATCACGGCTGTCGGTGCCGCTGCCTGCAGGGGCGCAATGACCTCCGGAGCCGGTCCGTTGCCACCGAGGCTCAGATTGATGACGCGCGCCCCCTGCTGTGCTGCATGAGAAATCCCCTGCGCGACCGTTGTCGCTGTGCCGCCACCATCGGCGTCCAGCACGCGCACTGGGAGCAGCAGGCTACCCGTCGCAAGGCCCGTTGTTCCACGGCCGTCTGCAGCCGCACCGATAATGCCAGCCACATGTGTCCCATGTCCGTGGTCGTCATCACCAAACGCGAGCGAGCCCGAGCAAGCGACCAAACTCCCGAAACACGCACCACCCGGTGCGATCCGTCCCGCAAACTCCGAATGGCTTGTCAGGATACCTGTATCGACGACTGCAACAAGGACGTTCGCGCCGGTTGTATTCTGCGGCGGTGGCGGCGTTGGATTCGTGCGGTTCGTACGCCTGGTCGAAACGCGAGAAACGATCATGTCCGCGTTGGAGAACGGGCTCACCGTATCGGCGCTTTCGAGGCGCAGGGACCACGGGTCGAAGTTCAAGCCATCCACACCTGGGGATGCTTCAGCTGTTTCGTCCAGCGTTCCTCGAAGAAGGGGTTCTGCAGCTGCACCATGTGGCAGTAGACAGGCACCAAGCATCAACAGGGAAAGGCGGACCGAAAGGGACATGATGAACTCCACGGGAGGGAACGGTTCATCCTGACACTGTTTCCACCAAGGACTGGTTCGCAGGCGCCTCTGGATTTGACTAAAAGTTTAGGGAGTTCACCAACAGGATTCAGGCGCAGCCTGGCCGGGAATTAACCACGTGAGTTCCCGGATTGCTGCCTCGCCGCAGCGTCAGAGCCATCGGGTCCAGCGGATAATGGCCACCTGCAGCACGATCAGGCTCGCGAGGAACCATAGCAGGATCCAGAAGGCATCGGGATGGTCCGAGAAGGGAATATTGACCAGACTGACACCGAACAGCGACGTAATGAAACTGAGCGGCAACATGATGGCAGCGACCAATGTCAGCACATAGGAATTCCGGTTCTGGCGCTCGGTCAGCAGATTCAAAACCTCGTCCTGGATCACGTTTGCGCGCTCACGAACACTGTCAAGTTCCTCGACGAAGCGCATTGTCTCGTCAGCCAGCTCTCGAAACCTTGCTTGATCGATACCATCCAGGATCTCGTGCCGTTCGCCCTGCAGACGTGTGAAAGCCTCACGCTGTGGGGCAAGGTGCCGGCGAAGCGAAATTGCGCGCTTGCGCATCTGCGGCAGGGCATCGCGCACGCGCGCGATATCACCGCCAACAACATGTTCCTCGAGATCATCAACCTGGTCGGACAAGGCATCGATCACATGCGTGACACGCAGCTGCACCGCACGCGCCAGAGCCAGAAGGCAGTCCATCTCGTCGCGTGGGCCCTGGTTTCGGGCCAGGGCTTCCTGCACGTCACGCGTCGCGAGCGAACGGCGCGATCGGGTTGTGATGATGCGGCGCTTCTCAATCCAGATCCGGAGCGAAATCATGTCTTCTGGATCCGCACCAGGGTTCAGGTTGATGCCGCGCATCACGACGATCATGCCGGCGCCATGGGTAACCATGCGGGGCCTCGTATCGAAGGCCAGCAGCGCTTCGACCACGATAGGGTCCAGGCCTGCATCATGTCGCACAAAGTGGTCTGCCTCTTCACTCGTACGGTTGAGATGAACCCAGATCACGCCGGCATCAGGCGTCCAGTTCTTGATTTCCTGCCAATCGACTTCGCGGGCGCCACCCTGTCCGTCCAGCAGCAAGCCGCTGACAAGGCCATCATGGTCTACGTATCGCGGCGGCACGCTGGTCATGGCCGGATCTTCCTATCGTCTTGCAGTGATGGATCCAATGTCGGACACTTGGTCACGGAACAAGGAGGAACGCGCCATGTCCACTGTCCTGCTCACACATTCGGCCTGTTTGTACCACGAAACGCCCCCGGGTCATCCCGAGAGCAGCGATCGTCTGCGGGCCGTGCTGCACGCACTCGAAGACGAAGCGTTCCAGTATCTCCAGCGGGAGGAAGCTCCTCTGGCCGCCCGCGAAGAAGTGAACCGCGTTCATCCGGCCTACTATGTGGACGCCGTCCTTGGAGCTGTCCCCGAAACAGGGTTTGCCGCGCTCGATCCTGACACGCATGTCTCTCCGGGTTCGGCCGAGGCCGTAATGCGTGCGGCAGGAGCCGTGGTTACGGCTGTGGACCGCGTCATGGCAGGAACCGCACGAAATGCTTTCTGCGCCGTCCGTCCGCCAGGACACCACGCCGAGCCAACCCGTGCCATGGGCTTTTGCCTTTTCAACAATGTGGCTGTCGGCGCGCTTCACGCTCGCGTCAAGCACGGACTGAAGCGCATCGCCGTCGTCGACTTCGACGTTCATCACGGCAATGGAACGCAGGCCATGTTCGAGGAGGACGAGAACCTTTTCTTCGCCTCAAGCCATCAAATGCCGCTCTATCCAGGCACAGGGCGAACGAGCGAGCGTGGCAGGGCCAACAACATTGTCAATGTAGTCCTCGATCCCGGCGCAGGAAGCCATGAGTTTCGCCAAGCCTGGGACAACACGGTGCTGCCGGCACTGGATGCCTTCCAGCCCGATTTCATTCTGATTTCCGCTGGTTTCGATGCCCATCGTCGCGACCCGCTGGCCAACGTCAACCTGACCGAAGAGGACTACAACTGGGTCACTCGCAGGCTGTGCGACATAGCACGCGATCGTTGCGCCGGCCGCGTGGTGTCAACGCTGGAAGGAGGATACGACCTCAACGCCCTCGCTGCGTCCGCCGCGGCCCACGTGAAGGCGCTGATGGCGGCCTGAACGACCCGCTAGAGCCTGTCGCGCAGGCGGGCGCGGCGGATCAGGGCGTTCCAGCTCTCGATGTCGGAATAGTCCAGCGTGTCGCGCGCAGGTCGCCTGAGGTGTTTGGCGAGCAGCAGATAGGTAACGGCCCCCGCCAGCGCGCCCGACAGATGTGCGCCATGCCCGATGGGCAGCCCACCACCTTCCGTCTGTGCAACCAAGCCAACGATGTCGATGCCTACAAACAGCAATGCGCCCACGATAGCCGGCATTGGAATGATCCCAAGCAGCAGGATCCGGGCTTGCGGAATCATGAGCGAGAAAAGGATAACGACGCCCGAGATCGCCCCCGAGGCACCAAGCGCGGGTAGGTCCGGCTGTCCGAGCAGGAACGCGGACACGGCAGAGTGTCCGAACGACGCAAACATGGCAGCCGCGAGATAGAATACCACGAAGCGTGACGATCCCATCATCTGCTCGACCACGGGGCCGAAGCTCGCGAGCACATACATGTTCAGGAAGAAGTGCAGGGCGCCAACATGCGAGAAGGCCGAACCAAGAAGCGTCCAGTATCGGCCTGCCTCCAGCGCCTCCCAGCTTACGAGGAAATTCTCGAGCATCAGCCTGTTCTCGCCCAGCGCAAGCCACGCCCCGAATACAAATGCATTCACGATAAGTACGAGAAGGACAACGGGTGACATCTTGCTCCGGCGCTCCTGGGCTGACCCATCCTCACCCAATCTTGGTGCTCCCGGCAACAGGTCAGGCGGATGATGCAATCACAATTGCAAGTCTGTAAGGGCTGGCGACGTATTGCCTTGCGCTGACACAGGGTTGTGGCCATTGCCCCGCGCACGTCACGTCTGCGGCAGCAAGGGGCAGGGAGCCGTGGACCGACGCCGGGGAAACCCGCTATATACCCCCGCCACACAGTGTATTCGCAGGGAGCCCGCATGGCCAGGGAAGACCGCAAATCAGACGACATCGCAAAGCTGACATTCGAGCAGGCCCTCCAGCAGCTTGAAGCCATTGTCCAACAGTTGGAGAAAGGCCAAGTGCCGCTGGAGGAGTCGATTGCATTCTACGAAAAGGGAACGGCACTAAAGGCCCACTGCGAGACAAAGCTGCGCGATGCCGAGGCGCGTATCGAGAAGATCGTGATTGGCCCGGCGGGCAGCCCGTCGCTGGCCCCTCTCGATAGCAAGTAAGACATGTCCAACAGTCCCGCCATGACCAATGCTCCAATAGAGCCGGCCCTGAACGAGATTGCCTCTTTCATGGAGGATACGTTGCAGGAGCTATTGCCTGAGCCGCTGGGTCCCCAGGCGCGCGTCATTGAAGCCATGCGCTATGCAACCCTCGGAGGCGGAAAGCGCATAAGAGCCTTCCTTGTGCTGCAGTCAGGCCGTCAGTTCGGTGTCGACCGAAGGGCGCTCGCCCGGGTGGCCGCTGCGGTCGAGTGCGTGCATGCATACTCGCTGGTTCACGACGACCTGCCAGCGATGGACAATGACGACGTGCGCCGCGGCAAACCTACGGTGCACCGCAAGTTCGACGAGGCAACGGCCATCCTTGCTGGTGACGCGTTGCTGACCCACGCCTTTACGCTGCTGGCTGGTCACGAGACCCATCCTGACCCGCATGTCCGTAGTGATCTGGTATTGCGCCTTTCGCAGGCTTCAGGCTTCGCAGGCATGGTGGGAGGGCAGATGATCGACATCGGCGGCAAGGCCATTTTGGGCGATATCGGCCAGATCACGCGCATGCAGCGCTTGAAGACGGGGGCCCTGATATCATTCGCCTGCGAGGCTGGTGCCATCATGGGGCGCGCGCCCGTGCAGCTGCGACACGCACTGACCAATTTTGCACATGACCTTGGGTTGGCCTACCAGATTGCCGACGATCTGCTTGACCATCAGGGCGATCCCGGGTTGATGGGCAAGGCTGCCCGGAAGGACGAGACGGCAGGAAAGGCGACGTTTGTCACGGTCCTGGGGGCCGAGCGGGCAAAGGCGCAGGCCGAGATATTGGCCAGCCAGAGCGTCGCACACCTGGATGTTTTTGACGAAAAAGCAGATCTTCTTCGTGGTCTTGTGACATTCGTCGTTAACCGGCGCGCATAATTGCCGCAAGGGTAGGCGGCAGGACGCGTCTGCTCTATAAAACCGGGTCCCGAGCTCCCACATCTCCTGGAACCCATGGCGCCGCAAACCCCGCTTCTCGATACGGTCAAGACCCCCGCAGACACGCGCCAGTTCTCGCGAGATCAACTGCGCCAGCTGGCCGATGAGTTGCGCCTTGAAACCATCGACGCCGTGTCGGTGACGGGCGGACACTTGGGCGCGGGCCTCGGCGTTGTTGAACTGACAGTGGCCCTGCACCACGTCTTCAGCACGCCGAACGACCGCGTCATCTGGGACGTCGGCCATCAGGCCTACCCCCACAAGATCCTCACTGGCCGGCGCGACCGCATACGCACCCTTCGTCAGGGCGGCGGCCTCTCGGGCTTCACCAAGCGCAGCGAGAGTGAGTACGACCCCTTCGGTGCGGCACACTCCTCGACCTCGATCTCGGCAGGGTTGGGCATGGCGGTCGCCCGTGACCTGAAAGGCGAACAGCGCAACGTCGTCTGCGTGATCGGAGACGGCGCGATGTCGGCAGGCATGGCCTACGAGGCCATGAACAACGCGGGTGCCCTGCGCACGCGCCTCATCATTGTACTGAACGACAACGACATGTCGATTGCCCCGCCAGTTGGCGGCATGAGTGCCTATCTCTCGCGCGTGGTCTCCTCCTCGACCTACCAGACCCTGCGCAACTTCGCCAAGCAGCTGGCGCAGAAGATGCCACATTTCGTCGAGGACACCGCCCGCAAGGCCGAGCGCTATACCCATGGCATGGCCATGGGCGGCACCATGTTCGAGGAACTCGGCCTTTACTATGTCGGCCCCATCGATGGCCACAACATGGACCATCTCCTGCCCGTGCTGCAAAACGTCCGCGACGCCGACATCGATCGCCCGATCCTCGTCCATGTTGTCACCAAGAAAGGCAAGGGCTACGCGCCCGCCGAGAACTCGGCCGACAAGTACCACGGCGTGGTCAAGTTCGACGTGATCACTGGCGCCCAAAAGAAAAGCATCTCCAACGCGCCCTCTTACACGAAGGTTTTTGCCGAGAGCCTCATTGCCGAGGCTGAAGTCGACGAGCGAATCGTAGCCATCACCGCCGCCATGCCCTCGGGCACGGGCCTCGACCTGTTCGAGAAGCGCTTCCCCAAACGCTGCTTCGATGTCGGTATCGCCGAGCAGCACGCCGTTACCTTTGCGGCGGGGCTTGCGACCGAGGGACTCAAGCCCTTCGCGGCAATCTATTCAACGTTTCTGCAGCGAGGCTATGACCAGGTCGTCCACGACGTCGCAATTCAGGGGCTGCCTGTCCGCTTCGCGATGGACCGGGCAGGTCTCGTCGGAGCCGACGGAGCGACCCATGCCGGCTCGTTTGACACAACATTTCTGGCGACATTGCCAGGCTTTGTCGTAATGGCACCATCAGACGAACTCGAACTTCGCAACATGGTTGCGACCCAGGTCGCCATCGACGACCGCCCGTCCTCCGTGCGTTATCCGCGGGGCGAAGGCGTCGGCATCGAACTTCCGGCGAAGGGCACGCCGCTCGAGATCGGCAAGGGCCGCATCGTGCGCGAGGGCTCCAAAATCGCAATCCTCAGCTTCGGCACCCGCCTTGGCGAGGCGCTGAAGGCTGCCGACGATCTCGCTGCGCGAGGCTTGCCCACGACTGTCGCCGACGCCCGTTTTTGCAAGCCGCTTGACGAGGATCTTGTGCGCCGCCTCGCCGCCAACCACGAGGTCCTGATTACCATCGAGGACGGCGCGATCGGCGGCTTCGCCGCACATGTCATGCAGTTCATGGCCAATGCGGGCCTTTTCGACCGCGGCTGTCGCTTCCGCGCCATGACGCTGCCCGACATCTTCATTGACCACGACACGCAACCAAAGCAGTACGACATCGCCGGCCTCAACGCCCAGCACATTGTAGCCACCGCCCTGACTGCGCTGGGCCGCGATACCGTTCTGGGAGCGCGCGCTTCCAATCCGCTGTTTTAAGAGCGGACAGGATGTCGGCACTGCCGGGACAAAACGTTCAGATCCTCCGCGTCGGCCACAAGGGCGACGGCGAAACAGCTGATGGCATGTTCGTGCCCTACACGCTGGCCGGCGAAGAAATCGCGATCAGCACCAGCGAGGACGGCAGCTATGCCGTCGAGGTGGTCAAGCCAAGCCCCGACCGCGTGAAGCCAGCCTGCCGTCATTTCGGTACCTGCGGCGCCTGCCAGTTGCAGCACATGGCGCCCCGGGCCTATCTCGACTGGAAGCGCGAGCAGGTCATAATCGCGCTTGCACAGCGTGGCCTCGAAGGCATCGAGGTTGAGCCAACCATTGCCATTGCACCCGGCACCCGACGCCGCGCGACGCTCTCGGCCCGGCGCATCCCCGATCGTGTGGTCATCGGCTTCCAGGAACGCGGTGGCCACTTCATCAACGACATGCAGGAATGTCCGGTCCTGCACCCGCAGCTGATGGCACTCGTGCCCAAGCTGCAGCTCGCGCTCGAGCCCGAACTCCCCGAACGCGGCCAGGCCGAGCTGGCGCTCACGATGACCGACACCGGCATCGACGCAGCCTTCGGCATCCCGGGCGCGAAGCTCGACCGCGAACAGCGCGCGCGCTTCGCCATTCTCGCCGACCGCCTGAGATTTGCCCGCCTGACCGTCAACGAGGAACTCGCGCATCAGTCCTCGCCACCACTCATGAAGTGGGGCAGGGGACAGGTCGCGCTGCCGCCCGCAAGCTTCCTGCAAGCGTCCCGCGAGGCCGAGACCGTCATGCAGGCCCATATCACCGCCGATGTCGGAAAGGCGCGCAAGGTCGCCGACCTCTTCAGTGGTTGCGGCGCCTTCACCTTGCCGCTGGCCGATGCGCACGCGGTCGCAGCCTTCGACAGCGAAGAGGGCGCCATCACGGCCCTCACCCAGGCCCTTCGTGGCCTGCAGGGCATCAAGCCGGCGAGCGCCGAACGGCGCGATCTGTTCCGAAGGCCGCTGCTCAAGCACGAACTCGACATCTTCGACGCCGTCGTCATCGATCCACCCAGGGCCGGCGCCCGCGCGCAGGTCGAGCAGTTGGCAAAGTCGAAGGTCGCCCGCATTGCAGCCGTCTCTTGCAACCCCGCGACTTTCGCGCGCGACGCACGTATACTTGTCGACGGTGGCTATAGGCTCCGCGTGGTAAGACCCATCGACCAGTTCCTCTGGTCGGCCCATGTCGAGCTGACGGCGCTGTTCGAACGCGACTGAGGCACCGATGGCGAACGAGTTCACCCGCAACCTCTACCGCTTCAGCCAGGCTGCCCGTGTCGCCTGGTTCGGTAGCCATCACGTGCTGGCCAACCGCCTTGGCCGCTCCACCGCCTTCGCCGAGGGCGGCGTCAAGGTGGAACATGATTACCCCGACCGCCGCCTCTTCTTCGCCGAGATGCAGAAGCTGTTCGAGCGCGACTGGAAGAACATCGAGGAGGGCCTCTACGCCGCCCCCGCCGCGATCGACCGCAACGCCTTCACGGCCCTTTATGACTCGCTCGACTTCCTGCGCGACGTACCTGAAGTCGCGCGCCGCCGGCGCGACCAGGTCCACGACGAGGTCAAGGCCGAAGCGCCGCGCCAGGGCTTCCCCGACTATTACATGCAGAACTTCCACTTCCAGACGGGCGGCTGGCTCTCGGACGAATCCGCCCGCCGCTATGACTTTCAGGTCGAGACCCTGTTCGCCGGTACCGCCGACGCCATGCGCCGCCAGGCGCTCGTCCCCATCGCCGCCTTCATGAAGGGCAAGGACCAGCGCAAGCTCAGCCTGCTCGACGTGGCAACGGGCACGGGCCGCTTCCTCGCCAACGTGAAGGACAACTGGCCACGCCTGTCTGTCACCGCACTGGACATGTCCCCGGAATATCTCGCCAGGGCCCGCAAGGAGCTCAAGGCCTGGCGCGCCGTGCGCTTCCTCGAGGCCAACGCCGAGGCGATGCCCGTCCTGAACGCGAGCCAGGACATCGTGACCTGCATCTATCTGTTCCACGAATTGCCACCCGAGATACGCCCCCGCGTTGCCCGCGAGATCGCACGCGTGCTCAAGCCCGGCGGCCTCTTCGTGTTGGTGGATTCGATCCAGCCCGGCGATACGCCAGGCTTCGAGGCACTGACCGAATTCTTCCCCCAGGCCTTCCACGAGCCTTACTACGAAAGCTACCTCTCGTGGGACATCCTGGCCTCCTTCAAGGACGCAAGCTTGAAGCGCCTCTCCTCTACGCCGGCCTTCCTGTCGAAGGTGGTGGTATTCAGGAAATAGGGCGCGCCTCGGACCCCCGCAAAGCTCTAAACGGTCCTCACGGGCAGCGCGGGTATGTCGGCGAAGTCATCAGAGTTACGCGTCAGCAGGACGGCTTGATGCACCAGCGCCTGTGCGGCAATCATCCGGTCCAGCAGCTTGCGTCGCGAGTAGCCCGAATGAGCCACGATCCTGCCGTAGGCTTCAGCCGCACTATTGTCGAAAGGCAGGGTTGGGATGGCCGATAGCAGGACATCAAGCCGCGCCCTGCGAGTGGATGCATGTGCTGGATCCCGGTAGACGCCGCCCTCGAGTTCAACGCGCGTAACTATCGACATCACGATCGCTTCATCAATCGCAGCGATCGCATTCGTGACGGCAGGATCGCCGTCACGAAGGTGGATCGCAACATCACTGTCGATGAGAAATGCCACGTCTAGAGACCGCGACGCTCGGGCAACTCTTCAGTGTCACGCTCTTCGATGGATGGCGGGCGAGGCAGGGCATTCAGGCGCGCGACCATGTCCTTGACCGAGCACGTCGCCGGGTAAAGTGTCACCACGTCTCCGGAGCGGACGACGACCAGCTCCACGTCATCGCCAAACGCAATCTCCTTGGGCAGCCGCACAGCCTGACTGTTGCCCGTTCTGAATGTCTTGCTGCGATAGATACCCATAGAGATCTCCTGATGTATATACAAGTATATACAAGCAACCGTGATCTGTCAATGGCTCATTTCAGCCACTTTTACCCACACTGCCCCCGGTGCCGCAGCAGGTGATCAGCCAGCACGCAGGCCATCATGGCCTCGCCGACGGGCACGGCGCGGATACCGACGCAGGGGTCGTGGCGGCCCTTGGTCTGGATATCGGTCTCGACCCCGTCGCGCGTGATCGTCTGGCGCGGGGACAGGATGGATGAAGTTGGCTTCACGGCAAAGCGCACAACGATGTCCTGGCCTGTCGAGATGCCACCCAGGATGCCGCCGGCATGGTTCGACAGGAATTGCGGCCGGCCGTCGGCCACGCGCATCTCGTCGGCATTCGCCTCGCCCGAGAGGGCCGCCGCCGCAAAGCCTTCGCCGACCTCCACGCCCTTGACGGCGTTGATCGACATCATCGCACCCGCAAGCTCCGCATCAAGCTTGCCATAAAGCGGGGCGCCCAGCCCTGCGGGGACGCCTTGCGCGACGACCTCGATCACCGCGCCACACGACGAGCCCGCCTTGCGCACGCCGTCGAGATAGCTCTCCCACGCGGTTGCGGCCGCAGCGTCCGGGCACCAGAAAGGGTTCTGCTCAACCGTATCCCAGCTCCAGTTTGTCCGGTCGATCCCGTGCGGCCCCATCTGCACGAGCGCGCCGCGGATGCGCACGCCGCCTGGCACGATGTGGTCCAGCACCTTGCGCGCAATGGCGCCCGCTGCCACGCGCGCTGCCGTCTCGCGCGCCGATTGCCGCCCGCCGCCGCGATAGTCACGCACGCCGTATTTCATGAAATAGCTGTAGTCGGCATGCCCCGGGCGGAACGTATCGCGCATCTCGGCATAGTCCTTCGAGCGGGCGTCCACATTGTCGATATGCAGCGCGATCGGCGTGCCGGTGGTCACCTGGCCCGCCGTGCGTTCGTCGGCGAACACACCCGAAAGAATGCGCACCTGGTCGCTTTCCTGGCGCTGCGTGACGAACTTCGAGGTTCCAGGCCTCCGGCGATCAAGCCAGGGCTGAATGTCAGCCTCGGTCAGGCCAAGGCCCGGCGGCGTGCCGTCGACGATGCAGCCAAGCGCGGGCCCGTGGCTCTCGCCCCATGTCGTCACCCGGAAGAGATGGCCGAAGCTGTTGTGCGACATGCGGGAGCCTCCTGCGCCGGGGCTGTCAGCAGAAGCCCCGGGCGCGCATCATTCATGCGGTGCAAGCGTCGTCAGCAGCTGCGCTGTGTCATGGACCTTGTCCACTGCTGCCAGGCCCACCATGTGGTAGCCGCAGTCGACGTGATGGACTTCGCCGGTCACGGCACGCCCAAGGTCCGAGAGCAGGTAGAGGCCAGAGCTTCCCACCTCTTCCAGCGTCACGTTCCGCCGGAGCGGCGCGTTGAGCTCGTTCCACTTAAGGATGAAGCGGAAGTCACCGATGCCCGAAGCGGCCAGCGTCTTCAAGGGGCCCGCCGAGATGGCGTTGACCCGGATCGCCAGCTTACCCAGATCCTCGGCCAGGTAGCGCACGCTCGCCTCAAGTGCCGCCTTCGCGACACCCATGACGTTATAGTGCGGCATGACCTTCTCGGCACCCAGATAGCTGAGCGTCAGCAGAGACCCGCCCTTCGGCATCATCTTCTCCGCGCGCTGCGCAATGGCCGTGAACGAGTAGCACGAGATGTTCATCGACATCTGGAAGTTGTCGAAGCTCGTGTCGACATAGCGCCCCTTTAGCTCGTCCTTGTTGGCATAGGCGATGGCATGGACCACGAAGTCCAGCGACCCCCAGGTCGTCTTCAGCTCGTTGAATGTGGCATCGATCGAGGCGTGGTCCGTCACGTCGCACGGCATGACCAGCTTCGAGCCCACGCTGTCGGCCAGCGGCACCACGCGCTTCTTCAGCGCATCGCCCTGGTAGGTGAACGCAAGTTCCCCGCCCTGGTCATGCACCGCCTTGGCAATGCCCCAGGCGATGGAACGATCATTGGCGACCCCCATGATGAGGCCGCGTTTGCCCTTCATTAACCCGTTGTTCTGGCTCATGTTTCAGCCGCCGCGAAAACCGCGTCTCTCTGCAATCACTGGAAGCGGGCAACGCTAGTCATTTTCGTTGTCGGGGTCAAACCGCCGGTGCCGTCCGATGGCAAGCTTCCACAAAACGCGTTAACGCAACCGACCCATGCGCTCAGTTCAGGTCGATGGCAAACCGCTTGAGGTCCGCAAGGTCGCAGTGTGAAAGCGCCCCGGCCTGTGTTGCCCGCAAGACTACCCGCGGCGCCATGCCGGCCACGAAGGCCTCCTGCCAGCGCGGCGCACACAGGCACCATTTGTCCCCGGGCTTCAGGCCCGGAAACCCGAACTGCGGCACCGGCGACGACAGGTCGTTGCCACGCGCCTTCGAGAAGGCCAGGAACTCCGCCGTCATCACGGCACACACGGTGTGCGACCCGCGATCCTCCGGCGCCGTGTTGCAGCAGCCGTCGCGGAAGAAACCTGTCAGGGGCTCATGGCTGCAGGGCTCGAGCGGACCGCCCAGCACATTCAGTTGTGCAGGCCGGCGCCCGCCACCACCACGTTCCTGATAGGCCATGACCTGATCTCCCAATCCCGCGACGCGCCTCGCGGTTCATTACATTTCCAGACACCAAGACCAATCTCGCACGTCGCCTCGCACCGCCTCAAGTCCGACGCCAGTTTCGGCTCCGTCCTCCACCGACGCGCAGACCGTGAACAATTCACCACACCTCAAGCCCGTTAACCTCATTCCTCCAAAAAAGAGTCACGCAACCGACACGGCAGCGTCACCGCACTGCGCCACCAAGGAAACAAGACGGGCAGGGTACGATTCGAGGTCGAGCCGCACGCGCCCGTGTACCGCAAGGGAGGGGCGTATGCTGGCATTTGGAAATCCGCACGAGCGACGCAATCCATTCGCAGCACTGGCGCGCTACAAGCGCATTCTGCCGGTGCCCGGGTTTGGAAGCGGCCGCAGTTCGGTCCGTAGCGGCGAGAGCCCGGTCCGCCACAAGCGTCACCATCGAACGATCTGGATCTCGGACATCCACCTTGGCACGCGCGGCTGCAAGGCCGAACTGCTGCTGGATTTCCTGAAGCACAACGACAGCGACCTTCTCTACCTCGTCGGTGACATCGTCGATGGATGGCGGCTGGCCAGTGGCTGGTACTGGCCGTCGAGCCACAGCGAGGTCGTCAATGAGATCCTGCGCAAGGCAGCGAACGGAACCCGCGTGATCTACGTCCCCGGAAATCACGACGAGTTCCTGCGCGACTACACCGACCTGTGCCTCGCGGGCATCGAAGTGAAATACGAGGCCACGCACGAAACCGCCGACGGGCGCCAATTGCTCGTCATGCATGGGGACCACTTCGACAGCGTGGTCACCTATGCCCGATGGCTCGCCAAGGCCGGCGACCACGCCTATGAACTCGCCATGCTGATGAACGAAGCCGTGGCATTCGTGCGCCGCCGCATCGGCATGCCCTACTGGTCGCTTTCGCAATGGCTGAAGACGAAGGTCAAGAACGCAGTTGAATATATCAGCCGCTTTGAAGAGGCTGTTGCCCGCGAAGCCGAACGGCGGGGGATCGACGGAATCGTCTGTGGTCACATCCACAAGGCCGAGATCCGTCGCATGGGCGACGTTCTCTATTGCAACGACGGCGACTGGGTCGAGGGATGCACCGCGCTTGCCGAGGATCGGTTTGGCAACCTCTCGATCATCGATTGGGCCAGCGAAGTATCTCGCACCACGCAGCAGGCAAGGCTGGGCGTCCTGCAGGCTGCCGAGTAACACATCACGCGGAGGAAGGCTTCATGCGCATCCTGATCGCAACCGACGCCTGGGAGCCCCAGGTCAACGGCGTCGTCCGCACCCTCCAGGCCACAGCCCGGGAGCTCGCATCCCGGGGACATGACGTTCACATGGTCACGCCAGACGGTTTTGCGACCATCCCGCTGCCCACCTATCCCGAGGTCCGCCTTGCGGTGTTTGCAAGGGCGCGGATGATGGACGAGATCTCCCGCTTCCGGCCGGATGCGATCCACATCGCAACCGAAGGGCCGATCGGGCTTGCGACACGCCAGGTCTGCCTGCAGCGGGGCCTGGCGTTCACGACCAGCTTCCACACTCGCTTCGCCGAATATGTCGAGGCGCGCACGGCGCTGCCAGCGGCCTGGACCTATCCCCTGATCCGCTGGTTCCACCAGCCGGCCGCCCGCACGATGGTGTCGACCGATAGCCTGATGAACGAGTTGCAGGAGCGCGGCTTCGGCAATCTCTGCAAATGGTCGCGCGGCGTGGACACCGATCTCTTCCGTCCGGGACCAAAGGACCTGTTCAACCTGCCGCGACCCATCAGCCTCTATGTGGGCCGCGTCGCCGTCGAGAAGAACCTCGAAGCCATGCTGTCCCTCAAGCTCCCCGGCAGCAAGGTCATCATCGGGGACGGGCCGCAACTCGCCGAACTCAAGGCCCGCTTCCCAGACGCGCATTTCCTCGGCAACCGCTTCGGGAAGGAACTCGCAGCCTGCTATGCCGCGAGCGACGTCTTCGTCTTTCCCTCACGTACCGACACGTTCGGCCTCGTGATGATCGAAGCCCTCGCCGCCAGCGTGCCTGTCGCCGCCTTCCCGGTACAGGGGCCCAAGGACGTGCTGGTGAACGGGACGGCCGCCGGTGTCATGCACGAAGACCTGCGCGTCGCCATCGAGCGTGCCCTGTTGTTGAGGCCGGAGGACTGCCGGACCTTCGCCCTGCAACATTCATGGAGCACCTGCACGACCCAGTTCCTCCAGAACCTCGAAGCCGCCGCCACCACCCCGGCACGCCGCGCGGCGTGAGGTCGACGCAACCCCTCTGGTCCCAACTCCAAACCAAGCCCCTCCATCCGCCCACGTCATGGTGCGCGACGGCGCACCATCCACGTCTTTGCAGCGCAGGTGAGAGGGCGAAGAAGACGTGGGTGGTCTGCCTGCACAGGCCATGATGAAGCGTATGGCGTGAAGCCAAGGGACTACTCTGCGCCCTGAAGGTGCGTCCCGCTCACCGCCCCGGCCATCCCTCGCGCTCGAGCACATCAGCCAGCTGCGCGTAATCCTCGATGCCCACATAGGCCTGCGCCGACAACCGCAGCACGAGACGGCCCAGGTACGCTGAGGCGGCAACCTGGATGCGGTGCCGGTCCCAGAAGCCGTCGATGATCTCGAGCGCATCTTCGGGCGCAACCGCGCGCCGTTGCGGCAGGTGGTAGGCGTGCATCGCCGCGAACATCGTGTCGGGCGCGATGGGCTGAAGGCCAAGCCGCGCCATCACGGCTTGGCCCGCGCACGACAGGCCGTGCATGTAGGCCTGCAGCGCCGCCGCACCGCCCAGGCCCTCGATGAAGTCGAGCGCGTCCGGCACAGTCAGGAACGGCGTCACGTCCCGCGTGCCGACATAATCGAACGAGAGCGGGAAGGGCTCGCCGACATAGTGGCTGGTGGCCAGCGGCCTGAGGTCGATCGCCTGCGGGTCGCGCGCATGCAGGAACGCCGCGCCCTTGGGTGCATAGAGCCACTTGTGCGCATTGGCCGTGTACCAGTCGGCCCCCATGTCATCGACGTCGAGCGCGACATGGCCCAGCGCATGCGCCCCGTCGACCAGCACGCGCACACCTTTTGCCTGCAGCGCCTTTGTCATGGCCCGGGCCGGCAGCATCAGCGCCGGTGCCGAGGCGATGTGATCGAGGATGGCAAGGCGCGTGTTCGCCGTCACGGCGGCTTCCACCCGTGCAAGGCAGAGGTCCGGATCAAGCGGCAAGGGCAGGTCGACGATCACCGGGCGCGCGCCGGTCTCGCGGCACTTGTTGTCCACCGCCCGGCGCACCGAGTTGTAGACGCAGTCAAGGAGAAGGATCTCGTCCCCCGCGCTGAGCGGCATGCCCCTCAGTACCGTGCTCACCGCCTCTGTGAGATTGCTGACAAAGGCGATGTGCTCGCCGCGCGCGCCAATGAATGACCCAAGCCGTGCCGCCGCCTGCCGCAGGCCATTGTCGGGATTGAGCGCCGACGTCGTCCGCCGGAAGAAGACATCCGGCTGTCGCTCCATCGTCTCGCGCCAGCGCGTCTGCGCGTCAAGCACCGCCTTCGGGCACGCCCCGAACGAGCCATGGTTCAGGAACACCCCCTCCGGCGCGAGGTGCCAGAGGGGCCTGAGCGATCGTCCGAACGTGACCATGCGCGCGACAGGTCGCCTCAGTCAGCCGCCTTCTCGCGTGCAATCCAGTCATCGATGAGGCGTTCAAGCACGGTCAGCGGCACGGCGCCGTTCTCGAGCACCACCTTGTGAAAGGTCTTGATGCTGAAGCGGTCGCCAAGCGCCTGGCGCGCCTTCTCGCGCAAGGCCAGCATCTTGAGCTGCCCGACCTTGTACGCGCAAGCTTGGCCAGGGTTGGCCATGTAGCGCTCAATCTCGGTCGTCACGTCGGTGACGGCCATGCCCGTGGCGCCCGCCATGTAGTCGATCGCCTGTTCGCGCGTCCAACCCTTGGCATGCAGACCCGTGTCGACCACCAGCCGGGCCGCGCGGAAGATCTCGGCCTGAAGCCTCCCGAGGTCACCCAGGGGATCGTCCCTGTACATACCCATTTCTTTCGCCAGCAGTTCGGCATAGAGCGCCCAGCCTTCGGCGTAGGATGTGAACAGGGTTTGCTGACGGATGAAGGGCAGGCCGCGCAGGTTCTGCCCGATGGCGATCTGGAAGTGATGGCCCGGGATGCCCTCGTGATAGGCCAGCGTCTTCATCGACCACTTGGGCGTTTCCTTCGGGTCGCGCAAATTGGCGTAGAACACGCCCGGCCGCGAGCCGTCCAGCGCCGCACCATTGTAATAGGCGCCTGCGCTGCCTTTCTCGGACGCCGGCGGCACGCGCCGGACCTCGAGCGGCGTGGTCGGGATCGTTTCGAAATAGTCGGGCACGACCTTGGCGATCTCTTTCAGCAGGCGGTCATACTCGGCCAGGATCTGGTTGCGCCCATCATCGCTATCTGGGAACAGGAAGCGCGGATCTTCGCCCAGCTTCGCCGTACGCTCGGCCACCGTACCCTTGGCCAATCCCTGCGAGACGAGGATCGCATCCATCTCGCGCGTAATGCGCGCCACCTCGTCAAGTCCCAGTTGGTGGATTTCGTCTGCCGTGTAGTCGGTGGTCGTATTCCGCTTCAGCGCTTCGGCGTAGAACTGTTTGCCGCCCGGCAGCCGGTCGACACCATCGGTCTGCTTCTCGGACTCGGGCCGCATCGCCTCCAGAGCTGCAGTCATCCGCGCGTAGGCGGGGTAGATTTCGCTCTCGACCAGCCGCGCCGTGTCGTCCATCAGCCTCTTCTTCAGGCCCGCATCGATGTCGGACGCCTTGGCCTTGTCGATCTTTTCACCAAGTGTCGTGACCAGCGGGTGCTCGGCCGGCTTTGGTGTCACCGTGTCCTTGATGACGGCCAGCGACTTGTCGAGCAGCGAGATCGGCAGCACGACGCCGAGACTGAACTGGCGCTGCGACTCCGCCGTCACCTTGTCCAGTCGAGCGGCAACCTGCTTGACGCGCTTGACATAGTTTTCCGCCGTAAGCCTGTTCTTGATCGTATGGGTCTGGGTCATGAAATTGATGATCCCGACCTGGCCACCCCACATGGGGCTTATGGCGTAGAGCCCGCCACCAGAACTCCATGGATACTTCTTTCCGTCGAGCAGGCGGCCATACTGGAACGTCAGGATGTCATGAGTGATTTGGTCCTGCAGTCCCAGTGATGTGCGATCAAAGGCCTGCAGTTCCAGAAGGTTGCGTTCAGCCCGCGCATAGGTGCGATCGCGCTCGGCTACGCCATAGTCTGAAAGCGCGCCCGAGTGGTAGTCGAGCATCGTCCCGTCGACGAGACCGATGGCGGTCAAAAGTTCTGGCGTATCCAGAAGAAAGGCGATGGCCTGCCTGTCCGCCAGTTGCGTGATGGTGAAAGGCGTCCCCCACACGAGGCGGTAGCCAGCATAGCCACCCACCACGAGCGCGATCAGAACAAGCCAGCGCAGGACGCGAAAGAAGCCCCGTATCATGCAACCCCCCGAAAAACCTGTGTCTCGGGCCCCAGCCTAGGCCAGCAGGGCAAACCCGGTCTAGTGCATTCGGGGCCTCCGATGAGCGTGCGGGAGCTTGCCCCTCAGGCCATCAGGCGATGCGGTCCAAAGGCGCGCATGAAGATATCGGCGCAAAACCGGGCGCGGCGCTCCATCTCCGCGGGCGCCATTTCCGACCACAAGCCGAGAAGGCCCCGCGCCTCGATCTGCCCCGCCACAAGCGACAGGTAATGCTCGGCAGCAAGCACCGGATCCCCGCCGGTATCGAGCCGGCCCAGCCGCTCTTCCCGCGCGATCCACTGCGCCAGCGCCTCCACCATCTGTTTGGGTCCCGCTTCGTAGAAGGCGCGCCCCATGTCCGGGAACTGCTGGCTGGCGCCAATCATCATTCTGTAATAGCCGATCTCGTGCTCGCCGCAGGCGTGCTGGTAATACTGCCGCGCAATGTCGGCCAGCATGTCGCGCGGATGGCGCTCCAGAGCCGAAGCGCTGAGCGGCGCCCGCATCACGGCCGCCCGGTCGGCGATCATGGCCTTGAACAGGTCTTCCTTGCTGCCGAACTGGTTGTAGAGCGTTTGCTTGGACACATTTGCCGCCGTCGCGATGACGTCCATCGAGACATCATAGCCGTGCGTCCGAAACATTTCCGCGGCGGACTCGAGGATGCGGGCCCTCGCGGACAGCAATTGTGAAGGCGTCAACTGCAAGGCTGTAGAACTTTGTCGGCTCATCGCACCCACTCATCGTTTGGTTTTTTACTCCCCCGTGTCCCGGCGTCTCGCGTCCCAAGTGATTCGCCGGTTAAGTCCATGCTGGCGAATCAGAGATGGACTGAGAAGTCCAATCTCGAAAAATATGAACAATGTGTAAGCGGCAAGGGTGGTTTCAGTTGCAGCAATGGGTAGTCAAGCATGCCGCGAAGCATGATCAGCAGGGAGAGGAAATTCTGGACCGGGAAGTCCAGTCGGGGGGAGGGTTCACAGCAGCCGGTCGAGCGTTTGCAGGATTGCTGAAGCGAGCCGTGCTGTTGGCTCGATCCCGATCGAAAGCCTTACGAACCCGGGCGCCACTGCATCACCCCACCGGTCACGACGCTCGGCGCAAGTCCGCACGCCGCCGAAGCTGGTCGACGGCTGCACCAGCGGGCAGTCCTGCAGGAAGCGTTCGGCCGAGTCACCATCCTTGAGGGTCAAGGTCAGCATCGAGCCAAAGGTCGCCATCTGGCGCGCCGCGATGGCGTGCCCCGGGTGGCTGGCCAAACCGGGAAAGCGCAGCTCGAGAACGGCAGGATGAGCCTGCAGAAGGGGCGCCAGCGTCTGTGCACTGGCGCACATGCGGGCAAATCGTAGTTCGAGTGTCTCCAGCCCTCGGAAAACCTGTGCAGCCTCGAACGGTCCCGGGATCGAGCCTGAATAGCGACGCCAGTCCCGCAGGGCCTGGCAAAAGGCCGCGTCGCGTGAGGCGACATGGCCCATAAGCACATCCGAGTGCCCGTTGATGGCCTTCGTGTCCGAGTTGACAACGACATCGGCGCCAAGATCCAGCGGCCGCTGACCAAGCGGCGTCATGGTCGTGTTGTCGGTCACAACCAACGCCCCAGCTTCGCGCGCCTGCGCGGCGACAATCGCGATATCGCAGACATCAAGCCCTGGGTTCGAAGGCGTCTCGACAAAGACAAGCCGGTAGCCTGCGAACCCACCGTCAGAAAAGCTGGTCGTTGGGCGCGTATCACACATCACGCCGAGCCGACCAAGATAGGTCTCTGCCAGGACGCGCGTCGTGTAATAGCCATCCGAGGGTAGTAGCACGCGGTCACCCTGCCGCAGGCTTGCGAACATGACGGCAGCGATGGCTGCCATACCGGAAGGGAAGAGCACCGTCTCCGCGCCTTCGAGAAGCCCGAGCGCCTCCTCGAGCGCCTCCCACGTCGGGTTGTGAAAGCGCCCATACTGATGCGTCGCAGCTGAAGGCGCGCCAGGCAGGTGATAGACCGCCGTGGGAACAATCGGCGGTACGACGCTATCGCCAGGCGACAAGCCGTGCCCGTAGTGATGCAGGAGGCGCGCAATGATGTCGTCGGTCTGATCTTGGCTCATGGGATCAGGCTAGACCGCGGAGGGCCGTGGCGGGAAGGGGTTAAACGCCGCCAAGCTTCTTTCGCGGATCGTAAGGATGCCGGGCTTCCCAGTGCTTGACCATATCGGACATTTCGCTGTCGATGGTCTCTGGAAGGACGATCTGGATCGTCACCAGCTGGTCACCGGCAGCGTGGATTGTGTGCGCCGGGACGCCCTTGCCCTTCAGTCGCAGCACCTGTCCAGAGCTTGATCCGCCCGGGATGGTCATCGCAACGGCGCCATGCAATGTGGGTACGTTGACTTTCGCGCCGTGCACGGCCTCGGCCAGCGTGATGGGCAGGTTCAGCAGGATGTCACTCCCTTCACGCCGGAAATAGGGGTGCGGCTCCACCGTGATGACCACTGCAGCCTCGCCGGTCTCCCCCTGCAGGCTCGAGCCCGACAGCCGGATCGTGTGGCCGTCCTTGACACCGATTGGAATGCGCACGTCAAAGCGTTTGCCATTTGGCAGCTTCACACGCCGTGTTCCGCCAAGAACAGCCTCCTCGAATGTGATCTGCAGGTCGAACTGCCCCTCGCCCGGGGGGCGCGAAGTCTCGGTTTGGTCACCGAAGAATTCGGCAAATAGGTCCTCGACCCGGCTTTCGGACTTGCTGCTGGTGCGGCTTTCGGTGCTGGAACCCGTTCCACCGACGGTGCCGCCGAAGGCACGCTCGAACGCGCTGCGGAACGGGGATCCTGGGTCTTCCTTGTGTGTCTCGCGCGAAGCTGAGGCGCCGGACGATGGGCTGTCTTGGGGAGCCGCGCCATAGTTGGACCGTGTTCCGCTAGCCCGGTTGCCCGTCCGTTGTGCCTGCCCAGCATTGAAGCTCGGCTCGGGGTCGGGCTGAGGATCGGACGGAGCGCGATAACCGGCGCGTGGATTGCCGTGTGCGTCGATTTCCCCGCGGTCGTATGCCCGCCGCTTTTTGGCGTCCCCGAGGATCTCATAGGCGATGGAAAGGTCCTTGAAGCGCCTGCCCTTATCCGATGCCCCCTCGGGCGTATCGGGATGGAACCGCTTGGCAAGCCGACGAAACGCGTGCTTGACCTCGTCTTCCCCGGCATTCCTTGAAAGTCCGAGAACCGAATAGGGATCGTACATGCCTCATGCCGTCTTGTTGGCGTTAGGGAAACCGAGCCGAGAACAACGTATTAACACAAACACTGCACACAGTGCATGCGTTACTGTGCAGCGCGTCCCAAAACCGATGCGACCCCGAAATCCATGGATTAGTCAGGTTTCTTCAGACTTTCGAGCGGCTCGCGCACCAGAGACTCCCCTATGGCGCGCTCCGCTGCCGAGAGTTTCGTGGACAGCCGCGCCAGTTCGGCGATCGCCTGCGGGTGGCCTTGACTGGCTGCGTGCCGCAACCAGCGATAGGCCTCGATCATGTCCCTTGCCGCACCTTCGCCCCGTGCATGCATCAGACCGGTCCTCAACTGCGCGTCGGCCACGCCGCGCACAGCGGCTGCGTGCCAGATCTGCTGCGCGCGTTTGCGATCGGCCGCGTTATAGGCGGCGAGCCCCGCATGGACCACCGTCAGGTCAGCTTCGGGCATCTTGCCCATCAGATCCGGCAGGATTGGATCACCCGGGGACATGCCGGCTGCAAGGCTGCTCGCAGGTGGTGGGGCCGATGCAGGCGAAGCCTCCTCAGCGCCGCTCGGCGCTGCCCCGACCGGAGCAGCAACCAATGGCGCGTTAGGCTCTGCATTCTGAGGTTCGTCAAGCGTGACACCCTGCGCCTGCAGCTTTTCCTGCGCTGGCGCATAGCCGTTGCGTGCCGCGCGCTCAAGAAGGGATCGAGCGCGCTGCGCATCGACAGGCACGCCATCGCCCTTTTCATACATCTCCGCGAGCTTCCATTGCGCGAGCGAAAGTCCAGCGCTGGCCGCCCGAGCATACCACGCCGCAGCCGCCTGCGGGTTGCGCTCGACACCTTCGCCGGCAAGATACATGTCCCCGAGATTGGCCATGGCTGTGACCAGGCCCTTTTCAGCTGCCTCGGTATAGAGCTTGAAGGCTCGCACGGTATCCTTCTCGACCCCGCGCCCATGCCGGAGCAGTTGCGCGACATTGCGCATGGCCGCAAGGTCATCCTCCCGCGCGAGCGCATCCCAGATCCGGTAGGCGGTTGCGAAATCACCCGCGTCATATGCGGCCACAGCCTCATCGAACCGGGAGGCCTTCTCGGCAACAATGTTCGTGGCACAGGCGCCCAGCATCAGGCATGAGACCAGCAAAATGAAATGGCGCATGAGCAATCCCGCAGATCTGTGTCCGTTGGCCACGCACCGCGCGATCGACAGGACGTGCGCCCCCGGACGCCAGCCTGTATACTATGCCCTGTAAACGAAAAAAGGCAGCGCCAATCGCATGCAGGACGAGCACAGCATCGAAAAAGAAGACGAAGCGGCCGGGATCCCTGCCGTCGACGATCCATTCCAGCAATTCGGCGAATGGCTCGCAAAGGCAACGGCCCAGGAGCCCAACGACCCCAATGCGGTTGCCCTATCGACGGTCGATCCGGATGGCATGCCCAACGTGCGGATGGTGCTGCTGAAGGGATTTGATCGCAGCGGTTTCGTGTTCTACACGAATTTCGAGAGCGCAAAGGGCCAAGAGCTTCTGGCTGCACGCAAGGCTGCGATGTGCTTTCACTGGAAGTCGCTGCGCCGGCAGGTCCGCGTGCGCGGCATGATCAGCGAAGTCTCTGCCGAGGAGGCAGACGCCTATTTCTCGTCAAGACCAAAGGACAGCCAGATTGGCGCCTGGGCATCCCGGCAGTCGCGGCCATTGAAGACCCGCTTCGAGCTCGAGAAGGAGATCGCTGTCTATGCCGCACGCTATGCCCTGGGCCGTGTGCCGCGACCGCCGCATTGGTCAGGTTTCTGCCTCTCGCCTGTCGAGATCGAGTTCTGGCGCGATCGCCCATTCCGGCTGCACGATCGCCTTGTCTACCGGCGCAAGAATGCAGAATCGCCCTGGCACACCGAAAAGCTCTTTCCATGAGCATGACTGACCGCACGCGCACGGGACTGTCAGGCGAGAAAGCCGCAAGGCTCAAGCGCCTCGCAACCCACGCGGCAGTTGCTGCCGCCGCACTGATGATCGGGCTGAAGATCTGGGCCTGGGTTGCTACCGGCTCGGTTGCGATGCTTTCCTCCCTCGTCGATTCCACGCTGGACCTGATTGCCTCCGCACTCAACCTTGTAGCCGTACGCCACGCTCTGACACCCGCCGACGAGGAGCACCGGTTCGGTCATGGCAAGGCCGAGGCGCTGGCTGGCCTGGGTCAAGCGACGTTCGTCGGTGGATCGGCAGCCTTTCTGCTTCTCGAATCCCTCGATCGTCTTGTCCTGCCGCGCCCGGTAACCGAAACATCACTCGGCCTGATGGTGATGATTGCCTGCACCATCATCACGCTGGCGCTGGTCTTGTTCCAGCGTCACGTTATTGCCCGCACGCGCTCGCTGGCCATCGGCGCAGACCAGTTGCACTATACGACGGACCTCGCCACCAATGCAGGCGTCATGCTGGCCCTGTTTCTTTCGGGCTGGCTGGGGTGGACCATGGCCGATCCTCTGATGGGCCTTGCGATTGCAGCGACCATCGGCTGGGGTGCATTCAAGATCGTGTCTGGCGCCTATCACGAACTCATGGATCGCGAGTTTGACGAAGCCGACCGCGACCGGATCAAGGCAGTCGTGTCAGCGCACAAGGAGGTCGTCAGCCTCCATGACCTGCGCACCCGGCGCGCCGGGCATCACGCCTTCATCCAGATGCACCTCGAGCTTCCGCCAGAGATGACCTTGTCTGAGGCCCATCGCGTCAGCGACGAAGTTGAAGACGAGCTTCGTCACCTTTTCCCTGACGCAGAGGTCCTGACGCACCTCGACCCGGCTGGTCTCGAGGACATGAAGCCCCTAGACCGCAAATAGCCTGCGATGAGGGCAGTGGTCCACCAGCGAGGCCTCTGCTATCTGTCGGATATCCAAGGGATGGAAGGCCATGAAGCGTTACGCAGTGATTGTCGCCGCTTGTCTGGGGGGCGTAGGCCCTGTTCTGGCCTTCGGCGTTGAGCCCGCCGCGAATAATCTGGGGTCGGAGCATGAAAAAATCACCCGCTCCGCCATCACCGAGCTTGAACCTGCAACACTGCGCCAATTGGCTGGGGCGGGAGAGTTCTCCGGTACGGTTGGTTATCCGGACGACGGTGACAGCGGCCTTTCATCGAACCCTGCGGCCCATTGCTTGGGCGGCGACTATCTTGAGAACAGCCCCGCCGCTCGGCGTCAGTTGGCTGAACAGGCCCTTGTGGCATGCCGCACATACATAAAGGCGAATATGGACCAGGCGGTCGATCTGGCTGGCGCACTCGCCAAGGCAAGTCCACAGGACGCCATATTGGACTGCCGTTTTGGCGAGGACGACCAATCGGTGAAGTGCAAGGTACTGGAGCATCTGGGGCGCGCGCTCCATGCCACCCAGGACTTTTATGCGCATTCGAATTGGGTGGACCGGCCGTCCGAGGAGCCTGTGTCGGTAGACAACCCTCCGGGCCTGGGCAAGTCGGGCCGCGCAGCCTGGCTGGATCTCCGGCACGAAGCGCAGCTGCCAGAGGGCCTGATCTCGGCCTGCGCGCCCAATCGCCTCGTGCCCGGCTTGTCGTTCGGCTGCGACGATGACGTGCTGGCTGGGGTAACCGACACGGGGCGCATTTCAATGGGCCGACTTGGTAAGTCCACGGGACCAATAGGTCGGGGTATGGGGGGCAAAGGCACCACGCCGCGTGGCGCCATGAATGCCAACTTTACACGCGCGGTTACGGCCGCGGTCGAAGATACCGCAGACAAGTGGGCCTACTTCCGCGAGCGCGTCCTCGCAAGGCATGGCCATGAACAAGGCAGCAGGATCCTCTGCGCGATGCGACGCGACACACATGACCCGAAGTCGTGCGAAAACGAGATCCTGGCCGCAGAGGCTTGCGCCAACCGCGAAGCAGGCCAGGCAAGCACGGGCAGCGACGACGACCCGTTCGACCCCGGCCTTATGCCCTCTGCACAGGCGTTCGATGACGCCAAGACCCGTTTCGGTTTGCTGAAGCGCTTCTGTCAGATCGAGGAAGCGGACGTGACCCGCGCTTTCGCCAATGCGGGGCGCACCGCAGACGAGGGCAGGGCAGCCGCAGAAAGTTTCGCCGTCCGCGAGCTCGCCTATTGGGGAACCTGTCGAGCTGAACTGGGGCGAAGCCTGCCGTCTCTCGACAAGTCCGCACGTGAAGCCCTGGCCTCTGAACTTGCGAAAGAAAAGCCGAGCGCCGAGCGTGAGCAATCTGCGTTGCTCCGGCTGTTCAGCGCCTGTGTTCTCGATGCAAGGCTCCGGGACTGGACCCGTTAGACAATCGCTTAACTTCCAACAGCAAGCCTCTTACTCGCGCCAGGCCCGATTGATGCTGTCCCTGAGCGGTTGCGTCAGGTAAGCAAGCGCGGTCCGCTCACCTGTCTTGATCATGACCGATGCTGGCATTCCTGGCTGGAGCGCCAGTTTGCCAACGCGGTGCATCTCGCTGTCGGGGACGTCGACGTGGGCTACGAAATACGTCGCGCTAGACCGAGGGTCCTGCAGAGAGTCGGCCGAGATGTAGGCCACGCGTCCATACAGCATGGGCAGGTTCTTCTGGCTCAGGCTCGTGAAGCGGACCTCCGTCGGCAATCCGATGGACACCGAGTCCACGTCCGAGGGACGAATTTGTACCTCAACCATCAGCCTGTCGTCGCGCGGAACGATTTCCAGAATGGTATCACCGGGACGAACCACGGCTCCGACCGTTGTCAAGCGCGGGGCCAGCACATAGCCGGAAACCGGCGCACGCACGGTCATGCGCTCGTAGGCCTGCTCGGCAGCCCGGTATTGCTCGCGCAGGTTCGGTATGCGTGCCTGCACCTCGCGCAGCTCGGCCTGGACAGTCGCCATGAGCTGGTTCTTCGCCTGCAAGAGCTTGAGCTCGCTTTCCATCAGCGAGCTGCGCGTGCGGGCAATCATGGCAGATGTTCGCTCGACGCCGCCGCTCAGCTGCGAAATGTCCCGGTTCAGAGAGAACACCCGCGTTCGGGTGGTATAGCCCTTCTTGTAGAGGTCCTCGACGACGCCAAGCTCCTTGCGCGAAAGTTCGATCTGCTCGCGCGCGGCCCGTCGATCGGCCTCCAGCGCATTCAGTTCCCCCTGAAGCTGCTCGTGCTGCTGCTCGATCATCGACAACTGCCCGCGCAGCTCGAGCTGGCGGGCTGTGAAAAGCTGCATCTGGCCGTCGAGGATACTCTTGACTGCAGGCATGCGCGCCGCCGCCTCGATGAGATCCTGCGGGAACTGCGGCTCAGCTGCCTCCTGAATCTCGGCCTGCATGCGGGCCTCGGTCCCAAGTGCCAGAAAGTAGGAGTCGCGGCCACGCGTAAAGCGTTCCAGCGCGTCGGCGTCATCCAGCTCCAGCAGGACGTCACCCTCGCGGACATGCTGGCCGTCCTCGACCTTGATGTTGCGGACCGCACCACCCGTTGGGTGCTGGATCTGCTTGCGCTTCGACGCAACGACCACCTGACCGTTGGCCACGACAGCGCTGGCGATAGGAACGGTTGTGCTCCAAAGCCCAAACCCGCCAATGGTCAGGCCAATCAGCGCAAAGCCGAAGGCCATGGCCCGCTTCGTATTGGTCGGCAGGCTGGGAATGCTGTTTGGCCAGTTTGGACGTCTAGGGCTGGGCTTTGATATTTGCATGGCGCGTCTCGAGGGATGTCACCTTGGAGGGAGAGGGTGAGGCGCCCGAACGCGCCTCGGCAGCGGCCTTGTTCAGGTTCGCAAGTACTTCATCACGCGGTCCGAACGATACCATCTGCCCCGACTTCATGACTGCAAGCTTGTCAACAGCCGGCAGGATGCCTGGGCGATGGGTAATAATGATGACAGTACGTTTCTGCTGCTTGAGAATTTCGACGGCACGGCGCAGGTCCGCTTCGCCAGCTGCGTCCAGGTTGGCGTTAGGTTCGTCGAGCACAACGACCTTGCTTTGGCCGAACACGGCACGCGCAAGCGCGACACGCTGGCGCTGTCCGCCCGAAAGCAGCTTGCCGCGTTCTCCGATGATCGTGTCATAAGCTTGAGGAAGCGTAAGGACGAAGTCATGCGCGCTTGCGATCTTCGCCGCGTCGATGATCGCCTGCGAGTCCGGAGAGCCATAGCGCGAGATATTCTCGGCAACCGTGCCCTCCATAAGCTCCACATCCTGCGCCAGGTAGCCGATCTGGGGACCCAGCTCCGCTGGCGACCATTCCGAGACCTCGACGCCATCGAGCTTGACGTTGCCGGCTGTCGGCCGGAGTGCGCCAATCATCAGTCGCGCCAGCGTCGTCTTGCCCGATCCGGTCGCTCCGATGATGCCAAGAACCTCACCCGGCGCCACTGTGAAGGAAACGCCGCGCAGCACCGGCTCCTTGCCGCCGGCAAAGCGAACCCAGACGTCTTCCAGCGCAAAGTTTCCTGAGGGCGGGGGCAGTTCAGTCCTTGGATTGTCCTTCTCGTTTTTCAGGGCGGAGTTCAGGCGCTGATAAGCCTGACGAACCTGCACAAAGCGCTTCCATTGCCCGATCGAGGCTTCGATGGGTGCCAGCGCCCGTCCCAGGATGATGGATGCGGCCACGATAGCGCCGGCCGAAATCTCGTTTTCGAGCGCGAGATATGCTCCCAGCGCTAGACACAGAATCTGCAAGAGCTGTCGCGCGAACTTTGCGGCAGCACTCAGGCGAGAAGCCCGGTCGCTTGCCACTGCCTGCCATGCGAGGCTCGCTTCGTGATGTTCTTCCCAGCGGCGCTGCACGTTCTTGACCATGCCCATCGAGCGAGCGGATTCGGCATTGTTTTGAAGCGTGCTGACGAAAAACTCGGAGTCTCGATGCGCTTGCGCGGCCTCATTCAGCGGCTCGCCCGTGGCGATCTCGCTCAAATATGCGATGCCGATGATCACGAGGGCGCCAGCGAGCGCGAGCATGCCTAGCGCGGGATGCAGCATGAACACGACAAACAGGAAGATCGGTGTCCACGGCGCATCAAACAAGGCGATCAACGCCGGGCTGGCGAGGAAAGAACGCACATTGTCAAGGTCACGAAGTCCATGGGCACTCGACATGTCTGTCGCCTCTTTGCTCATGGAGATGCCGAAGGTCAGGCCGCGCAGCTCATTGTCCAGTTGTGAACTCGCTCGCACCAGCAAGTCCGAGCGGGCAATCTCGACCAGGGCTTGGAAGACAAGAACCCCGACGCACAGCAACGTCAGAAACAGCAGGGTGTCTTCACTCTGCGACGTCAGGACCCGATCATAGACCTGCAGCATGAACAGCGGGCTGTTCAGCATGGCCAGGTTCACGAACAGACTGAAGACCCCAGCGCTTATGAAAACATTGCGGGATCGATGCAGGAAGTTTCCGATGATACTGGCATTTGTCTTGTTCACGAGCGTCCTCCGCTGGCGAGGGCGGTGCACGTCTTGGGCATGATGGTCGGGATGCTGGCGATCTGCCGCATGGGATTGGGATTCCGTGGCACTGGGATTATTCCCTGTCCTGTCAAAATTATCCGGTTGCAGGGACTAACCGCAACGGCCTATGACGCTTTGGAGTAACTGAACTGGGATTTACCGCGCTTCCGCACACCTATTTCGAGGTAATACCTTATGCGGATCGCCTGCTCGTTGTCGGCAATTGGTTAATTTATTCCGAATTCATGCAGCCCTAGAGGCTGTAGCGCAGGAACACCGAGCCCACGTTCTCCTCATAGTTCGACCCGTCCAGGTTAGAGTCGCGCACGACGCGTCTGAACTCGACACCGAGCTTTGTGTTGGTATCGACCTCGACCTGAGTGGAAACCCTGAGGGTATAGCGATCATCTGCGCGGGTGCCCGGACCCGGAAGGCTAGCGTCATTGAGGTAGTCGCGGCGCTGATAGGCGTAGGAAAGCTTGATGTGACCTTTATGCCCAAAGAGCTCCACCGGCTTTTGAAACGCCGCGCGCGCCATGACGCCGTCATAATCGAACGCTTCGCCAACCGTATCTTCGTTGGTGAAACCGCCGCCCACCGAAAAAAATCCCCTGTTCGGCCGGTCGAAATAGTAGTGCACGTCGGCACCCATCTGATGGGTGTCAGCATCGCGCGCGTCGTCTGCCTTGTTGTAGTTCTTCTGGTAGAACCGGTAATATCCGGCGACGTGAATGGCATCGGTCAGGAAGGTCGAGAGCGTTGGTGAAATCATGTGCTGCTCGACGAAGAATGACCCATCGAGCATCGAATTCGTATAGGAATACTCGACGCCGTACCGGACGCCCGATGACCTGATCCATGCAACCAAGCTGGGATTATGGCTTTGCCAATTGAATGCGCTGAGGTCATCGTAGACACTCTGGTAGAAATTATACCCCACTTCGATCCGGGCATCTCGTTGATCGACAAGCCTGTATCCGGCATCCAGCGAGAAAACGGCAGCCACATCCCCTTGCATACTGTTGGCATCGCTCTGCTCAAGCGCGACATTGTCCGAGTATTCGAGCCCGCCCTCAAGGTCGAGCCACCATGCGTTCTGTTCCGCGCGCACCATTCCAGCGGTCTGGGACAATGCGACAACACCGGCAAGCAGGGCTGATTGGGGGCTAAGGATCTTAAAGCGCATGTCGCCTATACCGTTTCACTTCTGATGGCGTGGCAAGGGGCCACGGCTGCAATCATGTCCCGGGCCTTATTCCGGACACGCAGGGGACACCTTGCGACAGACTAGGTTTATCGGTCGGCAATTGTAAAGTTTCCGGATGGGGTACTCAGGATTGGCACGGTGTCGGAACCGCAGCAGCCCAAACCAAGGCTCTCCAAGCGAAATGCGCCTCGGGTCGACACTCATTTCATGGGCGGGACAATGACGCCAAATCCATAGACGGGATCGCGCCCCGGGACTCCGAGGTCCTGGGCGGCTTGCGCGAGTTCACTCGTCACCCGATCCGCGAGCACGCGGTCGGGCACAGTCAACCGGCGGGCCAGTTCTGCGGCAACAACGGGCGCGGCATAGGATGTTCCGGACACCGTTTCACTGTTGCCGTCGCGCCCGGCGACCCGTGCAGCCACGCCTCGAGCAGCGAAGTCCACATAGTCGCCACGATTGGCGTAGATATAGACCTCGTTCCTGTGGTCCACTGCAGTGACCCCGACAACGCCATCGTAGGCGGCTGGAAATTGAGCCTCGCCGTGGGGTCCCTCATTACCGACGGCAGCGACAAGCGTATGCCCGCGTTCCACAAGTCTGCCAGTTACAGCCTGCAGGATCGGGTTCGGTGGGCCCGCAAGACTCAGATTGATGACCGCAATCCTGTTGCTCGCCAGCCAGTCCAGAGCGCGCGCAATGGCATCGACCGAGGCGATCTCCTCGCCCCCCTGCAGCTTGGAAAACACGCTGGCGACATAAAGATGTGCTCCCGGGGCAGCCTCGGCCAACCGGGAGGCTACGGCCGTGCCATGGCCATCGATATCTGGTGTCGCCAACCCAAAGGCACGCGCTTTTACTCGAACCGCGCTCAGCATCGGATGCTGCGCATTTACAGGTGCATCCACCAGTCCAATGCGTGCGCTTCCCTTGGTCTTTCGTGGTCTGACTGGCTGCAGGGCGGATGGCTCGGCAATCGTCGCTCCACCCCGCGCCGGTGTGTAGATGTGATTGAAGCTTGCGATACCTGCAGGATCAACAAGCCGAAGCCTGCTTAGCGCGAGCTCGCGATCGAGGGCTGTTGCATAGGAAACGCGGTAGCCCTGCAGCCCCAGCCCCGGTAACGGGAATATTTCGATGATCCGAAACCCATCCTGCAGAAGTCTCCCCGGAGTCGCCTTCGACGCGCTGACAAGAAGCAATTCACCGCGAAGAAAGCGTTCACCCCGCTTGATGTCCATGACTTCGAGATGGTGCTCGACCCGGTCAATGCCAGAGTAAGTGATCACGCGGTTGTCTTGCGGGACCGGGGACACGGTCATAGCGTCTCTGCTGCCACCATGGTCTCGATTGCCAGCTTCGTCCTCGCTGCTTCTCTGGTCATCCTTCGAAGACGGTCTGTCGCGTTCATCATCCTTGTTGTCACCGCGATCCCGGTCGCCCCTATCCCTCTCGCCGCGATCCCTCTCGCCGCGATCCCT
>CAZABH010000006.1:70527-93982 GCA_964483585.1 uncultured Flavobacteriaceae bacterium
ATCCCTCTCGCCGCGATCCCTCTCGCCGCGATCCCTGTCATCGCGATCCCTGTCATCGCGATCCCTGTCATCGCGATCGCGCCCAAACGCATCGTCATCGATCTCGGGTGCTTCATCATCAGAATTGCGTGAGGATCCGGAGCCGGCCTGCACCGGACGCGTGTCAGCGAGAAAGGTAACAACAGAAGCCGCAAACATGATCCAGATGGTCAGGGCCAGGCGGTAACGGGGTGTGATCATGCGCATGCGAGGCGTCTTTCCGGCAGGGCGACTGCAAGAATGCCCCTGTCGAAGGATTTTACAAATCTCTTGCGGGATGCTCAAATGGCTTTTCCACGGAATAAATCCCTCTCCCGTTCGTTATAGATCCTCACAAGGCCAATGTCTGTCCACGATCCGAGCGAGTTGCGCAGGGAATTGACCCTGATTTTGCCGCGATTGCGACGGTTTGGTGTGGCGTTGGCTGGCTCCGCAGACGAGGGGGATGACATCGTGCACGCAGCGATTGAGCGCGCCCTCTCGAGGCCCGCACAGTGGCAGCCGGGTACACGGCTGGATAGCTGGATGTTCAGGATCATGCAGAACATCTGGAAGGACAGAGGACGCAAGCGTCGCAGCGACCTTCAGAAGCAAACGCTTGAACTTGCAGCCACGGATACAACCGTGGATGGTCAGCATGTCACCGAGACTGCTTTGATGCTGACCAGGGCGCGAGAGCAATTCACCTTGTTGTCCGATGATCACAGGGCAGTGCTGGCACTGGTTGTGATCGATGGACATTCCTATCAGGAAGCTGCGGAGATCCTCGATATTCCCATCGGAACATTGATGAGCCGGTTGTATCGTGCCCGCGAGGCACTACGTGAAATGATAGAGACCAAGTCAAAACGGCACGAAATGGCTGCGCGCAAATGACGACGATACCAGACGAAACACTGATGGCATTCGCGGATGGCGAGCTTGATGCGTTTGAAGCCGCGCGCATTGAAGGCATCTTGCGAGCCGACGTTGCACTGAGGCACAGGCTCGCGCGGCTGCGCGCCACGGACGACATCCTGCGTGCAGCGGTGACCCCGCCTCTCGCCGCTACACAGCGCTTCTCGGCATTGCTCGAGCCTGAGCTGAAACAGCATGGCGATGCGGATCAGGTCATGCCCTTGCGACGAAAGCATGCGTGGACACGTCGGGAATGGCTGCCTGCCGGTGTTGGTGTTGCGGCAGCATTGCTGGTGGTTGTGATGTCAGGTGTCATGCTCCCGCAAAAAGTTTCCTGGCTCGAGCAGGTCAGTGATGGAATTGCGCTGGCCGATCCTGTCTTGTCGATGATCTCGTCGACCCCGTCGGGTCAGGTGGTGCAATCCAGCGGTCTGCACGTTAAGCCGATTGTGAGCTTCGTGTCCAAGGATGGGCGGATGTGCCGCGAGGCGCATGTGCAGGACGCCGAAATGGCGGTCCGGGTGCTGGCTTGCCGCGACAACCAAGTCGAAGTCGCTCACCTGAACGAGTGGTGCATCGAGGCTATTGCCCGCGTTCAACCGATAGCCAATCGGCAATCCTACCACGCTGCAGGCGTCGCCGCGGACCCCGTGATTGACGCGGCCTACGAACGCCTCGGCCGCAGGGAGGTGCTTGACCAGGCTGGTGAGGCCCTTGCAATCAGCAATGGCTGGAAGGCCCGGTAGTTCCCTCTTGGCGCCGAGGCCTCGACGGATGACCAGGGTCCGCCTAAGTTGGGAGCGATAGAAGGGAAGAATGTTCCGATGCGCATGCTGGCAGTTCTGCTGGTGTTGAGCCTTGCGATCCTCGCGCCTGCCGGCGCCGGGAATCGCACCGATTCCCCAAAGGGGCTTGAGCAGCTTGGAAAAGGTGTCGGACAGCTCGCACTGACCAGCGTCGACGGTCGCGAGGTGCGGCTCCGCGATTTCAATGGAAAGCCAAGCGTACTGTTCTTCGGCTTCACGAACTGCCCGGTGGTTTGCCCTGTGACCGTCTGGGAGATCGACTCCGCTCTGGCTGAGTTGGGCGAGGCGGGCAAGGATGTTCGGATCCTCTTCATGACGCTCGATCCCGAGCGAGACTCGCCGGAGGCTATGCGCAAGTACTTCTCGGGATTCAAGGACAGGGTCACGGCGCTGTGGGCGCCACTTCCTGTCGTGAACCGCTTGGCAAAGGCCTACGACGTTCGCTTTGAGCGCGTCGAGACAGGCAAGGGTGATTATTCGATCGACCACACAGCCCACGCTTTTCTGGTTAACAGCGCGGGCAGGGTCGTCGACACCATTGCCTTCGGTGCATCGCGTGAGCTCAGCATATCCCGCCTTCGCAAGCTGACGGCCGCATCGGCGCCGCGGAACAACTAGAAAATCCAGCCAAGGTTACGGGTCGGGGCAGCGAAGACACGATGTTGCGACTTCCAAATGTCATGGGACACGACATTTGGCTATGATGCATGCACGAGGTAACGATCCGTGCCGCTCTACACTTACGAAGCAGCAGCCAGAGACGGGAAGGCCATCCGCGGCGCCATCGAGGCGTCGACGCGCGCGGCCGCCGTCGAACGACTTCTCCAACAAGGCCTGACACCCCTCAGCCTTTCCGAGCATCAAGGGCAGGGCACGGCTCTGCGTCCCGATAGCATCCTGCCGATCTGGCGCTCGCGCGTTGGCGCACGCACGCGTGCACGTTTGCTGCAGGAGCTTTCGGTGTTCTTGCGAGCAGGACTGACGGTCGAAAGATCCCTCACGACATTGTCCGCAGTGACATCAGCCGCCGCTACGCAAAAAGTGATTGATGCGATGCTGGAGGGCCTGCGTGCGGGTGAAACATTGTCGTCAGCCATGGCGAGGAGCGGAAACCTGTTTCCCGAGACCATGCGTCGCCTGGTGGCGGCTGGAGAGGCAAGCGGCCGACTACCCGAGGTCATCACGCGCATGGCGGATGCCGAGGCCAGGGCGCGCGATCTTGCCGACAAACTCCTGTCGGCGATGATTTATCCGTCTCTGTTGCTGACAACTATGTTGGGTGTGTTGGCACTGATCTTCACCAACGTCCTGCCGCAGCTCGAACCCATCCTTGCTGGCAGCGGCCCGGCAACCCCTTGGCCTGCGGCTATGCTGATGGCGACCTCGCGTTTCCTGAATGAATATGGAGCAAGCCTCGGCCTCATAATGGTCGCAGCCCTGATTGCAGGCCTCTATCTCCTGCGTCAGCCCACGGTACAATTCAGAGTGGACCGGCACGCACTGAGGGCACGCTATCTCATGCACATACCGCTTCATTACCAGACGGCACAGTTCTTCAGGAACCTTGGCATGCTGGTTGAGGGTGGCGTGCAACTGAACCGGGCACTCGAACTGGCGCAACAGGTCGTCTCCAATCGCTTTCTGCGACAGGGCCTGGACGAGGTTATTGCCGGCGTGAAGCAGGGCCGCAGCCTGCACAGCGCACTCGGCGGCGTCGGCATGTTTCCGCACATCGCCGTCGAGTTCGTCGCCGTGGGCGAGGGGACGGGGCGCTTGGCGCAGATGCTCGTCGAGGCTGCAGACATGTTCGACCGCGATGTAAAGACGCGTGTCGAACGTCTGTCAGCGCTGCTGCTGCCCGGCGTGACGATCATCCTCGGGCTCGTCGTGGCAGCGATCATGACCGGCGTGGTAAGCGGCATCTTTGCCGCTAACGACATGGCGCTGATGCCATGAAGCGTCAGGCCGGATACTCGCTCCTCGAGCTGCTGGTGGTCTTGACGATCATGGCTCTGGTCGTGACAGCAGGCCTGCCATTCGCTGTTCGGGCGCTGGATGGGCTTGGAATGGAGAGCGACGCGCGGCTCGCGGCTTCCCGCATACGCGAACTCCGCACCGCGGCGATGGATCTGCAACAAGACCTGAGGTTGACCGTGTCACAAACGCCTCGGGCGATGCTGGTATCGACCGATGGTCGCAGCCTTCAACTCGGATCCGGGTCGCTGGCCAGGATTGAAGGCAACACCGCTGATGGTGCGCTCGTCGTGGGTTGGGATGGATCCATATCCGGTGATCTGGTCATCTCGCGAGGCAGTCGGCAATTGCGCCTGCGTCAGCGGGATGCTTACGGCCCGATTGTCGTCGAGGCCGTTCCATGAGGGCTCAGGCTCAATACGGCTTCACGCTGGTCGAAACACTCGTGGCATTTGCCATATTGGCCGTGATGATGGTCGCAGGTTTCCAGCTTGCGGGCACAGGATTGCGCGCGATCGATACCGCGGCTACGACAGAAGGTGCCGTTCTCGTCGCACAGTCCAGGATGGAGCACCTCGTCGCCCTGGGGGGCATGCCGCAGGAGCGAAGTGGAACCATTGACGGCACACCCTACGCCTGGGCTGTGCAGGTGCTGCCCCCCGATCCGCAGTGGACGCGCGAGCCGCAGGCAAGAAACATGGTCCACGTGCGGCTGCAGGTATCCTGGCGCGATCGAAGGGGCGTATCGCGCATTCATCTGGATCGCATCATCTTTACTGCGGAGCCCGTCCGGCCATGACGCTGAGGCATGAGCGCGGTTACACGTTGGTCGAGCTTCTGGTCGTTCTTGCACTTCTCGGCATCATGGCGGTGCTGATGGCAGAAGGCATGCGCTTCGGAGGGCGCGTCTGGGAAACGGCCTCCCGTAAGACGCACGACATGGAGTCAGTTTCCGCAAGCCAGGCGATGCTGCGCACGGTGCTTCAGCGGATCGTACCACGAAGCTTCGATCCTGCATTTGCAGCTGACCCCGATCTGTTCAGGGCTACGGCCTCGCAGATGTCCTTCACGGCCCTTGCACCGACGGCCATGGAGGCAGGCGGCCTTGCGCGCTTTGAGATCAGCGTAAGGCCGGAAGCCGCCGGCCAGACCCTCGTCATCACGTGGTCACCACTCTACGGTCCGCAGGGCCGGCAGGAGCGCATACTCGTAACCAAGGCAGGTAGCGTAGCGTTGCACTACGCGCGCCGCGATGCAAGCGGCACGCTCGAATGGCGCGAGACGTGGACCGACCAGACTGGCGCGCCCGACCTGATCAGCATCCGAGTCTCGCCTTCGGGGCAGAAAGGTGCAGCCTGGCCAGACCTGCTTGTTCGCCCGCGCATTTCGCGTGACCCGACCTGCATCTATGACCCGGTATCATTCGGGTGCCGCAATGCCTGATCCCCATCACGGAACGCACCCAAGCCAGTCTGGCATGGCGCTGGTCGCCGTACTTGGATTTATCGCGGCCTTGTCGCTGGTACTGATCGGTGTATCCGTGGCCTCGCGCAGCACTCTGGACACAGCCAACCGCCATCTCCTGCGTGCACAGGCGCAGATGGCGATCGAGAGCGCCGTCGAACATGCTGCGAGCACCCTTGCCGGCGCGCGCGGAACCCTGCCTTCACTGATGACGACGGCCAGCCTCATCGAGGTCGGTGGCTTCCGGGTCAGGATGACGGTGCGGTCAGAGCGTGGCAAGGTTGACCTGAACTTCGCCGATCAGGCCCTGTTGGCCGCCCTGTTCCGTTCTGCAGGCGCCCCACAGGACAAGGCCGATGCCCTGGCTGCGGCCGTGGAGGATTGGCGCGATGGAGATGATCTCGTGCGCCTGAACGGCGCCGAGAAGAAGCACTACCTCGACGCCGGCCTCGAACATGTCCCCGAAAACAAGCCATTCCGGTCCGCAGGCGAGGCGCAACGCATTCTCGGTATGACACCCCGCATCTTCGCTTGCATCGTCGGCGAGATCACGGTCCTCACCCAATCACCGGGAATCGAGGTGGCTCATGCGGCCTCAGCCCTTCAGCGCGAACTGGGGCTCGTGCCACCAACCGCTGGCGCAGCACAGCAATCGATGCCGTTGACCGCCGCGCAACCAGTCACACCGGGCGACGTCTTCGAAATCACAGCCGAACTGGAAGACCCACAGCGCGGGATCCGCAGAGGCGAGCGTGTATCTGTTCGCATCACCGGCAACCCTGAAGACCCCTATTGGATAATTGGCGTCGAGCCGTTGTTTCCGATCCGCGCTGGTCAGGAGCAGTGCCCAGCACAGGGACGCTCCACATGACGGGCAGCCTGCCTATGGAGGCTCTCGGTCTCCTGCTCGCCGCACCCTTCATCGGCAGTTTTCTGGGTGTGCTGGCCAAGCGCCTTCCGCGCGGCGAAGACGTCGTGACCGGACGCTCGCGTTGCGAGCAGTGTCATCATCAGCTTGGACCTGCTGACCTTATACCGCTGCTCTCGTGGGGGATTGCGCGCGGGCGCTGCCGTCATTGCGGCAGCTGGACCGGTACCTTCTATCCCGGAATGGAATTGGGCGCGTTATGTGTGGTGACGTGGGCCATCGCCACGGTCGACACATCGGCACTTGTGATCACTGTCCTCCTCGGGTGGACGCTTCTCTGCCTTGCCGTGATGGACGTGCGCAGCCTCGTACTCGCCGATGTCCTGACGCTACCGCTCATCCCCGCAGGCCTGGGTGTGTGTCTCTGGTTCAGCCCGCAGCTTTTCTGGGCGCATGGGTTTGGAGCACTCCTGGGCGCAGCCATCCTTGCCGCAGTGGCTTTGGGTTACCGGCACGTTCGGGGACGTGATGGACTTGGATTTGGTGACGTGAAGCTATTCGCAGCCGCAGGGGCCTGGTGCGGACCACTGGGTCTGGGCTCAGTGCTTCTCTGGGCCGTCGTGGTAAATGCAGCCATGGTGCTGGCTCATGCGCACGGACGCCTGCAGATAGCCGCCGACACGAAAGTGCCCTTCGGCGCCGGGTTGGCCGCCGGTATCTGGTTGACTTGGCTCTATGGGCCGTTGTCGATTGTCTGACGCAATGCGCGCGAAACGAAGGGACATATGAGCAGCCAGGCGCCGGCAACACACATGCCCGCGATCAGCCCGCACGAGCGGCTGCTCGACCTGCTTGTCGAAACCGGTAGGCTCGACAACGAGGGGGCCGAGCGGGCCCGCCGTGCGGCAGCGCAAAGTACGCTCGGGCTCACGCGCATCCTGCTGGAGTTGGGCCTCGTGCCCGAGCGCGAGCTGATGCAGGCCTTCGAAACCGGCATGGGTATCCCGCTGGCAACGGCAGACGAATACCCAGCCGATCCTGTTTTGGCCGACGAGGTCGCGGAACGATTCCTGCGTGAACATCGGTTGGTCGTTCTTGCAGCAGACACGTCTACAGTTACGATTGCAGCATCCGATCCGCTCGACAGCTTTCTCCTGCGTGCGATCGCGCTGTCGACTGGGCGCAAGGTCCAGGTAAAGGGGGCTCTTGCCTCCGATATCGAGCAATGCTTGCAACGGCTGTACGCCACAGAGGAACACCTGACGCCAGCAGGCACAGGCGCAAGCATTTCAGACGCGACCGAGACCGATCTTGCGCGACTGCGCGAGAGCGCGAGCGAGGCGCCGGTGATCCGCTTCGTAAGTAGCCTGATCTCGCGCGCAGTCGAAGCAGGCGCATCCGACATCCATATCGAGCCATTCGAGCGCCGCCTGCGGATCCGCGTCCGCATCGACGGTGTCCTCAAGGAAGAGGAGCCGGCCGCAATCGACCTTGCACCCGCGATCATTTCCCGGCTGAAGATCATGAGCGGCCTCGACATCGCCGAGCGTCGCCTGCCGCAGGACGGGGCCGTCAAAATGCCTGTGCGCGGAAGGGAAGTGGACTTCCGCATCGCAACGGCGCCTGTGGGCTTCGGCGAATGCGCAGTCATCCGCATTCTCGACAAGTCATCGGTCCCGCTCGACATGCAAGCCCTTGGCTTCGACACCGGGACCCTTGCCAGAATAGAATCTCTTCTGCGCCGGCCGAACGGGATCATACTGGTTACAGGGCCGACCGGCAGCGGCAAGACGACGACATTGTACGCCAGCCTCGCGCGCCTCAATTCGACCGAGCGCAAGATCCTCTCGGTCGAGGACCCGGTCGAATACAGGATCCCGGGCGTGAACCAGATACAGGTCAAACCCGAGATCGGCCTGACCTTCGCAAGCGTCCTGCGCTCGGTTCTCCGGCATGACCCCGATGTCATACTCGTGGGCGAGATCCGTGACGCGGAAACGGCACGCATAGCCGTTCAGGCCGCCTTGACGGGACACACCGTCCTGTCAACCGTACACACCAACAGTGCAGCCGGCGCCCTCACGCGCTTGATGGACATGGGGATCGAAGAATACCTGTTGACCTCGACCATCAGCGGGATCGTGTCCCAGCGTCTTGTTCGGACCTTGTGCAAGTCTTGCAGGGCCCCCGCCCAGATGCGGGCCGAATGGTTGGAAGAGTTCCGCTCCGCAGGCGTAGACGCCAGCATGCAAGCCACGGTGTTCGTCCCTACCGGCTGCCCGGCCTGTAACGCCACAGGCTTCCGGGGACGGACAGTGATTGCAGAAATTCTCGTGCCGGATGAAAACATGCGCAAGCTGGTGCTCGAGCGCGCGGGCGCCTCCGCGATCCAGTCAGCCGCCATCGCACGGGGAATGGAGACCTTGAGGTGCAACGGATTGCGCAGGGTACTGGAAGGTGTGACAACGCTGGAGGAAGTCTCCAGGGTCGTCCAGCAGGAGGAGTGAAGCCGATGTACTGGAATCATCGTCACCCAGGCCCGCAGGCAGGGTATTCTCTTCTCGAGTTACTGGTCGTGCTGGCAATCCTCGCATTGGTGATTGCAATCGCGGCGCCCCGTGTGATCGGCTACCTGTCATCTTCGAAAGTGAAGGTGGCCAGCATCCAGATCCAGAACATCGTCACGGCGCTCGACATGTACCGGATGGACACCGCGGCCTATCCAACACAGGAACAGGGCTTGAAAGCACTGATCGAACGACCTGACGGCGCCCAGTCCTGGAACGGGCCCTATCTGACACGCGCCGATGGCATCATCGATCCGTGGGGTCGCCCCTACATCTACCGTCTGCCAGGCCTGCATGGCGATGTCGATGTAAGTTCGCTGGGTGCGGACGGAAAGGACGGCGGCACCGGCGAGGATCGGGACATCGGCTCTTGGTAGAACTCAAGGGACACTTTTTGGGTCGCGCTTGAGCTTCACGGCCAGCGTCCGCGCCTGTTCCCGGATCTGTGGCAGCCACTCTGCATCTTTCGGGCTGTCCTTGATCAGCGCAATCCAGGCGTCCAGCGCCACCGCCTCCTGACCAGTCTGCGATTGGCGCAGCGCCCTGTAATAGCGCCCGCGCGGATCCGAGGCGTCAAGCGCAAGCACGCGATCGAACAGGCTCGAGGCCTCATCGCTGACCTTCCCGCGCGCGACATCGACCAGCAGTTCCCCATACATCGCCAGGACCTGGACGTCCTTTGGCGCAAGGTCCGCCGCCTGCTTCAGCGCGGCCACGGCCTTGTCCGGCGCACCAACGCGCATCTGAGCCCATCCCATCGCCTTCAGCCCTTCGATGTCATCAGGGTTGGCATCGAGATGCGCTTGCAGCTTCGCAATCATCGTCTCGAGTTCCGACCCGATGGCCTTTGTCACCGCATCCTGCTCGGCCCGCAGGCTGTAAGGTTGCCCCGGCAGCGCGGGACGTCCCAGATGCAGATAAAGTCCGAATGACAGCGCAAGGCAGGCGAGGCCACCGGCAAGCGTTACCGAAAGAGGCAGCCGCGACCTGCCCTCAGGCTCCTCTGATGAGCCCGCATTCAGGATGCGGCGCTTGATCTCAAGCCGGGCTGAATCCGCTTCACCCGCAGAGATAAGGCCGCGTGCGAGGTCCGCATCCACTTCCCTCAGTTGGCTCTTGTAGACACTGAGGCTGCTTGCCGCCTCGCTGGCCGCGTCCTGAGCGGACAATAACGGCCGCATGACATACGCGATGGCCAGCAAGGACAAGGCGCAGATGGCTCCCCACAAGATCATCGCTGATCATCCTTCAGCATCGCATCGAGCCGCCGTTCCTCTTCCGCCGAAAGACTTGCCGACTGCGCACTATCGGCTGGACGCGCCCGTCGCAAGTACACGGCAGCAACGATCAGCGCCACACCGAACAGGGCAAACGGCCCAATCCAGATTAACGCGGTATCAACGCCAAACGGCGGGCGCAGCAGGACGTACTGCCCATAGCGGCTGACCACGAACGCCCGCACCTGCGCATCGTTGTCTCCTGCCACGATGCGTTCGCGCACCAGGGTGCGTATATCCTTTGCAAGTGGTGCTTCCGAGTCATCGACCGACTGGTTCTGGCAGACCACGCAGCGCAGCTCACGCGTGATGGCGCGCGCGCGCGCCTCCTTTTCGGGATCGACAAGGATCTCATCAGGCTCCGTTGCACGCGCCGCAAACACAAGCGACGCCATGCAAGCCAGAAGGAGAAGGAAGTGACGCACGAAGGACATCATGGTTCTGCCTCCAGCCTGTCGATGATCGGCTTCAGCGTGTTCAGCCAAATGTAATCATCGATGGGTCCGATATGTTTGTAGCGTACATTCCCGTTCCGATCGATGACGAAGGTCTCGGGGGCACCCGTGACCCCAAGATCGATAGCAGCCCGACCTGTGATGTCGTCACCGATCAGCGTGTAGGGATCCCCTAGCTCTGCGAGCCAGTCCTCCAGGTCCTGCCGCTTGTCCTTCCACGCAAGACCGTAAATGGGCACGGCCCGCTCGCCGGCCAGCCGCATCAGCAGCGGATGCTCGACCCGGCACGCCACGCACCACGAGGCAAAGATGTTCAAAAGCGAGACCTTGCCCCGAAATGCATCGGTCCTGAACCGGGCCGTGTCGTCGCCTGGTACGGGAAGGTCCAGGTGGGGAAGGGGCCGATCAATCAGAGCCGACCTGATCTCGGACGGATTGCGCGTCAAGCCGATCGCGAAGTAGCCAACCAGTGTCAGGAAAACCGCAAGCGGCAGGAACAGCGCAGCGCGTTTCATGCGGGCCTCGCGGCTGGCTGGGTGGATCGCGCCCGGATGGGAGCTCCCACGCGAAGACGCCGGTCACTGAGCGAAAGGGTTCCACCGACGACCATGATCACGCACCCAACCCAGATCCAGGTGATCAAGGGATGGTAATAGGCCCTCACAGCCCATGATCCATCTTCATAGGCCCGTCCCAGTGACACATAAAGCGTCCCCACGATCCCGGGACGAATACCGGCTTCCGTTGTCTCGCTTCCCGGGTTCGGATAATTGCGCTTCTCGGACAGCATCCGATCGATCACGCGGCCATCACTGCGCAACTCGAAGCGCGCAGCCTTCGAGGTATAGTTGGCACCCCTCTCATCGTTGACTGACAGCAGCTTGAGCTCGTAGCCAGCAATCTCGAGGCTTTGGCCAGGTTTGAGCTTCATGACCGTCTCGACCGAATTGTAGGAAGACACGGCAATCCCCAGCGCCGTGATCGCAATGCCAGCATGTGCAACCGCCGTTCCCCAGGTCGCGCGTGGCAGACTGGACAACCGCGAGAAAAGACTTGCTGCGCCCCCGCCCGGGGTCATTGCCCGCTCAAGGATCGTGGTCATGGATCCCACCAGCAGCCAGATCGAGATCACGATGGCAAGGGTCGACCACGGTTCCTGCTGCATGATGATGGCAGCAGCACCCGCACCGGCAGCAGTGACGGCTGCAAGGCGCAAGCGGAAAAGAGCTGCGGTCAGGTTCCCGCGTTTCCAGGCCAGAATGGGGCCCAGCGACATGAACACCATCAGGCCCAGCATCAAGGGCACAAAAAAGAAATTGAAGACAGGTGCTCCGGCAGAGACATCCGTTCCGAAGGTCTCCCGCGCAATCAGCGAGATGAACGTTCCCAGGAAGACGCCGCCAGTGATCGACACCAGGAATACATTGTTCAGCACAAGGCTGGCTTCACGACTGACCGGCGAGAACAGGTTGGCGATCTTCAGGTCCGCCGCCCTCAGCGCATAGAGCATCAGGGCCCCACCCGTGGTCACGATCAGAATGCCGAGGATGAAAACACCGCGTTCCGGATCGACCGCGAAGGCATGGACGCTGGTCACGACGCCGGAGCGAACAAGGAAAGTGCCGACAAGGCTGAGCGAGAATGTGAGGATCGCAAGCAGGATGGTCCAGCGCTTCAGTGCATCCCTCTTTTCGACAACGATCGCAGAATGGATGAGCGCCGTTCCTGCAAGCCACGGCATCAGCGAGACGTTCTCGACAGGGTCCCAGAACCACCAGCCTCCCCAACCCAGTTCGTAATAAGCCCACGCCGACCCAAGCATGATCCCCATCGTCAGGAAACACCAGGCAGCCAGTGTCCAAGGCCTGACCCAGCGTGCCCATGCAGGCTCGACCTTGCCTTCGATGAGTGCGGCGACGGCAAACGAGAACGCGATCGAGAACCCGACATAGCCCATGTAGAGAAACGGCGGGTGCGTGGCGAGGCCAGGATCCTGGAGCAGGGGGTTGAGGCCGCTGCCGTTTATTGGCGCTACATCAAGGCGCGTGAAGGGGTTCGACGTGAACAGGATGAAGGCGATGAACATTGTGCCGATCAGGCCCTGCACTGCAAGCGTGCGGGCCAGAAGCGATGGTGGCAGGTTTCGTCCAAAAATGGCGACGGCACCGCCGAAGATGCCCAGGATCAGCACCCACAAGAGCATCGATCCTTCGTGATTGCCCCAGACGCCGGACAGCTTGTAGATCATCGGCTTGTCCGAGTGCGAATGATTGGCCACAAGCTGGACCGAGAAGTCCGAGATCGCAAAGGCGATGCTCAGGCAAATGAATGCGGTCACAAGAAAAACAAGCTGCGCAATCGCTGCGCTGCGCCCGACACCCATAAGGGCAATGTCGCGCCGCCAGGCACCCGCATGCGGGACCGTGCTCTGCACGATCGACAGGACGAAGGCGAGGATGAGCGAGAAATGTCCGATCTCGGCAATCATGGTTTGGACCTGTCTGGCGAAATCTGATTCATGATCGCCATCTTGTAGCGCCTGCGGACGCACAGGGCCATGCAGCGTCGTGACGCTTCAGCGAAACTGCATGCCGATCACGTACATTTCGGCGGAATCCGCTCGGCTGGCCGGCGGCTTCATGTGATGAACCTTGCCAAATCTCTGCTTGAGCGTTTCCAGCAGCGTGCGTTCCGTACCGCCACGCAGCACCTTGCAGAGGAACGTCCCACCCGGCTTCAGCACCTCACACGCAAATTCGAGGGCACACTCGCAGAGCCCCATAACCCGCAAGTGATCTGTCTCCCGGTGACCCGTCGCCGGCGCCGCCATGTCGGAAACCACGACATCGACAGGGCCATTCAGGCAGGCACGAATGGCCTCGGGTGCGGCTGCGTCCATGAAGTCGAGTTGCAGCAGGATGGCGCCGTCAATGGGATCCATGGGCTGGATGTCAGCCCCCACCACATTGCCCTCGCCACAACGCTCGACAAGGACCTGGGTCCATCCCCCGGGGGCCGCACCCAGATCAACGGCCTTGCTGCCGCGTTTGAGAAAGCGGAACTTGTCGTCCATTTCCTTGAGCTTGAACGCCGCCCTGGAACGATAGCCGGCCGACTTGGCTGCGCGGACATATGGATCGTTGAGTTGCCGTTCAAGCCATGCACGCGAAGACTTCGTCCGGTGCTTGCCGCTTTTCAGGCGTTCTTTCAGCGCGCGTGGCGCCAGAGGTTTGGAGGGCGGGTTCATGTCCGGTCCACATTGGTAGCAGCCTTGCCGCGATGCTTGCGCCCACCCCGTCGCCGACGCCTTCGCTTCGCAGGTGCCAGCGCGTCAGCACCTTCCATGAGGGCAAGCAGCATGCCTTCGCGCAGCCCGCGATCCGCAACCCGAAGGCGCGGTGGTGTCCAGCGGCGGAAGATTGCCTCGAAGATTGCAAGTCCGGGGATCACCAGTTCCGCCCGTTCAATCCCCACGCATGGATGGGCAGCCCTCTGGTGAAGCGGCAAGACCTTCAATTCATCAATCACCCGCGAAAGATCCTGCTGTGCGATCCAAGTGCCATCGACCTTGGTGCGTTCGTAGCGCTCGAGTCCAAGAAAAATCCCTGCAATGGTGGTGACCGTACCCGATGTGCCAAGCATGTGAAACGAACCCGACGGATGTCCGCCAGGCGGTATCGCGTGGGGCAATTGGGACAGAAGTCCCGTCACCTCGGTCAGCATTTGGTCATAGGCGCCAGGCGCGTCAATGCGGCCTTGGAAGCGCTCGCCCAGTGTAACCACGCCCAGCGGGATCGAACCCCAGCGCAGGATCCGCGGGCGCCGAGCCCGGTCCCGCAGATCCAGCCAGATCAGTTCGGTCGATCCGCCGCCGATATCAAAGACCAGGGCACCCTTGTCCTCGCGATCGAGCAGCGGCGTGACACCACGCGCAGCCAGGCGCGCCTCCTCTGAAGGTGGTATGATGTCGAAGTGAAGGCCCGTCTCAGCCGCAACGCGTTTGATGAATGCAGGTCCGTTGCGGGCCATGCGGCAGGCCTGTGTTGCAATGGCGCGCGCGCTGGTGACGCCGCGTTTGCGTATTTTCGAGGCGCAGATCCGGATGGCCTCGATGGCACGGCCCATGGCCGCCTCAGAGAGTTCTCCGGATTGTGCAAGGCCTTCGCCCAGCCTTACCGTGCGCGAGAATGAGTCGAGGACCTTGAACCCCGTCGCATCGGGCTTCGCGATGAGAAGCCGGCAATTGTTTGTTCCAAGATCGAGCGCAGCGTAGATGTGACCAAGCCGATCCATGGACGGGCTGGTATCATCCGCGTACGGATCACGAGGCGCGGACACGCCGGATCCGTCCTGCTGCGCCCCACGCGAAACCTGCGTCACGGGGCTAGACTCACATTGCGGCCCGGTGCGTTCCCGCCATAACGGCAGCCGCACTCTAGGCACCTGTTTCAGTTCAACATTCAGTCTAGGCGGGATGGCCGTTCACTTCAAGCCAGCGCACGGCTTGCGCCTTGGTGAACGGGCATGGGATCAGCGTGTGAAGGCGCGTCCCGGCACGATTTCTCCCTCTGGCCCGAGCCGCCCGACATAACAACGGTTAAAATGACCGCAGTTTGTGTAGTACATGGCCATGCGGTTGCCCCGCCGGTCGACCCAGTAACAGAGCTCCACACCATACCCGACCTTCGGAATGGTCTGGCAGAGGTCGCCATCGTCAGTGATCCGCCATCTGCCATACTCGACAAAGTCGAGCTCCTCCATGGGGGCGTGCGGCTTCGCAGAGGCGATCCGCTGAAAACGCGCCTCAAGCCGGCCGTCAGCCATGTAGTAAACCTGCCAGTAGAACTCGCGGCGCGTGCCGACATCGGCGGGCGCTGAGCCATCGGCAAAACCCTCCGTGCCACGAAAGGTATGGTTGGCCAGCCAGTCCCGAATGCTGCCGCGCCGCCCCACGACGGTCACCCGCTCGGTCGGCCAGTCCGAGCGCGACCTCGGCGCCTCGGCCGTGCCCGGGTCGGAAGCCGCGTGCGCCGGCAGTCCACCATGCAGGGCACCAGCAAGCAGCAACAAGCCCGCGAGACCGGCGATGATAACGCCACGACCGTGGCCGAGTGTGACGCGAAGGGGCATGTCGCAAGTCTTCCCGGTTTCCATGGATCGAATTAAGAGCAGATTTCCGCTGGTCTGGCAAAGCCGGTGAAACGACCCATCAGCAAGCACTTTGGACACGCCTCCGGATCCCGTGAATAATGACCCCTCGACTCAACGCCAGGGGATACGTGGGGCATGGACTTTCCGCCGCAGTTGCAAAGCCTCATCGGTCTCGCCGTGTTTGTGGGCCTTGCCTGGCTCATGTCCGAAAATCGCAAGGCCTTTCCGCTCACCACCGTGATAGTGGGCATCGGGCTCCAGATCCTGCTGGCAACGGCGCTGCTGGGGTTGCCGTTCATGCGAGACGCGCTGCTGGCTCTCAACGGTGTGGTCGATGCCATTCAGGCTGCGACCGCAAAGGGATCATCCTTCGTGTTCGGCTACGTGGGCGGGGGTGCGGCGCCCTTCACGGTCAGCAATCCCAATGCCGTCGTCACCATGGCCTTCACGGTCCTGCCTATCGTGATCGTCATGTCTGCCCTGTCCGCGGTTCTGTGGCATTGGGGCATCCTGTCCCTTGTTGTGCGGGGCTTCGCCTTCGCGCTCGAGCGTACGATGAAGATCGGCGGCGCCCTCGGGCTTGGCTGCGCGTCCAACATCTTCCTCGGCATGATCGAGGCGCCCTTGCTGATCAAGCCATATCTCGAGCGACTGACACGCAGCGAACTCTTCACGCTCTTCACCTGTGGTCTCGCAAACGTGGCCGGCACGGTTCTTGTGCTTTACGCCACGGTCCTCGGGCCCGTGGTGCCGGGCGCCGTAGGGCACATCATTGTCGCCTCGCTGCTGTCATTGCCTGCCTCCATCGTGCTGGCGAAGATCATGATCCCGGGCACCGAGACGACCCCTGCAACAGCCGGTGGTGCATCCCTGTATCGCTCGTCGATGGATGCGGTATCGACAGGCGCCGAAGACGGCATGAAGATCTATCTCAGCATCCTGGCCATGCTGGTTGCGATGATTTCGCTCGTGGCTCTGGCGAACATTGTAATCGGCAATATCGACTTCGCGGGTGCACCCTTGTCCTTCGAGCGAATTGTCGGATGGATCTTCGCGCCGATCGCCTGGTTGATTGGTGTCCCCGCCGTCGACGCTGCAACCGCTGGCAGTCTCATGGGCACCAAGACGATCCTCAACGAGATGGTGGCCTACCTGAACCTGGCAGCCTTGCCGCCGGAGGCGCTGAGTGACCGCTCGCGCCTGCTGATGGTCTACGCCCTGTGCGGTTTCGCAAATCTCAGTTCGGTCGGCATGATGATCGGATCGATCAGCGCGCTCGTTCCCTCGCGCCGCAACGAGGTGGTGGAGCTGTCGCTGAAATCCCTCATACCCGGCACGCTCGCCACATGCATGACCGCGGCCGTGATCGGCCTTCTTCCCTAGGGTGCCCACCGCACATTATGTCGCGGCCCCGGAGGGCTTGAAGGGTAGAAATGTTCACATTATGTACCGATCAAGTGCAGGCAAGCCCGTGCACCCGGTTCAGGCCCCAGCCGGGCAGGAACCAGACATTGTGAATATGAAATCGGCGAACCTGCCTCAGGGTCAGGAATGCCTCGTGAGCCCGCGCGAAAACCCATCGCGGAGCGTGTGACCCGGAATCCGTCACGTCATCTCAATCTTGCCGCAATGTCGGCAGATCACTAGACGCAGCAAGACAGGTTTCAAGGGGAAGCACCCATGTCGAAATCGCTCGCAAGCCTGCAGTCCTGGCTCCTCTGGATCGCCGGCATCATGGCGATCCTTGGATCGATCGGGCTTGGCAGCGTCCAGCTCGAGATCGCGTTCCTGAAAGTCAACGTACTGATGATCGTGGTAGGTCTGTTCTGCCTCGCCTCCGCGTTCATCGTCTCGGAGCGCGCCACGCTCGACAAGGCGTCCGCTTCGATGTCACGTCGCATCCGCATCTGGGCTCTGATCGTCATGGGTATCGCCAGCATCGCCTCCATCATTCCCTTTATCGGGCTGGGGGCAACGCTGATGAATTTCCGGGTCGACCTGATCGCCCTCAGCATAGGCTTCGGGTGTCTTTTCTTCGCATACGTAGGGACAAGGGTCTGAGCACTCAGTCGAGGACCTGAATTTCCGCGCTTTTCTGGCGCCGATGACTGTGCTTAATGCCGCGTTAGCCATCGTGCTCTATCGTGCCGCTCGACCGCCAGGGGGATCGGCCGTCATTTCAACGGAGTATGGCCTTGCAGTCAGCCAGTGCACGTACAGGTTCCACCGACCGTCTATCCTGGTTCACGGTCCTGGGCTTCGGCCAACTCGCAATCCCGCTGGCCTTTGCGGGGCTGCCGATCGCAGTCTACGTCTCGAAGTTCTATGCGGACGATCTCAAGATCAACATCGAGACAGTCGGTGCCATTCTGTTGATCGTCCGGTTGGTGGATTTTCTTGTTGATCCGCTGATCGGCTACGCGAGCGACCGCACAACCTGGAGCCTTGGACGCCGGCGCACCTGGGTTCTCCTGGGCGCCCCCGTCTTTGCATTGGGCGTTTTCAACATCTTCCTTCCACCGCCTGACGCGACATCCATGCACCTGCTGGTCTGGGTCGCCGTGTTCTATCTGGGCTGGACGATGATCACGATCCCCTACGGCGCATGGGGTGCAGAGCTCTCGGGCGACTACCACGAGCGGTCCCGCATCACAGGCATCCGCGAGATCTTCACGCTTGTCGGCCTGGCGCTCGCTGGCGCCGTTCCCGTCATCATAGGCACCGGGGCCGGCGAAGGCACCGCTGGCGGCTACTGGGCATCCATGGCGGTACTGGGCTGGATCATCGTTGCACTGACACCCATCGGCGTGGCGATCATGTTCTGGTCAACGCCGGAACCGAAATATACATCAACCGAGCACGTGTCAGCCTGGGCGGGCGCAAAGGCTGCCCTGACAAACCTGCCATTCATGCGCCTGTTCTTTGCGACGTTCTTCGTCCGCATTGCCTCGCGTGCGGCAGAAGTGCTGTTTCTCTTCTACATGGTCGACGCTGTCGGCTTGACGAAAGAGCAGGGCAATCACTTTCCGCTGGTTCTGATCGGTGCGGCGATCCTGTTCGCGCCCATGTGGATCTGGCTGGGCCGGGTGATTACGAAGCACAAGGCGCTTTCGCTTGCCATGCTGCTGGGCGTGGGTGTCTTCGCGGTGCTACCGATGTTCCAGGATGGGGGCTACTGGCCCAACATCATCCTGTTCGCGATCATCGGTGCAGCGTTCTCGGCGCCCTACACGCTGGGGCAGTCCATCGCTGCGGACGTCGTGGACCTCGACTCGCTCCGGACCCACGAGCCCCGAGCCGGCCTGATCATTTCGTTCTTCGGGCTTGCCATCAAAGGAGGAGACGCTCTTGGCGCCGGGGTAGCCCTGATGCTGGTGGGCGCGCTGGGCTTCAGCGCTGCGGCCGATGTCAAGTCACCAGAGGCCATCGGCGCGCTGACCGCCGTCTTCTCCCTGATGCCGATCGCCTTCTACATCCCGGCGATCCTGCTCCTGTGGACTTTCCCGCTGACACCCAAGGTGCAAAAGCGTATCCGTACCCTCATCGAGTGGCGTGCAAGGCGTGCGGCAATGAAGCAAGCCCAAACGCCTTCGCAATAAGGGCATAGGACTCAAGCCGCGCCGCGAAGTCATGGGTGATCGTGAGAACGATCACCTCGTCGGCGCCATAGGCAGCAGCCATCTTCTCGAGGCCAGCCCTGACCTGCGACGGCGTCCCCGTGACACCGCGTGCAGCGATCGCGCGCAACATCACGCGATCCTGCGGCGTATAGGGATAGGCCTGAGCTTCCTCGGGAGACGGGAAGGGACCTGCCTGGTTCCGCAGCAACTGCATGACCCAGAGATTGCGGGTCGCGCACAACCGCTCGGCCTCGTCCTCTGTCTCGGCCGCAAGGGCGAACACCGCCAGCGCGACGCGGGGTTGCTCGCCATCCTGGCGCGGCTTGAAGCTGTTGCGATAGACCGCTGCAGCCTCGGGCCCGCTGTCATCGGGCGAGATGAACTGCGCGAAGGCAAGCGGCATACCGAGCTCGGCCGCATAAAGAGCGCCATTCACGCTCGACGCCAGCATCCACATCTCGGGCAGGCCCGGCCCGCGCGGCGAGGCGTGCACATGGCGAAACGGATGATCCTCCGGCCACTGCGCAAGGCCCGCCGACTCTTCCAGGTAATGCCGCAGCATCTCGGCCTGCTGCGGGAACACACCGATGTCATAGGCCTTTGGCCCGGATTGCAGCGCCACCGCCGTGCGACCATCGGCGCCCGGCGCCCGCCCGATCGCAAGGTCGATCCGCCCGGGGTACAGCGTCTCGAGCATGCGGAAATTCTCGGCCACTTTCAGCGGGCTGTAATGCGGCAGCATGATGCCACCCGACCCCAGGCGAATGCGCTGCGTCTCTGCGCCCACCCGCGCCATGAGCACCTCCGGTGTCGAGCCGGCAAAGGACGTCGTGTTGTGGTGCTCGGCCATCCAGAAACGGTGGAAGCCCAGCCGCTCGCTCTCCTTCGCAAGCGCGATGGTCTCCAGCACGGCATCACGCGCCGTGCCGCCCTTGCGGATGGGGGACTGGTCGAGAACCGAAAGCCGCATCCTTCAGCCCGCCCGCTTCGCGACGACGGCGCCAAGCCCGAAAAGCTGGGATATCTCCCCATCGCTATAGCCCGCCGCGCGCAGGACATCTTCGTTGTCGGCGCCGAAGTCAGGCGGCGTGTGCCGCATCGAGCCCGGCGTCCGCCCCATCTTCACCGGCGTGCCGATGCCGCGATAGCCGTCCGCCTCGATGACCATGCCGCGCACCTGGGTTTGCGGATCGGTCAGCGTTTCCTCGATCGTGTTGAGCGGTCCTGCCGGGACGCCGGCCTTGAGCAAGGCCAGGGACACAGCAACCCCATCGACACCGGCAAGCCGCGCGCGCAGGATAGCCGTCAGCGCCTCGCGGTTCGCATTCCGGTTGGGCACGGAACCAAAGCGGGGATCGCGCGCGACATCATCCAGTTCCAGCACAGCCATCGCCTTTCGGAACTGCGGCTCGTTTCCGATGCCGAGATAAATGGGCCGCGTCGCGGTCGCAAAAAGGTCATAAGGCGCAAGGTTGGGATGAGCATTGCCCAGCAGTCTTGGCAACCGCCCCCCCATCAGCCAGTTGCCCGAATGCGGGTGCAGGATCGAGATGCCGGCATCATAGAGCGCGACCTCGACAAACTGTCCCCGCCCTGAACCCTGCCGCTCGACAAGCGCCATCAGGATGCCAATGACAAGGTTGAGCCCCGTCGTCATGTCGACCATCGGCACGCCCAGCTTCACGGGCCCCGACTCCGGCGAGCCATTGCAGGACGAAAGCCCCACCATGGTCTGCACGATCGCATCATAGCCGGGCATCCCACCAAGCGGACCGTCCGCCCCGAAGCCCGTCACGCGCGCATGGACGAGCCTTGGAAACCTGGCGCAGAGGACGTCAAACCCCATGCCCCATTTCTCGAGCGTGCCATGCTTGAAGTTTTCGACCAGAACGTCTGCGTCGGCCAGCAGGCGGAACACGACCTCGCGCGCCTCGGGTTTGGTGAGGTCAAGCGCCATGCCCCGCTTGTTGCGGTTGATGTTGGTGTAATAGGCCGAAGCACCTGAAGAGGCATCATCGTTGCGGAAGGGCGGACCCCATTCCCGCGTCTCGTCGCCGGACGGCGGCTCGACCTTGATGACCTCGGCCCCATGGTCGCCCAGGATCTGCGTCGCGTAGGGACCTGCCAGCACCCGGCTGAGGTCAACAACCTTGATACCGGCCAGCGCGCCCGTCATCTCTGGCCCCGCATGGTCTCACTCATGAATTGCTCCGCAAAAACGGTTGGAATAGGCTGCGCGCCCAGTCAAGAGTCAACCTCAGTCTAGCACAGCCGGAACCCGCGCATGGCCCTCGACCTCGAAACCCGCAACCAGCTCATTTCCTCCGTCCGCCGCTTCGTGACCGAGCGGCTTGTCCCGATCGAGGACAAGACGGCGCGGGAGGATCTCGTCCCCGACGATGTCGTTGCGGAAATGAAGCAACTGGGCCTCTTCGGCATCTCGATCCCCACCGAATTCGGCGGCCTTGGCCTGACCATGGAGGAAGAGGTGCTGGTCTGCTTCGAGCTGGGTCAGACCTCGCCGGCCTTCCGCTCCGTTATCGGCACCAATGTCGGCATCGGCAGCCAGGGTGTGGTCATGTTCGGCAATGATGCCCAGAAGAAGGAGTGGTTACCCAAGCTAGCCAGTGGCGAGGCCATCGCCTCGTTTTGCCTGACCGAGCCGGGTGCAGGTTCCGACGCGGCTTCGGTCCGCACCACGGCCATCCGCAAGGGCGACCACTATGTCGTGAATGGCACCAAGCGTTACATCACGAACGCCAACAAGGCGCAGGTGTTCACCCTGATGGCGCGCACCGACCCGACCAACAAGGGGGCAGGCGGCATCTCGGCCTTCTTCGTGCCATCCGGCCTCAAGGGCATCACCATCGGCAAGCCCGAGCGCAAGATGGGCCAGCAGGGCGCGCATATCTGCGACGTCGTGTTCGAGGACTGCCACGTCCCCGCATCATGCCTGCTCGGCCAGGAGGGGCAGGGCTTCCGCGTTGCCATGCAGGTACTCGACCGCGGCCGGCTGCACATCGCCGCCGTCTGCGTGGGTGTGGCCGAGCGACTGATCCGTGATGCAGCGAAATATGCAATGGAGCGCGAGCAATTCGGCCAGAAGATCGGGGAATTCCAGCTTATCCAGGCCATGCTCGCCGACAGCAAGACCGAAGCCTACGCTGCGCGCTGCATGGTTCTCGATGGCGCCCGCAAGCGTGATGCTGGCGAGAGCGTCACCATGGAAGCCTCATGTGCCAAGTACTTCGCCTCCGAGATGGTCGGCCGCGTCGCCGATCGTGCAGTGCAGATCCATGGCGGGGCAGGCTATGTCTCCGATTATGGTGTCGAGCGCTTCTACCGCGACGTTCGCATTTTCCGCATCTACGAAGGGACCAGCCAGGTCCAGCAACTCGTCATCGCCAAGAACCTCATGAAGTCGCTGGGGTGATAGAGGGTTCAGGCGTATTTGCGCCTTCGCGTGACCCACTCGGCTTCCATCTCGCAAGGACACTCACGTGACCAAGACCATCCGCATCGGCTGCGCGTCCGGCTTCTGGGGCGACAGCTTCACCGCAGCCCCGCAGCTCGTCCGTCATGGAAACATCGATTATCTCGTCTTCGACTATCTGGCCGAGATCACCATGTCGATCCTTGCCCGCGCACGAGGGAAGGACCCGAACCTCGGCTACGCGCATGATTTCGTGACCGTCACCATGGCGCAGATCGCCCGCGAGGTGGCCGAGAAGAAAATCAAGGTCATCGCGAATGCAGGCGGCGTTAACCCCAAGGGCTGTGCGAAGGCTCTTGAGGCCTTGCTGGCCAAGCAGGGTGTGGACCTGAAGGTCGCCTATATCGAGGGGGATGACGTGCTGCCCCAGCTCGAAAAATGGAAGAGCGCCGGCATCCAGGAGATGTTCACGGGCCAGGCGCTCCCCGAAAAACCCGTCAGCATGAATGTCTATCTCGGCGGCTTCCCGGTCGCGGCCGCTCTCGCGGCAGGTGCTGACGTCGTCATCACAGGTCGCTGTGTCGATAGCGCCGTCACGCTGGGCGCCTGCATCCACGAGTTCGGCTGGACGCCGAAGGACTTCGACAAGCTTGCTGGCGGAAGCCTTGCAGGCCACATCGTCGAATGCGGCGCCCAGGCTTGCGGCGGCATATTCACCGACTGGGACCAGGTCCCCGACTGGGAGAACATCGGCTACGCGATCGCCGAAGTTGCAGCAGACGGCAGCTTCATCGCCACCAAGCCTGAAGGCACAGGTGGCCTTGTCTCGGTTGGCACCGTGGGCGAGCAGATGCTCTACGAGATCGGCGACCCGCAGGCCTACATGCTGCCGGACGTCGTCTGC
>CAZABH010000007.1:0-84357 GCA_964483585.1 uncultured Flavobacteriaceae bacterium
CCATGGATGGCACTCCAGGCGAACAGGGCATCCCGCTCGCTCGGCGAGGAATCGCACAGCCCCGAAACACGCAAATCCTCCAGCGCGGCAGTGAGATAGCTGTAGGTGTGAGGGCGCGTCAGTGGCGTCGCCGTCGCGCGATAGCTTGCCGCCGACGCGCCGAACATCAGGCGCCAGAGAGCCGGCTCATCCTGCGCAAAAGCGATGTATGCATGCGCGAGCCGCGACAGGCGTGACGTTGCCATCACACCATCCCTAGCTGGCGTGGCAATGTCCATTGCAGTCGCAAAACGGACTTCCAGGCGGTCAAAACCTGTGCGTGCGACCGCTGCGAGCAGATCCTGTCGACTGGCGAAGTGTCGATACGCCGCCGCCGGCGTGACCCCAAGCCTGGCAGCCAGTTGCCGAAGCGACAATCCTTCGATGTCGGGCGTGGCCAGCGCCGCATCCAGCAGTGCTTGCCGCAGGTTCCCGTGATGAAAGCGCCGCGTCGCCGAAGGCCTTTGGGTCGAACGACGGGTTCCCGATACTGGTTTCAAACGTTTCATGGGCGAATGTTACCGCTGTTTACATCAGGCATGCAATGGTGTAGCTTCGAAGTACACAGTGTTTACTTTAGGAGTTGTCCATGACACGCCTTGCCACGCGCTCAAGGGATCATTCGACAGATCGGCATGCGGGGCTGCGCCTTCCTGGCCATCGGCTGATGATCTCGTTCTTCGCGCTGTTCATGTTGGTGTCCTGTGACGCCGGAACCGAGGCCGTCAGGTCGGCGGCAGTCTTGTCGGGAACAACCTTCGTTTCAACAAGCGTCGGACGGCTTGCCGTTTGGGATTCGGGGTTACCCGGTGCCGGGCGAGAACAGCAGGTGATTGTGCTGTGGCCATCGATCCTCGCGGACCACGGTATTTACCGCGCGCAGATCGAGGCCTGGCGCCACCGCTATCGCCTGATCGTCATCGATGGCCCGGGACATGGACGAAGCGGCCCGCCGCCCGAGACCTTTACCATGGCCATGTGCGCCAGGGCCGTTGAAGAGATCTTGGACGCGAGAAAAATTGCGCAACCCGTTGTCGTCGTCGGAACGTCATGGGGAGGCCTGGTGGCGGGAGAATTCGCTCTCTCCCTGCCGCACCGCACGCGGGCGGTGGTGATGCTCAACACGCCGGTCAACGCACCGGAGAAAACCGTCGGCGATCATTTCGTTGTGTGGAGCACATACTGGCTGCATGGAACCAGCATGTTTCAAGACGGTGTCGCGAAGGACTTCTTCCTGCCTTCCACACGATCGCGCGGAGGTCCGGTCATGGAAAGCTTCACTGAGCAACTGCGGTTGGCCGATGGTGGGGCCATGTCGAGCGCCGTTTCATCGGTGCTGATAGATCGTAAACCGCTTGCGTCACGTATGCAGGGCATCGCCGCGCCCACACTCTTCATCGCCGGTCGCCTCGACACGCTCTATCCCGCGGAAACGCTGCGCCCCACGGCTGCCAAACTGCCAGACGGCAGGTTTGTGGTCCTTGACACTGCACACATCTCGGTCGTCGACGCCCCCGCACAAACCACGGCCACGATCGACGACTTCCTCGCATCCCTCCCACCGGTGCTTCCCCGACAGTCACCATGAGAGCGAGGCGGGCAGGGCCTGAATGTCTGATCACGATCGCGCAGAGAAAAAGTCGCGAGCGGCCGCGCGTGCTTAAGTCAAAAGCCTGAAGGAAGTCGCGGTGGGCAAGTGCCCGCGGACGAACTCGCTTGCTAAGAATTTCTTTAAATCAGATGGTTGGACTAGGTCCCATCTGGCTTTGCTTCACCGTTGGGCCGTCCGGTTTCAATAAGAAATCGCATAGTCTAATCACCGACCCCACAACACTTGCCGGCGAGCAACCGCTCTTGTGAGGCCGCTTGTTAGGATAGCGTGTTACTTCGCACTAATGATATCAGCGCTTACATCCGGACGCCCGAAAATCCCTCCGCCGTTGGACTCGGCGCCGAGGAGGCGAAGTGGCTCGTATCATCGGACTTGTCCGAGCGCCTGAAGCCTAGATAATCCATCAGTATTGCGTGAGGCCCGCTGCCAGTCACCGCCTCGATAAAGTGGCGATGGAAACAACCTCAGGTCGGGGTGACATGCACCTTGACACTGGGAGCATCGCTAAACGGCCTTTCGACCATATTGTCGAGCTGGCAGTGAGGCGTATAGAACCACCCCTGCGCCGAGCGCCACAGGCCTCCGAAACCCAGTCTTGCATCGCGCGGTTCAAACAAGCTCTCCGCTGGTTAGAACACCCCCAAAGCCCATGATCGCAACCAGTGCCCATAAATAGGGCGCGGGTGTCTTCCACAGGCCTCGATGTCCGCTCATCCCCATGCCGAGCGCCAGGAGCGTGAAGCCAAGGCTCATGGCCGATGCTATCACCGCCATGGGCATCTGATTTTCGAGAGTGGCGGCACAACCAAACATCGCGATCATTGCAATGACGGCGATTGAGCCAACATGCCAAGAAAAGCCATGCAGCGATTTGACCGTGTCTGGCATGCCGCTCTGTGCCAGCGGCGGAATCACTCTGGGTGCCCCAGCGAATTCATGCGCCAACAGCCCGACGAAGGAAAATCCGAGTGCTATCCAAAGGAAGATTTGATTGAGTTCCATCTGTTTTACCAACCCTCCGAAAAGGGACGCAACTCCAAGTCGTGCGTACAAATCGAGCACAGCTGCGCGATTTTTGATGTCATCAACATCCGCTCCTCCTGTCAACCTGGGCGGATCCGGTTGCGACTTATAGGCACGCCGTTTCGCATAAAGGTCATTGATCAGCGAGGATTTTTCGCGAGGTTCGCCAACAAGACCTGCGCGGGGCCAGTCAGTTCGCCGGGGTCCCGTTCCCAATTGAGTAAAGAGCCTTCGCACGGCGGCAAGGACACCGGCGCACCTGAGGGCAACCGCAACGCTTGGAAGCATGGCGCCTAATCTATTGGGGCGCGGCTATGGCAACAGGGTCGTTCTGAGGAGATATCACAAAAACCCAAGGAACCTGTGGCGGATGGGGTGAGATTCGAACTCACGGTACGTTGCCGTACTCCGCATTTCGAGTGCGGTGCGATAGACCACTCTGCCACCCATCCGTAAGCCACAAGGTCGGGGCGTGGTCGCCTGAAGGGCCGGATCAATAGCCGAGGCCGCGCCGCCGTGCAACCGACTTCCGGCGCGTCTTAAGTCAAGCCCGGCCTCAGACTGCTGCCATCTCCATGTTCGCACCTAGCTTCTCCCGAATGTCCTTAGGCACGGCCTCGTAGAAGGTGGGGCGCTGGATGTTAAGCCTCTGGCGGGCAGCCTCAAGCGGCTCGGACAGAAGCTGGATATAGTCCTCGGCCGGCAGCCATGCGGCTTCTCGGCCGTGCCGGAACGCCTGCATGATGGCCTTGTAGACGGGTTGTCCGGGCAGCTCGCGTCCGATCTTGTAAACCCCGCCCCAGGCGATGAGGCCGAAACCCAGCGACTTCGTCTGGCTGTAGGAGAAGGCCACGACGCAGGCCTCGCCCAGCGCATCGCGGCTATAGCCGGTCAGGATGTGCCACAGGTCGTGAATGTCACGCATGCGACGGCCGTACCAGGCATAAGGATGCTGCGCATCGATGCCACCCTCGACCCCCTTGCGGCTTTCATCTGCAAGCCCCTCGGCAGAAATGTTCTCGCGCGTCACGAAATCAAGATAAGCGCGCCCAACCGAACCCGCGGGCAGGCTTGCCAGGTAAGCATGGTCCGACAGCACCACCGCAAGCTCTTGACGACGATACGCGATCGCACCGCCCGCCGGCGTCGAGATCAGCCGCTGATAGCCACGCGGGATCGAGTTGCCGCTCAGCGCGCGCATGATCTCGAACACCTGCACCGTGTCTTCCTTGTTCTTGAACAGCCGCAGCAACGCCCTCAGCGCCGTGAAGGGGCGAAGGCGAAACCCTTCAAGGGCCGCAGTGCTGGCCATCGAGGCCGGGACTTCCGCGCGATAGGTGACTGCCTGTGTCATGTCGATTGGCGCCGTCGCTGAGAGGATTTCGATACCACTGACAATTTGTCAGCTCAGGGGGAAATTTCAAGGCCGACATCACGCCGCAAGAGCGTCTCCAAGCGCAGCGGCTGTTGCATGAACATCATCCAGCCGTGGCAATCTTGCCTCATTGCCCAGGTGCTGCACGCCAAACGCAGAGGCAGCCCGCGCAAAGCGGAAATGAAATTCCCAGTCGCGCCCTGGCCAATTCATTTGCGAGAAAACATAAGCGCCGTGAAACAGGTCGCCCGCACCGTTGGTATCCACGACTTTGTTGGCAGGGACGGTAAGGGCAGGCAAGCGGCTCAGCCCCTGTCCACGCTCCTGCCAGACCAGACCATGTTCGCCTAGCGTCACGCCGGCAACCCTGCAACCCTTGTCGGCAAGCAAGCCAATGGTGTCCTCAGCGCTGTGACCAAGCTGTTCACAGAAGCGCTCGCTCACCATCGCCACATCCACGAACGAGAGCAGCTCCATCGTGTTGTCGCGAACACCACCGCCATCGAGCGAGACAAGGATCCCTCGCTCGCGCGCAAGCCGCGCGTACTCAAGCGCAGCATCGCTCTGGTGCCCGTCGATATGCAGCGTACGGCAGCCGTTGAGGTTTAGGTGCGGAAAAGGGTGAAGGTAGTTGTCATCGCGGCAACGCACGATCGCGCGCTTGCCATTGTTGGGCATGATGAACGACAGCGACGAGCGCTCGACCTTGCGCACATGCAGCGGCATCCGGTAGCTCGACGCCATGTCCATGAACATGCGTCCCAGCCAGTCATCGCCCAGGGTGGCAAGCAGGTCCGGCACGATGCCCAGCCGCGCGCAGGCAAACGCCGCTGTCACCGCATTGCCGCCAAAAGCCACGGCAAAGTCGCGTGCGACCGTCTTCTCGTCACCCTGCGGAATGCGGTCCACGAGGAACGTGATGTCGATATAGGCTTGTCCGATGAAAAGGGCCTGCAAAGGGGCAACTCCATGGAGCGGGATCGCAGGCGTTGTCACACCTGCAGCGTTAAGGTTGATCTAAGGTCTGCAGCATTCAGCGATCCCGTGCAACCGCCGGGAGGATGTGGCAGATAGGGGCGCAGGAAAATGGAATTTCGTATGAAGCAGACGCGGACCTACGATTGGACAAAGCCCGGCGACCTGGCGGTAGCCATCGATGGAATGTCGGGTGCCGATGTGGCTCGCGCCATGGCAGAAGGGCGTGTGCCTGCGGCACCTGTTGCCGATCTCATCGGTGTCACCGGATTTGAGGGCGCGCGCGGCAAAGTGACGGTTGGCTTCGATCCTCAAGAATTCCATTACAACGCCCTCGGCACTGTGCATGGCGGGGTGATTGCAACGCTGATCGACATCGCCACCGGGGCCGCCGTCCACTCGCTTCTGAAGGCCGGCCAAGGGTTCACGACGCTCACGCTCGAGGTCAAGTACCACCGCGCCATCACAGTCAGTGCGGGGCGCCTGACCGCCACAGCCGAGGTGATCGCACGTGGTCGCGAGATCGCCACGGCCGAGGCGCGCGTGATCGACGGGAACCAGCGGCTATTTGCAACCGCGACATCGACCCTGATGACATTCCGCCTGCCCCAGGCATCAAACGGCGCAGGACAGGGCCAGGGCGCATGAATGAAAGCGATCGACATGAGTAGGACAAGTCGCTGGTCAGGCGCGGCATCGCTGTACGCAGCAGCGCTGCTCTTCGTCTCGGTCGCGCACGCAGATCCCGCAAAAATCAACACGAGCGACGCCCAGGCGCCAGCTCCTGTAGTGGTGCGTCAAGGCACGCCGATCGCCGACGATCCGCGCCCGATGGCTCCAAGGAGAGTCACGTCAGCACCGACGGGCATGAGCCCCCTTGCGCATCGGTGCTTCGTCCGCGACGTGATGGCGTTCTTCGACCGCACGCATGTGCGCTGCCATAATGCGGCTGACGAACGCTTCATCTATTTTGCCGTCGACACGTCCCAGCCCGTTGCCGAGACGCTGCTGGTGAAGGCCTGGAAAAGCATGCGTTCGGGCAAGCCTCTGCGCTTGAAATACGCGCCGCCCCCCGATCTCAATCCGCCGAATTGCAAGCCGGCCAATTGCCGCCGCCTTCTTGACGCCGCCAACTAAAAATCGCTGGCAATACCCTTGACCTCCCAGTCACCGTAGCGGGCAGGGTCAGGACCAGCCCGGCCACCAAGCTCTCTGGGCAAGACCTTGCGGCTTCGCTCGGCCTCCGCGCGGCGGGCATCAGCTTCTGCCAGCGCGCGTTGTGCAGCTGCAGCAATGCGCGCGGCGATCTCGTTATCCTGGCTCATTGTGTGTCCTCAATGTCTCATCCAAGCATCAATGAACCTCTACGTCCACCGTCAACCATATAGATCACGCGACGGGATTTCCCCTTTCTGGTTAGTCTCTCGGGGGGACTGGGGGAAAACATGCTTAAGCACTGGGCGGCGATTATCGCGGCGGTTGTAGTTTGTAGTCTTGCTGTCACCGTGACGCAGGCAAATGCCTTCGACCCGCAGACGGCGACGGAGGCTTACCTCGGGTCTGTGGACGGCGAGGCAAGAGCAAAATCAGACGCCTACTTTGAGGGTGGGTATTGGCTCATTCTGTGGAATGCGCTGGCCAGCATCGGCGTGGCGCTTCTTTTGCTGTTTACGCGCGCCTCAGCCGGCATGCGCAACCTGGCAGAGCGCATGACCGAGCGTCGTGGCCTGCAAACCTTCCTTTATGGACTGCAATTCATCGCCATCACTAGCATCCTGACCTTTCCGCTCGCCTACTGGCAGGACTTCGTGCGCGAACACGAATTCGGGCTGTCGAACCTCACGCGAGAAGCCTGGCTCACGGAGTATGCGATCGGGTTCGCCGTGAACCTGGTGATGACCTCGGTTTTCCTTGTGGCCCTCTATGGTGTCATCCGCCGGACAGGGGAAGTCTGGTGGCTATGGGCCACGGGCCTGACCGTTGGCTTCTTCGTCTTCTCGATTGCCATTTCACCCGTCTTCATCGCCCCGCTGTTCAATGAGTACAAGCCCATGCGCGAGGGGCCACTGAAGGAAGAGATTCTTGCAATGGCGCGCGCCAATGGCGTTCCCGCCGACAATGTCTACGAATTCAACGCATCCAAGCAATCCAAGCGGATCAGTGCGAATGTCTCGGGCTTCCTCGGCACGACGCGCATCTCGCTGAATGACAACCTTCTCGACCGCGGCACGCCGGCCGAGGTCCGGGCGGTCATGGCTCATGAGATCGGCCACTATGTTCTGGGCCACATGTACGAGATCATCCTGACCCTCGCAGTGCTGGCGGCAGTCGCCTTTATCTTCATCGACATCGGGTTCGGAACGCTGCACGCACTATTCGGCAGGTTATGGGGTGTTCGTGACTTCGGTGACACGGCCGGCTTGCCCATCATCGTGATCATGTTCTCGCTCTTTGGCCTGCTGTCCACACCGCTAACGAACTCGATCACGCGCGCAAACGAAGCCGAAGCCGATATTTTCGGTCTGAACGCTGCCCGCGAGCCGGACGGGTTTGCCACAATTGCCCTCAAGCTCGCCGAGTACCGCAAGCTCGATCCCACCCCATGGGAGGAAGTCGTATTCTATACGCACCCCTCGGCACGCTCCCGGATCTACATGGCCATGCAGTGGAAGGCCGAGCAGGATGTTGTCACACCCGCACAGCCGGAAAGCGCTAGTCTTGCGCCACGGCTCGGGCAGGCGACAGACCAGGTTCCGGAGTTCGTCCCGCCCGAATTCGCACCGATCGAAGGAGAGGCAGAGCCTCCTGCCTTTCAGGACTTTCCGGCAGCCACAGGAGATCGCTGATCTGCCTTGATGCGGGGGCCGCGCGCACCTACATCTAGGGCCGGAACGAACCCTCGGGCGACCATGCGATGAATTGGACAAGAACGGCAATCCTGTTGGCGGGCCTTACCGCCATGTTTATGGCGATCGGAAGCCTGATTGGCGGCGCGACCGGCATGATGGTGGCGCTGGCGATCGCGCTTGGAATGAATGCCTTTGCCTATTGGAACTCTGACAAGATGGTGCTGCGCATGTATGGCGCCACCGAAGTCGACCGCTCGAATGCACCCGAGCTCTGGGGGCTTGTTCAGGAGTTGGCGCGCAGGGCGCAGTTGCCGATGCCCCGTGTCTACATCATGCAAAACGATCAGCCCAATGCCTTCGCGACCGGCCGTGATCCCGAGCACGCCGCGGTTGCCGTGACGACGGGCCTGATGGCGCGCCTGTCGCGCGAAGAGCTCGTGGGTGTCCTCGCTCATGAGCTGGCCCACATCAAGAACCGTGACACGCTGATCATGACGATCACGGCAACCATCGCCGGCGCCATCGGCATGCTGGCCAATTTCGCGATGTTCTTCGGCTCGTCCAGCGACAACCGCAACAACCCGCTGGGCCTCGTGGGCACGATCGCGCTTGTGTTCCTCGCGCCCATCGCGGCCGGTCTCGTTCAAATGGCAATCAGTCGGTCCCGCGAATACGACGCCGACCGCATGGGAGCAGAGATTGCCGGTCAGCCCCTCTGGCTCGCCTCGGCGCTCGAGCGGATCGAGCAGTCGGCGCACCGCGTCGTGAACGAGGACGCCGAACGTAACCCCGCCACCGCCCACATGTTCATCATCAACCCGCTGGCAGGTCAGGGCATGGACAACCTTTTCGCGACCCACCCGTCGACGGGCAACCGCATTGCACGCCTGCAGTCGATGGCGCGTGAGATGCATGGCGCGGCACAGGACGCACCGCGCCGCGGACCGTGGGGCTGATTGGCACGAAATCCCTCAGGAAAGCCGAAACAGGGCAAACCCGGCGCACGCGATGCAGCCCTGCAGGTACTGCAGTCGGTGTTCTTCAGCGAGCGGCCACTCTTCGAGGCGCTCGAGCGCCACGTAAGCCGCGCAGCTCTTGATCCGCGCGATACAGCTTTCGCCCGCGCAATCGTCATGGCAGTCCTGCGTCGCCTCGGCGAGATCGACGCGATCATCGCAACCTTCCTGCGCGAGCCACTTCCGGTAAGGTCAGGCCCCACCGAACTCATCCTGCGGATGGTCGCGGCCGAGCAGCTCTATCTTGGAGTGCCGCCACACGCGGCCGTCAGTTCCGCCGTCGACCTTGCAACAAAGGACCCCCGGGCCCGTCACTTCAAGGGTCTGATCAATGCGGTCGCAAGGCGTCTGTGCGCCGAGGGCAAGAACATCGCCGCGGCCCTCGACGCCGAGCAGGTCAGTATGCCGCCTTGGGCTTGGCAGATGCTCAACGACCAGCACGGCGAGGCGACGGCCCGTGCCATCGCCCGCGCGCACCTCGCCGAACCCCCGCTGGACATCTCCGTGGCAAGCGATGAGCAGGGCTGGGCCGAGCGCTTGGGCGCCGATCGCATGCCGACGGGAACGCTGAGGCGCCCGACCGGCGGCAGGATCGAGGATCTGCCGGGCTTCACGGACGGAGCCTGGTGGATCCAGGACGCTGCGGCGGCCATGCCCGCCCGTCTACTTGGAGACGTGCGCAACCTCGAGGTCATCGATCTTTGCGCTGCACCGGGAGGAAAGACGATGCAGCTCTCTGCGGCGGGCGCGCGTGTGACCGCCATCGATATAGATGCAGCGCGCATGGAACGTGTACGCGAGAACGCCGCCCGCCTGGGGTTCGGGATCCGTTGTGAGGTTGCCGACGCCCGTATCTGGGTCCCGGACGCACCCGCCGACGCCGTCCTGCTCGACGCGCCGTGCAGCGCGACAGGGACGGTGCGCCGGCACCCCGAAATTCTCTGGCGCAAGGACATGTCTGATCTTCTCGCGCAGGCAGGCCTCCAGCATGACCTGCTGCGGGCCGCAGCCCGCATGGTTCGACCAGGAGGTCTCCTCGTCTATTGTGTCTGCTCCCTTGCCAGGGAGGAGGGCGAAGATGTTATCGACGCATTCCTTGCAGATGGTCCGGACTTTCAGAGAGAGCCGTTGCGCCCGGAAGAGCTCGGTGGGCAAGACAGCCTTCTGACCCAGGCTGGCGACCTGCGTACGCTGCCCAGCCATTGGGCTGATCGTGGCAGCATGGATGGGTTTTTCGCTTGTAGGCTGCGGAGAAATGCCTGACCTTCATTGCAGCGCCCGAAGCAACGCGCTAAGTCCCGAACCATGAACAAAACGACGAAGATTGCCCCATCGATACTCGCAGCAGATTTCGCGCGCCTCGGAGAGGAAGTTCGAGCAGTGACTGCCGCCGGCGCCGATTACATCCACGTCGATGTCATGGACGGGCATTTCGTGCCGAACATTTCGATCGGCCCCCAGATGGTTCGCGCCCTCAGGCCGCACACCACGCTGCCGCTCGACGTGCATCTGATGATCGCACCAGTCGACCCGTATATTCGGGAGTTCGCCGAAGCAGGTGCCGACATCATCACGGTGCATCCCGAAGCAGGACCCCATATCCATCGCACGCTTCAACTCATTCGTGCCTCAGGCAAGAAGGCTGGAGTGGCATTGAACCCGGGCTCGCCAGCGTCTCTTGTCGAAACCCTGATGGCCGACATCGACTTGGTGCTGGTGATGACGGTAAACCCGGGCTTTGGAGGGCAAAGCTTCATTCAGTCCCAGCTGACCAAGATGAAGCAAGTCCGCGATATGATCGACCGCTCCGGTCGTCCGATCGAACTCGAAGTTGATGGAGGCGTGAATGGTCAAACCGCCGCCCTTGCGGTCGAAGCCGGTGCTGACGTCCTTGTCGCGGGAACAGCAGTCTTCGGGGGAAATCCCTCTCTCTACGCCCAGAACATCGCTCGCCTCAGACACTGACGCCGCGCAGGGATCACGCCCTTCGTCAGGTCGTGCATTCAACGCACTCAGGCACCGCGGTATGCTGCTGGCTGCTCTCAAGCCGCGTCTCCTTTCCTCAATCAGCCGCCTCCTTCACGCCTCAAGCCTCTGGCAGCGCAGTCTCTCGGGGCCGGCGCCTGACCGCCTCCTCGTAATGCCGCGCAGCTTCTTCCCCAAAAGTCCATCGGAAGCCGAGTTGCTGCTCATGGGGCGGTTCCGGCTGCCGGGAGGAGAAGCAACGGCGCGCGACGGCTCGCCCTTCTTCATTAGCCCGCCATCAGAAGCGTGGTCCGAAAGTCTCCATTCCTTCCACTGGCTTCGTCATTTCGATGCCGGCGGATCCGAGCCTTTCCAGGAGCACCTGCGTCAGTTGATTGCGCACTGGCTTCGCAATTATGGCGACTGGCACGAGCTTGCCTGGCGTCCCCATGTTGCGGCCCGACGCCTCATGACATGGGCAGCCTTCGGGCGACTTGTACTGGCGAACGCAGAGATCCTTTTCCGTGCACGCCTGCTCCTGTCGATGGCGCGCCAAGCCCGTCATCTCGCCCGAACAGCGCACCGTGCCCCACCGGGACTGCCGAGGCTCACCGCTGCCATTGGCCTTGCGCAATCGGGCGTGTTCCTTCCCGACGGTGAACCGCGCCTCGCCCGCGGACTTCATCTGGTGGCAAGGGAGGTGTCAGCCCAGATCCTTCCGGACGGTGGGCACGTGTCACGCAACCCCGAGGCGCTGCTTGAAGCGGCAAGTGATCTCCTTTCGCTCGTCGATGCCATGACGCAGCGTCAGCTTCTGATTCCCGTGACCATCAGGAGGGCGCTGGACCGGATGATGCCCATGATCCGTCTGCTACGTCACCAGGACGGCAGGATGGCTCTATTCAATGGCGCAAGCGAAGGCGTAGAGGGCTGGACCGAGGCAATCCTGTCAAATGATATGGCGCGCCAGCGAACGGCCATGCAGGCCCCGCAATCAGGTTTCCAGCGGGTGGAATGTGCTCAAGCGCTTTTGCTCGTGGATACCGGCTCTGCGCCGCCGTCCGAAGTCTCGACCGAGGCCCACGCAGGCACCTTGTCCTTCGAGTTCGGCGCTGACGGTGAAAGATTGATCGTGAACTGCGGCACCTCGCGAACCAAGGGCGAGGCGTGGCATGAGGCCATGCGCCTGACCGCGGCCCATTCTACCCTGTCAGTCGGAGATTTCTCGTCAAGCCTGGTCGTCCCGCCAGGATGGGCCCGAAACCTCTTGGGTGCACGGCTGGTTGACGGTCCGACCCAGGTGCGGTGCCGACGCAAGGAGACGGAAGAGGGCATCACGCTTTCAATGTCACTCGATGCCTATGGCCAGCGCAAGCTGGCTCACGAGCGCGTTCTGCAACTTTCGCATGACGGCCTCGCCCTTGAAGGGCAGGACACGCTCGTTCAGGGCGCCGATGTCCAAGAGTTGCGCTTCGCCATCCGCTTTCATTTGCATCCAGCACTCCGTGTTTTGCGCGCAGACGATGGCGTTCTCCTCGCCACGCCAGGCGGGGCAGTCTGGCGCTTTATTGCCGACGGCAACCTCGAGGTGACCGAAAGCGTCTACCTCGGCCACGCCAACCAGATCAGGAAGACTTGGCAGCTGGTCCTGACACCACCAGACGATCGGACCACCGCGCCAGTCAAATGGTCGCTGCGCAGGGCTGGTGGAGAAGAACCCCTTGATAACGCCCTGAACTGAGGCACTGTCGCGCTTGGACGCACTGCTTGCGCCGTGCTATCCCGCGCCCGCTTTCAAGCAGGAAAGGTGCGGATCAAATGACGGCTTCCGGTCTAAGACAAGTGCGCAGGGCTCTGATTTCTGTCTCGGACAAGGCCGGATTGGTCGAGTTCGCGCAAGCTTTGGCAAGGCGCGGCGTTGAGCTCGTCTCGACCGGCGGCACGGCCAAGGCTCTGGCGTCGGCGGGTCTCGCAGTCACCGACGTAGCCACCGTAACCGGTTTCCCGGAAATGATGGACGGTCGCCTGAAGACATTGCATCCGAGGGTGCACGGGGGGCTTCTGGCGCTGCGCGACGAGGAAAGCCATGCCCGGGCGATGCAGGAACATGGCATCGCAGGCATAGATCTTCTTGTCTGCAATCTCTATCCGTTCGAGGAAACCGTCGCCCGAAAGGCCAGCTTTGCCGAGACTGTCGAGAACATCGACATTGGCGGGCCCGCAATGATCCGCGCAGCGTCCAAGAACCATGGTTATGTCGCCGTTATTGTCGATGTCGAGGACTATGCCTCTGTGCTCGAGGAACTGGATCACCATGCCGGCGCGCTATCACTTGAAACGCGCAAGCGTCTTGCCGCACGAGCTTACGCCCGGACAGCCGCCTACGACGCAGCAATCGCAACCTGGTTTGAAGGCGAAATTGCTGCCGCAGCGCCGGCCGCCGAGCATGCAGCGCCGCGCCGCTTTGCTCTGGCCGGTCGCCTGCGACAAGGGCTTCGCTACGGCGAGAACCCGCACCAATGGGCAGCCTTCTACGCCTCAGGCGAACATCGGTACGGCGTAGCCACGGCTCGACAGGTAGGTGGCAAGGAGCTCTCCTACAACAACATCAATGACACGGACGCCGCCTACGAATGCGTCGCCGAACTGGGTGACAGCCGACCCGCGGTCGCAATCATCAAGCATGCCAACCCATGCGGTGTAGCCACGGGTGCAACGCTGACAGAGGCATATCGGCTGGCTTTGCGCTGCGACCCCGTCAGCGCCTTTGGCGGAATTGTAGCTTGCAACCGCAAGCTGGACGCTGCAACCGCGAGCGAACTGGCAAGGATTTTCACGGAAGTCATCATCGCGCCCGACGCGGATGAAGAAGCCATGAAGATCCTCGCTGCAAAGAAGAACCTCCGCCTGTTGCTCGCGGGCGGCATGCCGAACCCGGCGGATCCAGGCGTGATCCTTCGAAACGTGTCCGGAGGCTTTCTCGTCCAGTCGCGCGACGCTGGCCGCGTGTCCGACGATCAACTGCGTGTGGTAACCAGGCGAAAGCCCACCGAAGCCGAACGCGCCGATCTCATCTTCGCTTTCCGCGTGGCCAAACACGTGAAATCGAACACGATCGTCTACGCCAAGGACGGCGCCACAGTCGGGATCGGAGCCGGCCAGATGAGCCGCGTGGACTCCGCACGCATCGCTGCCTGGAAGGCAGCAGAGGCCTCGAAGGCTGCAGGCCTCGCCTCGTCTTTGGCTCAGGGGTCCGTGGTGGCCTCGGACGCCTTCTTTCCCTTCGCTGACGGATTGTTGGCTGCTGCCGAAGCTGGCGCAACGGCGGTGATCCAGCCCGGAGGCTCCATGCGCGACGATGAGGTCATCGCCGCTGCAGACGAGCGCAACCTCGCTATGGTATTTACCGGCATGCGACACTTCCGGCACTGACGGGTCGCCTCACCCGCAACACACTCACCCAGCGCGACCTTGATGCCAGCCGACATGCAACTGCCATGGGATGCAGCAATCGCAGCGCTGGTCGCGGCTCTGCTCCACGCAACGTGGAACGCTGTCCTCAAGGGCGGGAATGACCGGCTTCTCGATGCATCGCTGTTGTTTGTTGTTGCCGGTGCCCTCGGTGTCGTTGCAACTCAATTCGTTGCGCCGGTTGATCCCTTGGCATGGAAGTGGATCGTGGCCACCTCCCTCTTGCACGTTCCCTACGTATGGTTCCTTGCACGCGCCTACGAATTGGGAGAGTTCAGCCACGTGTATACGGTGGCCCGCGGCCTTCCGCCAGTTATGGTCGTGACGCTGGCAGCAGCACTGTTGGGCGAGGTGCCTACACACATGGGCATGCTGGGCATTGTCATGATCAGCCTCGGCATCCTGGCAGTTGGAATGACGAGAGGTGCCCATGCTCGCAGCACGCTGCTGGCAATCGCTGTGGCGGTCACGATCACGCTCTACACGCTGTCGGACGGTATCGGTGTGCGCGCGTCAGGCAGCCCGATGGCATACACAGGTTGGATCTTCTTCGGATCCGCGGTGACTTGCATTTCGATGTCCTTTGCACTGCGCGGCCGGGCAGTGATCGCCTATGCCACGATGTATTGGAAACGCGCCGTCATCGGCGGCATCTTGTCCTTCGTCTCTTACGGTCTCGTTCTGTGGGCGATGACGCAGGCCCCGATCGGCGGGGTCAGCGCCCTTCGCGAAACGTCGGTCGTCTTCGCGGCTCTGCTGGCGATGTGGCTGTTAGGCGAGAGGTCAAGCCCCTTGCGCCTCGCCGGAGCCATCACCGTTGCAGCAGGCGCCGTGGTACTGAAACTTGCCTGAGCAGGCCAACGACCTAGGACAGCAAGTCACGGATCTGGCCTGCGGCCAGTGTCAACCGCGCCACGGTGAAGGTACCAGATCGCTCGAGATCGGTTACAAGCGCCGCAACCCGGGCGACCTGATTACGGTTCATCTCTGCCCAGTCTGCAACGGCGGCACTGCCATCGGCTCTGTTGCCGCTCGCCATGTTCCTGCCCAGCGCTCGTGACGCCAGCGCACCTTGGTTTTCCAGCAGGTCGTCCACCAAGCGCCGGACCGCAAGTCGGTCCCAGTGCTCGGGCAGGTTCATGCGTTCCGCGGCTAACCGCAGCCGGTCGATGCCGATAGTGTGGGAGGCCGCGAAATAGGCTCCCGCGACCATGTCGAGCGGTTTCCCGGTTTCCTGTGCCAGACGTGCGATGTCGGGCGTGGCGCCGATCGCCGCAAGCGCGCCTATTTCATCGGCCAGGTCCTCGGGTACCCCCGCAGCCCTGTATTCCGCAAGCGTCGCCTGGATTGCTTGCCCCTCTGCCTCTGAGACCAGAGACGAGAATGTTCCCTTCAGCCTGACCACGCCTTCGGCATAGGGCCGGATTGCATCGAGGATGGCCACATCCGCAGGCACGTGGCGGAAGAACCAGAGGGTTTGGCGCTGCAGGTGCAACGCAAGGCTGGCATGCATGCGGTTCTGAATGTCTGCACTGACCAAGTTGTCCAGAGCATGGATGCGCTGAGCCAATCGGTCGATCCCAAAGACGTTCAAGGCAATAGTGTAGGCGCGCGCAAGGCCCGGCGCTTCACTCGCCGTGGCCTCCTTGAGCCTGTGCATGAACACGGGGCCGCCGCGATTGACAATGTCATTGGCAAGCACGGTCGCGATGATTTCACGTCGCAGTCTGTGCGCGCGCAAGCCTTTGGGCAGGGTCTCGCCAACAACCGAGGGGAAATACCCGCGCAGCGTCGTCTCGAAGAACGGATCATCCGCAAGACCCGAACCATTGATCTCCTGGAAAAGCTGCAGCTTCGCATAGGCCAGCAACACGGCCAGCTCAGGCCGTGTCAGGCCATCGTTTCGATTCGCGCGCGCGCGCAGGTTCTCGTCTGAAGGCAGCCCCTCGACATTCCTGTTCAGGCGACCCGCCCGCTCAAGGGCGCGCATGAGCCGTCCATAGGCATCCGACTCCCAGGCGCCGCCGCGCTGTGCAACACTGAGTGCCAGGGACTGGTTGTAGTTGTCTGCCAGGACAAGGGCGGCCACTTCGTCCGTCATGCGTGACAGAAGGGGATCGCGCGCATCGGCGTTCAGTTCACCCGCAGCGATGGAGGCGTTCAGCAGGATCTTCAGATTGACCTCATGGTCTGACGTGTCGACGCCGGCAGAATTGTCGATCGCGTCGGTATTCAGGCGCCCACCCGCCGATGCATACTCGATACGCCCGGCCTGCGTCATTCCAAGGTTCGCACCCTCGCCAACGACCTTCGCGCGCAACTCATTGCCGTTGACCCGCAGTGCGTCATTAGACTTGTCGCCCACATCTGCATCGCTTTGCGTCGACGCCTTCACATAGGTGCCGATCCCGCCAAACCACAATAGATCCGCAGGCGATTTCAGCAGCGCACGGATCAGTTCCGTAGGCTCGATCTGGTCGACCGTGAGTCCTGTGAAGGCCTGCACCTCCGGCGAAAGCGGGATCGTCTTCATCGATCGCGAATAGACGCCGCCGCCGCGCGAAATTTTCGTCTGGTCGTAATCGGCCCACGACGAGCGGGGCAGGTTGAAGATGCGTTGCCGCTCGGCATGGCTTGTGGCCGGATCGGGGTCCGGGTCGAGGAAGATGTCGCGATGGTCGAAGGCAGCAACAAGCTTGATCGCTTTCGAAAGCAGCATGCCGTTGCCGAACACGTCGCCCGACATGTCGCCCACCCCGACAACGGTGAAGGGTGTCGTTTGAATATCGACACCCATCTCCCGGAAATGTCGCTTGATGGTTTCCCAGGCACCACGCGCCGTGATGCCCATCTGCTTGTGGTCATAGCCCGCTGATCCGCCGCTGGCGAAGGCATCATCGAGCCAGAACCCGTATTCACGCGAAATCCCGTTCGCAATATCGGAGAAGGTCGCCGTACCCTTGTCGGCGGCAACGACCAGGTACGGATCATCGCCGTCGTGACGTACGACATCGCGCGGCGGAACGATCTTGCCGGAGGCATCAAGGTTGTCGGTCAAATCCAGCAGCGACGAGATGAACAGCTTGTAGGCAGACACGCCGGCGGCGAGCCACTCTTCGCGCTTCGACGCGGGTGGCAGCCTCTTGGGATAGAACCCGCCCTTCGAGCCAACAGGCACGATCACGGCATTCTTCACTTGCTGGGCCTTCACCAGACCCAGAATTTCGGTTCGGAAATCCTCGCGCCGATCCGACCAGCGAATGCCGCCGCGCGCCACCTTGCCAAACCGCAGGTGCACGCCCTCGACCTCCGGAGCGCAAAGAAAAATTTCGACCATGGGCCGTGGCAACGGCAGTTCATCGATCCGGATGCTGTCGATCTTGAGCGCGATGGCGGATTTCCAGGTGCCGCCTGCATCCGTTTGGAAGAAATTGGTTCTAAGAGTGGACTGGATGACATTGCGGAACCGACGGATCACGCGATCATCATCAAGGCTCGGCACGCGCGCCAGTGCCGCTGTGATCTCCGCATCAATGGCCGCTTCGCTGTCGGCGCGATCTGCAACGTTCAGTCCGAAGCGCACCTTGAAAAGGCGTACCAGTGCGGCTGCGATGCGGGGATTGCGGGAGAGCGCGTCCTCCATCAACGACTGGCTCCCGGGGAAGGCAGCCTGCCGGAGATACTTGGCGATGGTTCGCAGCAGCGCCACATCCCGCCAGGCCAGTTCTGCCTGAAGCACAAGCCGGTTGAAGCGATCGCTCTCGGCGGCCCCACGCCAGACATGGAGGAACGCGTCCTCGAACAGCCGCATGGTGCTCGCACGCTCGGCTGCAGGAAACCCGTGCAGCTTCAGGTCGTGGATGGTCAGCGCATCCTCCGTTCGGCGCAGCGGATAGTTCACCTGCTCGATGACCCTGACACCGAAATCCTCCAGCACTGGCATCAGGTCCGACAGTTCGATGACAGGCCCTGCATGATAGATCCTGAGGCTGATGACGCCATCATCAGGCCGCTCGCCGCCAACGGTTCTCAGCGCAATGGCTCCCGGATGAGGCGCTACCTCCTCAAGCTTCGCGATATCTGGAACGGCCTCTTCGGGCGAGAAGGCCACACGATAGGCCTCCGGCAACGCCTGTGCGTAGAGCGAGTGCAGCGCATCGGCATGCTCGCCCGCTTGATGTCTGTGCAGGGCCGCTGCAAGGTTGTCAGTCCACAAACGAACCGCATCGGCGATGCGTGACTGCAGGGCATCACGATCAAAGGCACGCGGGCCCTCTTCTCCAAGGGTCAGGGTGTAATGCACACGAGTCATGTGACCTTCTTCCGTGTGCGGGAAGGCTGTCGCGATGTTGCCACCCAGCGTCTCAGTCAGGATTGCTCCAATTGATCGCACAAGGCCCACGCGAAATTTGTCCGCAGGGAAATAGACCAGCGCCGATGCAAACCTGTTGAAGGCATCAAAGCGGATGAAAGCCTTGGTATCCGGTCTGTCCCCGAGATAGGCCAGTGCAGGACCGATCCGCAGAAGGTCGTCCTCCGAGATCTGGAACAATTCATCCCGTGGGAATGTCTCCAGGACCACGTCAAGCGTCTTGGCATTGTGGCTCTTGCGGGGGAAACCCGATCGTTCGACGACCCGCGCCACCTTCCGGCGCAGGAACGGGATGTCGCGCGGGCTGTCGTTATAGGCGGAGAATGTGAAAAGCCCGATGAAGCGCCGCTCGCCGACCAACCGGCCCTCTGCATCGTATCGTTTTACCCCGATATAATCCTCCGGGACACGTCTGTGCACCGTCGAGCGCTCGACCGACTTGGCAACAATCAATGGCGAAGGCTGCATTAGTGCGGCGCGCACCTCTGCCGTGAGAAGGGCACTGTGGCCAGCGCGCCGGATGATACGCCGCTCGGGATTGCGCAACAGGCCAAGTCCACTCTCGGCCAAGGCCGTGTGGCTGCCTTCTCCTGCCGCATCGAACACATAGTCTCGCGCGCCCAGGAACGTGAAATGGTTGTTCTTCAGCCACTGCAGGAAGGCGAGCGACTCATCGATCTCGGCCTTGGGCAGCGGCGGCGGTCGCAAGGATAACTCGGAAATACTCTCGTCAAGCCTCTGCAGCATCGCGGGCCAGTCTTGAACCGTCACGGCCACGTCGTGCAGCACGGACCTCACGGCATGTTCCAGAAGCATGGCGTGTGCCGGTGCGCTGACCCTGTTGATGACGATGCAGATCATGCTCTCGTTTGCGCCTTCTTCCGAAGTCGCAGCAATGCCTGCGAAGGCACCATCGACGCGCCGTACACGGAAGATCGGGTGGAAGACTGCGCGGATACCGGCACCTCGTTCCCCCAGTTCGCTCAGGACGGAGCCGACAAGGAAAGGCGTGTCGTCGTTGATCGTGGCAACGATGCTGACCGGCGAGGGAAAACCAGCTGTCTGATAGTCAGGTGTGAACACCTCGACATGGCTTGTCCCGGGGATGCGTGTGCGCGCAGCCTTCCAGAAGACTTGTGCGATATGCGCCTGCGCAGAGGCCGGAAAGGATGCGATATCCTCGGGTGCAGCCCCTTTGAAGAAGTGGTCCGTGAAGGCGGCAAGATCTTTGTCGTTCGATGAAGAGGCGGACATTGGCTACCACTGCAAAAGGGGCCGAAGACGGGTAGAGCGGCACGGGGCCGGCGCTGAACCCGGACCACCACCCTACGGCGTGCTCGCTTAATGGCGGATTGAGCAGGGCGCAAGACGCCCGGAAGAGGCAGCCCCCCTTTACCGACTTCTGAATGAAGCCTTGCCTCTCGCAGATGCGAAATCGATCATGGCTCCAGCCTGAAGATACCTCAGGGGGCAGGCACCATGAACGAAGTCATCTTGTTCGACACCGAGTTCACCGCCTGGCCGGGTTCCATGGCGCGCAACTGGAAAGGGCCCGGCGAGCACCGCGAAATCGTTCAGATCGGCGCGATCCGTCTGGGTGCGCAACAATTGGATGAAAAATCATCTTTCAATGTTCTGATAAAGCCGATGCACAACCCGGTCCTGTCATCTTATTTCGAGGCGTTGACCGATATCAGCAACGAGCGACTGCAGGCGGACGGCATCAGCTTTGCCCAGGGTGTAACAGCGTTTCAGTCCTTCATCGGCCAGCGCCCGGCGTTTGCCTATGGCCGCGACGACCTGATCATCGCCGAGAACGCATCCCTGCTGGGCCATCCGGACCTTTGGCAGGCAGCGCCTGCATCCAATTTGCGACTGTGGCTCGAGAAAGTCGGCGTCCCGTTGGCTGGCGTTCACTCGGGCGAACTGGCGGCCCATGTTGGCGCCTCGGCACAGGGCCGCATCCACGATGCTCTCACCGACGCCCGTTCGCTCGCCGAGGCCGTCCGCTATCTGGTGGCCCGAGGCGCACCTAACCCGTTCTGCCAGCAGGCCCCGTGTAGCGATAGCGACCCGTGATCTTCAGGCTGAACAGCATATCCTCGATCTGAGGACCAAAGCCGATATTGTGCAGGACCAGCGGCCGCTCGCCATCCCCCGACATCCGTTCGGTCACGATCCCGATATGCGGTCGTCCATCGGCAAGCGCAAAGGCGACGACATCGCCCGGCTCATAATCGCGCCCATGTGCCGTCACAGGCAGGGATTGGCCATGCCGCGCGAAGAACGTGGAAAGGTTCGGAACCCGGCGATGGTCGATGTTGGGATCAGGCCGTTCAAGACCCCACCGCCTCGGGTAGGCGTGGAACGCTCGCCGCATGTCTTCATGGACCAGACGCTGAAGGTCGATCCCCAGCAGCCGATAGGCCCGCACCACTTCGTCCGAGCAAACCCCGCGATCGGCCGCGACATCGCCATTAGGGTAGGGGATGCGCACATAGGACCCATCATAGATCACGAACTTCGTCGCCCGCTCCTCGGCCGCAGCCGAAAGCCTGAGGCCAAAATCGATATGTGGCGACCGCCAGTCCCGGTTCACCTGCAACCTGACAGCAGGACTGTCGGCCTGCGAGCCACGATCAACACCCGCTGCCGAATCAGTGCGCGGGCGTTCCCCGCAAGCGCCAGCAACGCCCAGCAGCACAAGAAGGCTCAAGCGGACCAAAATTCTCATGACAGCACTCAGCCCCCAGATTTGGTCATCAATGGGGCATCAGCGTGGCCAACACGTGTAGGGAAATTCGCACACGCAGCGATCTCATGTTGCTCTTCGGATTCAGGCCCCTCCCAAAAACACGTCAAGCGAGGCCCCAGGTCATCCACAGGCGGAAATTAACCCCCTTTTTAGGTAAAGGATGCGATGAGGCTGAGTGTTCAAATGTTCCGATCCCGCAAAGGCGTGGGCGAAGGGACGCCGGCAGACACCGGATCGGCGAGCCGCCGCTTCGTGGTCATCCAGAAAAGCAGCGGCTGAATTAGCAGGGGAAACGCAAATGCAGAGTTCAACAATCTTCCGTCGGAGCCTCAAGGGTTCGGCAGCAATTATCGCCATGCTTGGCGTCTTCTCGGCGGCGCAAGCCTACGAGACGCAGTTTGGTGATGTTTCGATCACGTTTGACACGACGGTGTCGATGGGTGCGTCGATGCTTGTTCAGGACCGCGAGACGAGGTTCCTCCCCGAAGCGAACGGCGGGCCTGTTGACCCTCGCGCGGACCTTTCGCTGGGTGCGAATGTTGTCGGGACCGGCATTTTGGCGGCGTCTTTTGGCGGCGGCCCTGGCCTTCTGGGCGGCACGAACGTTTATACGAACAACGGCTACAACTGGGACGGTTCGATCAACACGGACGACGGTCGCCTGAACTTTGACAAGGGTGACCTTATCGGCGCGAACGTGAAGGCGTCGCATGACCTGATTGTGTCGTGGCAGAATTACAAGGTGTTTGCGCGCGCGGTCGGCTTTTATGACGTGATCATGAACGACAAGAATGTCGGCGATCACTCTCAGCTGACGGATGCGGCCCTTGGCGACGTTGGCCGCAACTATGATCTTCTCGACCTGTTTGTGTCGGCTGACTACACGATTGGCGGCGACATTGGCGTGAACATCCGCGCCGGCAAGCAGGTGATCAACTGGGGTGAATCGACGTTCATCCAGAACGGCCTGAACGTCTTCAACCCGATTGACGTTGCAGCGATCCGCAAGCCTGGCTCTGAGATCAAGGAAGCGCTTGTTCCGGTGAACTCGGTGTTTGCGTCTGTTTCGCTTCCGATCAATGTGAGCCTTTCGGGCTGGTACGCGCTTGACTGGGAGCCGTTCGAGATCGACCCGTCGGGCACGCCGTTTTCTGGCGCTGACTCGATTGCACTTGGTTCGGGTGTTGGTGGCAACAACTCCTACAGCTTTGTGACGGCGAGCCCGTTTGGAGCCAACCGCCGCAATTGTACGGCGGCGGCAGGGTCGGGCACACGCTTTGTGCAGACGATCGGCCTCCTGAACGATCCGCTGTCTGGTACGGCGGCTTTGGGCAACAACCGGCTTGAGTGTTCGGACAGCCCCTACGTGAACATGCTGACGCGTCTTCCCAATGGCCAGCACGAACTGATCCGCCTTGGGCAGATTGACGGTTCGGGCGGTCAGATCAATCTGTCTGGCGATGGCGTGACGGTTGGTGGCACGGGTGCCCTGTACCGCGGGGAAGACTATCAGGCCCGCGACGACGGCCAGTTTGGCATCAAGGCGACGCTGTTCGCTGAAGAGCTGAACGGCACCGAGTTCAGCTTCTACTACCAGAACTACCACAGCCGCCTTCCGCTTGTTCAGGTTGAGTCGAATGGCGTCCCAGCCGGCGATCTGAGCTTCTTCCTCAACACTGGCAACACGGAAGTCCGGACGGGCATCACGTCGCGCCAGTTGAACAACCTGGGTTGCGGCCTGACGAACCCGGCTCTGATTGGCCAGATCGCGGGTGCGGCTGGTTTGACGATGGCTGGTACGCTTGCCTTTGGTCTTCCGGCTGCGGCGCAGACGCAGATGGCGAACACGCCTGTGAACGACCCTGGCAACATTCTGCCGACGGCCGCGGCGACCCTTGCGGCGCTGTCGGGTGGCACGTTCACGCTGAACCCGACCAACGGGTTCAAGAACCAGCTGGCGATTGCCCAGCTGAACTGCGCACTGACCTATTTCCAGTCGGGTCTTGTTGTTCCGGCGGGTTCACCGGCACCGACGGTTCAGAGCTTTGACGGGGCTGAGTTTGTTCTTGGCAACACACCGGGCCAGGTCTCGGTTGTGTACCCTGAAGATCTTGAGGTGTTTGGCTTCTCGTTCAACACGACGGTTGGTTCGTGGGGCGTTCAGGCTGAAGCGACGTATCGTCCGGATGCGCCATTCCAGGTTGATACGGACAGCTTGACGATTGCGGCCCTTGTGAACGGTTGTACGTTCAACATGCTGTACGGCGCGGCGGGTCCGATTGTTGACGCGCTTGCGACGCCTGACGGTTCGGGTGTGAAGCCTTTCTGCGGTTCTCAGAATGGCCGCACGAATGGTGTGATCCGTAACGAAATGCTGACGGCTCAGGTTGGCACGACGGCCCAGTTCACCGGTTCGGACTGGTTCATTGATGCCCTTGGTGCGGATATCGGCACCTTGGTGACGGAAGTTGGCATGGTTTACGTGAACGGCGTTGAGAGCACGTGGATCTCGAACGGCGGTGCCAACAAGGCGCAGTACCAGAACACGGGCTGCAACGGCACCGACCTTCCGGGAGCAGGCATCCTTGGTCTGGACGTCAAGGCCAGCGCCCAGTGCCGCCCGACCGACTTCTCCGCAGGTCTCGTCGCGCTGTTCACGTGGCAGTATAACAACTTCCTCGACACAGGCTTCGCGGTCAGCCCACGCATCGTCTACAGCTACGACTTCGAAGGTACGACAGCGGCTCCGTACAGCAACTACCTGGAAGATCGCCAGGCGATTAACCTTGGTGTTGACGGCACGCTGAACAACAACCTCCGGGTGGGTGTGAGCTACTCGAACTTCTTCGGTGGCCACATCAATAACAAGTCTAGCGATCGGGACTTTGCCGCGATCTCGGCCAGCTACTCATTCTAAGGCGTACGCCATCTCGAAAGTCACGAAGGGCCAGTCCGCAAGGACTGGCCCTTTGCACGTCTGAGAAGAGACCTCGATCTACCAGCCTAAACATCAGGCACCAAATCATCCAGGCTTGAAAAATGGGCACTGGCGATACCATGCGCTATGCTTTTCTCGCACTTGCAGCAAAGCGCCCGTTGGAAAATGTGGTAATTATCAAAAACGAAGCGTGTCGAAATTGCCGCACTAGATGCACGTTTTATGACCACGCCACAGTCCCTCGTTGACTTGTACCCCCGTCGGGTGTGGTGTGGTGGGTGAGGAATGCCAAAAGTCCGGGGACTATGGCGGTATGTTCATTTTGACCCGGCAAGTGGCTTAAACGTTGAACTTTTTAGGGGTAGGGGGAACTATCAATGTCAAAAGTAAAAACAGTACGCACCGGATTGCTCGGTTCCGCGGCTGTGTTTGCGCTCATGGCCATTGCGCCGGCGCAAGCCTACGAGACGCAGTTTGGTGATGTTTCGATCACGTTTGACACGACGGTGTCGATGGGTGCGTCGATGCTTGTTCAGGACCGCGAGACGAGGTTCCTCCCCGAAGCGAACGGCGGGCCTGTTGACCCTCGCGCGGACCTTTCGCTGGGTGCGAATGTTGTCGGGACCGGCATTTTGGCGGCGTCTTTTGGCGGCGGCCCTGGCCTTCTGGGCGGCACGAACGTTTATACGAACAACGGCTACAACTGGGACGGTTCGATCAACACGGACGACGGTCGCCTGAACTTTGACAAGGGTGACCTTATCGGCGCGAACGTGAAGGCGTCGCATGACCTGATTGTGTCGTGGCAGAATTACAAGGTGTTTGCGCGCGCGGTCGGCTTTTATGACGTGATCATGAACGACAAGAATGTCGGCGATCACTCTCAGCTGACGGATGCGGCCCTTGGCGACGTTGGCCGCAACTATGATCTTCTCGACCTGTTTGTGTCGGCTGACTACACGATTGGCGGCGACATTGGCGTGAACATCCGCGCCGGCAAGCAGGTGATCAACTGGGGTGAATCGACGTTCATCCAGAACGGCCTGAACGTCTTCAACCCGATTGACGTTGCAGCGATCCGCAAGCCTGGCTCTGAGATCAAGGAAGCGCTTGTTCCGGTGAACTCGGTGTTTGCGTCTGTTTCGCTTCCGATCAATGTGAGCCTTTCGGGCTGGTACGCGCTTGACTGGGAGCCGTTCGAGATCGACCCGTCGGGCACGCCGTTTTCTGGCGCTGACTCGATTGCACTTGGTTCGGGTGTTGGTGGCAACAACTCCTACAGCTTTGTGACGGCGAGCCCGTTTGGAGCCAACCGCCGCAATTGTACGGCGGCGGCAGGGTCGGGCACACGCTTTGTGCAGACGATCGGCCTCCTGAACGATCCGCTGTCTGGTACGGCGGCTTTGGGCAACAACCGGCTTGAGTGTTCGGACAGCCCCTACGTGAACATGCTGACGCGTCTTCCCAATGGCCAGCACGAACTGATCCGCCTTGGGCAGATTGACGGTTCGGGCGGTCAGATCAATCTGTCTGGCGATGGCGTGACGGTTGGTGGCACGGGTGCCCTGTACCGCGGGGAAGACTATCAGGCCCGCGACGACGGCCAGTTTGGCATCAAGGCGACGCTGTTCGCTGAAGAGCTGAACGGCACCGAGTTCAGCTTCTACTACCAGAACTACCACAGCCGCCTTCCGCTTGTTCAGGTTGAGTCGAATGGCGTCCCAGCCGGCGATCTGAGCTTCTTCCTCAACACTGGCAACACGGAAGTCCGGACGGGCATCACGTCGCGCCAGTTGAACAACCTGGGTTGCGGCCTGACGAACCCGGCTCTGATTGGCCAGATCGCGGGTGCGGCTGGTTTGACGATGGCTGGTACGCTTGCCTTTGGTCTTCCGGCTGCGGCGCAGACGCAGATGGCGAACACGCCTGTGAACGACCCTGGCAACATTCTGCCGACGGCCGCGGCGACCCTTGCGGCGCTGTCGGGTGGCACGTTCACGCTGAACCCGACCAACGGGTTCAAGAACCAGCTGGCGATTGCCCAGCTGAACTGCGCACTGACCTATTTCCAGTCGGGTCTTGTTGTTCCGGCGGGTTCACCGGCACCGACGGTTCAGAGCTTTGACGGGGCTGAGTTTGTTCTTGGCAACACACCGGGCCAGGTCTCGGTTGTGTACCCTGAAGATCTTGAGGTGTTTGGCTTCTCGTTCAACACGACGGTTGGTTCGTGGGGCGTTCAGGCTGAAGCGACGTATCGTCCGGATGCGCCATTCCAGGTTGATACGGACAGCTTGACGATTGCGGCCCTTGTGAACGGTTGTACGTTCAACATGCTGTACGGCGCGGCGGGTCCGATTGTTGACGCGCTTGCGACGCCTGACGGTTCGGGTGTGAAGCCTTTCTGCGGTTCTCAGAATGGCCGCACGAATGGTGTGATCCGTAACGAAATGCTGACGGCTCAGGTTGGCACGACGGCCCAGTTCACCGGTTCGGACTGGTTCATTGATGCCCTTGGTGCGGATATCGGCACCTTGGTGACGGAAGTTGGCATGGTTTACGTGAACGGCGTTGAGAGCACGTGGATCTCGAACGGCGGTGCCAACAAGGCGCAGTACCAGAACACGGGCTGCAACGGCACCGACCTTCCGGGAGCAGGCATCCTTGGTCTGGACGTCAAGGCCAGCGCCCAGTGCCGCCCGACCGACTTCTCCGCAGGTCTCGTCGCGCTGTTCACGTGGCAGTATAACAACTTCCTCGACACAGGCTTCGCGGTCAGCCCACGCATCGTCTACAGCTACGACTTCGAAGGTACGACAGCGGCTCCGTACAGCAACTACCTGGAAGATCGCCAGGCGATTAACCTTGGTGTTGACGGCACGCTGAACAACAACCTCCGGGTGGGTGTGAGCTACTCGAACTTCTTCGGTGGCCACATCAATAACAAGTCTAGCGATCGGGACTTCGCTGCAGTCTCGGCCAGCTATTCGTTCTAACGGCGGGGGCTAACCGCAACGGACCTTGAATTAGGTGGAGGAAACTTACAGTGACTAAGACAAGACTCTTGCTTACGGCTACAGCCCTGACGTTCATTGCGACGTCTGGCGCCTGGGCCAAGGCCCCCGCAAGTGAAGTTGCCAAGCTTGGCTCTTCGCTTACGCCGATGGGAAGCGAAATGGCAGGCACGCCGGACGGTGAAATTCCGGCGTGGACCGGGGGGCTGACCTCCCCGCCGCCGGGTGTTAACTACGACCCGAAGAAAATGAACCCGCCGAATCCGTTTGCCGCGGATCAGCCGAAGTTCACGATCACGGGCGCCAACATGGGCCAGTACGAGGGCAAGCTGACGGACGGCCACAAGGCCCTCCTCAAGAAGTTCAGCTCGTATAAGATGAAGGTCTACCAGTCTCGCCGCACCTGCGCGCTGCCGCAGTACGCGTACGACGCTGCGAAGTTCAACGCCGCCAATGCGGACCTGACGCCGGATGGCGATGGCATCAAGAACTTCAAGGTTGGTCTTCCGTTCCCGATCCTGGAAAGCAACCCGACCCGGGCGGCTCAACAGCTGATCATGAACAAGCGCTTCTCGTTCCGTGGCTTCAAGACGACCCGCCAGTTCTCGGCGGCTCCCGTCCAGTCGAACGGCTCGTACAACCTTCTGGTCGTTCAGGACGAAGCCATCTTCCGTTATGCCAACCCCGCGGTTGCAAGCTCGGATGCCCTGAACAACATTGGTCTGCTCTACATCGCCAACACCATCTCGCCGCCGCGTCTGGCTGGCAACGTGGTTCTGGTGCACGAGTCGATCAACGCGCAGGTTGAACCCCGCAAGGCATGGTCGTACAGCCCCGGCACGCGTCGCGTTCGCCGCGCGCCGGACATCGCGTACGACAATCCGGGCACCAACACGGACGGTATGTCGACGTCGGACTCGTTTGACGGGTTCAACGGCGCCCTCGACCGTTACGACTGGTCGCTCAAGGGCAAGAGCGTGAAGTATATCGCTTACAACTCGTACGATCTGCTCAACGTGAAGTACAAGAACCTGATCAAGCCGCAGCACATCGATCAGGAGCCGGTTCGCTACGAGCCGCATCGTGTCTACACGGTTGAGGCCAAGCTGAAGGCAAGCGCTCGTCACGTCTATGCTCGTCGCGTCATCACCATGGACGAGGACGCGCAGGTCGTGAACGTCGCAGAAAACTACGATGGTCGCGGTCAGCTGTGGCGCGTCCAGGAAGTCCCGCTGGTCAACGCGTACCACGTTCCGCACTGCGGCACGGGCGCGATGGAACTGGTGTATGACCTCCTGTCCTCGCGTTACCTGGCCCTGTCGATGCGCGCCGAGGAGCCGCCGGTCAACTACTTCGCCGACGAACTCCAGGAAAGCCGCTACACGCCGGAAGCCATTCGTTCGCTCGGCGTCCGCTAAACGAACGACTGCCTGATTGAAGTGTGGGCCGGTCTCCTGATTGCTGGAGGCCGGCCTTGTTTTTCGCTCTGGAGATAATGATCGATGAAGTGGTCAAGGCTCGGATCCTCCGCAGCTCTCTCGCTAGCCCTCGCAATGTGCGCCGTGGTCGCCATTCCGCAATTGGCCGGGGCAGTGGTTCCGCCGAAGGGCGGGGAGGCCGTGAAGTCAAAGCTGGCAGTCGAATCCCTGTTGCTTGGCGTTACCCGCGCAGGCAGCCGCTTGGTAGCCGTGGGTGAGTTCGGCAACGTTGTCCTGTCAGACGACAATGGCAAGACCTGGCGCCAGGCCAACAAAGTGCCAACGACTATCACGCTGACTTCGGTGTTCTTCGTGAGCGACAAGAAAGGCTGGGCCGTGGGCCACGATGCCTGGATTATCACGACGGATGACGGCGGCGAGAACTGGACCAAGCAGCTTGGCGGCGGCGAAGAATTCGCCGATGCGGCGCTCTTGTCGGTTTATTTTACCGACGCACTGAACGGCTTTGCAGTGGGCGCGTTCAACCGAACCATTTCGACGACGGACGGCGGCAAGACATGGGTCAGCCGCGATACGCTGATGCCCCCGCGCGAGCCTTCGAAGGCCCCCGCAGGGCAGGAAGATTCGCTCGATGATGTGTCAACCAAGGCCGCCACATCCGAGAACGACCCTTTCGCGCGCACCGGCGCGGACGAAAACCATTTGAACGCCATCTTCAGTGGGCCTGACGCAAACACGCTCTACATTGCCGCCGAAGGTGGCGCGGTGTTCAAGTCAGTCGACACGGGCAAGACCTGGAAGAAGCTCTACACCGGCTACATCGGATCGTTCTGGGGTGGTTTTACGGCGAAGGACGGCGCGGTTTATCTGACGGGCATGCGCGGCAACATCTGGCGTTCGACCGATGGTGGCACGACATTCACGGCTCTCGACACCAAGGGCGCCGACCAGTCGATCGCAAGCGGCCTGCAGCTTGCCGACGGCAGCATGGTTTTCGTTGGTCTTGGTGGTCAGGTCCTTTACACGGAGGATGGCGTGAATTTCACGCTGACCTATCGGCCGGATCGCAAAGGGCTGAATGCGCTGATCCAGGACACAGACGCACTCTACGTGTTTGGCGAGGCCGGAGTGCAGAAGCAGTCGATGAAGCCCGTGAAGGAAGAGATCGAAGTTCCGATCGTCGCTGACGCTCCACAGTAAGTTTCTGTTCATTGACACAAGTCTTTGACGCCGGCGCCTCCTGACGCTGGCGTCATTTTTTATTGCCACCGTCAAATTTCCGCTTACTCTCTTCTGGCAAAACGGCGTCAGGACAACGAGGGAGCAAGCGCATGTCGGACTTGGGCAACATCACGAAGGATCCCGCGTACAACGCAGTCGATCCAACCGATTTCAAATCCATGCTCGATGTCGATCGATACAACGCGCGCTCGACCGCCTTCGACAAGATCATCTCGGCCACCCACGATCATTTCTGGGATCCGCTCGACACCAAGTACATCGACTTCAGCGAGAAATTCGACATAGAGAAGGATTACATGGTCGACCCCGCGCTCATGACCGAGCTGCGGACCGCCGTGGGCGACAAGCTCGACGAGCGTGGCAAGATCAAGCTGACCAACCTCAACACGCTTTGGTCCTTCTCCTCGATCCTGCATGGCGAGCAAGGCGCGCTCTCGCTTTCGGCCTCACTATGCCACATCCTGCGTGATCCGGGTGCCCAGGAATATGCAGCCAACCAGACCCGTGAAGAGGCGCGTCATGTCACCGGATTTGCCCGTTACATCCAGGCCCGTTGGGGCAAGCCGGCACCGGTTGGACCGGCGCTGGGCGGTCTCCTGACCGAACTCGTGACCAGCCCGCTGGTGTGGAAGAAGCTTGTCGGCATGCAGATGCTGGTCGAGGGGCTCGCCATGGGCGCATTCGCCACCTTCTACCAGAAGGGCCGCGACCCGCTGATGGTCCGCCTCTGCCAGCTGGTGATGACGGATGAGGCTTTCCATCACAAGTTCGGCAAGATCTGGGCCGACCGCACGATCCCCTTCGTCTCGAAGGCCGAGGCCGAGAAGATCGAGGACTGGGCGTGGGAAGTCTTTCAGGTTCTCCTGTTCAACCTGGCAAGCCCCGACCAGAAGGGCTGGATCTATCGCGAACTCGGCCTCGATCCGGTCTGGGTGCAGCAGGCCTTCATGGAAGCCCTGACCGACGCCGAGATCCGCAAGGAACTGCAGGAATCGACGAACATCTTCCGTGTCCTGATCAAGACGTTGCTCAAGGCAGGCATCATCACGGATCGCACGCGCAACAACTACGCGGCCTATATCGACATGGCAGAGCTCCATGCCGAAGGCGACCGCATGGTGGGCGACGATATCGCCGAGGAAGGCATTCGCTATCTCATGAAACTTAATGGTGGCACAGTGCTGCGCACACCCGCCACGATCGCTGCCGAATAGGAGAACTTGACCCATGGCCAACATCACCAAGGACGCTGCATACGACGCCGTCGCACCCGACGACTTCGCCTCCATGATGCGGGTTGACCGGTACAACGCACGTTCGACCGCCTTCGACAAGATCATCTCCGCGACCCACGACCATTTCTGGGATCCGCTCGACCCGAAATACATCGACTTCACGACGCCGTTCGATCTCGAGAACGAGTACATCATGCCTCCATTCCTCAATCTCGACCTTCAGACCGAGATTGGCGAGCGCCTGACAGAGAAGCAGAAGATCCGTCTGGTCAATGCCTCCACCCATTGGGGCCTGTCCTCGATCCTCCATGGAGAGCAGGGCGCATTATCGCTCTCAGCCTCGCTGTGCCATGTCCTGCGTGACCCGGGTGCCCAGGAATACGCCGCCAACCAGACGCGAGAGGAAGCCCGCCACGTCACGGGTTTTGCGATGTACATCCGCGCGCGCTGGGGCAAACCCTTGGCCGTCGGCCCGGCGCTCGGTGGCCTGCTCACCGAGATGGTGCTCTCGCCCTTCGTCTGGAAGAAGCTGGTAGGCATGCAGATGCTGGTCGAAGGCCTCGCCATGGGTGCGTTCGCCACCAACTACCAGTATACGAACGACCCGCTTCTCAAGCGCCTCAGCCAGCTCGTCATGACCGACGAAGCCTTCCACCACAAGTTCGGGAAGATCTGGGCCGACCGCACCATTCCGCACCTGTCCGAGGAAGAGCGCAACCTGATCGAGGACTGGGCAGCCCAGGTCTTCACAGGCCTTCTCTTCAACCTCGGCAGCCCCGAGCAGAAGAAGGTCATCTACGCCGAATTCGGCATCGAGTGGGAGTGGGCGCAGGCCGCCTTCCGCGAGGCCTTCACCAGCGCCCGCGTGCGTGAGCGCCTAAAGGACCCGACCAACATCTTCCGCGTGCTGATCAAGACGCTCTTGAAGGCCGGCATCATCACCGACCGCACGCGTGGCGTCTATGCAGCCTTCGTCGACATGGCCGAACTGCACAGGGAAGGCGACCGCATGATAGGCGACGACATCGCGGAAGAGGGCATCAAGTACCTCATGCAGCTGAACGGCGGCCAGGGACGCACACCCTTCGGATTGGCCGCCGCCGAGTAGGCCGGGGCACAAGTGCTTGATCTCGCGGGCGGCGCTGGCAATAGCGCCGCCCTTTTTCATCAGGAACGCATGCCCCTTGCGCCCGGCGTCAGCCTGCATGCATCCTCGAGTCCATGGCAACGCAGGACGGCAGGGCGATGGATTACGCAAGCTACGAACGCATCCGCGCGACAAGGTCAGGTCGCGTCCTCACGCTTACGCTCTTCAACCCTTCACGCATGAATGCCGTCGACGGGCGGATGCACCACGAGCTCGCCGACATCTTCTATGACGTCCAGGAAGACGACAGCGTCGATCTCGTCGTGCTGCAGGGCGAGGGCAACGCCTTCTCGGCCGGTGGCGATATCGAATGGATGCGTGATGCCGCAGCCGGCAAGACCCAGGGCCCGACGACGGTTGAAGGCAAGAAGATCATCTTTGGCCTTCTCGACCTCGAGAAGCCCATCATCGCCAAAGTACGAGGCCCCGCCATCGGGCTGGGCTGCACCATCGCGCTCTTCTGTGACGTGATCTTCGCGTCCGACACCGCCCGCTTCGCCGACCCGCACGTCAAAGTCGGCGTCGTGGCCGGCGACGGCGGCGCCGTGATCTGGCCCCAGCTTGTGGGCTATGCCCGCGCCAAGGAATACCTGATGACGGGCGACCCGATCCCCGCCCGCGAGGCCGAGCGCATCGGCCTGGTCAACCACGTCGTCCCCGACGCCGAGCTCGATGCGCGGGTCGACGCCTTCGTAGCAAAACTCGCTGCCGGCGCCCCGCAGGCCATCAAATACACCAAGGTCGCCGTCAACCTGCGCCTGAAGGAAATCGCCCACACCATCCTCGACGCCTCCATGGCCTACGAGATGCTGACCTTCGCCACCAGCGATCACCGCGAGGCCGTGGCCTCGTTCCTCGAGAAGCGCAAGCCCGTCTTCACCGGCCGATGAGCCTTCTCTTCCCCGAGCCGGATATCGACCTGCCACCCGGCACGCGCCTGTTCCGCAGGCAATTGTCGAACGAGGCACAGCGTGGGATCCTCGATGAGGTCGCCCGCATCATGGAGGAGGCGCCGCCCGTCCGCCTGCAGATGCCGACGGGCCCCTACATGATCAACCGCCTGACGAATTGCGGCGAGCTCGGCTGGATGTCCGACCGCAAGGGTTACCGCTACGAACCCCTGCATCCGGTCACCGGACGCCCCTGGCCTCCGATCCCCGCCATGGTTCGCAGCCTCGCCGTGGACCTCGCCCGCGAAAGCGGCTTTGCCTTCGCGCCCGACGCCTGCCTCGTCAACATCTACGAGGCAGACGGCCGGCTCAGCCTCCACCGCGACCACGATGAGGCCGACTTTGCCTGGCCCATCGTCTCGTTCTCGTTCGGCAATGACGCCGTCTTCCAGCTGGGTGGCATGACCCGCACGGGCCCGACGCTTGCGTTTACCCTGAACGCGGGCGACATCCTCGTCCTCGGCGGTGAAAGCCGCTTGCGCTATCATGGCGTGCGTCGCATACGTGCAGGCACCGCGCCGTTTTCACATCCGGTCGTGCCCGAAAACGGACGCATCAATCTCACACTTCGTCAGGCCCGATGACCATGGAAAGCGCCCACCACCAGCTTCTTCGCGACAGCACCCGGCGCTTCGTCGAGCGGAACATGCCGCGAGACAAGGCACGTCACTGGGACCGCGAGAACATCTTCCCGCGCGATGTCTACGATGCGCTGGCAGAGATGGGCGTCATGGGCCTAACGGTCCCGGAGGAATATGGCGGGCAGGGCATCGATCTGATCGGTACGATGATCGTCATCGAGGAACTCGCACGCCGCTCCTCGGCCGTAGCCTGTCCCTACATCATGACCGCTTGCTACGCCGGCATGAACCTGGTCGAGTCCGGCTCGCAGGCCCAGAAGAGCGAGCTGCTCCCTCGGGTCGCCACTGGCAAGCTTCTCTTCGCCTATGGCCTCTCCGAACCCAATGTCGGCGGCGACCTCGCGATGGTCGAGACAGTCGCCCGCCGCGAGGGCAACCGCATCCTGCTTTCAGGGACAAAGCGCTGGTGCACCGGTGCACATGTGGCCGACTATATCTTCTGCCTCGCGCGCACGGGCCCCAAAGAAGATCGCTACCGCAACCTGACGATTTTCCTCGTGCCACCGCAATCGAAGGGCGTCACCATCACACCCCTCGACCATCTCGGCATCCGCGGCGTCGAGACCAACGACGCCCATTTCGACGAGGTCGAACTCGGCGAGGACGCCATTCTGGGCGGCCCGCAAATGTGGAACCAGGGCTGGCGCCAGCTCGCTGGCCGCGCGCTGGAGGTCGAAAAGCTCGAACTCTCGGCCGTCGCGCTGGGTCTGGCCGAAGCCGCCTGTGCCGATGCCATCGAATACGCCGAAACCCGCGTCCAGTTCGGCAGGAAGATCGGCGCCCACCAGGCCATTCGCCACGCGATCGCCGAGGCAAAGACGAAGACGCTGGCCATGCGCCTGATGCTCTACCACGCGACATCCCTCGTGCAGGCCGGCAAGCCAAGCGCACTGGAATCCTCTCAGGCCAAGCTCTTCTGCTGCGAGGGGGCGTCCGAAGTCGCCCTCCAGTGCCAGCGCGTGATGGGTGCCTATGGCCTCTCGGATCTCATGGACATGGAGCGCTATGTGCGCGACGCCATTTCATTGCCCATCGTGGGAGGCTCTTCTAACATGCAGAAGAACAACATCGCCAACCGCCTGAAGCTAGCGGAGTGAGCATGACCGACCACGTCGCCCTGGCACGCAGCTTCCAGTCCGAGCTGCGCAACCGCGCCAGCGAGATCGAGCGTTCGCGTCATCTGCCCCAGGACATCGCGGCGCGGTTTGCGAAATCCGGCCTCTACCGGCTCTGCGTACCCGAAACCTTTGGCGGCATCGAGGCAAGTCCAGAAACCACGGTGCGCGTCATCGAAAGTCTCGCCGAGGCTGACGGATCTGCGGCCTGGTGCATCATGATCGGCGCGACGACCGGACTCGTTGCAGCCTACATGCCTCAGGCAACAGCCCGCGCCGTCTTTGCCGCTGACCCTGATCTCATCGTCGCAGGCGTATTCGCGCCCCGCGGCCGCGCTGTGGACGAGGGCGATGCCTATCGGGTTGACGGCCGCTGGCAATGGGGATCAGGTTCGCCCAACGCAAGGATGATCATGGGCGGTTGCGTGATCATGCGCGACGGCCAGCCCGTGCTGATGCCCTCAGGCATCCCGGACTCGCGCATGATGATGGTGCCCGTGGGTGAGGCGCAGTTCCACGACAACTGGGACACATCCGGCCTGTGCGGCACGGGCAGCCAGGACTTTTCGTTCAATGCCGTGCGCGTCCCCAAGGACATGAGCGTCGGCCTCATGTCCGACCGTCCGATCGACCGCCCGCTCTACGCCTTTCCGGTTTTCGGCATGCTGGCAGCGGGGATAGCGGCGGTGACGCTGGGTCTTGCGCGCGCAAGCATCGACGAGCTCGTGCGCCTCGCCGGCGGCAAGACCCCGGAGGGCCACCGCAAGCCACTTGCCGCGCGGACCCGAACCCAGGAAGACGTCGCCGAGGCCGAAGCCATCCTGCGCGCCGCACGCGCCTTCTTCTACGAAAGCATCGCGACCGCCTGGGATGAGGCACGCAAGGGCAGCCCGCTGTCGCTCGCAGCGCGCCGCGACCTGCGCCTCTCGGCAACCCACGCCGCAAGATCGAGCGTGCGCGTGGTCGACCTCATGTACAACCTCGGTGGCGGCACATCGGTCTATCGCACCTCGCCCCTTCAGCGCCATTTCCGCGACGTTCATGTCGCCTCACAGCACATGATGATCGCAACGCCCACCATGGAAACCGTTGGCCGCGTCTTGCTTGGCCTCGAAACGGACGTGACACAGCTATGAGCAGGATCCGCCTCGTTATCGCCGGCGCCGCCGGACGCATGGGCCATGCACTCATCCGCGAAGCCGCGAGGAATGACGCCTTCCAGCTGGTCGCAGGCCTCGAGCCGGCCGGAAGTCTGGCGGTCGGCCGCGACCTTGGCACGCTTGTCGGCCTCGAGCCTCTCGGGGCCCACGTCCTTGCCGATCCCCTGCCTGTCATTGCTGCCGCAGACGCAATCGTGGACTTCACGCGGCCCCACGCCAGTGTGGAGCTCGCCGATCTCGCAGCCCAGGCGCGCATCGTGCATGTGATTGGCACCACAGGATTCGAGACCGGAGATGAAAAACGCATTTCCGCCGCCGCGCGTCATGCCACAATCGTGAAGTCAGGCAACATGAGCCTCGGCGTCAATCTTCTGGCGGTCCTCGTGGAGCTCGGCGTCAGGTCGCTGGGCAAGGGCTTTGACTGCGAACTGCTTGAGATGCACCATCGCATGAAGGTTGACGCCCCCTCAGGCACGGCTCTCCTCTTGGCCGAAGCAGCGGCGAGGGGCCGTGAGGCGCCGCTCGCCGAGCTGCGCAGCAAGCCCTATGACGGCATCACTGGCCCGCGCGAGCAAGCGCGGATCGGGTTTGCAAGCCTGCGGGGCGGTTCGGTCGTCGGTGACCACACTGTTATCCTCGCTGGCGATGGCGAGCGCATCGAGCTAACCCACCGTGCCGAGGACCGCTCGATATTTGCGAAGGGTGCCCTGACCGCGGTCCAATGGGGGCAGGGCAAGGGCCCCGGCCTTTTCAGCATGCGCGATGTACTAGGCCTCGGCGGGGGAAACTGACGAACGCGCCTCGCGCAAGGCCTGCTTCAGGCGTTCCGCAAAAAGCTGGCGCTCGGGACCCGGCAGGTGCTGCCCCACGGGCACGGATTTGCCGTGGCTTCGCACCATGATATCGCCGCCCGTCTCGTCGCCTGCGAACACAACCTGCGCCCAATAGGACGGCAGCGTCTCACGTGTCGCGGCTCCCTTCATGGAGTATTGCTCCACCGTGATTCGCTGGTCATCGATGCTGATGCGCTCGAAGGCCCGCGCCTGCGCATAAGACAGTCGAAAGGCAACAAGAAAGGCCAGGACGTCGAGCCCCATGAACCCTGCAACAGGCCAGGCACCCAGAAGCGAAAAGTATATCGCTCCAATCCCGTTGGCGACGATCACAACGCCGAAAAGGACCCGGAAGCCGGTCAACCCAAGCGACCGGTGCGGGTGTGAGGTGATGACAAGCGGCGTGACAGACATCGCCAAAGCTTATTGGTACAGGGTCGGCAACGGAAGCCCCCTCGACAAGGGTCTTGACGCTACGATCTAGCGCATCGTGACGATGACCGATCCCATCAGGACGCGAGATCCCGGCTTGCCCAGGACCTGATCCGCAGTCGACTGTAGCAAGTGTGAGACATCATCGATGCTGGCTGGCTTGCGGGCACGAACCGCAGTGGATGCGTATTGGCTCAGCCCACTGATCCACGCGTCCCTGAGGCGCGGCATGATCTCCTCCGCGCGTGCACGCAGGGCCTCGTCCATCACATCCATGCCAAGCCAAACCTGCAGCTGTCCGCGCACCGCGTCATCCTGCACGATTGAGACGGCAATCGGATAGACCGACACCCAGGACTCCAGAGTCGTGATCTCTTTTTGGTGTTTCGGCGAACCTTTATCGCCAGCATCCTTTTTCTTGGTATCCCCGCCACCGCCGGCTGCCTGCGACGGTGCAATCGCTGCAAGAAAGCAGACGAGCAAGGTGACCAAAGGTCTGAACATCATCTGGCGCCAGCGTGAAAGGAGGTCTCGACCCAGACGGTCTAGCAGAACGACGTAAACGCCGGCTTGCAGCCAGCCCGCCGTCGAACGGTTAAGGGAACATTGACGAGGGCCACAAAAGCTGGCGAAGCGGGCGCACATGGTGGAGCTGAGCGGAATCGAACCGCTGACCTCCTCATTGCGAACGAGGCGCTCTCCCAACTGAGCTACAGCCCCATATGCGCAGGAACGATAGGGGAATGTCCCCTCATCGCCAGAGGGAGGTCTTGTAGGTGTAGGCTGCATCCAGTGTCAAGGCGCCCCGCGGCGCCCGGTAACGGAAGGGCAGGGCGCCTTGCTGACAGGGGGCGCAATCGCTAAATCCATTGCCAGCGGCTTCGATTCAACCCCCGAAAAGGCGCAGTTTCCCATGGATTACCTCCTGCAGCTCGTCGTGCTCGGCCTTTCGATCTACAGCTGGATCATCATTGCGGCAGTGATCCTGAGCCTCCTGGTCAGCTTCAGGGTCGTCAGCGGCTACAGGCCCGAGGTCCGCAAGGTCCAGCGGTTCCTGGAGAACCTGACCGAGCCTCTCTTTTATGCGATCCGTCGGCGCCTGCCCCCAATGGGTGGGCTCGATTTATCTCCCATCGTGGCCTTGCTGGGCATCAGCGTTCTGCAGATCCTGATCGACAAGATCCGTCTCGGCATCCTCTTCTAGCGATCCCGCGGGAAGGCGTCGGCGTGTCAGGCATCTTGCGCCCCGTCGAAGGTGGCATCGAGGTCTTCTTGCGCCTGACGCCGCGCGCCGCCCGCGAGGCCTTGGGCAAGACATGGTCTGGGCAGGGCAAGACATACCTGATGGCGCATGTCCGGGCCCTGCCCGAGGACGGCAAGGCCAATGGCGCGCTTCTTGACTTGCTTGCCCGTGAGCTGGGTGTACCCAGGACCACATTGGCACTTGCATCCGGCCATGCGGCACGCTTGAAGACGGTGAGGCTGCAGGCGGAAGGCAAGACCCTCGAGAGGGTCATCGCCATTCTGCGAGAAAGGGAAACATGACGGCGCAGATCATTGACGGCAAGGAATACGCGGCAGGTGTTCGTAAGCGCGTGAAGGCCGCAGCGGAGGAGTTCCAGCGCAGAAAGGGTGCGCCCGTCGGCCTGACCGTTGTGCTCGTCGGCAACGACCCGGCAAGCGAAATCTACGTCCGTCTCAAGGTCAGTGACGCGCGCGAGGTCAGCATCGACTCCCGAGACATAAAGTTGCCCGCATCCGCCACCGAGCAGGAGGTGCTCGATGTAGTGCGCAGCCTGAATGCCGACCCATCCGTGCACGGTGTGCTGGTGCAGTTTCCCGTGCCACCGCAGGTGCGCCAGGAGGCTGTGCTCGATGTCTTGTCGCCGGACAAGGACGTCGACGGACTGACCGCCCTCAGCGCGGGTCGTCTCGCAAGTGGCCGGCCCGGCCTGGTCTCATGCACGCCGCAAGGCAGTCTCATGCTCATCAAGTCGGTGCGACCCGACATCGCCGGTCTCGATGCGGTCGTGGTCGGTCGCTCTCAGCTCGTCGGCAAGCCCATGGGCCAGTTGCTTTTGCAGGAGAACTGCACGGTGACGATCGCGCACTCTAAGACACGCGACCTGAGGGAGGTTGTCTCTCGCGCGGACATCCTCGTGGCAGCCGTAGGGCGCGCGGAAATGATAAAAGGATCATGGGTCAAGCCAGGGGCCATCGTCATTGACGTTGGCATGAACCGCGTGGACCTTCCCGGAGGTAAGTCGAAGCTCTATGGGGACGTTGCTTTTGACGAGGCGCTGCCGGTCGCCGGCGCAATAACGCCTGTGCCGGGCGGCGTAGGGCCCATGACCCGCGCTTGCCTCCTGCGCAACACCGTCCTTGCTGCCTGTGCGCAGTCAGGAATGACGCCGCCGCCAGGCCTGTGAGGCTTTTCGACGTAGCGTGAACCTTCCCTAAACAGGTTTCCTGTAAGTTTAGGCAATCCAGCCAGTTCAGAAGCTGAAAGCCTAATGGGGGTTCCAATGCAAACTGCGACGATGACGATCCACAACCCACTCAACCCGGTTGTGTTGCGCACGATCCGCGAAGCCTACGACGCGGTCCTCTCCGAGGCCGCAGAGCGCCGTCAGGGTTATGCCCTCCCGTTCGAGGCCGAGGCGCGCGTCGCTCGCCACATCGTGGAGATGGCCCGCCGCGGTATCCATGATCGCGATGGCCTGCGCCAGTCAGCCCTGAGCCTGCTGCCGCACTGAAGATCACTTGCGAACGGACTGGTTGCGCGCCGCAAGCAGCCGCAGCCGCAGGGCATTCAGCTTGATGAAGCCTTCGGCATCCTTCTGGTTATAGACGCTGTCCTTCTCGAAGGTCACATAGTCCTGCCGATAGAGCGAGTAGGGCGATGATCGCCCCACGACGGTCGCATTACCCTTGTAAAGCTTCATGCGAACGGTTCCGGTGACATAGTCCTGGCTCTTGTCGATCAGCGCCTGCAGCATCTCGCGCTCGGGCGAGAACCAGAACCCGTAATAGACGAGCTCCGCATATTTCGGCATCAGCTCGTCCTTGAGATGCCCCGCACCCCGGTCAAGCGTGATGGACTCGATCCCGCGATGCGCCGCATGCAGGATGGTCCCGCCCGGCGTCTCGTAGACCCCGCGGCTCTTCATGCCCACGAAGCGGTTCTCGACCAGGTCGAGCCGTCCGATGCCATTGGCCTTGCCCAGCGCATTGAGCTGCGTGAGGATCGTGGCCGGCGACATTACCTGCCCATCGATCGAAACCGCATCCCCGCGTTCGAAGCCGATCTCGACATAGGTGGCCTTGTCCGGCGCCTCCTCCGGGCTGATGGTGCGCTGGTAGACGATGCTCTCTGCCTCGACGGCAGGATCCTCGAGAACCTTACCCTCACTCGATGAGTGCAACAGGTTCGCATCGACCGAGAACGGTGCCTCGCCGCGCTTGTCTTTCGCGATCGGGATCTGGTGCTTCTCCGCAAAGTCGATGAGCTTGGTGCGGCTCTCCAGTTCCCACTCCCGCCACGGCGCGATCACATGGATGTCGGGCTTGAGCGCATAATAGGTCAGCTCGAAGCGCACCTGGTCGTTGCCCTTGCCGGTCGCCCCGTGCGCGACCGCATCCGCGCCAAGCCTTTCGGCGATCTCGATCTGCTTCTTGGCGATCAGCGGCCGGGCGATGGACGTGCCCAGCAGATACTGTCCCTCATAGAGCGCATTCGCACGGAACATGGGGAACACGTAGTCCCGCACGAATTCCTCGCGCAGGTCCTCGATGAAGATGTGTTCCGGCTTGATGCCCAGCATCAAGGCCTTCTTGCGCGCCGGCTCAAGCTCCTCGCCCTGCCCAAGGTCTGCCGTGAAGGTCACGACCTCGCAGCCATAGGCCTGCTGCAGCCATTTCAGGATGACGGAAGTGTCTAGCCCGCCGGAATAGGCAAGCACGACGCGCTTGATGGTCTTGCTGGTCATGGAATTCAGTCCTGGCTTGTGATGCGTCCGATTTCGCGGCTGCGCAGTTCCGCGATCCTGTCGCTGGCGCGCTGCTTCACGCTTTCGCTTTTCAATTGGCCGCAGGCCGCCATGATGTCCCGGCCACGCGGCGTTCGGATGGGGGACGCATAACCGGCACGGTTGACGATCTCGCCGAATTCCTCGATCCGTTCCCAGTCCGAGCACTCGTAGGGCGCGCCAGGCCACGCATTGAACGGGATCAGGTTGATCTTGGCGGGAATGCCGCGAATGATCTTCACAAGCTCCCGCGCATCCGCATTGCTGTCGTTCACGCCCTTCAGCATCACGTACTCGAACGTGATCCGTCGTGCGTTCGAAAGGCCCGGATAGGCGCGACAGGCCTCGAGCAGCTCCTTGATCGGGTACTTCTTGTTCAGCGGCACGATGACGTCGCGCACGTCATCGCGCGGGGCATGCAGTGAAATAGCCAGCATCGATCCGATTTCCTCGCCAGCACGCGGGATCATCGGCACGACACCGGCGGTCGACAGCGTGATGCGACGCTTGGAAAGGGACAGCCCTTCGCCATCTGCGATCACATGGATCGCGTCGCGCACGTTCTCGAAATTGTAGAGGGGCTCGCCCATGCCCATCATCACTACATTGGTGATCTGGCGTGTATCGGTGTTGCGTCCGGCGTTGGGCCATTCCTTCAGGTCGTCGCGCGCAACAAGCACCTGCGAGACGATCTCGGCCGCGGTGAGGTTCCGCACCAGTTTCTGCGTTCCCGTATGGCAGAAGCGGCAGTTCAGCGTGCAACCGACCTGGCTCGAAATGCACAGCGTGCCACGGTCATCATCGGGGATGAAAACGGTCTCGATTTCAATCCCGGGCGCAAAGCGAATGACCCACTTGCGCGTTCCATCGCGCGAGACCTGGGCCGTCACCACTTCGGGGCGCGCCAGCGTGAACCGCTCTGCGAATTCCTGCCTCAGCGGCTTGGCCAGCGTGGTGATCCCCTCGAAGCTGGTCACCCCCTGCACATAAAGCGCGTTCCATAGCTGGTTCGCCCGCATCGTCACCTGTTTTGGCTCGACGCCCGCGCCAGCCAATGCCTCGCGCAAGCCCGCGCGCGTCAGTCCAACCAGGTTTATCTTCGTGCTCATTCCGAAATCCGTGGCCCCAAACAAAAAGGGGCGACATCTGGGCCGCCCCCGAAATTTCAGGTCCGATCAGGCCGCTGCGTTCTATTTGCAGCCTTCAGCCAGTTTGTCGAGTGCGGCGGAAATACCCTTGAGAGAATATGTGTCGGTCGTCAGCGTGCCACGGCGAGACATACCCTTAACCGTCAGTTCCCCGGACGCGCGCATGGCTGAAACAAGGCGGCCCTCATCAGGGCCTGTGCTGAGCCAGGCGCCATCCTCCTTGGTAAAGAATTCGAAGCTGTCTGTCCCCACCTCGACGGTGGCCGTCGAGCCGTCCTTGAACGGATAGCCGATCATGATCGAGGGCTCATTGGCGATCGACGCACCGGGCCATGAGGAAACCATGAAATGGATTTGACCGCGCCTTGCTGTGGCCGGTTCCTTGGTTTTGGGCGCCGAAATGACATAGCAGACCGTGCCCCGCGCATCCGTGGCCTGGAAGGCCTCCCAGTCTCCGAACGCGCCCAGCTGTGTGGGCGTAGTGGCTTGCGCCTGGGCGGCCACGGCAAGGGCGGTGGCACCGAAGGCGGCGAGTGCGAGACGTCCAAGCGGGACTGACCGGAGAGACAGTGACATCAGGTTTTCCTCACGCGTTCCAGGAATGGCTGGGGTAGGGCGTTGCACGAAGCAGGCGCCACCGGTTCCCACACATGCATGTGTCGCTCATGAGGACCCCGTTTGTGAAGCCCCTTCCGTCGTGAAGATGTCGCGTGACGCCGCTTTTGCGTTTTTGCTAAACCCGCGGCCGAAAACAGGGAATTCCGCCCACATCGAACAGGGGCGCATCTGGAGGCAAGCATTAACGTGACCAACCCGGTCCTGGTTGAATTGGTCCGCGGCGCAACGGTGGAAAGCATCCATCGCGGAGCCGTCGCCATCTGCGATGCCAGCGGAGCCCTCAAGGCTGGAGTGGGGGCGCTCGACATACCCGTCTATCCCCGTTCGGCCTTCAAGGCTCTGCAGGCCCTCGCAATGGTCGAGACTGGAGCCGCCGACGCCGCGGGTGTCAGCGACGAGGAGTTGGCTCTTGCCTGCGCCTCCCACTCCGGTGAGCCCATGCACACCACGCGCGTCGAGGCCTGGTTGTCGCGCATCGCCTGCCGCGAACCAGACCTCGCCTGCGGACCGCATCTGCCTTACAACGAAAAAAGCGCCCACGAGCTGATCCGAAGGGGCGAAAGCCCATGCCGCCTCCACAACAACTGCTCGGGCAAGCACACGGGTTTCTTGACGCTGGCCCGCCATTTGGGTGTCCCCATTTCGGGCTACGAGCGCCCTGATCATCCCGTGCAGCAGCGCATACGCCAGGTCATCGCCGAAATGTGCGATGTCGCGCCCGAGACCATGCCCGTCGGTATCGACGGGTGCGCAGCACCCAACTATGCGATCCCCCTGGCGAATCTCGCAGCAGGCATGGCACGCCTTGCGAGCCCATCAGGTTTTGCAGCCCCAAGGGCTGCTGCCGCCGAGCGTCTCGTCTCTGCGTGGAAAGCCCATCCACTCCTCGTTTCAGGGACAGGGCGCGCCTGCGCCGACCTGATCGCGGCGTCCCGTGACCGAACCGTGGTAAAGACAGGAGCAGAGGCCGTCTTCATGGCGGCACTGCCCGAGCGAGGGCTCGGTATCGCCTTGAAGATCGACGACGGCGGAACCCGGGCCGCTGAAACAGTCATGGCAGCCCTGCTGGTGCTGCTGCGACTGGCCGACGCTGACGACCCGCGCATCGCCCGCCACCGCAACCCTCCACTGAAGAATTGGCGTGGCGACGTCGTCGGCGAGAGGCGCACCACTGCCGCGCTTGGTGTTTTCGGCGCGCTGGACTAACGTTCGACAGACCTCGAAATCACAGGAGAAACCCCATGAAAGCCGTTCTCTGCAAGGCCTATGGCCCGCCCGAAAGCCTCGTGATCGAGGACGTTCCAAGCCCCAAGGCCGACGCAGGTCAGGTCGTCATTTCTGTCAAGGCGGCGGGCGTGAATTTTCCCGACCTGCTGGTCATCCAGAACAAGTATCAGTTCAAGCCGCCACTCCCGTTCTCGCCCGGCGGTGAAGTCGCAGGCCTCGTGAAGGAAGTTGGAGCCGGCGTGACCAATGTGAAGGTTGGCGACCGCGTACTGGCATCGACAGGCTTTGGCGGCTTTGCCGAGGAAGTCGTGGCCCCGGCTGCGCGCTGCTTCCAGTTCCCCGCGAACATGGATTTTGTCGATGCCTCGGCCTTCGTGATGACCTACGGCACCTCGCACCACGCGCTGAAGGACCGCGCGAAGCTGAAGAAGGGCGAGACGCTTCTCGTTCTCGGCGCCGCTGGCGGCGTCGGCCTTGCGGCTGTCGAGCTTGGCAAGGTCATGGGTGCGCGTGTGATTGCTGCCTGTTCCAGCCAGGAAAAGGTTGACCTGTGCATCAGTCGCGGTGCTGACGGCGGCGTCGTATATCCTACGGGGAACCTTGATCGCGATGCGCAGAAAAAGCTTTCCGACGACTTCAAGAAGGTCCTCGGCGGCGACGGTGCCGACGTGATCTATGACGGTGTCGGCGGCGCCTATGCCGAACCCGCGCTGCGCTCGATAGCCTGGGAAGGTCGCTATCTGGTCGTAGGATTCCCGGCGGGCATCCCCTCACTACCCCTCAATCTGACCCTTCTGAAGGGCTGTCAGATCGTTGGCGTCTTCTGGGGCGCCTTCACGGCGCGCGACCCGAAAGGCAACCAGGCCAACCTGAACGAACTCATGGATTGGGTCCGCGATGGCAAGCTCAAGCCTTATGTCTCGAAGACCTACAAGTTTACCGAGGTCGCCCAAGCCCTGAACGACATGGATGCCCGCAAGGTGATGGGCAAGATTGTGCTCACGCCCTAGTCAGCAACTTGGCCCCGGCCGGCTGTCATCGCCGGGGCCTGAAGCCGTCTGGCCCTATGGCTTGATGAACCGCAGGGCCATGCGATCGCTTTCGCCGATCGCATCATAAGGCGAGCTGTCGAAATTCGGATTGGCCGGCTGACCCGCCGGTGCCGTGCGCCGCACAGGCGGCAGCGTCCACACACCGAAGGGATGATCGCGGTCATCCTTGGGGTTGGCATAGAGGTCCGAGCGGGCAGCAAGCTTGAAGCCGGCTTTCTCTGCAGCCGCGATGACAAAGGCTTCGGTGACATACCCCGACTGCGCCTTCGGGTCCTGCTCGGTTCCCGGCGCATTGCGGTGCTCCTCGATCGCCAGCACGCCGCCGCTCTTCAGCACGGCAAAGCTTTCGGCCATCACCTTGTCCAGCATGCCGTTGGCCATCCAGTTATGGAAGTTGCGACCATTGAGAACGAAATCGACCGAGTTGGGCGCACCCAGCCCCTGTGACTTCGGGCCGAAGTTCACATAGGTGATCGGCCCATACACGCTTTGGTCCGAAAATCTCTTTTCGAACTGCGCGCGGGCATCGCGTGCTCCCTGCGACAGGTCCGGATTGCTCAGGTCTGCAGCTGTGGCGGCATAGGTGCCCTTCGTGAGCCGCGCATAGGGCGCAAGGATCTCGGTCCACCAGCCCCCACCGGGCGACAGCTCCAGAACCGCCATGCCGGGCTTGAGCCCCCAGAACGTCAACGCATCAACGGGCTTGCGCCAGACATCGCGCTGCACATTGGCAGGCGTTCGCCACGAGCCTGAAACAGCTTCAGCCAGCGCCTTGTCTTCCACGTCAGCAGCGAGAGCCGCAGGCAAGGTTAGGGCAACCGATGTGAGCGTGATGGCAAGCAGGCGCGGGAGCGAGGAAAGAGCGACCATTTCTAAATCCTTTGCGGCGATCATTGGCGGACACCTAGGGGCGTAGCCCGCCAGGATCAACAGGCAACCTCGCGGTAGCCACGAAATGAAGCATTTCGTATGAGACAGGGCTTGCCGTAATATTTAAAAGATACTATAGTGATATCAATATGATAACAGACTCGGAGATGCAGCCATGAACCCGACAGCCCTGAACCAGACCGTAGAAAAGCCTGCCTCTGTGGCCGATGGCCGCTTCTTTCTGTTGATGGCTCTGCTCGCACTTGCGTTGGGCATAGGCGCGCTCATTGCCGGTCCAAAGCTGATCGGCGCAGGCTTGATCATCGCCTTCGTTTTTCTCGTGTCGGGCTTCTACACGCTCCAGGCCAACGAGGCGGGGGCCATCACCCTGTTCGGTGACTACATCGGCACCGACCGCACACCGGGCTTGCGCTGGGTATTGCCCTGGTACCATCGCACCAAGATCTCGCTGCGCGCCCGCAACGTGACCGGCGAGAAGCTCAAGGTGAACGACAAGCGCGGCAACCCGATCGAGATCGCCGCCGTCGTGGTCTGGCGTGTCACCGATACCGCGGCAGCACTCTTCGACGTCGACCAGTACGAGCACTTCGTCAATGTCCAGATCGAAACGGCAGTCCGCGAGATCGCCTCCCACTTCGCCTATGATCACGGCGAGCACGAGGAGCCCACATTGCGCGCCGACGCCGACCAGGTGTCGGCCAAGCTGCGTGATCTCCTGCAGGATCGCCTGCACATTGCAGGCGTCATGGTCGACGAGGCCAAGCTCTCGCATCTTGCCTACGCGCCGGAAATCGCAAGCGCAATGCTCCGAAGGCAGCAGGCCGAGGCCGTCCTCGCGGCGCGCCAGAAGATCGTCCAGGGTGCGGTCGAGATGGTCGATCAGGCTCTTCGCCATCTCGCCGAGCGCAACGTCGTCGAGCTCGACACCGAGCGCAAGGCGGCCATGGTGTCGAATCTCCTGGTCGTCCTGTGTTCCGACAGCGAGGCTCAGCCAGTGGTCAACGCCGGCTCGCTCTACCACTAGCCGCGGCGCAACGACCATGCCCGCAGACCGCAAGTCATTTGCCCTGAGGCTTGACCCCGCGCTCTACAACGCAGTGGCAAGGCTCGCCGCAACCGATCTGCGCAGCGTGAATGCTGAAATAGAGTTCTTGCTGCGCGATGCCTTGCGGGCGAGGGGCGTGAAGATCGAGGCAGCCCCCGACGATGGTGGGCAAAGCCAGGGGTGACGATCACAACCCTGCAAAAGCAAAGGGCGCCCGACCGGGGCGCCCTTTTTGCGTCATGCGTAATTTAGTTACGCAGCCGATGGGCGGCCAAACAGAAGTGTAAAGAGCCAGCCCCAAAAACCGCCCTTCGATGAGCTGCGCTCATCATTTCGGCGCATGGAGTAAGCATAAGACTTGAACATGATCTTTCTCGTTTCGTCTCGAAAAGGCTTCTTTGAGAGCAAAAATAGGCATCGCCCTCGAGGGATTCAAACGAGGACTTTTCATTGATATCATGAGAAAATCTCATATTATGGCATGATGAAACGCAAGCTTCCCCCCTTGAATTCCCTTCGCGCCTTTGAATCCGCGGCCCGTCACCTCAGCTTCACCCGCGCCGCCGACGAGCTGGCCGTGACGCAGAGCGCCGTCAGCCATCAGGTCTCCGCGCTGGAGGAGTGGGCCGGTGTGCCGCTCTTCAAGCGCCAGGGCCGCGCCATGGTCCTGACCGAGGCCGCGGTGAAGTTCCTGCCTGCGGTCTCGACCGCCCTCGACCAGATCGCGCTGGCCGGGCGTAAGCTGCAGGCAGTCGACCCCGCCCATGGCTGGCTGACCGTCGCCGTCATGCCATCCTTCGCCGCCAAATGGTTGGTCCCGCGGCTCGCCGACTTCCATGAGAAAAATCCCGACATGGACGTCTGGATCGCGACCTTCGAGGACCAGACAGGCGCGCTGGGCTCCGACATCGACGTTGCAATCCGTTATGGCCGCGGAGACTGGCCGGGCCTCGCCAGTGTCCGCATCATGTCCGAAGAACTCTTCCCCGTCTGCGCCCCGCGCCTCGCCGCCAGCCTCAACACACCCGCCGACCTTTCCCACGCAACCTTGCTGCACGACGAGCTGCGCGAGGACTGGGCCATGTGGTTCGCAGCCGCCGGCCTGACCGGCGTCGACACGGCACGCGGCCCGGGATTCGATGACTCAGGCCTTCTCATCCAGGCTGCCATCGAAGGTCTCGGCGTTGCCCTCGGCCGCAGTGTGCTCGTGAAGGGCGACCTCGACGCCGGCCGTCTCGTGCGCCCCTTCGATGTCGCGCTTGCTGCCGAGTTCGCTTATTACCTCGTCTACCCGCCGGATCTTGAGAGCGCCCCCAAGATCGAAACCTTCAGGGCCTGGCTTCTCGCAACAGCAAGGGCGACCGGCTGAGGCATCAGGGCAGGGGTGCTCGTGCTGCAGCGCCCGCCATTTGCGCAATCAGGTCATCTCCTTTGCGCAGGGCCTTCAGCCCTGCACAAACGCTTGAGGTGTGCCTATACTCGTGGCGAACCAGGCCCGCAGGGCGGCATGCACCTGACCGACGAAAGTCCGGACAACGTGCGAGTATGCCAGCCCGACGCGCAAGCGGGGCAACGCGCTGTAGCAGCAGAGCTCATCGCCGCAGCGGGTTGTTCAGGGCGTGACGGCCATGGCATCTGAGGGGGGCGACATGACGATCGGCGATTGGCTCAACAGCCTTGTCAATGTTGTGCTGGGTCTGCTCTTTGGGGTGGCGGTACATGGGCTGGCGACCCTCATAGGCACGGGTCTCTGGGTATCGGCAATTCTCATCATCGTGCCCTTCGTGCTGCTCTTGTTCTTTCATCAGGCCCTCGGCCGCGTGACAGAGTGGCTCGCTCCGAGCGGCATCCGGCCAGCGCGAATTCCCGCACCTTCGAAGGGCAAGCCGCTCGCACGCACCCTCAGCCTGCCGGCAGGCTTCGTGCTCGGCGTGCTCGCGGCTGCGTTCGAACTGAGCCAGGGGATCCTCGTGGCCCTTTGATGCACCCGACCCGGTGTCGCCATCGGCACACAAGTTCCTCAACAAGGCGCGTTGCTTCGTCTACCAGCCGGAGCTCGAGAACGCCCCGACGATCGAAATCCTCAGGGCCCGGCTTCATCAGCGCTTCGGGCTCAGGCAGTCTGCACCCGGTTCCACGGCATGGCGGCCAGGAGCGTCCCTAGCGCGCACGTCCCGCTGAGGCCGGCAAACACCAGCCCGCCCCCAACAAACGCGCTGAGCAGAACGAACCACGGCGACACGGCGACAGCCAGAAGAACGCCCAGCACGACAAGGCTGCCTGCCGCAATCTGCACCTGGCGCTGCAGGGGCAATGGCTGCGCCCGGTCAAGATGCGAGGGCAGGCCAGCTGCTCTCCATGCATTCAGTCCGCCCTCGATCACATGGGTCTGGCTGAAGCCCAGGGCCAGCAACTTGTCCCTGTTCGTGTCGGTCCGTCGGCCGCTCTGGCACTGGAAGATGGCAATCTTGCCTTCGCCCCGCTCGCGATCGAAGTCATGAGCATCGAGGCCTGACAAGGGCACGTGTCGCGCGCCACGAATATGTTCGCGCGCGAACTCATCCGTCTCGCGAATATCGATCAGGATGGCCTTGCCGCTGTCCATCAGGCGCTTGGCTTCAGCTGGCGGGATGGGTGAAAATCCGCAAGCGCTGTTCATGATCGTCGTCCTTTCCTGGGTTGGCAGAAGATGTCGTGCAGTGCCGCGATCAGCCGGCTCACGCGCGGATCGGCGATCCGGTAGAAAATGGTCTGGCCCTCGCGGCGCGTTGTGACGAACCCCTCCGCACGCAATTTGGCCAGGTGCTGAGACAGGGCCGATTGGCTGAGGCCGACAGCTGCATTGATCTCTCCGACGGACATTTCACCCGCACCCAGTTGGCACATGACCATGAGCCGGGTTTCGTGGGACAGCGCCCGCAGCAGGGTCGCCGCTTCCTGGGCGTTGGCCTGCATGGCGTCGAGATCAAGAGGTTGAAGCACGATGGCAATCCTAAGATTAGATATTGCTAAATTAGAAAATCATAATATATAAGTCAAGCATCGAATTCATAAGGAGTGCAAAATGTCTCTCAACATCAAGGCGTTCTTCGACGAACCGACCTTCACCGTCAGCTATCTCGTTTGGGACGCAGCAACCCGCACGGCCGCGATCATTGACCCGGTCCTCGACTACGATCCGAAGGCTGGCCGCACGTCGACCACATCGGCCGAGGCGCTGCTCTCAGCCGTAAGGCAGGCCGATCTGAAGCTCGACTGGATCCTTGAAACACATGCCCATGCAGACCACCTGTCCGCCGGCGCATGGTTGCGCGAGCGCACTGGCGCCCGCATCGTGATCGGCGAGCACATCACGCAGGTCCAGAAGACCTTTAAGGCACTCTTCAATGCTGGCCATCAGTCAATCGATGGCAGCGACTTCGATCGTCTGGTGAAGGATGGCGAGCATCTGCCCCTTGGCAACCTCTCGATCGAGGTGATCCACACGCCAGGCCACACGCCGGCCTGCGTCAGCTACCGCATCGAGGACGCCGTCTTCGTAGGCGACACGCTGTTCATGCCGGACTACGGCACTGCACGCGCGGATTTCCCCGGTGGTGATGCGCGCACCCTCTACCGCTCGATCCGCCGCCTCCTGTCATTGCCGCCGCAGACCCGCCTCTTCATGTGCCACGACTACAAGGCCCCCGGTCGCGACCGTTACGTCTGGGAGACCACGGTCGAAGCCGAGCGCGCGCACAACATCCACGTGCGCGACGGCATTTCGGAGGACGAGTTCGTCAGGAACCGCACCGCCCGCGACCGCACGCTGGCCATGCCGGTCCTGATCATGCCCGCGGTGCAGGTCAACATTCGCGCCGGCGCTCTGCCGCCGCCGGAGGCCAACGGCACCAGCTATATCAAGATCCCGCTGAACGCCGTCTGAGCATCAAACTGTTTGCGCGCGGCGCTCGATCAAGAGCGCCGCGCGTGCCTTCTCGCGATGCGAGGGAACGATATTGGCGCCTGCGACTGCAATCGCAGTAGCGAGCACTGCGGCATCGTCGCTGAAGCCGATCAGGGCCAGCGCATCCGGGATGGCATCGATGGGCACCACAAAATAGGCGACAGCGGCAATCAGCGTCGCGCGCGCAGCCAGGGGCGTTGCCGGATCAAGCGCACAGTAGTAGGCGGCAGCCAAATCCTCGGCGAAGGGCAGGCGTCCGGCAAGCCGGCGCAGCTTGCGCCATAGGCCCTCGCGCGCAATGCGCTCGTGGCGCATGATGATAGCGGGTAACGCAACGTTTTCCTCGACCCAGGCTTGCATATGCGCCTCCATCCGGCCGCACCTGCTCTAGCCATGGTCCAAAACCGGGGCTATGAAGGCGCCGCATGTCATCCACCCTAGCAGAAAGTCACATCCCATGCAGCTGAACTCTTCCGTCACGGCCGTCGTTACTGGCGGCGCCTCGGGCCTTGGTGAAGCCACTGCGCGCGAGCTTGCCGCCGCCGGCGTCAAGGTCGCCATCTTCGATCGCGACAAGGGCAGGGGTGAGAAAGTCGCCGCCGAGATCAAGGGCGTCTTCTGCGAGGTGGACGTCACGTCGGAAGAAAGCGTCATCGCCGGCTTCAAGAAAGCGCGCGAGGCCCTCGGCCAGGAGCGCATCCTCGTCAACTGCGCCGGCACCGGCATCGCCATCAAGACGGCCGCCCGCAAGAAGGAGACGAACGAAGTCGTCCCCCATCCCATCGAGCACTTCGACCGCATCGTCCAGATCAACCTCGTCGGCACCTTCCGCTGCCTCGCGAAATCGGCCGCTGGCATGCTGTCCCTGGATCCCGTCACCGAAGACGGCGAGCGCGGCGTGATCATCAACACCGCCTCGGTCGCAGCCCAGGACGGCCAGGTCGGCCAGGCCGCCTATTCGGCATCGAAGGGTGGCGTCGTCGGCATGACGCTGCCGATCGCCCGTGACCTCGCGCGTGACGGCGTGCGCTGCATGACGATCCTGCCGGGCCTCTTCAACACGCCGCTTCTCGCCGGCGCGCCGGAGGAAGTAAAGAAGAGCCTCGGCGCCCAGGTGCCGTTCCCTTCGCGCCTTGGCCACCCCTACGAATACGCCAAGCTCGCTCGCCAGATCTGCGAGAACTCGATGCTCAACGGCGAGGTGATCCGCCTCGACGGCGCGATCCGCATGGCCCCGCGCTGAAGCGCGCAAGCCAGCCATCGCATCTCATCGGGGGCGCCACCGGCGCCCCCTTTTCTTTCAGGGGGCAGGTGTCCGCCGTGCAGCGATCGAGGCGACCAGCCGCGCAAGACCTGCCGCGCCGCACCCCCAGATCAGCCCATTCGAGAACGGGTTGTTGAACCGGTACTCCGGATGGTCCCGGAACAGCCAGTGCAGCCCCACATGCACGACGCAGAACAGGCAGAACCAGAACCGCAACCGTTCCCCGGCCAGCGCCCCCGCGCGAAACGCCCAGTGCAGGATCGCAATCACCAGAGGCACATGCGCCGCCACGAACACAGGGAAGCCCAAGTCGTCCGGCATCCAGGACGTCAGCGGCAGCACCCGCCATTCCATCCGGGCCACCGCATCCAGCTCATGCGTCATCATAAGCGCGAACGCCAGCAGGAACAGCGTCTCGCGGTTGGCCCAGGTGCTCACGGGCGCAGGATAGGTCATGATCAACTGCCATCTTGCGATGCATGACATTATAAAGGCCGATGCACACTGGCCAGAACTTCAACCGGGGGGAGGTCCACGACACCAGCCCATGGTGATTCGCAACAACGCCGCGAACAAGGCAACGACAGCCCCAACCCTCCTGCGCCCGCCGCGCAGCCGCACCGGTTTGTAATCCACGTCGCATTCAGGTGCAGTGTGGCCGCGCGGATTCTTGTCCCTCGTCATTGCAAGGGCTAGGGTCCCGAGCACGCATGTCACGCATGCAGGACAAGGGGATTTCAGATGAACAGAACTGTGCTGATCGGTGGCGTCGCCGCTGTGGCTGTGCTCGCGGGTACGGCCGGATACCTGATCTACTCGGGCGGCGGATCGGGCGGCGGGGGAGCCGGCGCACCATCGGTAATGACCGGCCCCGTAACAGCCAATCCCGTGTCGGTCATCAGTGAATACACGAACAACGTCTCCCAGGACGGTAAGCGCCTGAGCCTCGGATTCCCTGCCTTCGAACTGAAGGCCAAGGCAGGTGAAACCGTATCGTCGGTGTTCTCGACCACCTGGCACGTCAAGCTGCCTGCAGACGAACGCGTGGTCGTGGCAACGGCAACCCTGAACGGCTTCATGAAGTCAGCCGGGACACCGCCGCCCGCTGCAGCCCCCGCGCCCACAGCTGAACCAGTCTCCAGTTCCCCGTCAGATCCCGCCCCGGCACCGGACGCCGCCACCGAAGCGCCAGCAGAGCCCGCCGCCACCCCGCCAGCGGACAGCGCCGCGGCCACGCCCGCAGAGGCCCCGCCAGCCCCGCCGCCCGCAGCACCCGCCGGTCCCGTTCCCGGTGACGGCGTCGTCAGGCTGGTCGTGACCATCGGCGGCGAAGCCAGCGTGACCGAGTGGCGCGACCACACGGGAACAGGCCTCAACCGTCGGCTCTCAAAGGCCGCGTCTCTCATTGCAGCAGACAGCGACATGCGTGATGGCGGTCTTGTTCCCGTGAGCGTAACCATCGAGGTCTCAGGCGGCACATCCGTCGAAACGCTGGCCAAGATAAACGGCGTCGACGTCCAGGTGTTCACCGAAAGCGCGCCGCTGCCGCAGCCAACCCCAGCCCCGGCTGCGCCTGCGACAGAGCCCTCGTCGACAGAAGGCGTGGCAACCGAGGCACCAGCCACAAGCACGGCAACCGACGCTGACGCACCCGTTGCGCCAGAATCGACCCCCACACCGTAAGGCAAGAACTGAAAGACCCGCGCCCCGATGAAGGGAGCGGGTTCCTTTCAGCCGGCGCCAAGCGCCCGCGCGATCCTGTCCATCGCCAGTGCCAGCGTCACATCCTTGCGCGTGAGGCCATTGGCATCGTGTGTGGTCAGCAGCACATGCACGGTCTTGTAGACATTTGACCATTCGGGATGATGGTCCATCCGTTCGGCCACCAGCGCAACCTGGCTCATGAAGCCGAAGGCCGTGACGAAGTCCGCAAAAACGAATGTCCGAAGGATGGCATCACGCTTCGGCTCATGCCGCCAGGACGGCAGGTCTGCGGCAAGCTCCGCACGTTGGCTTGAAGTTAGAAGGTCGCTCACGAAGCCTCTCCCTATAGCCGACACTTATAGGCTATGATTGCCCATCGTGAGAATACCCCTGAGAGGGCCGCATGAGCACCGACTCGATCTACGATCTGGTAGCGCCGAACCTGGACGACTTCGAGGATCTCTCGCGCGAGATCTTTGACCGCCTGCCCGAACCCTTCCGCAGGAAATGCGGCCAGATCCTGTTCCGGATCGAAGATCTTCCCGACGACGATGTGATCGCCGAGATGGAGCTGGAATCACCCTTCGACATATTGGGGCTGTTCCAGGGGATCGACGTCACGCAGGCAGGCGCCGAAGACGATATTTCCGGCGAACCCAATGTGATCTTCCTCTATCGTCGCGCCATCCTCGATGAGTGGGCAGATTCCGAAATCGCGCTGGGCGATATCCTGGCGCATGTGCTGATCCACGAAATCGGTCATCATTTCGGCTATTCCGACGCGGACATGGAGCGTATCGAAGCCGAGGTCACCGAGGCCTGACCTCAGCCAAGCGGATAGGACCGCTCCAGCACATATTGGCTTCCCTGCGAGCCGACATGGCTCGAATAAAGCCCGAACGAGCGGACATCGAACGGGCCTGCCGCGAACACTGCATGATCAGCCATATAGCCGTTCACCCGTGACACCGGCGCATTCTTCAGGCGCGCCAGCGTGACATGGGGCGTATACTTGCGAGTCTCCGCCGCAAGTCCCATGCGCTGCAGCGTACTCTCGATCCTCAGGTTCAGGTTCACAAGCGCAGGGCAGGGTGCAATCCCGATCCAGAGCGAGTGCGGCTCTTTGCTGCCAAAGCTGCCGCATCCCTTCAGGGTCAAGGCGAACGGTTGCGCACGCAGGCCCTCGAGCACGCTGTCGATGTCGCTGGCGACGGTCTCACTGACTTCGCCGATGAAGCGCAGGGTGATGTGCAGGTTCTCAGGCGGCGACCAGCGCGCGCCGGGCACGCCGCCCTGAAGCAGGCTGAGATGCAGGCGGATCTGCTCCGGCAGGCCGATGGCGGTGAACAGGCGGATCATGCGTGCTTAGGGCGCCGGATTGGGTTGCACGTGATGCGCCTCGTCGATCGCCTTATCCAGTTCCTCGCTCCAAGTCACGTTGATGCTGTCGATATTGGTCTTCAGCTGCTCCATGGACGTAGCGCCGATGATGTTCGATGTCACGAAGGCCTGACGGGTCACGAATTGCAGTGCCATCTGCACGGGATTCAGCCCAAACCGCTTGGCTACCTCGAGATAGCGATCGATCGCGGGTTCCGTCTGCGGTCGTTCATAGCGTTGCAGACGATTGAACAGCTTCTTGCGCGATCCCTCCGGCTGCGCGCCTTTCTGGTATTTCCCGGTGAGATAACCCTGCGCAAGCGGCGAATAGGCCAGCAGCCCAACCTGTTCGCGATGGGCAATCTCGGCCTGGCCCAGCTCAAACACACGATTGAGCAGGTTATAGGCATTCTGGATGGACTGAACCCGCGGCAGGCCGCGTTCCTTTGCGTGCCGAAGGAATTCCATCGTTCCCCATGCAGTCTCGTTTGAAAGCCCGACATGGCGGATCTTGCCAGCCCTCACCTGCACGTCGAGCGCGCCCAGGATTTCCTCGATCGGAACGCTGCTGCCCTCGACGTGGCGATAGGAAAGGCCAGTCGCGCCAAACAAGGCAACGGGTCGGTCGGGCCAATGCAGTTGATAGAGGTCGATGTGGTCCGTACCCAGCCGCCGAAGGCTCGCATCGACAGCCTCGGCGATCTGCGAAGGCATCTGTGATGTCGGCGAACCGTCTGCGCGCAACCAAGTCATTGGTGATCTCCCAGCCACTTTCGTTGCCAGGATCACTTTGTGCCGGTTACCCCGCGCCTTGAACCACGAACCGATGATGCGCTCGGTCGCCCCTTGTGTCTCGGGTTTCGGCGGCACGGCATAGATCTCGCTCGTGTCGAAGAAATTGATCCCATGTTCCAGCGCATAGTCCATCTGTTCATGGCCCTCGCGCTCGCTGTTTTGCTCGCCCCACGTCATAGTGCCAAGGCAAAGCGCCGACACCTTCAGGCCCGTGCGGCCAAGCTCACGGTACTCCATCACGAACCTCGTTCTCGGAAACGGAAACTACTTGGACTTGCGCGCCTTGATTTCGGCCAGCAGGGCTTCGGCATGCGGCAGGATATTGCGGACGATGACCTGCGTCCCTTTCTCGTTGGGATGGATCCCGTCCCTCTGGTTCAGCTTCGGCTCCGCCGCCACTCCCTCCAGAAAGAATGGGAAGAACAGCACCTGGTGCTTCTTGGCAAGGGCAGGGAAGATCGAATCAAAGGTGTCAACATACTCCGGCCCCAAGTTGCGCGGCGCCCTCATGCCGGCGAACAGCACGGGCAAGCCCCGTTTGCCAAGCATGTCGAGGATCGCGTCGAGATTGCGTGTGGTTTCCTTCGTGTCGAAGCTGCGCAGGGCATCGTTGGACCCAAGCTCGACAATCACGCCGTCCACGGGTTCCTCAAGCAACCATTCAAGCCTGGAAAGCCCGCCTGCCGTAGTGTCACCCGATACGCCGCCATTGATGACGCTCACATTGTGGCCCCGCGCCTTCAGTTTCGCCTCAAGCACCGCGCAATAATCGGTCCCCGGCGGCAGATTGTAACCCTGCGTCAGGCTTGTCCCCAGCGCAAGGATCCGCAGCGGCCTGCTCTCCGAGGCCTGAACAGCGTTGATTCCCACCGCAAAGATCGCGAGAATTGCCAAAAGGCTCAAGAATGCGCTTGAGCCGCTGGCCCTCGCCCACTTATTCCGGTATCGGGATGTCATTCCAGGTCCTCTTGTTGGTAGTCCGACGTACATGGTGCGTTTGATCGACGCTGAACCCGTGCTCAAGCTCGAGGCTGTCAGGCTCACACTCGGGAGTCTGGCCGGCCCCGTCAATATTCTCAATGGTATCGAGCTGGTCGTTCGTCAAGGCGAAGCGATCGGTCTCGTGGGCCCCTCGGGCTCGGGCAAGTCGACGATGCTGATGGTCATGACGGGGCTCGAGCGGCCAAGCTCCGGTCGCGTCATCATCAAGTCGCGCGAGATCTCAGCGATGTCCGAGGACGAATCGGCCCGCTTCCGGCGCGGCAATGTCGGGATCGTCTTCCAGTCCTTCCACCTGATCCCGACCATGACCGCACTCGAGAACGTGGCGGTTCCACTCGAACTCGCCCTCGTCCCCGATGCCTTTGAGAAAGCCCGCCAGGAGCTTGTGAATGTAGGCCTCGGCCACCGGCTCGAGCACTACCCCAGCCAGCTCTCCGGCGGCGAACAGCAGCGCGTCGCGTTGGCGCGCGCGCTGGCACCCCGCCCAAGCCTTGTCTTCGCCGATGAGCCGACCGGCAATCTCGACGGTCGTACGGGCGCAGAAATCGTCGAAATGATGTTCCGCCTGCAGCGCGAGCGCGGCTCGACCCTTGTGCTGGTCACGCATGACGAGGCGCTCGCCCGCCGTTGCGATCGCATCGTGCGCCTGCGCGACGGCAAGATCGAGGCGATCGAGGACGCGCCAAGCACTGAGACCTCTCCGACGGCATCCGAAAGCCTGGCACCCGCAGCCGCCGTTGCCGTAGCCGCTGCACTCGCCGCTCCGGCCGAGGAGTTGCAGCCGGAAGGAGCTGTACCCGACAGCCTGCAGCCTGAGACACCCCAGCCCGAGGCCGCCCAACCTGAGAATCAGCAGCCCGCCGCTGCAGCAGCGCCGCCTCAGGGCGATGGCGAGGATCCGGTCCCCCGGGCCATAAGCCCGCCCGAAGACGTTGCCCCGACGCCTGAAAGCGTGCAGGTCGCCGAGGAATCGTTCCGGCTGGTCGAGGAAGACACCGTGCCCACGGACGCCCTCGAGACGAGGACCCCGGACACCGAAGTGGCCCGCGCAGAATGATCGCAAGGCTCAGGCTCGCTTTCGTTCTGGCCCGCCGCGAGCTGCGCCAGGGCTTGTCTGGTTTCCGCATTTTTCTGGCCTGCCTGGTGCTGGGCGTCGCCTCGATCGCCACTGTTGGGTCGCTGTCTGCTGCTCTGCTTGGAGGTTTGTCGGCCGAGGGCCAGCGCCTGCTCGGTGGCGACGTCGAGCTGCGCCTCGTTCATCGAGAGATGACAGACGAGGAATTGAGGTGGCTGAAAAGTCAGGGGCGCGTGTCGATGATCGCCGAGCTTCGGGCCATGGCGGTCACCCTTGATGACAAGTCGCGCGCCAACATCGAGCTGAAAGCCGTCGACCGTTTCTATCCACTTTACGGCACGGCCGACCTTTCGCCGCGCCAGCCACTGGCCGAGCATTTCGCCAACCGCGAGGGCATCTTTGGCGCCGCCGTCGAGCCGCGCCTGTTGACCAAGCTGGGCCTGAAGCAGGGCGACGTGGTCAAGATCGGCAACGCACGTTTCAGGTTGCGCGCCATCGTCAAGGAAGAGCCCGACCGCATCGCAGGCGGCTTCTCGACCGGCCCGCGCGTGCTGATTTCCGAATTCGCCTTGCGTGCGACCGGGCTTGTCCAGCCGGGCAGCCTGATCAATTTTTCCTATCGTCTGGCCTTGCCGCAGGAAATCACCTCGCGCGAGGGGGTCGCCAACTTCATCGCCTATGTGAAGGACACATTCCCGGACAAGGACTGGCAGGTGAGGGATCGCTGGAACGCAGCCCTCGGCGTTCGCCGCTTCATCGAACAGGTCGCAGCCTTTCTGATCCTGATCGGCCTGACCGCCCTCGTCGTCGGCGGCGTGGGCGTAGCCAGCGCGGTGAAGGCCTATCTGGACCGCCGCCGGGACGACATCGCGACGCTCAAATGCGTGGGCGCAAGCGGTCGCTTCATTTTCCTGATGTTCCTCGCAGAGGTCATGGCCCTGGCCGTCCTGGGGGTAGGCGCAGGCCTGGTCATCGGGGCAATCGTGCCCATTGTCGTTGGTTTTCTTCTGGCCGGCTTCCTGCCGTTCAAGGCCGAGTTCGGTGTCTACCTCGCGCCCCTGGCAGCCGCCATGGCCTATGGGTTGCTGACAGCCCTTGCATTCGCGATCTGGCCATTGGCCCGCGCCCGCGAGATCGCACCAGCCGTAATGTTCCGCGACCTGATCACACCGACGCGACGCTGGCCAGCATGGCCCTACGTCGTGGCGACAGGAATTGCATTCGCAGCCCTGGCAGGGCTTGCCGTCAGCCTGACGCCGAATGTCGAGCTCGCCGCAGGTTTCGCCGTCGGCGCAGCGCTGGCCTTCCTTCTGCTGCGCGCCACCGGCTTGGCGCTGATCTGGGTGGCCAAAGCGGTTCCGCGGCCGCGCTTCATGATGGCCCGGCTCGCGCTCTCCAATATCTACCGGCCGGGGGCGCCCACTGCCTCGATCGTGCTCTCGCTGGGCCTGGGACTGACGCTGCTTGCGGCAATCGCACTGATCGATGCCAACATCCGGCGCGTCATAAGCGAAGAGACCCCGGTCTCCGCGCCCAGCTTTTTCTTCGTCGGCATCCAGGCTGCGCAGGCTGATCGCTTTCGCCAGCTCGTCGAAAGCCAACCCGGCACCTCGGAACTGGCTCTCGTCCCGATGCTGCGAGGTCGCATCACGAAGATAAACGGAATCCCGTCGGACAAGGCCGAAGTTGCACGCGAGGCAAGATGGGCCTTGAACGGCGATCGCGGTCTGACCTATGGCAATCCCCCGGACGCGCGCGCCCAGCTCGTGAAAGGCAAATGGTGGCCCGCCACCTATAGCGGCCCGCCATTGGTCTCCTTCGACGCGAACCTCGCCAAGGGAATGGGCATCGACGTCGGCGACACGATCAGCGTCAATGTGCTTGGTCGCGAGTTCACCTTCCGCATCGCCAACACGCGCCGTGTCGACTTCTCGAGCGCGCGCATGAACTTCATCATGGTGGTCTCTCCCGGCGTCCTCGAGAAGGCGCCCCACGAATTCCTGGCAACCGTCCAGGCAAAGCGCGACGTCGAGGACGAAGTCGAGCGCGCGGTCTCGGCCTCATTCTCCAATGTCACCGTCATCCGCGTCCGCGAGGCGCTGGAGACGGCAAGCGAGCTTGTGCGCCAGCTCTCCGGTGGCGTCCGGGCCGCAAGTTTCGTGACCTTGATCACCGGGCTCCTCGTGCTGGCAGGTGCCCTGGCCGCAGGCCACCGCCATCGCCTGTTCGACGCTGTGGTCCTGAAGGTGATGGGCGCAACCAAGGTCCAGGTCATGGCGACCTATCTGATGGAATTCGCCCTTCTGGGTCTGGGCGCAGGCCTCGTTGCGGCACTTTCGGGTACGCTGGCCGCCTGGGCCGTCGCCGCCTTCGTCATGCAAACCGGTTTCGTACCCTCATTGACCACGCTGGCCGTAGTCATTCTGGGCGGAACACTCGCCGCGATGGGGCTGGGCATCGCATCGACATGGACAGCACTTTCAACACCAGCCGCACGTACTTTGCGCACGGCGTGATTCGTGGCGGATTTGTTGATTTTTACTGAAGCGCGTCGCTGAAATACGAGCGCAATTTTGCCCTTAAGACCTTGAACCGCAACGAATTGCGGACCAAATTACATCTGCATTGTCTGGTGTGGTCCAAATCCGGGCGCCAGCACGAAAGGGAGCATCCATGTCCGACTACAACTTCGAAGCCCGTCACGTGTCCCGCGCAGGCGCGGACGCACAGGCGATCGACCAGGGCCTCAGGGCCTACATGATCAGCGTCTACCAGTACATGATGCTGGGTCTGGCGTTGACCGGCGTCGTGGCCTACGCGACCTCTGCAACACCCGTTCTCTTCAACGCGATCTACGGCACTCCGCTGGTGTGGGTTGTCATGCTCGCCCCGCTTGGCATCGCCTGGTTCGGCTTTGGCATGATCGATCGGCTTTCGGCCGCAACGGCCCAGATGATGTTCTGGGTCTTCGCAGGCGTCATGGGCCTGTCGCTCGCCTACATCTTCCAGGCCTATGTCGCAGCCGACATCGTGCGCGTGTTCTTCATCACAGCCGCGACCTTCGGCGCCCTCAGCCTCTACGGCTACACCACGCCGCGCAGCCTGAGCGCTTGGGGCTCGTTCCTGTTCATGGGCCTGATCGGCCTGATCATCGCCTCGATCGTCAACATCTTCATGCAGTCCGACGCGCTGACCTTCGCGATCAGCATCATTGGCGTGCTCGTGTTTGCGGGCCTGACCGCCTATGACACGCAGCAGATCAAGGAGATGTACTTCGAAGGTGACGACAGCGAGACGTCGGGCAAGAAGGCCATCCTCGGCGCGCTGCGCCTCTACATGGACTTCATCAACCTGTTCCTGATGCTGCTGCGCCTCTTTGCCAACCGCGAATAAGCCAGCATCACGCAGGGGACAATTCGAACATCCCTCGCCCCGGAGGCCCTCAGGCCTCCGGGGCTTTTTCGTCGGTGCCGGCAGATATGCTAGAGATCCGGCCCATGACACGCACCCGCGATGCCTTTGGCCTCGACGTCACGAACGCCGCCCCCGAAACGATCGCAGCCCTCGACAGATTCGGGCACGATTGGATTTCCTACGGCCAAGGCCTCGGCGCGCTCTTCCCCGCCGCCGCACGCGATCCCGCCTGTCGACTTGCAACAGCCTGGGCGGCGCTCCTGCACATGTCTCTGGAAGCTGCCGAGGGCAACGCCGCAGCCCGCCCGCTCCTCGATACCCTCGGGGCCGGCAGTCACGCACTCACCCCGCGCGAGGACGCCATCATCGAGGCAGCGCTGCGCTGGGGCAGGGAAGACTATGCCGCAAGCCTGACGGCCTTCGAGAAGGCCGTGGCCCTCGCGCCCGGCGACATCGTCGCCGCCAAATGGGGCCAGTATCTGGCCTTCAACCTCGGCGATGCCGATGCCATGCTGCGCCTGGGCAGCGCCACGATCAAGGCGCGCCCGGACCTCGCGCAAGCCTGGGGCATGCTGGCCTTCGCCGAGGAACAGGCGCATCATCTTGACCGGGCTGAAGGCGCCGCGCGGCAGGCGCTTGCGATGAACCCCGACGAAGCCTGGGCCCAGCACGCGCTCGCCCATGTCTTCGAGACACAGGGCCGCCTCGACGAGGGCATCGCCATGCTCGAGGCCGCCGCCCCGGAATGGTCCAACCGCTCGATCTTCATGGCGGAACACAATTACTGGCACCTCGCGCTCTTTCACCTCGACCGGGACGAGCCCGCCCGCGCACTGGCCATCTGGGACGAACATCTGTGGGGCCGCTGGCCCGAATTTGCCCAGGAGCAGATCGGCGCCGTCTCCCTGCTCTGGCGGCTGGAAATGCGTGGCATCGACGTGGGACATCGCTGGGAACCCGTCGCCCGACAGATCGCCGCGCGCGCCCATGAGCACATCTGGCCCTTCCACGACATGCACTATGTCCACGCACTCGCAAGAAGCGGGGACACGAATAGGGCAGGTGCATTCCTGGGGTCCCTGCAGGACAAGGCTGACCGCGCCGGCGGCGCCTGGGCCGCGGTCGCAGCCCCCCTCGCGCACGCCATCGTCGATGCCGCGCAAGGCCGAACGCAGGACGCAGCAACGCAGATCGGCCGCCTCCTGCCGCATCTCCACCGCATCGGCGGCTCTCATGCCCAGCGCGACCTGTTCGTACAGGCCTGGATCGATGTCTGCTTCAGGGCAGGCGAGGGCAACCGCCTGCGCCCATGGCTCGAGGACCGCGCGCAGGCAAGACCCGGCGTACGCGTCCATGCGCGTGACCTCGCCCGCCTTCACGATTAGGAACTAGTCGACTGCCCGCGGCGCGCGAGGCTCCAGCACGCGCAGCACCTGCGCAAGATCATGTCCCCGCTTCAGGACCATCCCGCCGCTGGCCACGACCGCATACATGCCCTGCTTGTTGCGAAGATGCGGGTGCTTCTCGATCCGGTAGAGCGGCATCTCGGCCGTGTGCCGGAAGACCGCGAACACCGCCTGCGTCCGCCCCGAACCGATCGCATAGTCGCGCCAAGCACCGGCAGCTACCATGCGTCCATATAGCGACAGGATGGCCGAAAGCTCGCGCCGGTCGAACATGACCTCTTCGCCGCGCGACGACGCATCGCCCGTCTCTTCTTTCCGCGGCTGGGGGCGAGAACCGCCACGGAACTGGATTATGGTTTCATCGACCATCAGGCCTTCAGTTTTCACCCGCAGGCAGCTCTTGGCAAGCCCGTTCAGCGCCGGCGGCACATGAAAATGCCATCCGCAAAGGGCAGCAGCACAGTATCGACGCGCGGATCATGCTTTATTTTGGCGTTGAGCGCACGCAGTGCCACCGTGTCGTCCGACACGTCGCTTGCATCGCACACCTGTCCCGACCAGAGCACATTGTCGATGGCGATCAGCCCGCCCGGTCGCACCAGCACCAGCATCGCCTCGTAATAAGCGTCATAGGACGTCTTGTCCGCATCGATGAAGGCAAAGTCGTAAGTTCCGGCGCGACCCTCGCGGATGAACTGCGCCAGCGTGTCGGTCCCGGGCCCCACATGCCCCGCGATCTTGTGTGACTGCCCGGCTGCCGCCCAATAGCCTTGCGCCATCTCCATGTAGGTCGGGCTGACATCAAGCGCATCCACGCGCGCCTCATCGTTCAGCGCCAGCGCCACGGCCAGCGCGCTATAGCCCGTGAAGGTGCCCACCTCGATCGCGCGCTCCGTATTCATCAGCCGCGCCATCAATCCCATGAAGGCGCCTTGCTCGGGCGCGATTTGCATCATGGCCGACCGTCCCAGCCCAGCCGTATCGGCGCGGCAGCGCGCAAGCACCGGGTGCTCGCGCACACCGACATCCACGGCATAATCAAGCACGGCTTCTGTAAAATTGGCGCCCTTGCGCATCAGGATGGCTCCGCGTTTCGGTTCGGAAAGGTTAAGCCCCCGAACATTGGCCGAGGCGCTTGCATTCCGCAATGAACTTCGAAAATCTGCGCGGCGATGACGATGACCTCATTCACGAACTTCCCCGCAGACCGGCCGCTGGCCGCAGCCCTGGGAGCTGCCAGCGACATTGCAAGCTTCGTCGGCGACTTCGTGCGGCCGCAGCCCGCCCCGCCACATGCCAACGTGCCGCGCGGCGATGGACACACGGTCCTGGTCATGCCTGGCTTCCTGACAGGCGACTGGGCCACGCGACGCCTGATCGCATGGCTGCGCGATGCAGGTTATGACGCGCGGGGCTGGGGCAGGGGTATCAATTGGGGTCCGACGCCGGCAGCCCTGACCCGTTGCGCAGCCCTCTTGGACGAAGCGCATCGGCGTACCGGTCGGAAGGTCAGCCTCATCGGCCGCAGCCTTGGAGGGCTCTTCGTAAGGGAACTGGCAAAGGACGCGCCCGAGAAAGTCACCCGCGTGATCACGCTGGGAACGCCATTGCGCTTTCCGGTCAGCACGCCCCTGTCGCCCTTTGCCGAAACCCTGTCGGGAAGCTTCGACCCTGGATTCACCCGGCGCATGTCGGATCTGCTGAACAACCCGCCCGTTCCTGTGACGGCCTTCTACTCCCGCAGCGACGGCATCGTGCCTTGGCAGTCCTGCCTTCTGGAGGAAGGACCCGGGTCGGAAAATGTCGAGGTCGACAGCCCGCATACGATCATGGGGTCCCATCCGGTCGCCATGCGCGTGATTGCCGAACGGCTTGCAATGCAAGTCGCCTGACGGCGCCAATCTGAACGTACATTCATGCTGGCCTCGCCAACGCGTGATCGGACGCCATCATGGAGCCTCATTTCAGCCCTTGCACGGCCGCTTTGCAGGACCATCTTCAATCATGCCGGTTGGCCCGGTGGAACGACGAAGGTCCGGACCATCAGCCCCCAGCCCCCCTCGTGGCTTTCGCCGCAAAGCCGGGCCAACCGCAATCACTCAGGTCTCCCCTTACTTTCCCCTCAACTCGTGTAAAACTCCCTCGCTTCAAGCGAGGGAGACTTTTTCATGCGCCTGTCAGGTCGGATCGCAATCGTAACCGGAGCAGGGTCGGGTATTGGCCTTGCGACCGCGCGCCTCTTCTCCGCCGAAGGCGCCAAAGTACTTGCCGTTGACGTTCCCGGAAAAGGTTTGCCCGAGGCGCACGCCAGCGACAGCAATATCATGTCCCTGGAATGCGACATCACCGCCGCCGATGCACCCGCCCGCATCACAGGTGCGGCCGTGGATCGCTTCGGCGCCCTCGACATCGTGATGAACAACGCGGGCATATCGGGGCGCGAGTTTGTCGAAGAGATGAAGCGCGAGACGTGGGACCGTGTATTGGCTGTAAACCTCACGGCTCCGTTCCTGATCTGCCAGCAGGCCATTCCCCACCTCAAGAACAGCAAGGCCGGCCGCATCATCAACGTTGCCTCAGTGATGGCCGAGGGAACCGATCTGGGTCTCGCCGCCTATTGTGCGTCAAAGGCGGGCGTCGCAGGCCTTACGCGCACGCTGGCCCTGGAACTCGGCAGATATGGCATAACCGCGAACTATCTCCTGCCGGGTGCCATACGCACCGGAATGACCACCCCGCTATGGGACGCGCGGCCAGACATCGCCGAGATATGGGCGAAGAAATCCCCCATGCGCCGTCTGGGTGAACCCCTCGATCTGGCCCGCGGCGCGCTGTTCCTTGCCTCGGATGATGGAGCTTTTGTGACCGGCCACGGCCTTCACGTCGACGGCGGCATGATGCTTCGCGTGTGATGGGACACGATAACCCTGTCGGGTCCATGTCTATTCGAAATCGACACTTGCGGGTGCCGGGGGTTTCTCGTATCGCTGTGGCCGTCCTTTCAGCTCGTTTTTTGGCGGGTTAGCAAGCATTTCCATGATCATCATCGAAGACCTTGTCCGGCGGTTCGGGACATTTACAGCCGTAGGCGGCATCTCTTTGCGTGTCGGCAAAGGCGAGGTGCTGGGCTTCCTTGGCCCCAATGGCGCCGGCAAGTCCACAACCATGAAAATGATAACCGGGTTCCTTGCCCCCTCTGAAGGCAGGATCTCGGTCTGCGGCCATGATGTTGTCGAACAGCAATTGGCCGCCCAGGCCTCGATCGGCTATTTGCCCGAAGGCGCACCCGCCTATCCGGACATGACGCCGCTCCAGTTCCTGGGCTTCATCGCCCGCATTCGCGGCCTCGAAGGCGAGGTGGCAACACGGGCCATCGACACCGCGGTGGCGCGCACGGGCCTTCAGGGAGTTCTCGAGCAGCGCATCGAGACCTTGTCCAAGGGCTTCAAGCGCCGCGTGGGTCTTGCGCAGGCAATCCTTCATGACCCCCCGGTGCTGATCATGGACGAGCCCACGGATGGCCTCGACCCCAACCAGAAGCACACTGTCCGCAACCTGATCCGGGCCATGGCGGCCGACAAGGCCATCATCATCTCGACCCACATCCTCGAGGAAGTCGACGCCGTATGCACCCGCGCGGTCATCATAGACAAGGGTCGCATCGTCGCTGACGGCACGCCGTCCGAGCTCTTGGCCAGGTCCCCGTCGCGCCGCCTCGATGATGTATTTCGTAACCTCACCACGCCCGACGCCGAAATGGCGGCGTCCGAAAGAACCGGAGAGGTCAACCCATGAATTTCGCCAACGCCGTCACCGCAATCGCGCGCCGCGAACTGGCAGGCTATTTCGCAACGCCCGTTGCCTACGTGTTCATCGTCATCTTCCTGTTGGCGATCGGCGCCTTCACCTTCTACTTCGGTCAGTTCTTCCTGACCGGTCAAGCCGAGCTTTCGGTGTTTTTCGGCTTTCACCCTTGGGTCTATCTCTTCCTGCTGCCGGCCATTTCGATGCGCCTGTGGGCAGAGGAAAGCAGGGCCGGCACCATTGAGCTTCTCATGACCCTTCCCGTACCCGTAATGGCGGCGGTACTGGGCAAGTTCCTGGCAGCCTGGATATTCGCAGGCATTGCCCTGGCGCTGACCTTCCCCATGTGGATCACGGTGAACTTCCTGGGGTCACCAGACAACGGCGTCATCTTTGCAAGCTATCTGGGCAGTTGGCTCATGGCAGGCGCCTACCTCGCGATTGGCTCGGCGGTGTCGTCCATGACAAGCAATCAGGTCATCGCCTTCGTTGTCAGCGTTGTCGTCTGCTTCATGTTCACCATCGCAGGGCACACCATGGTCCTCGACTTCTTCCAGGGCTGGGCGCCGACACTTCTCGTCAGCACCATTTCCTCGTTCAGCTTCCTGACCCATTTCAACGCGATCATGAATGGTGTGATCGACCTCAGGGACCTTGTCTACTTCGCGTCCCTGATTGGCTTGTGTCTCTTCATCAACGCGGTCGTCATCGACCTGAAGCGGGCAGACTGAGCATGCGCTGGACCAGGACAAGGATTGCAGGCTCGGCCATCGTGCTGGCCGTTGTCAGCTTCTTCGCGGTCAACATGACCGCCGATGTGTGGTTCTCCAACGCCAGGATCGACCTGACCGAGAACGGTCTTTACACCGTCAGCAAGGGGACCCGCGAGGTTCTGGAATCAATCCCTGAACCCATCACGCTGCGCTTCTATTTCTCCGAGGCAATCTCGGTGAAATACGCAGGCGTCCGCTCGCATGGTGGTCGCGTGCGCGACATGCTGCGCCGCTTCGAAAGCCTCTCAGGTGGCAAGATCAGGCTCGAAGTCATCGATCCCGAACCCCTGACCGAGGCCGAAGACCTCGCCGTCGCGCAAGGTATCACCGGCGCTCCGACACCGGCCGGCGAGAAGATCTATTTTGGCCTCGTCGGCACCAACATGGTCAATGGCCGCGAGGTCATTCCCTTTTTCCTCGAGGACCGCGAGCAATATCTCGAATACGACCTGACCAGTCTCGTCTATCGCCTCATCCGCGAGAAGAAGCCGAAGATCGGCATCGTGTCGAACATCCCCTTCGATACGGGCGTTGGCGGCATGGCCGCCGCGATGCAGGGGCAGTCGCGTTCCTACATGATCTACGAGCAGATCCGGGAAGTCTTCGACACCCAGTTCCTCGAGCAGGACTTCGACCGCGTGCCCGCCGACATCGACGTCGTCATGATTGCGCACCCAAAGCCGCTGTCACCGACAACCCAGTACGCCCTCGACCAGTTCATCATGCGCGGCGGTCGCGCGATGGTCTTCCTCGATCCCCTGTCCGAGATCTCGCTTCAGACCGACGCCGCAGGCCAGACGCTTGAGGGTTCCACCGAGTCCTCCGCCGCCAGCATCGACACGCTGATGAAGTCATGGGGCGTATCGATAGCGGCCGAGAACATCATCGGCGTGCGCGACCGCTCGCTGCGCGTCCAGTTCGGAAGCGATGTTGCCGACTACGTTGCCTGGCTGGCGCTGACGGCTGACGAGATGGACCGGGCTGACCTCGTGACGGCAGACCTGACGGACCTCAACCTGGGGACCGTTGGCGCCATCCGGCACGCCAAGGACGCGACCACAACCATGGTCCCGTTGGTCCGCACGACCGACGACACGATGGAGATCCCGGTCTCCAAGGTCGAAGGGGCACCCAACCCGAACGTCCTGTTGCGCGACTTCGTCAAGTCGGGCGAGATATTCACGATTGCAGCCCGCATCAGCGGTCCCGTGAAGTCGGCCTATCCGGGTGGCGCACCGCCGCGCGGTCCGGCCGACCGGGCCGAGCAGGCGCCACTGCCCGCGCACATCGCCGAGACGAAGGCCGCCAACATCGTCCTCGTTGCAGACAGCGACATCTTCAATGACAGCTTCTGGGTCCAGACACAGGAATTACAGGGACAGCGTGTGGCCGTGCCTGTTGCCGGCAATGCCGTCTTCGTCCTGAATGCGCTCGAGAACCTGACGGGTTCCGCCCCGCTCATCACCCTGCGATCGCGCGGATCGTCGAACCGCCCCTTCGAAGTGGTCAACGACATGCGTCGCCGCGCCAACCAGCAGTTCCTGCTCCAGGAGCAAGCCCTGCAGCAGCGCTTGACCGAGACCCAGGAGCGCCTGGCTGAACTCGAAGGAAAGCGGAACGCACAAGCCCGCCCGGGTCAGGCGCAGCCCCAGGAGATGTTGTCGCCCGAGCAGGAAGCCGAGATCGAGAGGTTCCGGGGACAGCTCGTCGAGACGCGAAAGGCATTGCGCGACGTGCAGTACAAGCTGCGCCGCGACATTGACCGCTTCGGCACGTGGCTGGCAGCCATCAATATTCTCTTCATCCCACTGCTCATCGGCGCAACAGCCCTGCTGCTGTGGCTGTTCGGTCGGGGCAGGAAGACGGCAGGAGGCAGCAAATGAGCATGTCCGGAAAGTCTCCCCTGATCCCCGTCCTCGAGCGGCGCATCCGCGCGCTCGGCTGGCTCGGTTTGGCTACGGCCACAGCAGTGGTATTTGCGATTCTCGCCCAATGGCAGCGCGCATCCCTCGGCGCTGCCGACTTCGAACCTGTCAGGATGTTCCCGGCGCTTGAGGGAAGTCTCGACAGTGTCGCCAGTATCGGCATCGAGACGAAGGCCGGCGCCTTCACGATCCAGCGCGACGAGCAGGGCCGCTGGATTGTGCCCGAGAAGGGCGGTTACCGGGCCGACTTCAACGAGGTGCGGCGCTCCGTTCTCGGCCTGGCCGGCCTAGAGCTTGTCGAGCAGCGAACCGCGCGTGAGGACTGGCACGAGAGGCTGGGCCTGGCCCAGCCCAAGACGGGCGGATCGGGGGCGCGTGTAACCCTGAAGGATGCCAAAGGTGCCGTGATTGCAGACCTGATTGCCGGCACGCCGGTGGAAGGTGCCTCCGCAGGCAGCCGTCAGGCGATCTATGTGCGTCGCCCCGACGACGCCCAGACCTTTGTCGCGCGCGGAACCTTCGAGGCTGTGACCGACGTGACGCGCTGGCTGGACAAGACGTTCTTGGACTTTGCCCGCGACCGCATCCGGACGGTATCGATGAAGCCTTTCTCAGGTCCATCATACACCGTCACGCGCGAGACCCCGCAGACGCCTGACTTCTCTGTTGTCGAGCGCCTGCCAAAGGGCCGCTCGCTGCGCTCTGCAGGTGAGCCCAATGGTATCGGGAACGCGCTGGTTGGCGTGACCTTCACGGATGTCCTGCCGCAAGGCGCGATCGATTTTTCGAAGGCCGCAAGGGCCTCCTTCCAGACCTTTGATGGGCTGGCCTTGAACATCGTCGTCGCCCAGCGCGAGCAGGATTTCTGGATCGCATTCGACGCCATTCAGATCGCCCCCTCGATGCCCACGGCTCAAGGCAAGGATCAGGGGCTGAAGCCGGACATCGCCGCCGAGGTCGCCGAGCTGAACGCGATGGGCAAGGGCAGGGCCTTCAAGGTTGCCCGCTTCAAGGGCACCCTCCTGACGACCCCCCTCGAAGCCCTCCTCAACCTCCGCTAATTAGGGGGACAGTACATAAGCCCGTCATGGCCGGACGCACGCGCGTGCGAGCCGGCCACCCAGGGAGCAAGTCGCAGCGCTTACGCCGCCTGCGCCAGCCCGCGCAGCACGTAGTGCAGGATGCCGCCGTTCTTGAAGTACTCGATCTCGTCCAGCGTATCGATCCGGCACAGCACCGGCACCTTCTCCGTGCGCCCGTCGGCGCGCGTGATGTGCAGGTGCAGCGTCTGGCGCGGCTTCAAGGCGCCCGACAAGCCCGGAATGTCGATGACCTCGTTACCGGTCAGCCCGAGGCTCTTCCATGTACGCCCCTCGGTGAACTGCAGTGGCAGCACGCCCATGCCGACCAGGTTCGACCGATGGATGCGCTCGAACGTCTCCACGATGACCGCGCGCACGCCGAGCAGCTTCGTGCCCTTCGCCGCCCAGTCACGTGACGAGCCCGTGCCATACTCCTTGCCGGCGAAGATGACGAGCGGCACGCCATCCTTCTGGTAGCGCATGGCCGCGTCATAGATCGGCATCTGCTCGCCGCTCGGCTGGTGCTTGGTCACGCCGCCTTCCACGCCCGGCAGCATCTGGTTCTTGATGCGGATATTGGCAAACGTGCCGCGCATCATGACCTCGTGATTGCCGCGCCGCGCGCCATAGCTGTTGAAATCGGTCTTGTCGACCTTGCGCGCCTGCAGGAACGTCCCCGCCGGGCTCGACGCCTTGATGTCGCCGGCCGGGCTGATGTGGTCGGTCGTGATCGAGTCTCCGAACAGGCCCAGGATGCGCGCACCCTTGATGTCGCTGATCGCGGCAGGCTTCTGCGTCACGCCATCGAAATAGGGCGGCTGCTGCACATAGGTCGAGCCATTGTCCCACGGATAGGTCAGCGACTTCTTGACCTTGATCTTCTTCCACACCGAGCCACCGTCGAACACGTCGGCATAGCGCTCCTTGAAGATCTTGGTTGTGACCGACTTGCGCACCGTGTCGGCAACTTCCTTCGCGGTGGGCCAGATGTCCTTCAGGTAGACCGGCTTGCCCTTCTTGTCGTGGCCGATCGGATCCTTCGCAAGGTCCACCGTCATCGAGCCCGCCAGCGCATAGGCAACAACCAGCGGCGGCGAGGCCAGGTAGTTCGCCCGCGTCTGCGGGTTCACGCGGCCCTCGAAGTTGCGGTTGCCCGACAACACGGCCGCAGCGACGAGGTCACCTTTCGTGATCGCCTCCGAGACATTCTCGGGCAGCGGCCCCGAATTGCCGATGCACGTCGTGCAGCCATAGCCCACGACATTGAACCCCAGCTTGTCGAGATCCTTCTGCAGGCCCGACTTCGCCAGGTACTCGCCCACCACCTGGCTTCCCGGTGCAAGCGAGGTCTTCACCCACGGTTTCACCTTCAGCCCGCGCTTGATCGCATTGCGCGCAACCAGGCCCGCGCCCACCATCACGAACGGGTTCGACGTGTTGGTGCACGAGGTGATGGCTGCGATCACGACAGCGCCATGGCCGATCTTCGTGTCGGTTCCGGCAAGCGTCGCGGTATCGCCTTCCTTGCCGGCCTTGCCGAAGGTCGCCCCCGACAGCGCAGCAGCAAAGCCCTGCGCCGCATCCGAGAGCGCCACGCGGTCCTGCGGACGGGCAGGGCCTGCAAGGCTGGGCTCCACGCTGCCAAGGTCGAGATCCAGCGTGTCCGTGAACACCGGGTCTTCGCTCTTGGCCGTGCGCCACATGCCCTGAGCCTGCGCATAGGCCTCAACGAGGTCCACACGCGCCTTCGAGCGGGCCGTCGACTTGAGGTACCGAACGGCCTCCTCGTCGATCGGGAAGAAGCCGCAGGTCGCGCCATATTCCGGCGCCATGTTGGCAATCGTCGCGCGGTCCTCGAGCGGCAGCTCGTCCAGTCCCGGTCCATAGAACTCGACGAACTTGTTGACGACGCCCTTCTTGCGCAGCATCTGCGTGACGGTCAGCACGAGGTCCGTTGCGGTGACACCTTCCCTGAGCTTGCCGGTCAGCTTCATGCCGACGACCTCGGGGATCAGCATCGACTGAGGCTGGCCCAGCATCGCGGCTTCGGCCTCGATGCCACCCACGCCCCAGCCAAGCACCGCAAGCCCGTTGACCATCACCGTGTGGCTATCGGTACCCACCAGCGTGTCGGGATAGGCGACCTCGACCGTCTTCTTGCCGTCCTTCACCTTCGCGGTCCACACGGTCTGCGACAGGTACTCGAGGTTCACCTGGTGGCAGATGCCGGTACCCGGCGGCACGACGCGGAAATTGTTGAAGGCCGACTGGCCCCAGCGCAGGAACGCATAGCGCTCGCCATTGCGCTCGAACTCGCGCGCGACGTTCTTCTTGAACGAGTCCTTGGTGCCGAAATAATCGACCATGACCGAGTGGTCGATGACCAGATCGACCGGCGTCAGCGGGTTGATCTTCTCCGGGTTGCCGCCCAGCGTCTTCATCGCATCGCGCATGGCGGCGAGGTCCACGACCGCCGGCACGCCCGTGAAGTCCTGCATGAGGACGCGCGCCGGACGGAATGCGATCTCACGATCCGACTTGCGGGTCTTGAGCCAGGTGGCCACGGCCTGGATGTCATCCTTCGTGACCGTGCGCCCGTCTTCATGGCGCAGCAGGTTCTCCAGCAGCACCTTCATCGAGTAGGGCAGCTTCGAGATCCCGGTGAGCCCGTTCTTCTCGGCAGCCTTCAGGCTGTAATAGACATAACTCTTCGAGCCGACTTTGAGCGTCTTCTTGCACTTGAAACTGTCGAGGGCGGTCACGGGCGATGAGCTCCTGGATGGCAGGTGGTGAGGGAGGATCTGCTGAAAGGCAGTTGCCCCGGAAATTAATAACTTTCGGTTTCCATTGCTACGGAACTCTTGGCGCACCCGGCCTTGAGCGAAAAGACCCCCATAGACGGTTGGATATACCGACCGGCGGGAACTCGTCAGCCGAGGGGATTTCCGCAGCCTGTTGGCCTCGACCCGCGCAAGTGAACTTACCCGCAGGCAGTTCTCGACTATGCTGCCACCATGAGGACGGATACCTGACGGATGAAGCTGGTCGGCGAAGCCATTGCAGCCTTGCGCGGCGAGCGGGTCGTCTTCCGCAACGTCGGCCTCGACTTGAAGCCTGGCGAAGCCCTAGTGCTGCACGGGCCCAACGGCTGTGGCAAGACGACCCTCCTGCGCGTGATCGCAGGGCTGCTCGGCCTCATGTCTGGCCGCCTGCTGCTGATCGGCGATGACAACAAAGCCCTGGCCGGTGAAGACCGTGACCGCGCCATCCACTTCGTGGGCCACCAGGACCAGATCCGCCCGCAGCTGCGCGTCGCCGAGACGCTCGCCTTCCACGCAGCCCTCTTGGGCGCGCCGCGTGACACAGTCGCCCCCGCGCTCGAAGCCTGGGGTCTTGCCGAATTACAGGGACACAGCACAGCACTCCTTTCCGCAGGCCAGCGCCGCCGCCTCTCGCTCGCTCGCCTCTCGCTGCAGCCGCGCCCGCTCTGGCTCCTCGACGAGCCCATGACAGCCCTTGACGCCGCCTCGCGCCAGCGCCTGCTCGCCGCCTGCCATGTACATCTGGGGCAGGGAGGGCTCATCGTTGCCGCCACCCACGAGCCTTTCCTCGATGGGGCTCGCACCCTCACGCTGGGCGTGCGCGCATGAGAACCTTCCTCGCCATCATCTGGCGCGACTTCATCCTGGGCATCAGGGCCAGCGGCGGTGCAGCCCTGTCGGCCGCCTTCTTCGCCCTGATCCTCATCCTGGTACCCTTCGGCCTGGGGCCGGGCCAGGCAACACTGCAGGCCGCAGCACCGGGCCTCTTCTGGATGGCAGCCTTGCTGGCCACACTGCTCGGCCTCGAGCGTGTCGTCCAGCCCGACAGCGAGGACGGCACGATCGACCTCATCCGCATGTCGCCGCTGCCGCTCGAGCTCTCGGCGCTGGCCAAGATCATCGCCCATTGGCTGACTTCGGGCCTGATTCTGACCGTGCTGGCCCCGCTGCTCGCCCCGCTGCTGAACCTGTCCTTCGAGGCGGCGCCCGTCTTGGCGCTGTCGCTCCTTCTCGGCACCCCCGCCCTCAGCGCCATTGGCACCGCCATGGCAGCCCTGGGCTCGTCCGTGCAGCGCGGCGGCATGGTTCTGGCGCTTCTGGTCCTGCCGCTCAACATTCCCTTCCTTATTTTCGGGGCATCCGCCGTAGCCAGCGCGCAAGCGGGCGAAGACCCCACACAGGCCCTGTTGCTCCTCGGCGGCGCATCCCTTATCGCAGTGCTCGTCGGTACGATCGCAGCGGCAGCAGCCCTGCGGATCGGTGACGAATGACAAGGCAGGCACGACGCCGATGAACATCTGGTACTACGCCAACCCCGAACGCTTCGCAGGCCTTGCCCGCACGCTGCTGCCGTGGACCATGGGCCTTGCCCTCATCCTCGCAGGCATCGCGGCCGTCTGGGGCCTGGCGATCGCGCCGCCCGACTACCAGCAGGGCGAGGCGATGCGCATCATCTATGTCCATGTCCCGGCAGCCTGGATGTCGATGTTCGTCTACGCGGTAATGGCCGTCTCCAGCGCGCTTGCCTTCATCTGGAACCACCCGCTCGCCGACGTTGCCGCCAAGGCCTCCGCGCCCATCGGCGCCGTCTTCACGGCGCTGGCGCTCGTCACCGGCATGCTCTGGGGGCAGCCCATGTGGGGCACGTGGTGGGTCTGGGACGCACGCCTGACCTCGGTGCTGCTCCTCTTCTTCCTGTACCTCGGCTACATCGTGCTCTGGAGCGCGATTGAAGAACCCGCCCGCGCCGCGCGCGCCGCCCGCATCCTCGCCCTCGTCGGCGCCGTGAACCTTCCCATCATCAAGTTCTCCGTCGACTGGTGGAACACGCTCCACCAGCCCGCCACCGTCTTCCGTATGGATGGCCCAACCATGCCAGCCGAGATGCTGACCCCGCTCCTCATCATGGGGCTTGCCTATAATCTCCTCTATGTGGCGATCCTTTTCATGCGCATGCGCGCCGAGATCGCCGAGCGCCGCCTGCGCACCATCCGTCTTGGACTGGAGCCCGCCGGATCATGACCCTGCAATCCTTCCTCGAGATGGGCGGCTACGCCGCCTATGTCTGGCCCGCTTGGGGCCTGAGCCTCGCCGCCCTTGCAGCCCTGACCCTGTTCTCGTGGCGCTGGATGAAAAGGGCAGAGCGCCTGGCCGCCGCCTCATCCCTCAAGGCCCCTGAGGCCGACCCGTCCTCACGCCCGCCATCCGAACCGGTCGACTGAGACCGGGGACAGGGCCGGGCATTAACCATCCAACTCACTGATTCGATTGAATCCGTTGTGACACGAGAGACACTTTCGTCGGTGTTTTCGTGCCGCACCGTCTTGCCTGCGGGACGTGCGCGACAAGCAATGAACAATAGAGGAACATTCGCCCAGAAGACAACGCGCCCGAACGCCGCAGCCAGCTGCGTTACCTGAAAATAAACCATGCCCTGAAATCATGCCGGGATGCGCACCACCGCCCTCCCGCCGCATCTGGCAGCCCAGACCTTCGCCTCTCAAGCCCCGACGCGTCCGCAAGCCGCGCCGTCTGCAGCGTCGTCAGAAGGCTTCGAGGCTCTCGCGCTGAAATCTGCCAATCCTGCCCGTATCATCGCTCCACGCCCGGTGGAGCCCAAGCCCGCTCCCACACAAGCATCCGCCCCGCAGGACGCCGTGCGCACCACATCGCCTGGAGAGCAACCACCCACGCCTGATCGCCTGTTGCGTCCCGGCGCGCGTCTCGACATACGTGTCTGACACCAAGGGAAGGCAGGCATCATGAACTACGACGACGTCGTGCGCGGTCGGCGCAGCACGCGCGGCTTCACCAGCAAGCCCGTGCCCAAGGCGCTGATCCGCGAGGTGATCGAGCTCGCCATGCGCGCCCCGTCCTCGCTCAACACCCAGCCCTGGAACTTCCATGTCGTCGCCGGCGAGCCCCTCGACCGCATCCGCAAGGGCAACACCGAGCGCAATCTTGCAGGTGTCCCCGAATCCCGCGAGTTCCGCAGCCACGGCGCTTATGAGGGCAAGCACCGCGAGCGCCAGGTCGAGATCGCCAAACAGCTCTTCTCGGCCATGAACATCGAGCGCCACGACCAGGCCGCGCGCAAGGACTGGGTGCTGCGCGGCTTCCGCCAGTTCGACGCACCCGTCTCGATCGTCGTCACCTATGACCGCAGCATACAGGGCAGCGACATCGCCCCCTTCGACTGTGGCGCCGTCACCAACGCGCTGGTCAACGCCGCCTGGTCCCGCGGTTTGGGCTGCGTCATCAACAGCCAGGGCATCATGCAATCCCCCGTCGTCCGCGAACACGCGAAGATCCCTGACGACCAGGTCATCATGATCTGCGTCGCCATGGGCTACCCCGACGAAACCTTCCCCGCCAACGCCGTCGTCTCCCGGCGCAAATCCGTCGACGAAGCCGTCACCTTCGTCGGCTTCGACGACTGACCAGCCCCCCATTGGGCACGTTCAAATCTTCACGCATTAAATAACCCGTCATGGCCGGGCTGCGCTGCCGCGCCCCCGGCCATGACGGATCATGAATTTGATGAGCGCCGCTGGCAGCCCGACCCCTCAGCGCTTTGCCTCTCCCTCAACCGCTCCCGGCACAATGGGAAGCAGCAAATGCGAATCGAACTGTCCCCCCGACCAGACCGTGTGACGCCCCTGGTTCATCAGGATCTTATGCTGGAAGCCACGCTCGGCCGTGATGTCGCGCCCCTTGATCGTGAGCACAAGTTCAGACCCCGCCTCGAAGAACGTGCTCGACGGCAGGATTTCGATATCGACGGGTATCCGCTCGCCGGGAACGACGGGCAGCGGCTCGTCATGTGACAGGAACGGTCGCCACGGCGTCGAGCGCGCCGGGTCCAGTTTACGCTCCGACACGCGCAACCAGCCCCGCGTCGCCACCGGAACGAACGCGTGATGATTGTCGAACAGAACGACCTTTCCATCCTTGTCGATCTTCCGGATGGCAACGAACACATCCATGTCCAGCCCGACATCCATCGAAACCCAGAGCCGCAGCTTGGTGTGCCCCGTCACCTCGGTGTCGACATCAAAGCGATGGCGAAAATCGAGCGTGTCGTCGCGCGTCGAGTTGTACTGTGCCATGGAGGGCACTGTCGGCTTCTCCGCGACCAGCGTCCGCTGCAGGGGATCGAGATAGAGCGGCGTATAGACAGTCCGCGCGATCGGCCATTCGTTCTCGTCACGTACGAACACATCGTGCCCGCCGCGGCGAACCTCGAGCCTGACACGGGGCTTGCCCGCCATCGCGTCGGGTATGCCCTTCAAGAACCGGTCAAGGAAGGCCCGCTGGTAGTCCATGGCCTCCACGCTGTTCATGACATCCCACTCGTGGCGTCCATGCGTGAACAGCCACTTTTCCTTTGATCCGATCTGCATGTAGCCATTGAACGAGCCACGCGTATGCAGGCCCTGGACTGACCAGCTGCCGGCGACAAGCGCGGGCACGTTGATCCTCTCGAGCGCCGGCCCCTTGAAGGGCATCTCATCCGGGCGGGGCGTGACGCCATTCAGGAAGGACACGAGACCCTTGTAGGGAAAGGGCAGGGGCACATGCGTGACGAGCGGACGGCGCGTCAGGAACTCAGGCTCGTCATCAGTCCCAGAATAGGAACCCGGCCCCGCAAGCCACGACCGCACGAACGCGGTTTCCGGAATGCCGCCATGAAAGCCGGTATCGCGATAGGGATCCGTCGCCCCCTCCCACGGAATGATGGCCGCCAGTCCCCGCGGCCGCTCGGCAGCGACCATCCACTGGATGATGGCGAGGTACGACACGCCGACGGTTGCAACCTTCCCGTTGCTCCAAGGCTGCTCGCTGGTCCATGTCACGACCTTGGCGAAGGCATCGACCGTGCCTTGTCCAAGCGGCTCCTTGGTTCCGGTAGACTTGCCGGTTCCCGGCGCGTCGACCGTGACCAGCGCATAGCCGTGCGGAACCCAGTAGGCCGGATCTGGCCCTTCGAACGGCGTCTCGGCGCTGACCCGGAAATCGCCGAACCGTGCGCGGCTCGCGCGGCGTCCGGGACCGCGTCCGTTGATGGTGTAGTCCTCCGGCGCAAGATCCTTGTCGTAGCTGGTCAGGGCCATCACCACAGGCACGCGATCATTCGTGTCGGGACGATAGATGTTGACCGACATGCGTGTGCCGTCAGGCAGGATCACGCCCACATCCTTCTCGACCCGGATGCCGGAGGGCAGGGGGAATATCTCGGTGAAATCATCACCCACTCGCGCACGAAGCGTTTCATTCGGTGCCCGCAGATTGGTGCTCGTGCTGAATTCGTGGACCACCTCGGGCGGTGTCAGCACGTAATACCCGCCAGCAATCAATGCCGCGGCTGCCAGCAAGGCAAGGGTCCGTCGAATGGTCATGGAGGCTCCGATGGTAAAGGCCATGGCCGGAGCATGGGCCACCCTTATTCGACTATCCAGTCATTTAGCATTTGGCTATGTTTCGCCCATGCCACCCGCACCCGGATACCGAGGCCTCCGCCGAACGCCGAACCGCCAGGCTCTTCTGGCGGCCGCCGAAGAGCTTTTCGGGCGGCATGGCTTCGGCGCCGTGTCCGTTGACCAGATCGTTGCGCACGCGGGTGTGGCCAAGGGCACGTTCTACAATCACTTCCGCGACAAGGACGACATCGCCGGACAGGCCGCCCTAGCCATCCGCCACGAAGTGCGCGACCGCATCGCCAGCCTCAAGACACAGAGCAAGGACCCCGCGGTACACCTCGCCATCGCAATGACTTTGTTTCTCGAGCTTGCTGTCGCCAAGCCCAGGCGCGCACAAATTCTCGCCGCCTTGCTGGCAGATTCAACGAACGCAGCAGCCGGCATGAATACGCACGTACGCCAGACCCTGGCGGCAGGCCTTGCCAGCGGTCGCCTTCAGATCTTGTCGGTCGATGCAGCACTCGTGCTCGTGATTGGCGTCGTGTCCGCAGGCATCGGGCAGCTTGTGCAGCGCAAGGTGTCAGCGCCGCGGCAGCGCATCAGCGAGATCGTCGTCCACGCACTGATGGGCATGGGCCTAACAAGGGCAGAGATTGAAGCCGGCATCATCCCGCAACTCGAAGCCCTCGTGCCGGGGCCTTGCGTGAAGCGCGAGTAGCCCGCCATCCGTCAGCCGCTGCCTTGCGGCGTCGGCTGCCACCTTCCCCCGCGTTCCGCGAGGGAGGGGCTACATGGTTGGGGTGCTGCACAAACTTCGTTGCCCTTCCCCCGCTTGCGGGGGAAGGTGGCGCGCCGCGTCAGCGGCGTGACGGATGGGGGCCAGCTCCAACGCAATTTCCCTTCTCCCGCTTGCGGGGGAAGGTGGCGCGCCGCGTCAGCGGCGTGACGGAAGGGGGCCTCTCGCCTTCAGCGCTTCTTCTTCGCCTTCGCCTTTGCCTTCGCTTCCTCGGCGGCGATCTGCGCGTCGGTCGCCGCCTGAGCGATCATGGTCAGCGCCTTGATGAACTCTGCCTTCAGCCGTTGCGGCAGCACGTTGAGGATCCCGGCTTCCGCGCGCAGCATGGCGGGCATCGCGCCGCGCAGGGCGCGTCGGCCTGCTGGCGTCAGCCGCACGGCATTCGCGCGCTGGTCCGCATCCGTCCGCTTGCGCGCCAGCAGCTCCTTGCTCTGCATGCGCACGATCATGTCGGCCAGTGTCGAGCGATCGATGCCTGTCGCCTGCACAAGTTCCGTCTGGCTGGCCCCCTCGCGCTTGTCGATGGCAAACAGGACCGCGAACTGCCGTTGCGTCAGGGCCGAACCATTCGCTTCGTTCGTGTACAGATCATTGGCGAACTGGTTGGCGCGGCGCAGCAGGTGGCTGGGCGAGGTCGCCAGGTCAAAGCTCTTTGCCATATCGTCGGTCCGGTGGGATAATCCTGCGAGCATGCGCGGGGATCCCCTGAATTTGGCCCGGAACCCGCATCAAGGACAAGTGACATTATGGACACTGGCTTTCGTCATGCGCCTTCGCCGCGCACCTGTTGCAACTTTGAGCGCCGCACCCCCGACGGGGACAATGTAGAGCGTCACGTCTGCTCAACGTGCGGGCACATTCACTACGTGAACCCCAAGATCGTGGCCGGAGCCGTATGCTCTTGGCACGGACGAATCCTTCTGTGCCGTCGGGCAATCGAGCCGCGGCGCGGCTTTTGGACGATTCCTGCAGGATATCTCGAGGAACACGAGGCCCCTGCTGCAGGTGCGAAGCGCGAAGCATGGGAAGAGGCCCTGGCGCCGATCGTGATTGATCGCCTTCTGGGCATGTACGCTGTTCCGCGCATTTCGCAGGTGCAACTCATCTACCGCGCGACACTCGAGCGCGAGGAGTTTGCGGTCGGTACCGAAAGCCTCGAGGTCAGGCTCTTCGCGTGGGAGGAGATTCCCTGGGACGAACTCGCCTTCCCGAGTGTTTGGTGGTCCCTGAAGAATCATCGGGAGGTCGAGGGCAAGAGCGACTTTGCACCGTTCGAGCGCACGCTTTGATGCAAGCCTAGCCTGCAGGGGCCAGTGCATTTGCGCGGGCACACGTCTCAACGACACCTGCGTCGGTGCCGCCAGGAAGTGCTTCACTTCGGGCAACAGTCATTGCGCCACCCGCGCCAGGATAGAGATAGACAAGCACCGTGCACCCCGCACGTGGCTTGCCATAGGTCCAGAGCTCTGCACCCGACTCGCGTCGACGCACCGTAGGCTCGCCCCAAAGCGACAGAAGCTGCGATGCATCGAGGCCTGAAAGCGGGGCAGCCGGGGAGGCCTTTCTGGCAGTTTGCAGGATGGTCGCAGGTGCATCAGAAGAAGGGACAGGGCGCGTCTGCGCATTTGCATCACGCGAGGTCCCGGTGATGTCGCCCAGGGTCTGACACGCGCCAAGGCCGGCACACACGACGATTGTGGCGATGACCTTGCTCTCGATCTGACGCATGCTTCAGCCCTTCACCAGCTTGTGGAACTCGTGCGTCATCATGGCAGCGCCAAACAGCGGCACGAAGAAATTCAGCCCCGGGATCATTGCCAGAAGCGCAATCAGCGCACCACCAAGGAACAGCCGCAAACGGTGCTGACGCCGCAATTGCCGCGCCGCCGCCGGGTTGAGATGGCGCAGCGCCGCAAGCTCGAAGAAGGTGCGCCCGGCAAGGTACCCGTTGACGAAGAACATAACGGCTGCACCGATGCCGAACGATGCAAGCGTCAGCGGTATCGCAAGCAAGTTCAGCACGACGCTGACACCCGAAAAGACAAGGCCCGCCCGCAGCATGCCCCAGAACCCCGCACCATTCCCATGCGTGAGGCCCGGATAGTGCCGAGACTCGACCGCATCGGCGACCCGGTCCAGGAAAATGCTCGCGAAGGCCTGCGCGACCGGCACCCCGAGAAATATGAATGTGATCGTCAGCAGGGAGGCGGAAACGATGCGATAGGCTTCCTTCACCCATGCAAGACCGAAGTCGGGCACATGGGCCACAACCCACTGCAGACCCAGCAGCAAGCCAAGGAACAGCCCCACAGTGCCGGCAAGGCTCAGCCACAAGACACCCCGGAAGCGGGCGTCGAACATCTGCGACAGTGCGGCAGCAGCGCTGGAAAACATGAGGGCCTGTAGCTCAGGTTGTGCGGCGGGCTGTGTTCCTGTACCTCACTGCCCACTCGCTTTGCGCAAAATAAGAGGAAACGGCAATGCATCAAGCAAAATTCGACGTGCTGGCCGTCGGCAACGCTATCGTCGACATCCTCGCATCGACGACCGACGAGTTCCTGAACCGTCACGGTATCGCCAAGGGTGCGATGACGTTGGTCGACAGCTTCCGTGCGGAGTTGCTTGGAAAGTCGATGCAGGATGCTGTGGAGGCATCGGGCGGGTCGGCTGCGAACACGACGGTGGGCATCGCCTCGTTCGGAGGCAGGGCCGCCTTCATCGGCAAGGTCAACGATGACCGTCTGGGCCAGGTCTTCGCCGAGGACATCCGCAAGTCCGGTGTCGATTTCGATGCAACGCCTGTTGCCGGTCCGACCGCGACGGCTTCAAGCCACATCCTCGTTTCGCCAGACGGACAGCGATCGATGAACACATTTCTGGGTTGCGCCTCCGACCTGCATGCGCCCGACATGGACGCGCGCCGCATCGCGGATGCCTCCATCCTGTTCATCGAGGGCTATCTGTGGGACAGCCCGTCGACCAAGGCAGCAATCCGCACCGCCATCGCGCATGCCCGCAATGCCGGCCGCAAGGTGGCCCTGACATTGTCCGATCCCTTTTGTGTTGGCCGCTGGCGCGAGGAGTTCCTCGAGCTGATGAAGACCGACGTCGACATCCTCTTCGCCAACGAGGAAGAGGCTAAGTCGCTGTTCCAGTCGCCGACCTTCGACCAGGCCTTCCAGTCCTTCCGCCACTGGGGCAGGACCGCTGCCATAACCCGTTCGGCCAAGGGCGCGGTCGTCGTGGGCAATGGTGCCGTGCACATCATTGACGCCGAGCCCGTCGAGCGTGTCATCGACACGACCGGCGCCGGCGACCAATTCGCTGCCGGCTTCCTCTTCGGTCTCGCCCGCAATCTTCCGCTCGACATCTGCGGTCGTCTCGGCGGCATTGCGGCAGCAGAGGTCATCTCGCACTTCGGCCCACGCCCGCAGGTTTCCCTGAAGGCACTCGCCGTCAAAGCCGGCGTCGTCTGACAGGGAAGGGCACATCATGGAATTTCTCTCGACGATCGGCGCTGCCGCGAGCCTCGCACTGGGCCTGCTGGGATTCGTGTACCCGAACGCCGCACTGCGGCTTGTAGGTCTGCAGCTCGTGCCGGGTCTCGCACATTCGGTCTCTGAGGTGCGCGCCACCTATGGCGGCATCTTCATCGGCATGTCGCTCTATGCGCTGGTCGTGCAGGAGCCCCATGCATTCCTCGCGGTTGCCGCCGCCTGGATCATGGCCGCCGTGGCGCGCATCCTTTCCGCACTCTTCGAAAACGCCCTCACGTCCGCCAACATCGGCGGCATCATTGTCGAGCTGGCCATCGGTACCCTGATCGCCTGGCCGTGGCTGCGAGTGCCCGCCTGAACCGCAGCCGATTGGCATCGCGGCCGTGACGGTGGCTGTCACGTTCGAAAAATAAAGCGCGTCATGGTGCG
>CAZABH010000007.1:84457-87898 GCA_964483585.1 uncultured Flavobacteriaceae bacterium
CGCGTCATGGTGCGACTGCGCAGACCATGACGCGGGATTACTTGCAGGGAGAGTTATGCAGCCAGCGCCCGCCTACTTCACCACACCCTTGCGCGCTGCCTTGCTGTCCAGCCCCGAGCGGTTCTCGCGGGCTTGCAGCTCGGTATAGACATCCTCGGGCTTCACCCCGCTCGAAGCCCACAACACACACAGGTGATAGAGCAGGTCAGCCGACTCCTCGACCTTCGCCTTGTAGTCGTCGCCAAGACAGGCAATGGCGACCTCGACGGCTTCCTCGCCGACCTTCTTGGCGCATTTCGCCGTGCCCTCCGCCAGCAGCTTGGCCGTATAAGATTGCGACGGATCGGCGGCCTTGCGGCTCATGACCTGACTGAAGAGATGGTCGAAGGGATGCATGGTGGCCCCGGATACATGTCTGGAATCGACAAGGGCGCAAGCCTATCGCGCCCCGAGCGCACTGGCAAAAAAGGTTTCTGCCCCACTGGCGTGACATGCTAGCATGCCCAACAATTCGGCAGTGTTGCACATCATGCACCAATTCAACCCTCTCACGGCAGGCTTGGTCGACCGGCTTGCGCCGGTTGCCGTTGCGGCAGCAATGATGTGGCTTGCCTTTGTCTGGGCCGTGACATGACTCCGGCAATAACCCTCAAGGACGTTGTGGTTGCCTACCGCAGGCTTCCGGCCGTGCATCACGTATCGGGGACCTTCGCACCGGGTTCGCTGACCGCCATTGCCGGGCCCAACGGCGCGGGCAAAAGCACACTTCTGAAAGCCATGATGGGCTTCCTGCCCTTGAGCAGCGGACGCATCGACACCGGCGGCACGCAACCGACGCGCTTCGCCTATCTGCAGCAGGCCCCCGAAATCGACCGCAGCTTTCCCATCTCGGTGCTTCAGACCGTCATGTTCGGCGCTTGGCCGCGTGCCGGAGCCTTCCGTGCGGTCTCGAAGCTTGACCGGGAATGCGCCCGAGCCTGCATCGCAAATGTGGGCCTTGATGGCTACGAGCACGCACCCATTGCCGCCCTCTCGACGGGACAGTGGCAGCGCACGCTGTTCGCGCGCCTCATCCTGCAGGATGCACGCGTGATTCTGCTCGACGAGCCCTTTGCATCTCTGGACGAGCGTACGACCGACGAGCTCATGGCTCTGGTGCATGGCTGGCACAAGGATGGTCGCAGCGTGATCGCAGTGCTGCACGACCTTGCCTTCATCCGGCAACATTTCCCGCAGACACTGTTGCTCGCGCGCGAGCGCGTTGCCTGGGGCCCGACAGCCGAGACCCTCTCGCAGGACAACCTGACCAAGGCCAAGGCGATGACCGACCGCTGGGCCCGCGATGGAGAGCGCGCGCCCCAGCACCATCACGATCACACAGGCCACGCCCACGCATGAGCGCGTACTACGACCTCCTGGTGTCGCCATTCATGGACTTCGAGTTCATGCGCCGCGCGTTGGTGGCGTGTTTCGCGCTCAGCCTCGGAGCCGGGCCGATCGGAGTTTTTCTCGTGCTCAGGCGGATGAGCCTGATGGGAGATGCCATCGGTCACGCCGTCCTGCCGGGCGTTGCAATCGGCTATCTGCTCTCGGGCCTTTCGGTCTGGGCGATGAGCCTGGGCGGCATTGTTGCCGGTCTTGTGGTAGCCCTTCTTGCCGGCGCAACCGCGCGCTCGACGGGAATAAAGGAGGACGCAAGCCTCGCAGGCTTCTATCTCGCAAGCCTTGCCCTCGGCGTCTTGATCGTCTCGGCGGCAGGATCCTCGGTTGATCTGCTCCATATCCTGTTTGGATCGATACTCGCCGTCGACGACGAGGGCCTGCTGCTGGTTGTGAGCGTAGGCACGCTCTCGATGTTGCTCATGGCAGCCATATTCAGGCCTCTCGCGCTGGAATGTTTTGACCCCATCTTTGCGCGCGCGGTAGGGGCGGGCGGCGGCTGGGCCTACGCCATCTTCATGGGTCTTGTGGTGCTGAACCTCGTCGCAGCCTTCCAGGCCCTCGGCACGCTGATGGCCGTTGGCCTGATGATGCTTCCGGCTTTGGCCGCCCGCTTCTGGTCCGAGAACCTGGGAACGATCATCGTCACGGCCACGATCTTTGCAATGTTCGCAAGCCTGACCGGCCTGCTCGTCTCTTTCCACGTCGAGCTCGCCTCGGGCCCGTCAATCGTAATGACCGCAGCAGCGATCTATATCGGCTCGATCATTCTGGGCACCCGCTCTGGTCTTCTTGCAAGGCTGCTGCGACGTCCCCATTATCACGACCCGAAGGAGGCGCGACGATGACACGCATCACTTGTTTGCTCTTCGGCTTGCTGTTCGCCTGGATTGCGCCCGCAAACGCCAAACCCCTCGAAGTTGTCGCCAGCTTCTCCATCCTGGGCGACATGACCGAACGCGTCGGCAGCGAGGATATAAAGCTGACAGTGCTGATCGGCCCCGACAGCGACGCGCATGGGTTTGAACCAACACCCGCCGACGCCCGCAGGCTGGCGGCCGCCGACATCATTCTGGCCAACGGCCTGGGGTTCGAGCCCTGGCTGAAACGTCTCGCGCAATCATCCGGGGCAAAGGCGTCGATCATCGAGGTTTCGAAATCCGTCAAGCCTCTGCCGCTGAAACATGCTGGCCATGGCCACAGCCACGGTCACAAGCACAGCCATGGCAGCGGCGTCGACCCCCACGCCTGGCAGGACGCTCGCAACGCTGTCGTGTATGTATCCAACATCGCCGAGGCTCTGGCCAAGGCCGACCCTGCCAATGCGGCGGCCTACAGGTCGCGCGCCAAAGCCTATGAAGCCGAGCTCCGCCTGCTCGATGCCGAGATCCGCAAGAGCCTTATCGCGATCCCGCAGGCTCGGCGCCGCGTGATCACCTCCCACGACGCCTTCGGCTATTTTGGCAGCGCCTACGGCGTGACGTTCCTGGCTCCCCTCGGGACATCGACGGAAGCCCAGGCCTCTGCCAAGGGCGTCGCGCGCCTGATCCAGCAGATCCGTCGGGAAAAGATAAGGACGCTTTTCGTAGAGAACATCACCGATCCGCGCCTGATCGAGCAGATCGCCCGCGAGACGGGCGCCAGGATCGGCGGCAGGCTCTACTCCGACGCACTGTCGGGCGCCCAAGGTTCGGCCCCGACCTATATCGGGATGATGCGCCACAACACACGCCTCTTGACTGGCGCGATGGCTGAGGGTTCATGACGCCGGAAAGTTCCGGAGTCTGAAATGTCATCCCAAGTTCCTGTGACCGTGCTGACCGGCTATCTCGGTGCCGGCAAGACCACACTGCTGAACCGCATCCTGACCGAGCAGCATGGCAAGCGCTACGCCGTCATCGTCAACGAGTTTGGCGAGATTGGCATCGACAACGACCTTGTCGTCGACACCGACGAGGAAGTCTTCGAGATGAACAACGGCTGCATCTGCTGCACCGTGCG
>CAZABH010000008.1:0-86127 GCA_964483585.1 uncultured Flavobacteriaceae bacterium
AGAGGTCGGAATGGTCTTCCGTCGGGCCGGAGATGATCAGGGGCGTTCGCGCCTCGTCGATCAGGATCGAGTCCACCTCGTCGACGATTGCAAAATTGTGACCGCGCTGGACCATCTGCGCGCGCGTGTACTTCATGTTGTCGCGCAGATAGTCGAAGCCGTATTCGTTGTTGGTGCCATAGGTCACGTCGGCGGCGTATTGCTCGCGGCGCTGGGTGTCGTTGAGGCCGTGGAGGATGCAGCCGACGTTAAGGCCGAGGAAGCGGTAGACCTGGCCCATCCAATCGGCGTCGCGCCGGGCGAGGTAGTCGTTTACTGTTACGACGTGGACCCCCTTGCCGGTCAGGGCGTTGAGGTAAACGGGGGCGGTGGCGACCAGGGTCTTGCCTTCACCTGTTTTCATCTCGGAGATGTTGCCGTCGTGCAGCACCATGCCGCCAATCAACTGGACGTCGAAATGGCGCTGGCCGAGGGTGCGCTTTGCGGCCTCTCGGACTGTGGCAAATGCCTCGAAGAGCAGGTCGTCGAGATTTCGGCCGCGGGCGACCTGCTCGCGAAATTCATTGGTTTTCTGCCGAAGCTGGTCATCGGTCAGCTTGGCGATTTCGGCTTCCAGCGCGTTGATTCGCGGGACCTTGGCATAATAAGGCTTGAGAATGCGGTCGTTGCTGGTGCCGAAAATGCGTTTGGCCAGCTTCGTCAAGCCTAACATGGCGGGGGCGTCCTTCGGGAAGTCTCAAAATGGTTAAAGCTGGCCCCCGCAAGACAAGTTCGCCTGCAGGTCGCAACGAAACGACGGGTTTCGCGTGAAGCCTTGAGGGGACAAATAAGGTCGGGCCGTGTGGCTGTCAACGCGACCGGGCCGCGCTGGTCCGGGGGTGTGACATCGGGCGGGGACCGCCATTCTTGACGGGGGAAAATGGGACGGGTACTGACAATCGCACGTTGGCAGAATCCCGGGGTTTTCCGGGCTTCTTGTTTTGCGTCATGAGGTGCATGCCATGACCCCAAGCGGGGGAAAGCCGAGCAGGGAGAAGGCCAGCGCAAAGTCTGTCCCCGAGGCAACACCGAAAGCGGCCAAGGCCTCCCATCCTGTTTCGCCGCTTGCGCCCAAGGCTTTTCCCAAGCTGCAGCCCATCTCCGGGGTCAGGCTCGGGGCCGGTTCGGCCGGGATCCGGTATGAGGGGCGTACCGACGTGCTGATGGGCGTGCTTGCGCCCGGGACCACAGTTGCGGGTGTGTTCACGAAATCCAAGACGTGTTCGGCTCCGGTGGATTGGTGCCGGACGGCGCTTGCCGAGAAATCCGCAAGGGCGCTCGTGGTCAATTCCGGGAATGCAAACGCCTTCACGGGGCGGGTTGGAAGCGAGGCGGTGAAGGCGACTGTCGATTCGGTTGCGGCCCTGGTTGGTTGCAAGGCGCATGAGGTGTTCGTCGCTTCCACCGGTGTAATCGGCGAGCCCCTGCCGGTGCGCCGCCTGACGGCTGCCCTGCCGGAGATCTACGAGAATTCGGGCGCGACCGCCTGGGAGATCGCCGCGCGCGCGATCATGACCACGGATACTTTTCCCAAGGCGGCGACGGCCACGGCGCAGATCGATGGTCACGCCGTGAAGATCAACGGCATTGCCAAGGGTTCGGGCATGATTGCGCCTGACATGGCAACGATGCTGGCCTTCGTCTTCACGGACGCAACCATTCCGCAGGATATCCTGCAGGCGCTTCTGGTGCAGGGTGCGGAAACCAGCTTCAATTCCATCACGGTTGATGGCGATACATCGACCAGTGATACGCTTCTTCTCTTCGCCACGGGAAAGGGGGCGCGTCACAACCCGATCCTGCGCGCCAATGACAAGCGGCTCGATGATTTCCGGTCCAAGCTTAACGGGGTGCTGCAAGACCTGGCCGTTCAGGTGGTCAAGGACGGTGAGGGGGCGACCAAGCTTATCCGCATCAATGTCACGGGGGCCGAGACCGCGTTTGCTGCCAGGCGCATTGCGCTTTCGATTGCCAATTCGCCCCTGGTCAAGACGGCCATTGCGGGCGGAGATGCGAATTGGGGGCGGGTGGTGATGGCGGTTGGCAAGTCCGGCGAGGCTGCCAACCGGGATCGGCTGTCCATCAAGTTCGGTGGGCACAAGGTCGCGACCCTAGGGTTGCGCGATCCCAACTACAGCGAGGCGCTCATGGCCCGCTACATGCAGCGCAGCGAAATCGAGATCGATGTGGATGTCGGCATCGCCAAGGGGGCGGCCGGCGTGTGGACCTGTGACCTCACGCATGGCTATATCAGCATCAATGGTGACTACCGCAGCTAGCGGGTCGTGGTTGCCGTTCAATCAGGCTGGCGACTGAACTTACGCTATGACCAAACCCCTTCTCCTCGTTGTTGCTGCCGCACTCGTCGATGACAGTGGGCGTGTGTTGCTTGCCGAGCGCCCGGCAGGCAAATCGATGGCGGGACTGTGGGAGTTCCCCGGGGGCAAGGTCGAGGCCGGCGAGCGACCCGAGCAGACCCTCGTGCGAGAGCTGCGTGAGGAGCTTGGTCTGACGGTGGAGGAGGCCTGGCTCGAGCCCTTTCTTTTCGCGTCGCATGGTTACGAAGGCTTTCACCTTCTCATGCCGCTCTACCTTTGTCGTCGCTGGATTGGTGACATTGCGCCCCAGGAGGGGCAGCGTCATGCGTGGGTGGCGGCAGGGGAGCTTGCCCAATACAGGCTGCCACCGGCAGACGTGCCGCTTGTTGCGCCGCTGCTTGCGCTGCTCAAATCCGCGAACGGAGCAGGTTTTTGAGCTGTTAGCATCGCCTTAATCGAAATCGGCCATTTTTGCCGGGTCAAGATCTGGCAGGTGACTGCATGAAGCGCTTCACGGAATTCCTCACGCGGTTTGCATCTGACCGGTCTGCGTCGACTGCGATCGAATATGGTGTCATCTGTGCATTCATTTTCCTCGTGATCATCTCATCTGTGCAGGCGTTCACGTCCAATACCGTCGCGCTCTATGATTACATCGTCAAATCGATGAAGTGATGCTGATGCGGGGTACTGCCAGGTCCGGTTCAGTCCCCGCGCTTTCTTCCGATTTCATCCAGCGCTTCTGACAGCGGTTTGCGGGCACTGCCGGGTTTCAATGGTTTCTGCTGGCTTTCGTGGGGTGACCAACCCGACAGGTAGATGATCTCGAAGCGCGCCTGCAGGCGCCCGTCTTCATCGATGTGACGGGCGCAAATTTCGAGTGTTCGTGCGAGGACGTCGCGGCGCAGGAACCGCTTGAGCCTCTCGGTCATGACATTCGTCTCGCCCATCTGGCGCAGATCCTGGAACAGGCGCATCGGATCGGTGTAGTGCACGACGAATTCGTCGGCGTCGGCGACCGGCAGGGCAAAGCCTGCTCTCTGCAGCAGGGCTCCGGCCTCGCGTACATCTGGCAGAGGGGAGATGCGGGGTGAGACGCCACCCATGATCTCGCTCTCGGCTTGCATGAAGGCCTGGCGCAGTTCAGCCAGGGTGCGCGCACCAAAGAGCGCTGCGATGAAATAGCCATCCGGTTTCAGCGCGCGCCTGATCTGAGCGAGTGCGCCCGGCAGATCATTGACGGCGTGCAGCGTGAGAATGCTGGCGTAGGCATCAAGGGTGCTGGCGGCGATCGGCAGCTCGCTCTCCTGGAAGATGAGACTGTCGAGGCTGCATTGCGCCACATCGGACGAGATGACGGCGGTTGCGACACGTTGCGACAATTCGGGCGCGCCGTGCCACAGGAATGTCGGAAAGGTCCTGTTGATCGTGTCCAGGCGATCGGCGAGTTCGGCCGTGACGGCTTCGTGAAGGAACGAGGGTTCCGGCCCCAAGGCCCGAGCGCGCTGCTTGCGCTGGCGTCTCAGGCGTTCGTCGAACAGGCGCGGGACGGTTTGCGTCATTGGCGTAATCTGCATGGGTGGCGGGTTCAAGTCACGAGGGGGGAGGTTGTTTGTGGAGAAATTCCTGTCGCGTTCCTTTCATATTGGGTTGGATGGGGGCGTGCGTCGCGCGGGACGCGCGCTTCTCGACGCTATCCTGCCGCCGCTGTGCCTGCGGTGCCGGATGCCGGTGGCGGAACCGCAATCGGTCTGCGCGGCCTGCTGGACGGGCCTTCGGTTCCTGGTGGCGCCCTGGTGCGCGCAGTGTGGCATTCCGTTCCCCCATGCGCTGGGGCCGCAGGTGCGCTGTGGTGCGTGTCTTGCCCGCGAGCGGCCTTTCGTGCGGCTAAGGTCTGCCATTGCCTATGATGACGGCAGCCGTGATCTGGTCCTTGGTTTCAAGCATGCCGACCGGCAGGAGGCCTGCCCCTTGTTTGTCCGCTGGATGCTGGGCGTTGCGCGTCCCGAACTTGACGAGGCTGACCTCGTGGTTCCTGTGCCGCTGCACTGGCGGCGGTTGCTGATGCGCAGGTATAATCAGGCAGGTCTGCTGGCCCACGGGATTGCCGAGGGTTCTCGGGTTCCGGTGCGGTCGGACATCCTGGTTCGCGTGCGGGCAACCGAGAGCCAGGGGGCGATGATCTCGGCACGGGCCCGACTGAAGAACGTTGCCAGTGTCTTCCGCGTGCCGCCCGCGGCCGTGCAGGCTGTCACAGGGCAACGGGTCGTTATCGTTGATGATGTGCTGACCACGGGGGCTACCATCACGGCCTGTGCAAAGGCCCTGCGGCGTGCAGGGGCTCGGAGCGTGTCCGTTGTCACACTGGCGCGCGTTGTGCGGCCCCTTGCGCAATGATTTCCTGCTACAATATTCAAGGGCCGGAGCTTGAGAGATGTGCCGGCTTCGGTCGAACGAGAAGCGAAAACGAACGAGAAGGCTCGATGAATACGCAGGGCGAGGCGCAGGATGCCGGGACCGGGGTCGTCATCTATACGACCCTTTTGTGTCCTTACTGTCACCGTGCCAAGGCCTTGCTCAAGCGCAAGGGTGTCGCTTTCACCGAGATCGATGTCGGCATGAATGCTGCGCTGCGCGCCGAGATGACGGCGCGGGCGCATGGTCGCTACACGGTGCCGCAGATCTTCATCGGGGACAGGCATGTCGGTGGCTGCGACGACCTGCACGAGCTGGATGAGAAGGGGGGGCTTGATCCCCTGCTTGCCGCCTTGGGCGGATGAACCCTGTTTCGTTTTTCCCCGTCTGGCTCTAGTCTACATCCTCATGAGCCAGATCTTTCGAGCCGCCTGCGTGCAAATGCGTACAGGCGTTGATGTTGCTGAAAACCTGCGCATGGCCGAGGCCCTGATCCGCGAGGCGCATGCGCGCGGCGCAAGCTTTGTCGCCACGCCCGAGGTGACTGTCCTGTTTGAGGCGGAAAGCGACCGGTTGTTTGCCAAGGTGCATACTGAGGAGGATGACCCTTCGCTGCGACAGTTGCGGCAGTTGGCGTCGGAGCTTGGTCTGTGGCTGCTCATCGGGTCGATGGCGATCAAGGTCGGAGATCGGCAGTGTGCCAACCGGTCGTTCCTGATCGGACCCACGGGCCAGGTCGCTGCAACCTATGACAAGATCCATATGTTCGATGTCGACCTGCCCAACGGCGAGACCTATCGCGAGACACGCAATTTCCGGCGAGGGGAGCGGGCGGTGCTTGCTGCGTTGCCCTGGGGCAGGCTTGGAATGAGCGTCTGCTATGATTTGCGCTTTCCTCAGCTCTATCGGGCGCTGGCACAGGCGGGGGCCTTGGTCCTTTCGGTTCCTGCGGCTTTCACGCATACGACGGGTACGGCGCACTGGCATGTGCTGCTGAGGGCGCGCGCCATCGAGACCGGGTGCTATGTGATTGCCCCCGCACAGGGTGGTCATCACGCCAATGGGCGGCATACATTCGGCCACAGCCTGATCGTGGCGCCCTGGGGCGAGGTGCTGGCAGAGGCGGGTGAGGATCCCTGCGTGATTGTGGCGGACATCGATCCTGAGCAGGTGGCGGCTGCCCGCGGGCGCATTCCGGCACTGAAGCACGACAAGCCCATAACCGTGTTTGCTGCGCCTGACGTAACGTGAACCCTGCACGTCACAGGCGAAGCCGGATGTTTACCTGCTGTTAACCCGCGCTGGTTGGCATGCCGTGGCCCTTGCAGGGATCGCGCGTGGTCGCCATGTTTGGGAACGCTTTCGGTCCATGGGGCTGCCATCGGGGTTTTCGGTTGCCATGATCTGTTATCAACTTGTCTGCAAGAAGAGCCATTCCTTCGAGGGATGGTTTCGCGACAGCGCAGCCTATGACATGCAGGCTGACAAGGGGCTTCTTGTTTGTCCCACCTGCAACTCGAAGAGTGTTTCGAAGGCGCCGATGGCTCCGGCCGTGTCCAAGCGTGCGGCGTTGTCGGAGGCAGCCGATCAGGCACGTGCGATGCGCGAGTGGGTGACGCGCGTGCGGGCGCATGTCGAAGCCAATTCCGAGTATGTCGGCGACAAGTTTCCTGATGTTGCCCGCGCCATACACTATGGTGACGCCGAAGAGCGGATCGTTCACGGGGAGGCCAGTCTCGACGATGCGCGGGAGCTGATCGAGGAAGGTATTCCTGTTTCGCCGATCCCGGGTCTGCCGCGCGGCGATAGCTGACCTTCTCAGGCAGGCTTCTGTGCAACCAGCATGTAGTTCACGTCGGTATCGGCCGAGGGGCTCCACGTGTTGGTCAGGGGGTTAAACACGACACCTGTCTCGTCACTGCCGTTCAAGCCATTGCGCGCCAGAGCCGCATCGAGCTCCATCGGCTTGATGAACTTGTTCCAGTCATGGGTTCCCCGCGGCAGCCAGCCCAGGACATACTCCGCCCCTACGATGGCAAGCGCCCATGACTTGAGTGTGCGGTTCAGTGTGGCCACGAACATGATGCCGCCCGGTTTCAGCATGGCGGCGCAGCTCGCAAGAAAAAGGTCGAGGTCGGCTACGTGCTCGACGACTTCCATGTTCAAGATCACGTCAAAGCGTTCACCTGTCGCCGCAAGCTCCTCAGCCGTGGTTGTCCGGTAGTCGATCTGCAACGCCTGCTCGCGGGCGTGCGTGGAGGCCGTTCGGATGTTCTTCTGCGACGCGTCCGCGCCCAGCACGTCGAAGCCCAGCCGTGCCATGGGTTCGCTGAGCAGGCCCCCGCCGCATCCGATGTCCAGCAGGCGAAGTCCTGCAAAGGGCGTCAGGCTTGCCGGGTCTCGCTTGAAGTGGCGGATGGCATTGTCCCTGATGTAGCGCAGGCGCACGGGGTTAAACTTGTGGAGGACCGCGAATTTTCCGTGCGGGTTCCACCACTCTGCCGCGAGTGCCGAGAACCGGGCGACTTCGGCATCGTCAATTGTGGATTGGGGAATTGTTGTTTGAGGGGCTGTAGCGTCAGTCACTGTTGCGATGCTCCGCGCGTTGCGTGACAAAGCCATTCTATCCAACTATACCCGACTTTGTGCAAAACAGATCCTTAACCTCCCGGACGTAACGCCGCGCTGTCCCATGTCCAGACTTGTGATGAAGTTCGGCGGCACGTCGGTGGCCGACCTCGGTCGAATCCGCAATGTCGCCCTGAAAGTTCAGCGCGAGGTCGATCGCGGCCATCAGGTGGCCGTCGTTCTATCCGCCATGGCGGGGGAGACCAACAAGCTCGTGGGCTGGGCCCGGGAGCTTTCCCCGTTGCATGATGCCCGCGAGTACGACACGGTTGTCTCGGCTGGTGAACAGGTTACCGTCGGGCTCCTGGCGATCGCGTTGCAGCACCTTGGCATCCAGGCGCGCTCCTGGCTTGGTTGGCAGTTGCCGATCCACACCTCAGGCATGCATGGCGCGGCGGCCATCACTGGCATCGAAACAAAGGACATCGAGGCGCGGCTGGCAATGGGGCAGGTGGCCGTCGTGGCCGGGTTCCAGGGGCTTGGTCCCGACAACCGCATCACGACACTGGGGCGCGGGGGTTCGGATACGAGCGCCGTGGCGCTTGCAGCTGCGTTGAAGGCCGACCGCTGCGACATCTACACGGATGTCGATGGCGTCTACACCACCGATCCGCGCATCACGCCCAAGGCGCGCAAGCTGGACCGGATCTCTTATGAAGAGATGCTCGAGATGGCGTCGCTTGGCGCCAAAGTGCTGCAAACGCGGTCCGTGGAGCTGGCGATGATCCATCGTGTGCGCGTGCAGGTGCTTTCGAGTTTCGAGGACCTTCCGGGCACGCTGGTTTGTGACGAGGATGAGATCGTGGAAAAGCAACTTGTCAGCGGCATCGCGTATAGCCGCGATGAAGCAAAGATCACGCTGGTGCGGGTGCCTGACAAGCCCGGCGTCGCTGCTGCCATCTTCGGTCCGCTGGCCGATGGCGGCATCAATGTCGACATGATCGTTCAGAATACGTCGGAGGATGGAAAGTTCACCGACATGACGTTCACGGTGGGTCGGGCAGAGTTCGAGCGTGCGATCCACATCATCGAGCGAAACCACGCTTCGATCGGGTACCAGAAGTTGCTGACAGACAAGAGTGTCGCCAAGGTTTCGGTTATCGGTGTCGGCATGCGCGCGCATGCTGGCGTCGCGCAGGCGATGTTCAAGACCCTGGCCGAGAAGGGGATCAATATCCAGGTGATCTCGACCTCCGAGATCAAGATCAGCGTGCTGATCGCGGCCGACTTCACCGATACGGCCGTTCGCGCGCTGCACACCACCTACGGCCTCGACAAGTAACGACATGCCGACAGCAGGTCCACGTGTGCTCCTGCGAAAGATGCGCGAGATCATGGGCGAGCGCATCACGGCGCAGGCACGCCTGGACAAGATCGTCAGCCTGATCGCCGCGAACATGGTTGCCGAGGTCTGTTCGATCTATCTGATCAAGGCTGGCGGATGGCTGGAGCTTTTCGCCACAGAGGGGCTGAACAAATCAGCTGTACACGCGACCCGGCTCAAGATGGGGGAGGGTATCGTCGGTGACGTTGCGTTGCACGGGCGAGCCCTGAACCTGTCTGATGCGCCTGCGCACCCGAGTTTTTCCTATAGGCCGGAGACTGGCGAAGATCCCTATCAGTCCATGCTTGGCGTGCCGATTTCCCGGAGTGGACGCACACTGGGTGTCGTGGCTGTCCAGAACAGGACGCATCGTCTCTATGACGAGGAGGAAGTCGAGGCGCTGCACACGATTGCGATGCTTCTGGCTGAAATGGTTGTGTCCGGGTCGCTGGGCGAGCTGGGAGAAATCGATGCCGGCCCGCGGCGGGACCGGCCGTGGCGTGGACAGGGTGTCTCGTTCTGTGAGGGTATCGCTGTCGGGCGTGCCGTCCTGCATGAGCCACGCGTCAAGATCGACAAGCTGATTGCCGACGACGTCAACCATGAGCGGCTACGGCTGGACAAGGCCGTTGCCGAGCTTCGCGCGTCGATCGATGCGATGCTGGCTGCCGAAGATGCGGTGATCACCGGCGAGACGCGCGATGTGCTTGAGACCTATCGCATGTTCGCCGATGACCGTGGCTGGCTGCTGAAGCTGCGGGAGGCCGTATTCACCGGGCTCACCGCCGAAGCCGCGGTCGAGCGCGTGCAGAATGACATGCGTGCGCGCATGGCACGGCAGACGGACTCTCCGCTGCTCGAGCGCCTGCATGATCTGGATGATCTTGCCAATCGCTTGTTACGTCACCTGGCAGGACGCTCGGATACCTCGGCGCACGAAGCCCTGCCCTCGGATACGATCCTGTTTGCGCGCTCCATGGGGCCGGCCGAACTTCTGGACTATGACCGCAGCAAGTTGCGTGGGCTGGTGCTTGAGGAAGGGTCGCCGACCAGCCATGTCGCGATTGTCGCGCGGGCGCTGGACATTCCGCTGGTGGGGCGGGTCGAGTCTGTCATCGAGCAGGTAGAGCCCGGTGACTGGGTCATTGCCGATGGCGACACGGCGGACGTGCACGTGCGTCCGACCCATGAGGTCCGAGAGGCCTATCGCCACAAGCTTGCCCTGCGGGCGCAGCGGCAAGCTGCTTTTGCTGCCCAGCGTCTGCAACCTGCTGTCACTGCAGACGGGCAACGGATCCGGCTGATGATGAATGCGGGGCTCAAAGCCGATCTTCCTCATTTGTCCGAAACGGGGGCTGAGGGCATCGGTCTTTTCCGGACCGAGCTGCAGTTCATGATTTCGAGCGATATGCCGAAACTCAGTGACCTTGTCGCGCTCTATTCGGCGGTGCTGGACGGGGCAAATGGGGGGCGGGTCGTGTTTCGAACCCTGGACCTTGGTGGCGACAAGGTTCTTCCTTACGTGAAGTCGCCCGCTGAGGAAAATCCTGCAATGGGGTGGCGTGCGATCCGTGTCACGCTGGATCGACCGGCCCTGCTTCGCTATCAGATCCGCGCTCTGCTCAAGGCTGCGAACGGACGTGAGCTTGATCTCATGTTTCCCATGGTCGCCGAGGTGGACGAGTTCCGCCAGGCCCGGCTGCTGGTCGACCGGGAGTTGGCGCGCCTTGCCCGCATTGGTGGTGTTGTTCCCCGCAAGATCATGGTCGGGACGATGCTTGAGGTGCCGGCCCTCGCCTTCCAGCTTCCATCGCTGCTGTCGCATACGGATTTCCTGTCGGTGGGATCGAATGACCTGGCGCAGTTTCTGTTCGCAAGCGATCGGGGCAATCCCCGGCTTGGCAACAGGTATGACGTGCTCAGCCCGCCCATGCTGAGTTGCCTCAAGCTCGTCGCCGATCAAGCGCGCCAGCGAGGTGTGCCTGTCACGGTGTGTGGGGAAATGGCTGGTCGACCCGTCGAAGCCATGGCGCTGATCGGGCTCGGGTTTCGTTCGCTTTCGATGGCGCCAGCGTCGATCGGGCCTGTCAAGCAGATGGTCCTGGCCTTGAATAGCGCCAGGATCGAAGCCCTGATGGCCGACCTCTTGCGTGGTACCGAGCATTCGCTTCGGGAGCAATTGAGGCAATTTGCGATCAGAGAGCGCGTGCCCGTCTGAGCAGGAAAATTTCCCTGTCGCGGGGGCTTAACCCTGATCCTGTTCCATATTATTTAACCCTGAATGGTGTAGTGTGATCCTCTCGGTGTCGCTTGCGTCGTGTACGGACCATTGTCCGGCGGCGAACATCGGGTCGGGCAAGGCAGTGGCGCGCAAGGGCTGGTTTCGATGAGTGTCGTGGTGCAAATGCCGGCGGCTGGGGAGGCCAAGGATCGTCGCCTGCATCTCCGGGATGTGGCGACAGATGCCCAGCCGGAGGCGCTGGGCCAGACTGTCGGGCAGATTCTGCGTGCGTGTCGCGAGGCGCAGGGGCTTGACGAAAAGGCCATTGCTGCGCGCCTTTGTCTTCGAAGGGATCTTGTGGTCTCCATCGAGGTTGGTCAGTACTCCCGGTTGCCCGGCAGGGCTTATGCCCTTGGATACATCCGATCCTATGCCCAGTTGCTCGGCCTTGATGCCCAGCAGATCGTCACCCAGTTCAAGGCTGAAATCGATGCGTCGGATCTCACCCGCGATGCGCTTCCGGTGTTCCCGGATGTCGAGCCGTCCGTTTGGTTCGGTCCATACCGCCTGCTAGCGGCTGCTGCGCTTGGGGTGGGGCTGGTCTATCTTCTGGTTCAGGTTGTTTCTGCGCCTGAGCCCAAGCCGCCCACGCTAGTCGCAGCCGACACGGGCGGTGTCACAGTCGTTGATCCTGTACCCTTGCCGACCGCAGAGGCGGGCGTTACGGCGGGCGACAGCGTTCAGGTCGCTTCAGTTGCCCAGCCGGCTCTACCCATTCTTCCTGCGCCCGTCGATGTGTCCGGTGTGTCGTTGCCGTCGCGCATTGTCCTGACGGCAACAGAGGCGGCCTACCTCGAGATCCGTGATCCGTTTGCGGCACCTGCCGTCACCAAACTTGTTGCGCGGGAGCTTGCAGCCGGCGAAACGTTTTCGGTTCCTGATCGCAAGGGTCTTATTCTAGTGACTGGAAATGCCGGCGGCCTTCTGGTTGCTGTCGATGGGCGCGCCCTCGGTCCCCTGGGTGTGCGCGGGCAAGTGATTCGGGGTCTCGGTCTGGATCCTGCGTATTTTCTGTCACGCCCCGAGACTTCCCGCTAAATCGGATCTTCGGCGCTTGACCCGTTCGCCCTGCGCGAACACGCTCCTCATTAATGACTGATTCGAACGTGAGTCGCGTTCGAGGCGTAAAAAAATCACTAAGCTCGAGGGGCTTCATGACCAGCACAGACAACCCAGGCAACTCCCAGCCGCCGCGTCCTCGCGTCGGCCGTCCGCGCAGCGTCGAGTCGCGCCGTGCCATCATCCAGTCGGCCATGAGCATCCTGCAAAACGATGGCTATGCTGCCTTGAATATTGAAGCCATCGCGGCGCGGGCCGGGGTTTCGAAGCAGACAATCTATCGCTGGTGGGCCTCGGCCGCATTCATCGTGCTTGAGGCGCTGCTTGCCGACATGCCGGCGCAGGAGACGATCGCCCCGGATACGGGAGCTTTGAAGAGCGATCTGCTCGAGCTTGTACGTCCAACCGTGCGTGCGCTGTCGCAGCGCCGCGGACCGGTGTTCCAAGCCCTCATTGCCGAGGCGCAGGCGGATGCCAGGTTCGCCGAAGCGCTCCGCAATTCTCTGATGGCAGCCCATCGTGAACTGGTTCACGCCGTTGTGGCGCGTGCAAAGCTGCGTGGTGAAGTGGTGTTCGATGCGGATGAGGATCTTGCTGCGGACATGATCTTCGGGCCCATCCTGTTCCGCTTGCTGAACGGGCACGCGCCGCTGGATGAGACCTTCGCCTATAGTCTTGTTGACGTTACGGTTGCTGCCATGCGCCATGTCGAGACCGGGGCGCGCCGGGCGGTGGAAGCGGCGGAGTAGCGCGGCCCACGGCGTTCTCGCCGAGCCTGAACGCGTTTGCCTTTTTGCGACGGCACCGTCAAAGATGGTGCCGTTTTTCTTTTGGGTGCGGTGGCTTGCCATGCCCTCGACGCTGGAGCAAACGATGGCAGAGCGTTACGGTCGACAGGCAGGTGCTGCCATCCTGATCATCGGCGACGAGATACTGTCCGGACGGACGCAGGATTCCAATACGGCCTATATTGCCCGCTGGCTTGGGCAACTTGGCATTCCCGTGCGCGAGGCCCGCGTAGTACCCGATGTACCTGAAGAAATTGTCGCGGCTGTTCGTGCACTGAGCGGGCGCTATGCCTTCGTCTTCTCGACCGGAGGCATTGGTCCCACCCATGATGACATCACGGCCGACTGCATGGCCGCTGCCTTCGAGACCGGCATATCGTACCATCCGACTGTGTTTGCCGCTCTGGCCGCGCGCTATGCCTCGATGAACATCGGTCCTTTCAATGAGGCCCGGCAGCGCATGGCGCGCATTCCTTTCGGCGCCAGCCTGATTGGCAATTCCGTGTCAGGGGCCCCGGGATTCCAGATAGGCAATGTGTTCGTGCTGGCGGGCATTCCGGCGGTGATGCAGGCCATGCTTGAGGACGTGCGGCCCCGATTGCCGGCTTCGACGCCCCTCAAGTCCGTTACCGTGTCAGCTTTTGTCGGCGAAGGCAGTATTGCCAAGGGGCTCGCCGATTTGCAGAAGAAGAACCCTGACGTGCCCTTGGGCAGCTATCCGTTCTCGCGTGAAGGCAGGTTCGGGACCGCACTTGTGGCTCGGGGAGTTGACGCGGCGCGGCTTGACGGCATCAAGGCGGAATTGGAGGCCATCATGCGCGCTGCCGGGCAGGAACCCCTGCCCGATGCATCCTGAGGTGTGTCTTGGGTCTTGCGCCCGTGCGACGGATATCCCACCCTGAGTGCGTGTCACCCATGCTGGAAGGCCCCTTGGCGGAACTGGTACACGCAGCGGACTTAAAATCCGTCGTCGCAAGACTTGCCGGTTCGAGTCCGGCAGGGGCCACCATCTTCGTGACGTGCGGGTCAGGATCCCTTTGAGCGCCGACCGCGAGTGACAGACGGAACCCGGCCCAGGCCGATCTTCTTGGCGAAGGCAGACCGCAGGCGCGCGTAGGCGGGAGCCACCATCGGGTAGTCGTGCGGCAAGTCCCATTTCTTGCGATATTCTTCCGGGGACATGTTGTAATGCGTGCGCAGGTAGCGCTTGAGCATGCGCAACTTCTTCCCGTCCTCGAGGCAGACGATGTAGTCCTCTGCAACTGATTTCTTGACCGGAACGGCTGGCTTGCGTTCGGCTTCAGATTCCATGGCGCCGCCGGCAGCCTGGCGCAGCGAATTGTGGAACATGGCGATCAGTCCTGGCACCTCCGCGACTGGTACCTGATTGCGGCCAACATAGGCGGCCACGAGGTTTGCCGTCAGGTCCACCAAATGATCATTGGTTGCGGCTGGAACCGTGGTTGCTTCGACTGTTTCTGCCTTTGCTCTCTTGGCCATTCTGTCCTTCTTTGCCGGCCCACGCCAGCGTCTTGCAATTGAGGTCACTATTCACTGTCAGTAGTACATAATACCACTTCAAACATTCAAGTCTTGCGCAGCATCATCGTTGCAATAACGTCGAATTGGCTTAGCAAACATGTAATTTGGTTTTTCTATCACATTCATGTGAGGCGATTTCAGCTGCCTTTTCCGTCAAGTGCATGTCGGTTCAGTTTGTCGGAAGCAGCTCGGGACATTTGCGCGACAAAGTGCATTTGGCGTTTTCGACAGTTCGGGTCATAGTCGCGTCGGCGCATCCGTTCGGACATGCGCGACCAGAGGACAATGAGAGACGCATGACCGGCACTGCAAGCTCCCAAGATCGCGTTCGTCCCTTCTGGCTCTTTGCCTATTCGCTGCCCGGATTGCCGCTGGCGGCAATGACCTTGCCTCTTGCTGTGCATCTGCCGCCTTTTTATGCGGTGGAGATAGGGTTGGGCTGGATGGTTACCGGCATCATCTTCGGCGCTGCGCGGTTCCTTGATGTGTTTCTTGATCCCATCATGGGTGTGATGTCGGATCGGACGAAGACCCGCTGGGGGCGACGTCGCATCTGGATGGTCGCCTCTATCCCGATCATGTGTTTTGCGTCGTATCTGGTGTTCATGCCGCAGCCCGGCGTGGGATGGGAGTATGTGGTTGGCTCCATCGTGTTCCTGTTTGTCGGGTGGACCATGTTGTCGATCGTGCACCTGGCGTGGGGCAGCGAACTCAGTGGCGACTATCACGAGCGTTCGCGCATTACGGCCTCGCGCGAGGGGGCCTATCTGGTGGGCATGATCTGCGTTTTGCTGTTGCCAGCCCTCATTCAGGCGCAGGGTGGCGACAAGTTCGATCAGGTTGCATCCATGGGCTGGTTCGTGATCCTGACCCTGCCGATCGGCGTTGCTGTTGCCGTCTGGGCCATTCCGGAACGCCCGCATGAGGAACCCGCCCATCTGCCATTGGGGCCTGCCCTCAAGGCCATCCTGACAAACCGGCCCCTGCGCTATGTGCTGATTGCAGACCTCGTGGCAGGCATCTCGGGCGGGATCGTGGCCACGTTGTTCCTGCCCATGGTTGCTTTCGGGCTTGAGCTTCCGAAAGAGGCGAACTGGCTCTTGCTGGTCTATTTCGTCATGGGCGCGCTTGCCATTCCGCCGATGGTTTTGCTTGCCCGGCGGCTGGGCAAGCACCAGACATTTGTTCTGCACTGTCTGGCCAATGCCATCATGATTCCCTGCATTTTCTTCCTGCCGAAGGGTGAGTTCGTGCCGGCGCTGATCCTGTGGACATTGCTTGGCCTGAACATGTCGGTGGGGCCGTTCCTGTTTCGCGCCATCATGGCGGATGTGGCTGACCACGATCATGTTGAAACAGGACAGGCGCGTGCGGGCGTGTATTTTGCCCTGCTCGCCCTGACAAACAAGCTTGGGTATTCCTGCGCCATCTTCTTTTCCTATGCGGTGCTTGCCTGGATCGGCTTCGATGGCAAAGGTGGAAATGCTCCAGAGACGATTGAGAGCATGATGTTGCTCTATGTCGTCCCCCCCACGCTGATCTCGCTTGGCATTGCCCTTGTGATGTGGCGCTTCCCGCTGGATGAGGAGAAACAGCGCGAGTTGAGGCGCATCATAGAAAGCCGTGCTTCTGCGCAAGCGCAGTCGGATGCGGGCCGGTTGCCCGGGGCCGGGTGAACGGTATGCAGATGCTTGCGTTCAACGGTTGCCCGATTGCGTACAGCGATCAGGGCTCGGGCGACGCGATCCTGCTTGTCCATGGCTTTGCTGCGAGTGCGCGCGAGAACTGGGAGCGGTCAGGATGGATCCAGATGCTGCTGCGTTCCGGCCGGCGCGTCGTGACGATCGACCTGCCCGGTCACGGTGACAGCTGCAAGCCGCATGACCCGACTGCCTACAGCATCGACAGATTTGTGGATGTGGTTCTGGCTGTGACCGAGCACCTGGCGCTGAAGAAACCTGACCTTATGGGCTTTTCGCTTGGTGCCCGGGTTGTGCTGTCCCTGCTTGAGCGTCGCCCGGACCGCTACCTTCTGGGTGTGTTGTGCGGTGTTGGCGACACGATGCTCAGGTCGCGAGAGAAGGAGGCGCGTGTCGCGCTGGTCGAGGCATTCGAAGCCGCATCAGCGGATGACATTGCGCCTGGTCTCGGTCGCCAGTTTCGACAGTTTGCCGAGGCGCAGGGGCAGGATCTGAAGGCGCTTGCTGCCTGTGCGCGTTCTTTCGAGGGCTCGCACATGGAATGGGCGCCCGAGCGCTTGTCACGGATCGGCAACGAGGTTCTGGTCATCGCTGGGTCTGGTGATGATCTGGCCGGATCGGCCGAGGGGCTTGCGCGGTGTCTTGCGAATGCGCGCGGGCGCACGGTTCCCGGTTGTGGTCACATGGACTGCCTGACCCAGCCGATGTTCAAGGCGGCCGTGATGGATTTTCTGGCCGGTGTTCCTGCCTGAGCTGGTTGCGCGTGAGGTACCGATGCCATTCCTGCATGTTTCACCGGGCGTATCGCTTGCCTACGAGGTCGTCGGCACGGGCGATCCGATCGTGCTTGTGCACGGGTTTGCCTCGAGCCGTGGCATGAACTGGCGGACGCCTGGCTGGTACGCGACCCTGGTCGATGCGGGGCGCCAGGTCATCGCGCTTGACGTGCGCGGTCATGGCGAGAGCGCGAAGCCCCATGACCCTGCGGCCTATGATGAGGGCGCGCTGGCTGGCGATATCGTGCGCCTGCTCGATCACCTGGGGCATGCGTCAGCCGATGTCATGGGCTATTCGATGGGTGGGTTCATCACGATGCGCTTGTTGCATGATGCACCTGCGCGGGTTCGTCGTGCCATCATTGCCGGCGTTGGCGAAAATTATTACGGACGCGGGGCGCTGGAGACGGAAGCCATCGCTGCGGCCATGCGGGCCCAGGATCCCGGGACAGTGACGGGGGCTGTTCCTCGCCTCTTCCGATTGTTCGCCGAGCAGGGAAAGAATGACCTCGAGGCACTGGCGTTGTGCATGACGCGGCAGCGGCACTCGTTTGCAGCCGAAGAGATGCGCCACGTCCTGACGCCTGTCTTGATCGTGCTGGGGGACCGGGACACGATCACCGGGCCTGTAGGCGCCCTGGCCCAGGCCGTGCCGCGGTCGCGCGTGGCAATGGTTCCCAATCGCGATCATATGACGACGGTGGGCGACAAGGTCTACAAGGCTGCGGTTCTCTCGTTCCTGGCCGAGGCCTGAGGCGACAGTCGACCAATAAAAAAACCTGCCGCAGTCGCCCGCGGCAGGTCGTGTCCGATGGACTTTGGCAGACTTAGCCCGGGAACGCAGCCGAGACCGAGACCACCAGGCCGCCTTCGCACCAGTCGGTGGTGCCGCACTGGGCCTTGTTCAGGTCCGTGTCGACCCAACGCAGGTCGAGCGAGATGTTCTTCCACGAGGTGCCGACGCCGATGTCGTAGAACAGATAGTCGGTGCCGATATCGAGCCACTGGTGGCCGACATTGGCCGATGCCGTCAGGCCGCCCGTGAAGAACAGGAAGCTGTCGGTGACCGGGACGCTGGCGCCACCAGAAAGCGCCCAGGCGTCGCCCCGCTCTTCGAAGAAGTCAGGGCTGTAGGCGAGTTCTGCCTTGACCGAGACCTTGCCGTAGTCGTGCGTGGCGCCAACGGCGAATTCCCAGTAGTCGTATTCCGGATCGCCGGCCGGCGTGTCGGCGTCCGCGTACCAGTAGTACACGGCCTTGACCGAAGCGCCGGTGTTTTCGCCCAGCTTGAAGTTGTAGCCGGCTGTCAGGTCGACTTCGACGCTGGAGTCGTAGGAGGCTTCGTCGTTGAAGTCGATCGTGGAGAACCACACATTGGCAAAGGCGCCCGAGGCGTGGTCGTACTGGACCCAGCCTTGAAGGGCCGGATCACGGTCCGACTGGCTGATGCCGCGGAAGCGATAGTCGGATGTCAGAGAAACGCCGCCGGAGAACGGTCCGGATGCGTCTGCCGCCTGGGCGGCCGGCGCGATGCAGGCCACCGCAAGGGCACCCAGCAACGCAGTCTTGAGTGAGTTCATTCGCATGCTTTACCTCGTACTTTCTTTCAAAAGAAACTCTCTTGCGATGCCGCCTGAAGTGCGCGGCGGCCCTCCGCCGTTTCCATGGTCCGGACCTTCGGAGTTGCGCTTCACACAAGCATCCGGGTGGTTGACAAGGCCTTAACGAGGCGTTTCCCGCGAGCCACACTCGCCGCTCTTCTGGATGCGGAACGGTCGAATCACTGCAGCGCTGGGTGCAGTGTGACAAGATGATGCTGGTCGTGAAGGGGTGCTGGGGAAAAGAGTGCCCCTGTGGCGAAGACGACCCTGTCTTCGCAACCGGACCGGATCGAAGTGTCCAGGTGTGTCAGCGCCGCACGACGCCCGCGATCGCCAGGTGATGGCCACCGTCGATCAGAAGGGTCTCGCCCGTCACGTGGCGTGCGCCCTCGCCGCAGAAGAACGCGACGGTCTCGGCTACATCCTCGGCGGTCGCTGCCCGGTGCAGCGGTACCGCGTTGGTATTGTGTTCGACGATGCGGGCGTAGGCCTCTGGCCCGAACTGGTCGGCGAACCAGCGTGTTCCGACAAAGCCCGGGCAGACCGCGTTCACGCGGATCTCGGGCGCCAGCGAACGGGCCAGCGACTTGGTCATTGTGTTCAAGGCGCCTTTTGATGCGGCGTAGGCGATCGAGGATCCCACGCCCAGGACGCCTGCAATCGAAGACACATTGACCACGCGGCCAAAGCCGGATGCCCTGAGGTGGGGTTCGCAGGCCCTGACCATCTGGTAGGCACCGATGACATTGACCCTGTAGATTGCGATGAAATCGTCGGCACTCAGAAGGTCCAGCTTTGCATGGTCGGCAAAGCGGGTCGTGCCTGCATTGTTAACGAGGATATCGATGCGTCCCCATTTCGCCAGTGTTTCGGTCGCCATGCGGCGGCAGTCGGAATCCTCTGCCACGTTGGCCTGGACAAGCAGGGCCTCGCCGCCGGCATTGCGTATGGCAGCGATTGTTTCCTCGGCTTCCGCGACTGACTTGGTGCAGTTGACCACCACGCGCGCCCCAAGGCTTGCCAGACGTGCGGCGCAGGCGGCGCCTATTCCCGTGGCCGATCCGGTGATGATTGCGACCTGATCCTTCAGCTGCATGGCTTGCGTTTCCCTGTTGTCGATGCTCGATGCTCACATACCATTGAAGCGCGGCTTTCGCTTTTCCGCAAATGCGCGCCTTCCCTCTGCGTAGTCCTGGCTTTGTGCGCAGATGCGCGCTGCCTCTCCTGCGGCGGTCATTGCTTTGGCATCACCCGAGATCGCGGCGCTGATCGCCCGTTTGGATGCCAGCATCGACAGGGGCGCGTTGCTGGCGATTTTCCCGACATAGTCCTCGAGTACCGTGTTGAAGTCCTCTACCGGCGCGATTTGATGCACCAGTCCACGCAGCAGCGCTTCCTGGGCGGTGTAGGTTGCCGCGGTCAGGAGGATCTCGCTGGCCAATGCTGGGCCCACTGCTGCCACTAGATTTGCCGTTCCGCCAACGCCGTAGGCGATGCCGAGGCGTGCGGCGGGAATGCAGAAGCGTGCGTCTGCAGATGCGAGGCGCAGGTCGCATGCCATAGCCAGCGCCATGCCGCCACCGAAGCAAACACCACGAATGGCGGCTACCACGGGCTTGGATGAATCCATGATTGACGTTATGGCCTGCCCTGTTGCCTTGTCGTAAGCGTGCGTGGCATCTTCGCTTGCGCGGTTGGCTTCGAATTCTGAAATGTCGGCACCGGCCGAAAACGCCTCAGTTCCTGCGCCTGTCAGTACGATACAGCGTATGCGTGTATCCTGTTCCAGCTCTGCGACGAGGTCGGGGATCGTCTGCCACATGTCCAGGCTGACGGCATTGCGTCTGGCGGGCGTGTTGAGTACGAGATAGGCAACTGGTCCGCGTCGATCGATTTTGAGTTTATGAAACATGGAACCTGTGGGAGCAAAGGAACTGAAGGTGCGCCGCCGCCGGCTGCGCCCTGAAGACAATCCCATCAGAATAGTTCTGATCCGCCACGGCAAGCCAGATGTCGGTCGTAGTCGATGGCTTTCGCACAGGAAATTCCAGGATTTCATCGACCAGTATGAACGTGCTGGCCTTGATCCCGAAAACAAGCCGCCCAGATGGCTCATGGAGCTCGTACGCGAGGCGCGGCGCGTCTTTGCTTCGGACCGTCCACGGGCGCGTGAAAGTGCGCGTGCCGTTGCGCCGCATGCGGATGTTCAGCAGAGCCCGCTTTTCATGGAGGCGCAGCTGAAGTCACCGCGGCTTCCGCTTGTCCGGCTGAAGCCTGCGGCGTGGGCAATCCTGGCCCGTGTCGCGTGGCATGCTGGCCATCATGGCGGTATCGAGGACTTCGGAGATGCCAAGGATCGCGCGGCCAGGGCTGTCGAGATGCTGGGTGAGGTCGCGCAGGAAGACGGTATTGCCGTGCTTGTGGCGCATGGCTATTTCAATGCCATCGTGGGACGCGCGTTGCGCAAGCAGGGCTGGCGTCGCTACGGTGGCCGGCATCGTGCCAAATACTGGAATGCCGTTGTCTATGAGCGTTCGTCGGGTTTGTAGCGTCAGTAAGTTGCGACGATGGTCGCGAGGTCGGGGCGCGGGCGCTCGACCAGCGGGTCCTTCGGATGGCCGATGTAGATGAAGCCCGCGACGCGTTCCTCCGGTGATAGACCAAGGGCTGTCAGCACGTTTCGGTCGTAGGCGTACCATTCCGTAATCCAGTTGGCGACAAATCCCATCGCGTGGGCCGCAATGACGAGCGTCTGGCAGCTGGCGCCGGCGGAGAGGTGCTGTTCCCATTCGGGGATCGGTACGCCCTGGCGTGGGTTGCTGATCACGCCGATGACAAGCGGTGCGCGAAGAAACCTCGTGCGTTCCTGCGCGAGGCGTTCGGGGCTAGCAGCGGGATCGGCTTTTCGAATGGCGTCCTCCAGTATGCTTCCGACGCGTGCGCGGGCTTCATCCCGAAACACGATGAAGCGCCATGGCGCTAGTTTCCCATGGTCGGGTACGCGTGCCGCGCAGGCGAGAAGCGTTTTCAACTGATCGTCAGTGGGTCCGGGCCCGATCATGGCTTTTGCTGATCCGGACCGCCTCGACAGCAGCAAATCCAGTGTTTCCGGGGCAGGCTTGTTGAAGACCGGCGTGGACATTCTGGGAGGTTCCCGAGGTTAATGCATTTGAAACTTGGCCGGATTCACTAACTGTTACGGGCCCATTGTGCTAGAGTTGTGTTCATGGACAAGCGCTCGATCCCGGCCATTGCTGAGAAGTTCGCCACGTGCGACCCGGTTTGGTCGGCGCTCAGGGAGGAGGCCGTCCGGCTGGCGGCTGCTGAGTCTGCGCTCGCAAGCTTCGTACACGCCACGGTCCTGAACAACGAGCGGCTTGAAGAGGCCCTTTCCTATCATCTCGCGCAGAAATTGGGGAATGATGACGTCGGGCCCATGCAGGTCCGATTTGTTTTCGACCAGGCATTCACTGACGCGCCTGTGCTGGGGGATGACGTGCGTGCGGATCTCTCGGCCATCTTCGAGCGAGATCCAGCAGTCAATTCCTATGTCGAGCCTTTTCTCTTTTTCAAGGGGTTCCACGCGTTGCAGGCCTATCGCGTGACGCACTGGCTCTGGGCCAGGGGGCGCAAGGCTATGGCCCTCCATTTCCAGAGCCGTATCTCGGAAGTCTTTGGCGTCGACATTCATCCTGCAGCGCGTATTGGCCGTGGCGTGATGATCGACCATGGCACAGGTGTCGTGATCGGCGAGACCGCCATTGTCGAGGATGACGTTTCGATGCTGCATGGCGTCACGCTGGGCGGGACTGGCAAGGAACAGGGTGATCGGCATCCGAAAATTCGTCGTGGTGTGATGATCGGGGCCAGTGCCACGGTCTTGGGTAACATCGAGGTGGGCGCCTATAGCCGTGTGGGTGCTGGCAGCGTCGTGCTGGCGGCTGTGCCCGCACGCTGCACGGTTGCCGGGGTTCCGGCGAAGGTCATCGGATGTGCTGGTTGCGACAAGCCGGCCCATGAGATGAACCAGTTGATCGAAGACTATAAGGGCGATTACCAGATTTGACCTTAGGCTTCAGACAACAAAAAGGGCCGCATTGCTGCGGCCCTTCGTGAGACGGGCTGGTTTCAAGCCCTGATCATCAGATCATCAAAGTCTTGCGCCGACCGGAGGCTGCTCCACTGTCCGCGTGACTTTCAGGCTCTTGACCAGCACCAAATTCCCACTCGACATCGGATCACCTCCTCTCGTTGATTGAAGATGACGTGAGGCTTCCACGAAAAGTGTGTCTTGTCGAGACAATTTCCGATTAACCCAACCGATCGCGCAGGGCGTACCACATCAATGCCAACTGGAGCAGTGGCTTGCGCAGCAGTGTGCCTCCCGGCAGTTGGGGGATGCGCAGCCCGGCCATCACATCAAACCCTTCACCCTGATTGTGGATCGCCTGTGCGATCAGCTTGCCGCATAGCGTTGCGATGCCCACACCCTGGCCTGAGTAGCCTTGGGCGAAATAGGTCGTGGGTGTGAGGCGCCCGATGTGCGGCAGGCGTGGCATGGTGATGGCCAGCCTTCCGCCCCATGCGTAGTCTATCCGGATCCCCGTGAGCTGAGGGAAAACGCGCTCGATGCAGGGGCGTACGAATTTGCCGGCGTCGTCGGCATCCTTTGCGCCATACGTTTCCCCACCGCCGAAGATGAGGCGATTGTCGTTTGACAGGCGATAGTAGTCGAGGACGAAGCGGGTGTCAGAGATTGCCGCACCGCATGGGATGAGCGCGGCCGCGTTGTCAGCCGAGAATTGCTCGGTGGCTGCCACATAGTTCGAAATGGGCATGATGGAGGCTGCAAGCCGCCCATTCAGGCCCTCCAGGTAACCGTTGCAGGCATAGACGACGAAGTCTGCCGTCACGGACCCGGTCGCAGTGGTCACCGTGATCGGGCCAGAGCCTTCGACCGATGTGACCCGCGAGTCGTGGAATATGGTGGTACCGATGGCTTCTGCAGCGTCTGCCATCCCAAGCGCATAGTTCAGGGGGTGCAGATGCATTCCGTCGCTGTCGTAGAGCCCTCCGCGGTAGATGCGGGTCGCCACGAGGGAAGGCATCTCTTCGGGTGGGACGAAGCGTGCAGACTTGTAGTTGTAATGCTTGTCGAGGTGCTCGACATAGTCGACGAGTTCCCGAGCGTGGCTATCACGTACTGCGGCTGTCAGGTGGCCTTGCTTCAAGCTGCAGTCGATCTTGTGGACGTCTATCAGCGTGCGTACAAGCGTCAGTGCATCGCGTGCAAGCTCTGCCAGCTTGCGCGCATGCCCGATACCGTAGCGGCGTTCGAGTTCGATCTGGTCGATGCGCTGGCCGGGAATGACCTGCCCACCGTTGCGGCCAGATGCGCCGAAGCCCGCGTATTCTGCCTCGAGTATCACCACTTTCTGCCCGGCCTCGGCGAGATGCAAGGCGCATGACAGGCCCGTGTAGCCAGCTCCGATGATGCAGACATCGGCGCGCGTCGATCCTTCAAGCCTCTTGCGCGTCTTCAGCGCGTTGGCTGTTGCGAGGTAGTATGAGCCTGCCGATGTGTTTGACATGAGAGATTCGGGGCGCAATATTTTGACGACGACCTTAAGCGTAGCACGGCGCCTGGGGCGAAAGTAGGCGCGATCAGCGCAGAACAGATATGGACAAGGACCAGGCCGTTCTTGATGCACACGCCTCGCACTGGGCCTCGGTCTATCCCGATGCGCCGGGACGGGTGCGTGCGCGCATCAAACAGGTTGTTTCATGTTCGCATGTCATTGCCCAGGTGCCACTACCCGGACAGCAAATGATGCCCAACGGCTTGAGCGCCGACACGCTGACAGCCATTGCGGAGGCGGATGGGGAATTGCGTCACATGGTGCTGCTGCTCACCGACCAGACTTCAGCATCCGGCTGCGTTCTTGCGGCATTTCCATTCGCGGCAGGAGCGATCACGCATCCGATTACCATCGAGCATGTGGCGTACGCCGGCAGCGGCATGGAGGGCCTGATCAGGGGGCGCACAGCCGATGGGACAAAGGTCGCTTTCTTTGACGTGCTGTTCTTCAAGCATGGGGCGACCTATGAGATCGGGCAGAGCTATCAGTTTGCCTTGTCGGCCTTTGCCTATTGCGCGCGCCCCTTGGGACTGAAGCTTGTCAAAGGGGCGCAGGCCTCCGCGCATGCCGATGTGCTGAAGCCCTGTCGGGCGGGCGCCGGTGATGACCACGACTTCAGAGCCACCGTCCAGCATGTCTATCCGATGTGTTTCGATGGGCGGGCCCTGTTTCGCATGCGCGTCACGGTTGGGCGCAGCGGGCACTGCATGCGGGATGTTGCCCTCTATGCTGCAGAGCACATCCTGCCGCAGGGGTATATTCCCAAGCCTGGGGACGAAATTACTGGCCGCTTGTGGTTGCAGGGCTATCTGGTTGAAGATTAGGGTGGTGTTCGTTCAAATCTGATCTTTCAACCGGAGCCCTGATCTCGTGGAAAAGACTGAAATCCTGCGTGTCGAGAAGTACCTGCGATCGCTGTTCCGGCTGGATACGATCCGTGTTGAGGCGCGCCCGAACAAGAAGGACTCGGTCGAAGTGATGGTGGGTGACGAGTTCATCGGCGTCATCTTCAAGGATACCGAGGACGGCGAGACCACCTATCACTTCGAAATGGCCATTCTGGACATGGATCTGCCGCCTGCCAGTGCGGTGATCAAGAAGCCTTGATCCATTATTTGCGTGGGCGGAAGCTTGCGATGAGTTCTGCGAGGCGATCGTCTGTTTCGCGCCAGTTCTCCAGTTGCGAGCGCTTGAAACGGTAGGTCAGTCCTACCCCATCGCTCAGCCGCGTGACGCGCATGCAGGTCGATCCAAAATCGCTATTGGCTGACGGATCGCATCGCATGACCAGGAGCTTTCCGTCTGGAAGGTTCGCCGAGTACCATTCCGTGCCGTCGTATCCTGTCCCCGGGCTGAATGTGTATTGTGTCAGGCCAAAGGGACCTGGCTCGCCGGCCGGGTTGTCGGCACGCGGGCGAATGCCGCGCTCGAATTTTTCCTCGTATTGCAGGCGGTCGCGGTCGATCGAGAGGGTGAAACGGATGACGCGTGCGTCTGCCAGATTGCTCGCGAATTCGCGGGCCTTTTCTGCCGACCAGGGCTCGAGGTTTGGCAGCAAGGCATGCATGGGGACATTTTCGTGGTCGCCACTGCGGCGCGAGCGGCGGTGCATGGTGTAGTTGCCCGGGATCGAGAACTCGGCACCGTCGATGGTCACTCGCGCTCGGGAGGGGTCGGCGGTGGGCGAGTAGGTATTGCCCTGGATGTTGCCCCGAACCTCCTCGACCGAGGGGCCTGCCAGAAACACATAGGCTCCAATGCCAATTGCGCCGGCGATCATCAACACAAACAGAGGCAAGATCCAGCCAGAGTGCCGGTGAACTTCCCCTGTCCCGAGGGCTTGGTCTGCGTCTCGCTGGTCGATCTTCATGGTTCAACTATTGCCCGGAGTCGCGTGCGCGGTGTCAGGAAAATCGGAGGGTGTGACATTCACATTTCGGTGCGTTGCGCCCGAAGCACAAGCTAACTGGGTCGCTGGGGTTGCGCTCGTTGCGGCGCAATATGGCAGGCAGCAGGGATGCATACAATGATCTCCGACGCGGTTTGCCTGCGAGCGTCTGCCCGATGATGGCATCCGGCATGCAGTTACCTCTGCCTGTGAGGGGTGAGGGGTCGATGGTGTTCGGTTTTGAGACGATTATCGCTGCGTTCTTGACGGGATCGGTGCTGTCGCTCGTCATTTCGCAGCTGTTCCGCCTGCTCAGCGAGGTGGTCGATCTGGAGCGCGGAGATGTTCCCAAGCTGGCCGTTGTGGGGATCATGCTTCTGGCTGGGCCACATATTCTTGCTGCTGCGGCTCGAAAACTTGGCAGATTGCGTGAGTATCCTTGGGAATATGCCGCTGTCATTTACCTTTTCAGCCTCATTTGGGCCGGAGTGGTTGGATTGGCTGCGCTTACGCTGCTTTCCTGGCTTTGGATCATGATTTCATAAAATAATGACGCCAGCGTCATTTTTAACTTGAAGCGCGCTCGGGTGCATCCTATCTCTGTTCGCATCTGCAACATTCCTGAGTGCACTGCAATGTTTGACCGTATCGCCAGTCTTCTAGCCGCAGGGCTGATGATCGCTGTTTTGGCCATGTTCGAGTTGGGCCAGATTGCGCCGAGAGATGCCTTTTTCCTCGCTGCGGCGATCGTGATCATCTTCACGGGGCAGCAGTTCGTTGCACGCGAGAACATGGGCTTCATCGAGGCCGCGCGTGCCATCGCCACGCGGCCCCAGAGCTATCGCAGCAAGACCACCTATGCCGCCTATGTCGCCTGCCTGATGGTGGGCCTTCTGGTCACGGCGCAGGTGGTCGTCACTGCTTAAAGGACCGTCAGCATGGCCGCCACCAGCGGGTGACGGACGATGTCGCGTTCCTCGAGCCTGACGACGGCGACGTCGTCGAGTGCGCCGAGGCGGTCGGCAATGGGTCCGAGGCCTGAAAGACCTGTCAGCAGGTCGGTCTGGTCGGGGTCTCCGGTGATGACCATCGTCGACTTCCACCCCAGCCGTGTCAGCATCATCTTGAGTTGCACATAGGTGCAGTTCTGGGCCTCGTCGATCACGATGAAGGCGCCGTTGAGCGTGCGTCCGCGCATGTAGGCGACGGGCGCGATCTCGATGATGTTCTCGGCCATCAGCGATTTCAGGCGTTTCCCGCCGAGCCTTTCAGTGAGTGCGTCGTAGAGTGGGCGCAGGTAAGGCGCGAGCTTGTCCTCGAGCGTGCCGGGCAGGTAGCCGAGGCTTTCGCCTGCCTCGACCGCGGGGCGCGAGAGGATGATGCGCGAGACCTTGCCGGCTTCAAGTGCCTCCACGGCCTTGGCGATGGCCAGATAAGTCTTGCCCGTTCCTGCGGGGCCGAGGGCGACCACGAGATTGCGCTGCTCGATCGCTTCGATCAGACGACGCTGGTTGTCAGAGCAGGGTTTGATGTTCTTCGAATAGCTGCGTTCACCCATGTCGCGCTGCAGGGGTGACCAGGTTTGGCCCTTGCTGAACAGGGCCCTGATCTTCGGATTTTCATCGAACTCTTCGCGCAGGCGACGGCGTGCAGTCTTTTTTCCCATCTGCAACAGTCCTCCAAAGGGGCACGCGCTTGCGTGAAGACGCAATCGTGGGCCCTGCCACAAAACCTGATGAACCTGGAAGAAAGGGGGATGGCGCGTTGCTCTTCGCAGAGCCCGTTTGGGCTGTGCGCCGTACGTCGATGATACACCAGACAACGGTCACGTACGCTGTGACTCCATCCGAATCATTCGGCTGAGGTCAGGGTAGCGCCGGTTGCGGCTTTGTGTGTGAACTTGGCGTGACGATCGCTCAGGCGTTGCCGAAACGCCTCATGATTTACCGCCGGACGACGACAGGCCCACGGCACGGAACAGGGCAGGGACCATGAGTGTTGCCACCAGCGCCATATAGGCCATCTGTACGATCAGGATATGTGTCCTCTCCATCCCGCTCTCTGCCAAGGCACCTCCCAGTTGGCTGAAGCCGACGAACATGGCTGCTGCTGCGACGCTCGCTGCCAGACCGGCGACGACAAAGCTTTCGTGGCGCTGATGATTGATCAGCGCCAGCTGCAGTCTATGGCCAAGAAGCCAGAAGAAGATTAGTGCGACCACGCCTGGCACAGCTTCGGAGACCGGGTCGTGCGGCCAGAGGACCCACAAGATCGGTGCAAGGGCTGCGACCATCGCAAGCCAAACGACCAGCGGGAGGTGTTGCAACCGCTCGAACCCTGGTGACAGGAAGCCGGCAAAGATGACCACAGTCGCCAGGCCAAGCAGCGCACCGCCCAGCACGTCCTCGACATCGTGGACGCCCAAATACAGCCGCGACAGGCAGACCCCCGTTGCGATCACGATTGCGAGAAGCCAGACCCATGGCTTTCTGGTGTCGATAGCCAGCCAGATCCACATTGCGGCTGCGATCTGCGCGTGGCCCGAGGGAAATCCGAACGAGTCGCCGACCCGCTTGTCGATCGCAAACTGCAGGTCTGGTCTTGGGTCCTGAAACAGGTCCTTCAGGAACGCGTTTGACAGGGCAACGATTCCCACGAGCATCGTCAGGCGGGTAAAAGTCCCCTTGTCACCCAGCCAGTACCCCATAGGCAGGAAAAGCAGAAAAAACGGCAGGTATCCAAGAAAAGTGAAGCCATTGAAGATGTGGGTGAGGGTTTCGTTTCGCAACGGTGGCACCCATGACAGGTCATGCAAGAAGGCTTCCACGCGCGTTTCCCCCTGAATTCATTTTTGTGTTGCAATCAGCTTTCCCAAAAAACACAAGAAGCGCAATACTGCCGGTTCGAATATGGGCTCTTTTCTCCTGTTCAGGATGTTTCATGTCACGGCTTGAGAGTGCGATATCAACGCGCGATGAGCGCTTCAAGGCGAATGCTGCCGCCATGGCGCGACTGACAGACGAATTGCAGGGGAGACTTGCGGCTGCTGCCACGGGTGGTGACGAGCGTTCGCGCCAGCGCCATGTCGAGCGCGGCAAGCTTCTGCCGCGGGAGCGGGTCAACCGCCTTCTGGATTCGGGGACGCCTTTCCTCGAGCTTTCACCGCTGGCGGCCTTCGGCATGTACGAGGGGGATATCCACGCTGCATCCATGATCACCGGCATCGGGCGGGTCGAGGGGCAGGAGTGCGTGATCGTCTGCAATGATGCGACGATCAAGGGTGGGACCTATTATCCTGTCACCGTGAAGAAGCACCTGCGGGCACAGGAGATCGCGCGCGAGAACAACCTGCCTTGCATCTATCTTGTCGATTCCGGTGGGGCGAACCTGCCGAACCAGGCCGACATCTTTCCGGACCGTGAGCATTTCGGGCGCATCTTCTACAACCAAGCCAACATGTCGGCGGCAGGTATTCCGCAGATCGCTGTCGTCATGGGATCGTGTACGGCTGGCGGGGCCTATGTGCCGGCCATGTCAGATGAGACGGTGATCGTGCGCAACCAGGGCACGATCTTCCTCGGCGGGCCGCCGCTGGTGAAGGCGGCGACGGGCGAGGTTGTCAGCGCCGAGGACCTTGGTGGGGCCGATGTGCATTCCCGGCGCAGCGGCGTGACTGACCATTATGCGCAGGACGACACCCATGCGCTGGCGATTGCGCGGCGCATCGTGACGACGCTCAACCGGCAGAAGAGGCCTGAGGTCGCGATGCGCGACCCGGTCGAGCCGGCCTATGACATCAACGAGCTCGACGGGATCGTGCCGCCGTCACTGTCGACGCAGTATGACGTGCGCGAGGTGATCGCGCGGCTCGTCGACGGGTCGGTGTTCGACGAGTTCAAGAAACTCTATGGTACGACGCTGGTCTGCGGCTTTGCGCATGTGTGGGGCATGCCGGTTGCGATCCTGGCCAATAACGGGATCCTGTTCTCGGAATCGGCGCTAAAGGCTGCGCACTTCATCGAGCTGGCCTGCCAGCGCGGCATTCCGCTGCTGTTCCTGCAGAATATCTCGGGCTTCATGGTCGGCTCTAAATACGAGACTGGCGGTATCGCCAAGGACGGGGCGAAGATGGTGACGGCGGTGGCCTGTGCGCAGGTGCCGAAGATCACGCTTGTCATCGGCGGGTCCTATGGGGCGGGCAATTACGGGATGTGCGGGCGGGCGTATGGGCCGCGCTTCATGTTCTCGTGGCCGAATTCGCGCATCTCGGTGATGGGCGGCGAGCAGGCGGCAAGCGTGCTGGCGCAGGTCAAGCGCGACGGCATGGAGGCGCGCGGGGAAAGCTGGAGCGTGGAGGCCGAGGCCGCCTTCAAGGCGCCGATCCGTGCACGCTACGAGGATGAAGGCAATCCCTATTTCGCCACCGCACGGCTTTGGGACGACGGCATCATCGCGCCGCGCGACACACGCCGCGTGCTGGCGCTGGCGCTGTCGGCGACGCTGAACGCGCCGATCCCGAAGACGCGGTTTGGCGTGTTCAGGATGTGAGGGTGTCGTGCCGCGCGGTCCTCGAGCCATGATGCAGACCCTCATTGCCATCCTGTTGATGGTCGGCTTCGCTCTTGTGCAGCCGCAGTTTGGTCGCGAGGATTTGGGGCCGGCCGTGCGTGGCGACGCGCGTCCGGCGGCTTCGCCGGGTGATTTCGATTTCTACGTCCTGGCGCTGTCGTGGTCGCCGACGCATTGTGCCAGTGAGGCGGGGCAGGGGCGGGATGATGACCTGCAGTGTCGCTCCGGGCGGGCCTATGGATTTGTCGTTCATGGATTGTGGCCTCAGTTCCTGCAGGGTTGGCCGACTTACTGCGCTACAGACGCTCCCCGGCGGGTTGGTGCAGCGGTGATGGAGGCTGCCCTCGAGGTTTCGCCTTCGCGCAGGCTTATCCAGCACCAGTGGGAGAAGCACGGGACGTGCTCCGGGCTGGGACAGGGGGCCTATTTCCGTGCGGCGGCGCGGGCTGCTGGCGGTGTGCGCATGCCGGAGGCTTTCGCGAAGCCCGTCCGCCCGGTCGTCACAAGCGCCGATGCCGTGCGGCGGGAATTCCTGCGGGCGAATTCCTGGCTGGATGCGTCCGCCGTTGTCGTCACTTGCCGGCGCAAGGAGATCGGCGAGGTTCGGGTATGTCTGGACAAAGACTTGCGCGCGCGTGCATGTTCTGCGGAGGTCCAGCGCAGCCATTGCGGCAGCCGGGAGGCCCGCATGCTGGGCGTGAAGCAATTACGGTGACAGTGCACTTATATAGATAAGTGCACTGTCACCGAAAATGAGGGTTTGTGGATGACCGAGGCCATTGAAGATACCGTCCTGCTCAATACGACTCGGGCGGGTGTTGCCGTCGTGACGCTGAACCGGCCGAAGGTGCACAATGCCTTCAACCCTGACGTGATCACGCGGCTCAAGGACATCTTCGAGACGCTGAAGGGCGCGGATGGCGTGCGGGTTGTGCTGCTCGAAGGGGCGGGGCCCAGCTTCTCGGCGGGCGCGGACCTCGCCTGGATGCGGGCAGCCGCGGATTACACCAGTGACGACAACCGCGCGGATGCGGGCGACATGGCGGGCATGCTGCACATGCTGCACACGCTGCCGCAGGTGACGATCGCGCTGGTGCATGGGGCGGCGATGGCGGGGGGCTGCGGGCTGGTCTCGGCCTGCGATATCGCGATTGCCACGCGCTCGGCTTCTTTTGGCCTTTCGGAGGTCAGGCTCGGCATCATTCCGGCCGTGATCTCGCCCTATGTGATGCGTGCGATCGGTGCGCGGGCGGCGAGCCGCTATTTCCTGACGGCTGAGCGGTTCGACGCCGAGACCGCGCACGCGCTGGGCCTCATTCATGTGCTGGTCGAGGACAATGACGGGCTTGCAAAGGAGGCAGAGAGGATCGTGCAGCAGGTGTTCACCTGCGCGCCCGGCGCCATTGATGCTGCCAAGGACCTGATCCGCGTGGTCGAGGGCCGCCCGATCGATGCGGGCCTGAGGGCCGAGACCTCGCGGCGCATCGCGGAGCGGCGTGCAAGCGATGAGGCCAAGGAGGGCTTGTCGGCCTTCCTGCAGAAGCGCAAACCGCGCTGGGCCGAGTAGGGAGCCCATGTTCAAGTCACTTCTGATCGCCAACCGGGGCGAGATCGCCTGTCGCGTCATGCGCACTGCGCGGCGACTCGGGATACGCACGATTGCCGTTTACTCGGACGCCGACGCCTGCAGCCCGCATGTCGCGATGGCAGACCAGTCGGTCCGGATCGGGCCTGCGCCTGCAGGCGAGAGCTACCTCAGCAGCGATGCGATCCTGGCTGCGGCGCGCGCGAGCGGCGCCGAGGCGATCCATCCCGGTTATGGGTTCTTGTCGGAAAACCCGGGCTTTGCGGATGCCTGTGTTGCGGCGGGTATCGTGTTTGTCGGACCGCCGGCGTCGGCGATCCGGGCCATGGGGCTGAAGGATGCGGCCAAGGCCCTGATGATGAAGGCCGGCGTGCCCGTGGTGCCCGGCTATTTCGGGGACGACCAGTCGCCCGAGCACCTCGCGCAGGAGGCGGCGCGCATCGGCTATCCGGTCTTGATCAAGGCGGTGGCCGGTGGAGGCGGCAAGGGCATGCGGCGGGTCGATGCTGCAGCCGACTTCGTCAAGGCCCTGGAAGGCGCGCAGCGCGAGGCCCTGTCGGCCTTCGGCGATGCGCGCGTGCTTGTCGAGAAATATGTTTCGACGCCACGGCACATCGAGATCCAGGTGTTTGCCGATGGCCACGGCAATGCCGTGCACCTGTTCGAACGCGACTGCTCGCTGCAGCGGCGCCACCAGAAGGTCATCGAGGAAGCGCCTGCGCCCGGGATGCCTGAGAGCCTGCGAGCCAGGATGGGGGCGGCCGCTGTCACGTGCGCCAAGGCGATCGGCTATCGGGGGGCGGGGACGGTCGAGTTCATCGTTGATGGCTCGAAGGGTCTTGTCGATGACGGCTTCTACTTCATGGAGATGAATACGCGGCTGCAGGTCGAGCATCCTGTCACCGAGATGATCACGGGGCATGACCTGGTCGAGTGGCAGCTGCGCGTGGCTGCTGGCGAGCGTTTGCCTGTCGACCAGGAGGGGCTTCGCATCGAGGGCCATGCGGTGGAAGTGCGCCTCTATGCGGAAGATCCGGTCAAGGGTTTCCTGCCGTCGACTGGGCGGCTTGCGCGGCTGCGTTTGCCGGCGGCGGGCGAGCATGTGCGGGTCGATGCCGGTGTCGCCGAGGGTGGCGAGGTGTCGATGTTCTACGATCCGATGATCGCCAAGGTCATTGCGTGGAACCGCACGCGCGAGGCGGCGCTCGGGACGCTTGCCGATGCGCTGGAGACCGCCGAGGTTGCCGGCGTGCGGACAAATTTGGGTTTCCTGGTTTCGACCCTGCGCCACCCGGCGATGATCGACGGGCATGTCGATACGGGCTTCATCGATCGCCACAAGGCGGCGCTCGTCGCGGTTCCAGAGGGCCTTGGCGAGGACGCGCTGCGGCTTGCGGTGGTCCATCTGTTGCTGGCGCGTGGGCGCGGTCGTGCGGTGAGTTCGCCGTGGGATGCGCTCGATGGCTGGCGGCTTGGCGGGCAGCGCCAGACGGAAGTTTTGCGGTTCAAGCTTGCGGGCAAGGAGCGCGTGGTGACCGTTATCCATGGCGCTGTTGCGTGGCGGCTGGTCGAGGGTGAGCGCAGTGCCGAGGTTACGGCGCGGTTCGTCGACGGGGACCGGATCGAGGCCATCATCGATGGGCGGCGGGTGACGGGCAGTGTCGCCCCATCGCGCTTCCAGCTTGCGGTGCTGCTGCGCGGACACAATTTCGCTGTCGAGGTGCATGATCCGCTGGGCAGTGCTGACACGGGTGATGTCGGCGCCAACGAGGTGCGCTCACCGATGCCGGGCAAGGTCTCTCAGGTCCTGGTCAAGGCGGGTGACCGCGTCCGCAAGGGGCAGGCCCTTGCCGTGCTGGAGGCCATGAAGATGGAGCATACGCTTTCATCGCCCGGCGACCACACGATCAAGGCCGTGCCGTTCAAGGCGGGTGACCAGGTCGACGAGGGCGTCGCTATCGTCTCGTTCGAGACATAGACCTCACAAGCGAAAGGGGCGCCATCTGGCGCCCCTGCATTCATTTCTGTCTGTTGGACTGTCAGTTGTAGACCGCAAAGTCGGCGCGGCACCCCTTGTCTACCCAAACGCCCCTGCGGTCATAGCCCCATGACGTGTTGAAGCGGCAGGCACTGGTGCTGCGCTGGCGGATCAGTTCGACATCTCCGCGCACGCGAACGGCGCAATAGGTGTACTTGTTCTTGTTTGAATTGCAGGACACGACCTTGTGCGGACGGCTGTAGTAGCCGCCTTGCGGCGGTGGCGGGTAACCACCCTGGCCGTAGATGCCCGGAGGTGGCGGCGGCGGGTAAGACCCGTTCGGGTAGCCGCCTGGAGGCGGCGGTGGCGGGTAGCCGCCCGGGCCATATCCCGGCGGTGGTGGCGGTGGTTCCTGCCGGTTCGGGTCGCCGTCATCGCCGGACGTTGCCGCAAGGATTCCCAGTGCAAGGATGCCAAGACCGATGGCCGCGGCTGTGTCGCCCTTGCCTTTGTCCTTCTTGCCGATGCGGAAGGTCGCGCTGCAACCGTTTGCAACCCAAATCCCGGTCCGGTCATAGCCCCACGTGTCATCGAAATAGCAGGCATAAGCCGAGTGCTGATAAATCAGTTCAACGCCGCGCGAGGTGTCTGCGTCGCAGTAATTGCTGGCCCCGGGGCGCGAGCCGCATCGTACTTCCTGCGCTGATGCCGGCGCTGCTAAAGCAAGCGATAGGCCAATGGCTGCGGCCGTGCAGGTTGCGGTCATTACCGGTTTGAGTTTCATGGATCGATTCTCCAGCCGTCCGAGCATATGATTACATCCTGTTTGCAAGCTGGTTTGCAAGCCTGTGCAGGCATGTCCTATCGTGATAGTAGTTTCTCTTGATCCTTTTGGTTAGCTAACGTTTTCGCGGAAACATCACGGAGATGAACATGAGACGCGCGCTTTTCCTGACTGCAATTCCGCTTGTGGTCTCGCTTTCAGCTCCGGTCTTGGCAGCGCCTGGCGACTACAACGATGACGGCACCATCAGCCGTGAGGAATTCCGCAATCAGGCGGCCAAGGCTGCCTTCGCAGCCGACAAGAACCAGAACGGTTTCATCGATGCGGATGAGTTCAAGCTGACGGACGAGCAGCGCCGGGCCATGGATGCGAATGGCGATGGAAAGGTGTCGGTCGAGGAATTCCAGGCCGGGCAGGTCGCCGGGTTCGATGCTCTCGACACGAACAAGAACGGGACGCTTGAGGCCAGCGAGAAGGGGCGCTGAACCTGGCGCTGCACATCATCAAGCTTTGTGTTGGTGCAGACTCGGTTGCGGATCTGCGCGCCTGGCAGCAGAGCCATCTTGCTGCCCTGCGCAAGCGCGGGCTGAAGGCGGAGCAGTTCCATACCACGCGCATGATCCCAAAGCGGCGTGATGAGGTGCTTGACGGCGGGTCGCTCTATTGGGTGATCAAGGGCTTCACCGCTGTGCGGCAGGTGCTGGCCGATATCAGGCCGTTCACCGACCATGACGGGGTGCAGCGGTGTCACCTGGTTCTCGAGCCTGAACTGATTGCGGTGACGCCGCGTCCACGACGTCCTTTCCAAGGGTGGCGCTATCTTGATCCCAAGGATGTGCCGCCGGATGTGGGCTCTACCGGCGGAGAGGAAATGCCCGAGCAGTTGAGGCGGGAGCTGGCCGAGCTGGGCTTGCTATGATTTCCGCTATGCGACAATTTGTTCTATTTTTGTTTTCGGCGTTTTCGGCGATATTCGGCGCTGTCAATCCATAGCGTCGGACTCCGTCCTTCGGACAGGCAGGCAGTGATGCTGCCCCCTGAAAAAGCGCCTCCGGCATCTTGCGTCGAGGGGGCGCGGCGTAGGAATGTCCCGCCCCATGACCCTGGACCATGCGCGCCACGAGATGGCGCGGCTCTATCTGGCCGATGAGGCTTCCACCGTCGAGGCGCTGCTGCCGCAGGCGCGCCTGAGCGCGCGCGAGCGTGCCGAGACCGAAGCGGTGGCGCGCGACCTCGTGCGGCGCGTGCGCGCGCAGCGCAACCGCGGGGGGCTCGATGCCTTCCTGCATCAATACGCGCTGTCGACCGAAGAGGGTGTGGTGCTCATGTGCCTCGCCGAGGCGCTGCTGCGGGTGCCCGATGCCGAAACGGCTGACCGGCTGATCCGCGACAAGATCGGCAGTGCGCACTGGGACCGGCACCTGGGCCAATCGAATTCCGTGTTCGTCAATGCCTCGACATGGGCGCTGATGCTTACCGGCCATGTGGTCAAGCTGGGCGATGGCCCGCAGGACTGGTCGGCGGTGCTGGGGCGGCTTGTCCAGCGCAGCGGCGAGCCGATCATCCGCCAGGCCATGACGACGGCTATGCGGATCATGGGCGGGCAGTTCGTGCTGGGCCGGACGATTGCGGAGGCCCTGAAGCGCGGCAGCGATGCGGCCAAGCGCGGTTTCCGCTTCTCGTTCGACATGCTGGGCGAGGCGGCCATGACGCGCGAGGATGCCGAGCGCTATGCCCGCGCCTATGCCGATGCGATCGGCTCCATTGCCGCGCATGAGCGCGGGCGCGGCGGGGATATCTTCACGCGCAACTCGATCTCGGTGAAGCTCTCGGCCGTGCATCCGCGGCTGGAGGCGCTCAAGATGGGGCGCGTCATGCCCGAGATCCTGCCGCGGCTCATGCCTCTCTGCCTGGCGGCGAAGGAGGCCGGCATCGGCTTCACGATCGACGCCGAGGAGGCAGACCGGCTTGAGCTGCAGCTCGACATCTTCGAGGCCCTGGCCGGTGCGCCGGAGCTTCGCGGCTGGGAGGGTTTGGGCCTTGCGGTCCAGGCCTACCAGAAGCGCGCGCCGGCGGTGATCGATTGGCTTGCGGGTGTCGCCCAGCGCCATCAGCGCCGCTTGCCCGTGCGCCTGGTGAAGGGCGCCTATTGGGACAGCGAGATCAAGCGGGCGCAGGAGGCGGGGATCGAGGGCTATCCCGTGTACACGCGCAAGGCGTCGACCGATGTGTCGTATCTTGCGTGCGCACGGAAGTTGCTTGCCGATCCGGCGGCGTTCTTCCCGATGTTTGCCACCCACAACGCGCATACGCTTGCTGCAGTGCGCACGCTTGCGGGCAATCGCGGGGACTATGAATTCCAGCGCCTGCACGGCATGGGCGAGGAGCTCTATGACGAGGCGGTGGGTGCCGATCGACTGGGCGCGCAGTGCCGCATCTATGCGCCTGTCGGCGCGCATGAGGACCTGCTTGCCTATCTGGTGCGCCGCCTGCTTGAGAACGGCGCAAACACTTCTTTTGTCAATCGCCTCGCCGATGACGAGGCCCCCATTGAAGCCATCATTGCCGATCCGGTCGAGCAGGTTGAAGCCATGACACAGAAATCGCATCCGCGTATTCCCCTGCCGGTGAACCTTTTTGCAGACCGTTTGAACTCTCGTGGCGTTCTGCTCAGCGATCCGACGCGGGCCGCGCCCCTGATGAAGGCGATCGGCGAGGCCGTTGCAGCACCGCTGCATGCAACGCCGCTGATTGCGGGAGAGGTTGTTTCGGGCACGGCGCGTGCGATGTTCGATCCTGCCCTCAGGTCGCGGCAGATCGGTTCTTGCGTCGATGGTACGCCTGAGGTCGCGGCGCGCGCGGCGCAGTCTGCGGCGGCGGCGCAGGCGGACTGGGACAGGCTTGGCGGTTCCAGGCGGGCCGAGATCCTGAACCGTGCGGCCGACCTGTTCGAGCGCGATGCCGCGACGCTGATCGGCCTGTGCGTCCGGGAGGCGGGAAAGACCGTCGCCAATGGCATTGCTGACGTGCGGGAGGCGGTCGATTTCCTGCGCTATTACGCGAACCTCGCGCGCGAGGAGTTTTCGGTGGCCAAGGTGCTGCCGGGTCCGACGGGCGAGCGCAACGAGCTGTCGCTGCATGGACGGGGCGTCTTTGCCTGCATCAGCCCCTGGAACTTCCCCGTTGCGATCTTCACGGGGCAGGTGGCCGGGGCGCTTGCTGCCGGCAATGCGGTTGTCGCCAAGCCTGCCGAGCAGACACCGCTTGCGGCATTTGTCGCAACGCGGCTGTTGCATGAGGCGGGCGTGCCCGGCGACGTGCTTCACTTCGTGCCTGGGGACGGACCTTCCGTCGGCGGGGCGCTGGTGCGCGACGCCCATGTGGCGGGCGTTGCCTTCACGGGCGGCACCGACACGGCGCGGCGGATCAACCGGATGCTGGCCGATCGCGATGGCGCCATCCCGCCCTTCATTGCCGAGACCGGTGGCCTGAACGCGATGATCGCGGATTCGACGGCTCTGCCCGAGCAGCTGGTGCGCGATGCGGTGATGTCGGCCTTCGACAGTGCTGGGCAGCGCTGCTCGGCGCTGCGGGTCCTGTTCCTGCAGGCGGACATCGCCGACAAGGTGCTCAAGCTGCTCGAGGGGGCGGTTGCGGAGCTGAAGGTTGGCGATCCGATGAAGCTCGATACCGATATCGGGCCCGTGATCGATGCCGAGGCGCTGGCGATGCTGCAGGCCCATGCGGCGCGCATGAAGGTCGAGGGAAGGCTGATCGTCGAGGCCAGCCTCGATGGGGCTGAAACGGCGGCGGGGTATTTCTTTGCGCCGCGGGCCTACGAGATCGACGGCATTGCGCGGCTTGAACGCGAGGTCTTCGGGCCAATCCTGCATGTGGTGCGCTATCAGGCGAGCCACCTGCCGCAGGTCTGCGAGGCGATCAACCGGACGGGCTATGGCCTGACGCTTGGCGTTCATACGCGGATCCAGGAGACGGCCGATTTCGTGCGGGCGCGCGCGCGGGTGGGCAATCTTTACGTCAATCGCAACCAGATCGGTGCCGTGGTCGGCGTGCAGCCGTTCGGTGGCGAAGGGCTCTCGGGCACGGGGCCGAAGGCGGGTGGGCCCCATTACCTGCATCGCTTTGCCGTCGAGCGCACGGCCTGCACCAACACGACGGCGGCGGGCGGCAATGCCAGCCTCCTGTCTCTGGGTGATGCGGGGGCGTGAGGGCTTCGCCCGAGCATTTCCGGTTCGCCTGCGAGCGGTGCTAGCCTGCATCAAGCGGGCGAATCACTTGCGTCTTGGCGGGGCATGGCGGGATTTCCTACATCGCTGATCGTGGTCGGCAACGAGAAGGGCGGATCGGGCAAGTCCACGATCTCGCTGCATCTCGTGTCGGGCCTCATGTCGGCAGGTTTGCGGGTCGGTGTCATAGATCTCGATTTCCGGCAGCAGACGCTGACCCATTTCCTCGCCAATCGTGTGCGCTGGGCCGAGATCGAGGGGCTGACGCTGCCCATGCCGCGGCTGGTCACGCCAACACCGTCCTCGGCCGAGAGCCGCGCGACGGCTGAGGCGGAGGATGCCGAACGGTTCCGGTTGGCTGTCGAGGCGCTGCGGGATGAATGCGATGTGATCGTCGTCGACTGTCCCGGGGCGGATACGCCGCTGGGGCGAGCAGCGCACGGGATGGCGTCGACCATCGTCACGCCGCTCAATGACAGCTTCGTCGACTTCGATGTGCTGGCCAGCGTCGACCCGATGACGTTCGAGGCCAAGGCGCCGAGCATCTATGCCGAGTTCGTCTGGGAAAGCCGCAAGCGGCAGATGGTCGAGCGGCGCCGGACGATCGACTGGCTGGTCGTGCGCAACCGCATGACGGCGCAGGAGACGCATAACCGCAAGCGGCTGACGCATGCGCTGACCAAGCTGTCGCAGCGCATCGGCTTCAGGCTGGCGCCGGGCCTGAGCGAGCGGGTGATCTATCGCGAACTGTTCCCCAAGGGGCTGACGGTGCTCGACCTCATCGACGGCAAGTCGCGCGGGCTGACCATGGCGCAGATCGCGGCGCGGGCCGAGGTGCGCGGGCTCGTGTCGGCGCTCAGGCTGCCCCAGTTGGGCCGCGCGCTGGCGGCGGGGTGAGTGAGGCGCCCTGCGTCTATGAGCCGGCATCGTGCGGTTGGTGGGGCTGGTGACGAGCCTGAGAAGGCTGCAAGGGCCTTCCTGCCCAAGATGACAATTCACTTTGTTGCATGAGGGACCAGACGGTAACCTTTGCGGCGGTGCGGAAAAGTGCACTGTCACCGAAATCGACCGTCAGTTCTTGAAAGCAGGCGGGTTGGCTGCAGGTTATGGTCATACTTCCTTTTTGCTGGAATTCCTGCCCATGCTCCTCATGAAGACGTCCTGCGAGCGCTGCCATGTTGCCCTTCCAGCCGATCGGGCCGGTGCGATGATTTGCTCCTTTGAGTGCACCTTCTGTCTTTCCTGTGGCCAGAATGCGCTGGCGCGTCAATGCCCGAACTGCAAGGGCGAGTTGCAGGTGCGCCCCACCCGGGCGACTGCGCTCCTCGACAGGTTTCCGGCGCGTGATGTGGCCTGATGGTCGGGTCTCGCCTTTTTCTAGAGGACGTGGCGGTACTGGATGAAGCCGGTTCGGCTGGCGACTTTTTCGTAAAGAGCAATGCCGGTGGCATTGCTCTCGTGGGTCAGCCAGTAGACGCGCGAGGCGCCGCGCTGACGCGCTTCGCGATAGACCGCTTCGATCAGGGCGCGCCCGACCCCCTTGTTGCGCTGCAATTCATCGGTGAAAAGATCCTGGAGGTAGCAGTAGTCGCCCTGCGTCCAGGTGGACCGATGGTAGAGTGCGTGCACGATGCCGACGACCTTGCCATCGATGAGTGCCGCAAGTCCGAACATTGGCTCCCGCGGATCCCTCAAACGCTCCCAGGACAGATCGGTCGTCGCGTCATCAATGGTCACGCGATAGAACGCCTGGTAACCCTTCCAGAGGCGCAGCCAGTCGGCGTGATGCTCTGCGGACAGCGGCGTGATGGCGACCATTTCCGGGTTCCTCATTTCTCAGCGACGCCGGGGATGTGACATGTCGAGAAACGTTCTCTTCTTCATCGGATCCGGCTGGTTCATCTCGGGCATCTACATTTTCGTCGAACCGCTTGCATTCTACAATGCGGTTCCTGGGCTTGCTCTGCTGGGTCCCTTCAGTGTCCATTTCGTGCGCGATGTCGGGTTGGTGTTCATCGCGAGCGGCGCCTTGACGGTTTGGGGTGCGTGGCGGCGGCAACGCGAGATTGCCGTGGTGATCGGACCGTCCTTTCTTGCGTTGGCCTGTGCGGTGAAGCCGGGCGGGGCGGAAGAGAGGGTACGGTCTTGACCAGTTGCGCGCATCCTTCGGCGTGGAGCTTCGTATTGCGTTGGAGGTTCATATGGGCAAGCTGACTCTCATTGCCTGGTGCGTGCTTGCGCTTGTTCATACGCCTCCGGCGGCGGTTGTCGCTTGGCCGGAACTCGTGGGGCAACTCTATGGGGAAACGATTGGGGGCACACTCCAGTTGCTGCTTGTTCATCGGGGCGTCCTGTTCCTGGCCGTGGTCATGGCGTGCATCCATGCGGCGTTCATTCCTTCGGCGCGGCGGGTGACGAGCCTTGTTGTCGGCACCAGCGTTGTCGGCTTTCTGTTTCTCTATGCGAGGGCCGGGATGCCTGCAGGCCCCCTTGAGACGATTGCGCTGTTTGATGCCATTGCCCTGGTGCCACTTGCCTGGGTGGTGATTGATGCCTGGCGCCCTCAGGCTGCATGAAACAGCATGGCTGCGAAGACAGCCTCAAGCACGAGATAGAAAAGCGGGTAGCCCGGGATCCTGCTGTCTGCGATTGCGGATGCGATGCGCCCCGCTGCCATGCCTGCGAGGGCTGCAGCCGTGGTCAGGCAGATGCCCGTGCGCAGCGATGGATACCATAATGCGACGGTCAGTATTGCAGCCATGGCGAGACCAAAGCCACCGTAAACGGCGCGTATCTCGTTGCGACCTGCGACGGTCAGTGTGCCAATATCGAACTGGCGGGTGACAATGAGCGGTGCAAAAAGGGCGCCCAAACCCATCGCTGCGAAACCTGCTGCAGCTACAAGGACCGGGATGTCGTGAAGGTGAAGATTGATCATGGGGGCAACATGCCCGAGGGTGCGCGATCGCGCTTTCATCAGGCGCCTGCGTGCATCTCGCTGCGCGGGGCGCGTGCCTCTTATGTCGGTCCGGGCCTGGGGCTTTCGCCGCATCGCAATGCGGTTGCCGTTGTCGCCATTGGTCTTGATGCACCGTTTGAACTCGCGCTCTCGGTTGCGGGCGAGAATGGTTCCTATCGGGCGCGTGAGGCGGTGCTCATACCGCCCGGTGTTCGCCATCACCTGAAGTCGAGGGGCAGGATGGTCTTCCTCTACCTCGACCCCCTTGGCGACGACCACGCTGCGCTTCGCTTGCGAGAGCTGGATGCCGGAGTGTTCCGTCGCGCAGATGTGACCGCGTATCCGGTTGATGCACTGTGTGAGCTTCTGGGCCTGGGCCAACGGCAGGCGCCGGACCCGCGGGTGGTTGCGCTCTTGGGCATGGTCGAGGCTGACCCAGACCGATTCAGGTCGTTTGGCGAGGTCGCGAGCGTGATCGGGTTGTCGCCTTCACGCTGCCGGGAGCTTCTGCGGCAGGCAACTGGCGTGCCCTTTCGCCGTTATCGCCTGTGGCGGCGAATGGCCCTTGTGATGCTTGGCTTGTCCCGGAAGCGTTCCCTCACGGAAGTCGCGCATGATTCCGGCTTTGCGTCGTCTGCCCATCTCAGTGCTGCTTTCAGGGGGATGTTCGGCCTATCGCCCTCGGAGCTCATGAAGTCGGGGGCGCAGATCGACTTCGACAGTGAGGCACCGACCCGTTCCAGCATGTGGTGAAAATTACGGTGACAGTGCACTTTATTCCTGAAGGGTTTTCGCATAAATCCCTGCGAGCGCGCTGGGATAAAATGCACTGTCACCGTAATTAGGGTTTCGTCATGAATTGTCCTCGACCCATCGGCTGTTGATGCCGAGGCGGATCTGTTTTTCGATCTCGATCAGGGCAAAGAACGCGATGCCGATGGTGACGATCAGGATGCCGTCGGTGAGGGATACGGCTTGGGTTCCCAATCCTGTCTGCAGAGGGGGCAGGTAGGTTACGGCGAATTGTGCAGCGGTGATGAGAATTACGACTGTCCAGACCACCCTTGTGCCGCGCACGGTATCCCACGTCAGCGATGTGCCGTGGATGTTGCGGATGAAGAAGAGGTGGAAGATCTCGAGCACCACGAGCTGGTTCATTGCCATGGTCTGGGCAAGGGCCAGCGGGTAGCCCTTGTCGAGGGCGTAGCTGAAAATGCCGAAGACCGCGAGCAGGAACAAGAACGCGACCAGGACCACGTGCCAGACGAGCTCGCCCGAAAGGATCGGCGTGTTGCGGGGGCGCGGTGGCCTTGCCATCGTGCCGCTTTCGGTTGGCTCGAAGGCAAGGGCGAGGCCCAGCGTGATGGCAGTGATGAGGTTGATCCAGAGGATCTGGACGGCCGTGACGGGCAGCGACAGTCCCAGCAGCAGTGCCAGGACGACGACCATGGTCTCGCCGGCATTCGTGGGCAAGGTCCAGCTGATCACCTTCTTGAGGTTGTCCCAGACAGTGCGTCCTTCGCGTACGGCCGCGGCGATCGAGGCGAAGTTATCGTCGGCCAGGACGAGGTCGGCGGCTTCCTTTGCCGCCTCCGATCCCTTCAGTCCCATGGCGATGCCCGCATCCGCGCGCTTCAGCGCGGGGGCGTCGTTCACGCCATCGCCTGTCATGGCAACAGACAGGCCGCGCGCTTGCAAGGCCGTCACGAGGCGTAGCTTGTGTTCCGGGCTTGTGCGCGCGAAGATGTCGACGTCGACTACTTCCATCGACAATTGCGTGTCGCCGAGTTTGTCGAGGTCCGCGCCGGTCAATACGCGGGTGGCGTTCTCGAGGCCGATCTGCCTTGCGATGGCGAGTGCCGTGCCTGCATGGTCGCCGGTGATCATCTTGACCCTGATCCCTGCAGCGCGGCATTCGGCCACGGCGGCGATCGCCTCGGGACGAGGGGGGTCGATGAGGCCTACGAGCCCCAGAAATGAAAGGCTGCCTTCCAGCGAGCGGGCGTCTATCCTGTCCCCTGAGTCTGTTCGTTCGGCGAGGGCGAGGACGCGCAGGCCGCGTTTTGCCAGGGCCTCGGCTCGTTCATGCCAACGGTCATGGTCGAGGTCGTGGCACATGCGCAGTACGCGCTCCGGCGCGCCCTTGACGTAGACCTTGCGCCCTCTTGCTGTTTCGTTGAGCACGGCCATGAAACGGTGTCGGCTGTCGAAGGGAATAGAGTCGTGGCGTGCTGCCATATGGTGCGGTGTAACCTTGCCTGCGAAAGCAAGGAGTGCCCCTTCCATCGGATCGCCTTCGACGGTCCAGTGTCCTTCTTTCTCGTGGAGGGCGGCGTCATTGCAGAGTGCTGCGGCTTCGGCGAGTCCGGTGAGGTCGCCTGCTGGCGTGATGGTGCCCCGCGGCGTGTAGCCGTCGCCTTCCACGGTAAAGCTGCCCGTGGGCGTTTCGACGGCAGCCAGAACCATTTCGTTGCGTGTGAGGGTGCCTGTCTTGTCGGTGCAGATGACCGAGACGGAGCCGATCGCCTCGATCGCCGGCAGGCGGCGGACGATTGCGTGGCGCCGTGCCATGGCCTGGACGCCGACGGCAAGCGTGATTGTCATGACCGCGGGCAGTCCTTCGGGGATGGCTGCGACCGAGAGGCCCACGATCACCATGAACAGGGTGGCGAAATCGTAATGGCTCACGAAATAGCCATAGGCCAGCAGCATTCCTGCCGACAGCAGGATCATGAGGGAAAGCCAGCGCGCGAAATGATTCATCTGCGCGATCAGGGGGGTTGTCAGTTGCTCGACATTGGCCAGCAAGCCACCGATGCGGCCGATCTCTGTGGCCTGGCCCGTCGCCACCACCAGACCCCGCGCGGTTCCCTGGGTGACCAGTGTTCCCGACCAGAGCATCGATTTGCGGTCACCCAGGGCAGCATCTGCCACGACAGGCTCGATGGTCTTCTCGACCGGGACTGACTCTCCGGTGAGGATTGCTTCCTGGGCTGCGAGCCCGCGGGCTTCTATCAGGCGCAGGTCGGCCGGTACTTTGTCGCCGGCTTCCAGCAGGACGATGTCCCCGGGTACAAGATCCGTTCCGGCGACAGATACGCGCTTGTTGTCCCTGAGGGTTGCGGCGCGTGGCGCGAGCATGCCGCGTATGGCTGCGAGGGCGGCTTCGGCCTTGCCTTCCTGGATGAACCCGATCAGCGCGTTGGCGAGAACCACGGCAAGGATCACAGCTGTGTCGATCCAGTGCTGCAGGGCGGCGGTCACGATGGCCGCGCCCAGAAGTACATAGATCAGGACATTGTGGAACTGGGTCAGGAAGCGTTCGGCAGGGCCGCGCGTGCGCGCTTCTGCGAGGCGGTTGGGGCCATCCGCGCGCAGGCGCCGGCCAGCCTCCGCTTCGCTAAGGCCTTGCGGGTTGGTGGAGAGTGCTGTGAGGCAGTCCTCCACCGAACGGGCGTGCCAGTCGGGTTTCGTCATCTCAACGGGCGGTGTAGCCGCCATCGATGACGATCTCGGCCCCGGTCACGAATTTGGCTTCATCCGAGGCAAGCCAGACGACTGCCCAGGCGATGTCGTCGGGTTCGCCCATGTGGCCGACGGGATGGGCGGCTCCGGCTGCCAGCTTGGCGGCCTCGAGGTCCGGCGATGTTGCGCGCAAATGGTTCTCGACCATCGGTGTCCAGATATAGGCCGGATGGATCGAGTTCACGCGGATCTTCTCCGGCGCATAGGTGATGGCATCGTTTTTCGACATCAGCCGTACCGCCCCTTTCGATGCGTGGTAGGGGGCGATGCCGCCGATGCCGATCAGGCCCGCAATCGAGGAGAGATTGATGATCGAGCCCTTGCCTGCCGCACGCAGATGCGGGATCGCGTGCTTGGTGCCGAAGAACACGCCCTTAACGTTCACGGCCTGGACGCGGTCCCACTCGGCCTCTGTCACCTGGTCGGTGGGCTTGGGGGCGCCCGAGATGCCGGCATTGTTGACCATGACGTGCAGGCCGCCCAAGTCCTGCGCTGTCCTGTCGATGGCGGATTTCAGCTTTGCTTCATCGGTTACGTCCACGTGCTGGTAGGTGACCTTGCGGCCCTTGGCAGAGAGATCGGTCGCGAGCGCCTTGCCTTGCGCATCGAGGACATCGAAGATCGCGACCTTTGCGCCTTCCTCGGCCATGCGCTCGACGCAGGCGCGACCGATACCCACGGCGCCTCCGGTGACGATGGCGATTTTGCCAGATAGTCGGTTCATGGTGTTCTCCTTGATGTCGCGGGCTTTCAAAATTTCTTGTCGATGCTCAGTTTCAGTCTCTGGCTGGTTCGTCGCCGCCGGTCACGCGTGGTGCCGTTTCATGCCGAGCGAGAAATTTCTCCAGATCCGAATCGGCAATTCGCCAGCCTTTGCCGATGTCGATTGCACGCAACTCTCCTGAACGTATCCAGTGGCGGACTGTGGCTTCTGCAATCTTGAGGCGCTTGGCCAGCTCTTTCACTGTCTGGTACTGGTCGTGCGGCATTGCGCTTCAACGTTTTGCTGTTTCGAGCGGAGAATAGAGAAGAATAGCCCTGTTTCATTGATCTTGATCAACTCCGATGGAGGCGTCTTGCGCTAGCTTGTATTTTAATGCTGGTGGGAGGCATTCCGGGAATGCAGCGCATCATGCTGGCGACTGACTTTTCCGAGCGATCGGACCGTGCCCTGCGCCGGGCTGTTTTGTTGGCGCGGGCTCATGGCGCCGTGCTCGATCTACTCCATGTTGTCGATGATGATCGTCCGCGCCGCTTCGTGGAGCATGAGGCACGACTGGCGCGTCAGCTTCTGCGAGAGCTTTCGCATTCGCTGATGTCCGTCGAGGGTGTATCATGTGAGAGTGCCATCGTTCGGTCGGATCCGTTTGAGGGCATCGCGCAGGCAACGAAGCAACGTCCGCCAGCCTTGCTGGTGATCGGCCCGCACAGGCGCGATCTTCTCAAGGATGCTTTCGTCGGCACCACCGCCGAACGCACGATCCGCTCTGTTGACTGTCCGGTGCTGATGGTCAACGGACCTCCTGTGGGTGCCTATCGTCACGTCCTCCTGACGACAGACCTTTCAGACAATGCGAAGAGCGCGCTGCAGAGATATCTGACCGAGGGGCTGGTGGTTCCGACACGGCACTCCATTCTTCATGTCTTTGATGTGATGCCATTGCGCCTTGCGATGTCGGGTACCCTGCCGAAGGACGAGAAGGACTTCATCGTCGCCGAGCATCGCCTTCAGGCGATGCGTGCCTTGGGCGAGTTTGTCGGCAAGCTCGACCCGTATCTCATGGAGCTTGTCCCGCGGCACCTGGAGACGACGGAAGCCACCGAGATCCAGCAGTGTGCAATCGAACTTGGCGTGGATCTGATCGTGATGTCCACGCGGGGGCAGGGATCATTGGCACGCGTGGTGCTGGGGAGCGTGACCCAGCAAGTCCTTCAGCAGGCGCTCGTGGATGTGATGGTGATCCCGCCTGCGCGTACAGCCTGAGGACCCGGTTGGCTTTTTCGCAAGCCTCCTTGCAATGCTGACGGTTCTGACCTTGATGATCCGTGGTCTGGAGGCCAGCTTCTTTCCGATCGGTGAGGCGCTGGCAGAGGCCATCGGGCGGCGAGGTGATCACTTGTGGCTGATGGGATTTGCGTTTGCGCTGGGGTTTGGCAGCACGATTTCAGAGCGGGCTCTTGTTGCCGTGGCTGCCGAGGCTGCTGGTGTAATGATGGCTGACCCTGCGCTTCCCGTGACCGAAGCGCAGCGCGACATGCTTGCGCTGCAGATGCGCTACTGGGTCGCGTTCGGTCTGCGTTTGGCTCTGATGTTGGCTGTGTTGCGCATCCTGAAGGGGTGGGCGATCAGTTGGCTCGTCTCGCCTCTCCACGGGGCTGACCGAGGGGTTTGCTGCCAGTGCCGACTGTGTCGACGCCCTGGCGCTGGTCAGCTTTGTGGCAGCCCTGGGTTCAACGGCGGCGCTGATAGAGCCGACGCTGGCTGCAACATCGCACCGTGTCAGTGACCTGACGGGAGGGTCCGTCAAGCCGCTGGTAGTGAGGCTTGCAGTTGCGGCCCGGGAAGCCGGGGCGACGGTTTCAACCATCATCACTTCAGCGCGAGGAGAGGGGCGAGAGCCTGCCGGTCGTTTCCCGGGGCTTGAAGTTGTCTCCCATCGCAACTTGGTCTTCTGGATTGTCGACAGCAAAATTTCTGCGCATGTGCTCAACACGATTACAGATGTCGGCCGCTTCGAGGAGGACCGCGGTGCGGGGATTGCATGCCAGATCGACGTGGAAGCTGTCGCGGGCCTCATGCGGCAATTCAAACTGCAAGAGGGTGACGAGGGTCAGTCCTCGCCGTGTTCCGTGTCAACTCGGTCTGGATGTGTTGTGGAAGTGGCCGCGGTTTGTCTTGCGCGCATCCGGAATTGCCCGCGCCGGTTCAGCGAACGGCGATCGGGCGCTTGGCCGGGGTGGTCGACTGGTTCCAGCCTGCTTCGGTCACGACAAGACAGCTGACGCCGCGCTCCTGCATCTGTTCGCAGAGCCGCTCGGCCTTCTTCGGTGTGAAGGCGCCAAAACGAACGCGGTACAGCGTGGTGCCCTGGATGTTGTGCGGAACAATCGCGTTCTTGGCCCCAGCTAGAAGGTCTCTCATCTTGGTCTTGACCGTGATGCGCTGCGCCTCCGCGTTTTCGCGGGATGAATGGGCGCCGACCTGGATACCCCATAGGCCTGCTTCAGTCGGCGCGATACGCGTGGGCGGATCGTCGGAATCCCCTTGCGCGGTCTCGTGGTCATCCGCGATTGGCAGCATGCTGGCAGTCTGGATCTGCGGTTGCGATGCGATGCCAGGCGCGGTTGTTGGTGACGTGATCTCAGGGCGCGACTCCGTTGCAGGACCTGCAGCTGAGTTCGCGGTTTCGTCGTCGTCCAGTACCAGTGGGGACATGGCCATGAGTACTGGCGCCGGCTGGCCCAGACCGAGCTTGCCGAATTCTGCTTCGAGCAGCTGAGCCGTGCGCGTGTCGCGCTCCTTGGCGGTGCGGCCACCCATGACGACCGAAATGAGGCGCTTGTCCTTTCGGGTAGCGGAGCTTGCCAGGTTGAAGCCTGACATGCGGGTGTATCCAGTCTTCAGGCCGTCTGCTCCGTCGAAGAATTTCAGGAGGTGGTTGTGACCCTCGTAGCTGCGTCCGGCCCAAGTGAAGCTCTGCTGCCGGAAATACGGGGCGTACTCGCTGAAATCGCTGGTCAAGCGGCGGCTGAGGAGCATCATATCGAAGGCGGTCGTACGCTGGTTCTCGTCGGGCAGTCCCGATGCGTTCACGAAATTCGTATTCATCATGCCAAGGTCGCGCGCCTTGCTGGTCATGAGCTGGGCGAACCGATATTCGGATCCGGCAATGTGCTCGGCCACCACGACGGCGACGTCGTTTGCCGAGCGCACGATCAGGGCCTTGATCGCGTCTTCGGCTGAGAGCGTGTCACCGGCTGCAAGTCCCAGCTTGCTGGGATCCTGCGACGCCGCAAAGGCTGAGGTGGTCATTCGGGTCGAGAGTGTGGCCTTGCCGCTGTTGATTTGCTCGAACAGGAGGTAAAGCGTCATCATCTTGGTCAGGGAAGCGGGGTAGCGCTTCTCGTGCGCCATGCTCTCGAAGAGGATGCGTCCTGTCTGGGCGTCGACGACGATGGCTGCAGACTTTTCAACATAGACGATGGGTGCGCTCTGGACCTTGCGCTTCTTCTTTTTCTTGCGGGCTGCGTCGGCGGTCGTAGCCGTGAAGACCAGCGCGAGGAGGGTCAGGAAGGTCACAAGCAAATACGCTGGCCGTACACGTGCGGTCATGGAGATTTGCAGTTCCCTTCGCTTCTGGATTGTCGACATCAGTCCTGCTGCAGCAAGAAGCAGGCCACCCAGCGTGCCGACCCCCTCTTCGGCACCAGTCGCTTTAGTCTGTCACATTTTAAAAGATTGGGAAGGGTTAACATGTCGTTGCCCCAACCGCAGTTGTTTCATTGAAACAACGATCATCCTTCAGAGGTGTTGCAGCATGGTAAATCATGTCGGATTTTGGATCGTTTTTTCTTATTGTGCGCTGCACAAAACGGCCTTGACAGCAGGGGCAATCCGCTCTAAATTGCGCCATGTTGCACTGCAGCATTCCGGTTTGCTCCAGATTGTCTGCGGATGTTTGAAACGGTCCGTGAGCGGACCTCGCGCTTGTGACGTGGGGGAGCCCGTCGAATGACCAGCGCTATCGACACGAGGTAGGTAAAAATGAAGAGCGGATTTGAGACGATGAGCAAGGGGTTCGAGCAGTTTTCGACGTTTGGCAAGGGTGGCCTTGAGGCCTATGTGCAGGCGGCGACGGTCTTTGCGAAGACATTCGAGCGCGTGAACGGCGAGATGTTCAATTTCTCGAAGCAGCAGATGGAAGATGGCGTTGCTGCCTTCAAGGCTGTTTCCGGCGCCAAAAGCGTCCACGAGGCTTGGGAGCTGCAAACGGATTTCGCGAAGTCGGCGCTTGATGCGTACGTGGCGCAGGCCACCAAGCTCAACGATTTGTGGCTGGATGCAGCGAAGCAGGCCGCCGAGCCGTTTACGGCGCGTTTTGCCGAGATGACCGAAAAAATGCAGGAATTCAAGGCGCCGACGGCGCGCGCTGCCGAGTAACCTGTTTTCTTGCGACGCATGTTGGGGGGCTGCCGATCACCATCGGCGAGCCCCCTTTTTTCATTGGAGGATCGCTTGTCATGGACCAGCTTGCGCGGATCGACTTCGTCGAACTGGTGCGGCCGCGAAGCCCGAACACGTTCCTGCTGGCGCCGTCCGGTTTCTGCAGGAGGGCATCGATAGACGTTCCATCCCCCTCGTATGCGCTTCCGGCCGCGAATGTCAGGCAAGCGTTCCTGAGGGTCGCGCTTGCGAAACCTCGGGTTTCGCATGTGCTGAAGGACGATGTTGCATTATACGACAATCTGGTTGCGCGATCGGCCATGTTCGGGTTCCCAGACCTGATTGCCGCCCGGTTTGTCGACGTGGAAGACGGGCGGTCGACGCTAGCGGTCTATTCCCGGTCTGTCGTGGGGCATTCCGACCTAGGCGTGAACCGCCGGCGCATCCTGTCGTGGATCCGGGAGCTCGAGGCTGGTCTTCCGGCGGGATGAGGGCTGTTTTCCATAACCTCGCCGTATTTGGTGGGCATGACCTCGACCTTTCAATTTGCCGGCGATCGCATATCTAATAGGGTGTTCCGGTCGGGTCCAACAACGCAGCAGCGTGCGCATGTCAGAACAGAATGGTGAAGGCGACGGTCGGGGTCCATCCACGGGACTGGTCACCAAGGTCCGCCCAAAGACAAAGAAGCCGAGCCTTTACAAGGTTCTCATGCTGAACGACGACTATACCCCGATGGAATTCGTGGTGCATGTGCTTGAGCGTTTCTTCAACAAGGCGCGAGAGGATGCTGAAGTCATCATGATGCAGGTCCACCGGCAGGGCGTGGGTGTGTGTGGCGTGTATACGTATGAGGTTGCGGAAACCAAGGTTGCGCAAGTGATTGCCTTTGCCCAGCGCCACCAGCATCCGCTGCAGTGCACGCTGGAAAAAGAGTGATATGTTCGCCCTGAAGGGCGGAAGGAGCAGTGCCGGATCGGAACATCTGAGGAAAGGCGACGGACGTGGCGAGTTTTTCAAAGTCCCTGCAGGCCACCCTTCATCGGGCAATGGCGCTCGCCAACGAGCGCGATCACGAGTATGCGACGCTCGAGCACCTGCTGCTTTCCCTGATGGATGACCAGGACGCGACGGCTGTCATGCGTGCCTGCAATGTCGACGTGGATGCCCTGCGACGTGCCGTCACGACCTTCGTCGATACCGAACTTGCCAGCCTGGTCGTTGATGACGGGGAGGATGCCAAGCCTACGGCAGGCTTCCAGCGCGTTGTGCAGCGTGCGGTGATCCATGTGCAGTCATCGGGTCGGGAAGAGGTCACGGGGGCCAATATCCTGGTTGCGATCTTCGCCGAGCGCGAGAGCCATGCCGTTTATCTGCTGGGCGAGCAGAACATGCAGCGCTACGATGCCGTCAGCTATATCAGCCATGGCATCGCCAAGCGCCCCGGCGCGAACGAGTCCCGCCCGGTGCGTGGTGCCGAGGAAGAGGAAGACGGCGAGAAGGCCGTCAAGCAGGGCACCGAGGCGCTTGAGGCATATTGCGTGAACCTGAACGCCAAGGCGCGTACTGGAAAGATCGATCCGCTGATTGGCCGCGAGCCTGAGGTCGAGCGCACAATCCAGATCCTCTGCCGCCGGCAAAAGAACAATCCGCTGCTGGTGGGTGATCCGGGTGTCGGCAAGACAGCCATTGCCGAGGGGTTGGCTCGCAAGATCATCAACAATGAGGTGCCGGAGGTCCTGCGTGATTGCACGATCTTCGCCCTGGACATGGGCTCGCTGATCGCGGGCACCCGTTATCGCGGCGATTTCGAGGAGCGACTGAAGAACGTCCTGAAAGAACTCGAGCAGTTCAAGGGCGCGATCCTGTTCATTGACGAGATTCATACGGTCATCGGTGCAGGTGCGACCAGTGGTGGGGCCATGGATGCCTCGAACCTGCTGAAGCCTGCACTGCAGTCAGGAAGCCTGCGCTGCATCGGGTCGACGACCTACAAGGAGTTCAGGCAGCACTTCGAGAAGGACCGAGCTCTTGTGCGCCGGTTCCAGAAGATCGATGTGTCCGAACCGTCGGTTGCCGATGCGGTCAAGATCCTCAAGGGGCTGAAGCCGTATTTCGAGGAATACCACAAGGTCAAGTACACCAACGAGGCAGTTAAGGCTGCGGTCGAGCTGGCCGCAAAGTACATCAACGATCGGAAGCTGCCTGACAAGGCAATCGACGTGATTGACGAGACGGGGGCATCGCAGATGCTGCTGCCGGAAGGCAAGCGCAAGAAGGTTATCGATGTACCCGAGATCGAAGATGTGATCTCGAAAATGGCGCGTATTCCCCCCAAGACCGTATCGAAAAACGATGCGGAGTCGCTGCGCGATCTCGAGATGAACCTGGGCCACGTGGTGTTCGGCCAGAACGACGCGATCAAGGCGCTGTCGGCCGCGATCAAGATGGCGCGCGCTGGGCTGCGTGATCCGGAGAAGCCCATCGGATGCTACCTTTTCTCGGGCCCCACTGGCGTTGGCAAGACGGAAGTCGCGCGCCAATTGGCGAAGATTCTGGGAGTGGAGATCTTGCGCTTCGACATGTCGGAATACATGGAGCGGCATTCGGTCAGTCGTCTGATCGGCGCGCCACCAGGCTATGTGGGCTATGATCAGGGTGGCTTGCTGACCGATGGCGTCGACCAGCATCCACATTGTGTATTGCTGCTGGACGAGATCGAGAAGGCGCACCCGGATTTGTTCAATGTGCTACTGCAGGTCATGGATCACGGGAAGCTGACTGATCATAATGGAAAGAAGGTCGACTTCCGCAATGTTGTCCTGATCATGACAACGAATGCCGGTGCGGCCGATGCCGCGAAGGAGTCGATTGGTTTCGGCCGCGGCAAGCGTGAAGGTGAGGACAGCGAGGCGATCAAGAAGTTGTTCACACCCGAGTTCCGCAATCGTCTCGATGCTGTTGTTCCCTTCCGTGCGCTTGGGCCCGAAGTTGTCGAGCGCGTGGTCGAGAAGTTCGTCCTGCAGCTAGAGGCGCAACTTGGTGATCGCAATGTGACTTTTGAATTGTCGCCTGATGCGACGCGCTGGCTTGCCGAGCGGGGGTATGACGAGGCCTTCGGTGCTCGACCGCTTGCGCGCCTGATCCAGGATTCGATCAAGAAGCCTCTGGCTGATGAGATCCTCTTCGGCCGGTTGCTGCGAGGCGGCACCGTGAAGGTCATGCTGAACGCAGACAAGAGCGGGCTCTCCTTCGAGATCATCGAGGCACCTCCGGCGGCTGCGCATGATGATATTGCGAGCGATGACGAGGGCTCGGAGCCTCGTTCTCCCGAGCTTGTCAGATGATGCGCTTGCCGGTCATTGCCCTTGTGGCGTTTGCCGCGCTGGTTGGTGCGGCAGCGCCAGTGCTTGCCAGTGATGAGGATGTCAGCATTCGGGGTAATTTCCCGCAAATGCTGGCGCGGGGCGAGACGACGGTGCAGATGGCCAATCGCATTGCGGTGCTGCTCATCAATTTGGACAGGTTCATTGCGCCCCCGTGTGGAATGAAGCGGGTCTTCGAGTTCGCCGGGGCTGACCACGTCGATGCCGATGATCTTACGGTGCGTGTTGACCCCGCAAAGCCTGGCGTCTGGCGGTTTGCGATCCGGGGACGTGGCTGCTGGGCTGACCGTTTGCACAATGTGTTTGTCTATCCACGCGGTGCGCAGCCTGCCGAACTCAGGGCAGGTGTCCCCGGTCAGTCGGTGGCGGGACCGCGGTTGCAGAGCCAGGTCATGCCGCTTGTGTTTCGCGAGGCCAACGGCCTGGCTATACGATCGGGCTGCGAGGATCCGGCTTTCCTTTCGGATACCTCTGTGCGCAAGGTTCGCCGACCGGGGCAGGCGTGGGAAGAGCTCTGGTCAGCGACGGCTTGTGAGGTCACCCGCAAGTTCCTTGTGATGTTCACGCCCGAGGCTGGAGGCCGCACGCGCGTTGCGGTTGCCCTGTTCGACTGAGCTGCAGATCGGTGTTGCCTCTGCCTCGCGGGTCAAATGGCGGCCGCAATGCGCTCTGCCATGGCCTTCAGCTTCGTGAAGTCGGCCATGTCGCGTGCATGCAGGGCGAGGTCAATGCCGCCTGCGCGCGGGATGATGTGGAAATGGATATGGAACACGGTCTGTCCGGCGGCGGACCCGTTGAGCTGTGCCAGCATGACCCCTGGCGCTCCTGTCACCTTGCGCACGGCGGCAGCAATTTTCTGGGTTGTCTTGATCAGGGCCGCTGCCCCATCCGGGCTCAGCTCGAAGATGTTCTCGGCGGGCTCTTTCGGGATGACAAGCGTGTGGCCTTCGGTCTGGGGCATGATGTCCATGAAGGCGAGGGTGTGGCTGTCCTCGTAGACCCTGAAGCAGGGGGCTTCGCCGCGGATGATCTTTGCAAAGATATTGTTCGTGTCATAGGCCATCATCTGTCTCCGGTGGGATCGCTTTTCCTGAACGGGGCATAGTCTTTCATCAGGTCCATGTCTTCGCTGACGCGCGCACGCTCGGCCACGAGGTAACGGCTGACAGCCTCGCGCAGGCCCGGATGGGCTATCCAGTGTGAGGACCATGTACGCACCGGCATGTAGCCACGGGCGAGCTTGTGTTCGCCCTGCGCGCCGGCCTCGACCACGCGCAGGCCATGCGCTATTGCGAAATCCATGGCCTGATAGTAGCAGAGTTCGAAGTGCAGGAACGGGTGGTGCTCGATGGTGCCCCAGTTGCGGCCGTAGAGCGTGTCGGAGCCGATGAAGTTGAGCGCGCCTGCAATATAGCGTCCATCGCGGCGGGCGAGCACCAGAAGGATCCTGTCCGCCATCGTTTCTCCGACAAGGGAGAAGAATGCGCGTGTCAGATAGGGTGTCCCCCATTTGCGGTTACCCGTGTCCATGTAGAAGGCGAAGAAGGCGTCCCAGTGTTCTTCCTTCAAGGCGCTTCCGGTGAGATGCTCGATCTCGATACCGGCGCTGACAGCCTCGCGCCGTTCGCGCTTGAGGTTCTTGCGCCTGCTGGAGGAGAGGCGCGACAGGAAATCCTCGAAATCCCTGTAGGCTTCGTTCTGCCAGTGGAATTGCTGGTCGTTGCGCAGCAGGAAGCCCTGTGCCTGCAAGAGGAGCGCTTCGGCTTCGGGCTGAAATGTTACGTGCACGGATGACAGACCCAGGCGTTCGCATATCTGCCGGAGGGCGCTGCCCAGATCGGTTATACGCTCCGTGTGGCCGCCTGTCAGAAGGCGCGGCCCCGTCGCTGGCGTGAAGGGTACGCTTGCCTGCAGCTTCGGGTAGTAGTTTCCTCCGGCTCGCTCGAAAGCCTGTGCCCAACCATGGTCGAAGACATACTCGCCATAAGAATGCTGTTTCACATAGGCAGGGACAGCACCCAGGATTGCCCCGCCGTGTTCGATGGTAACGTGTGCGGGATGCCAGCCTGTCTCAGGTGTTGCAGATCCGCTCTCCTCGAGCGCACGCAGGAATGCGTGCGTGACAAAAGGGTTCTGTGGCATTCCCGGTGGGCATGCGAGGGCGTCCCATTCAGCCTCGGGGATCTCGGCGATTGCGTGGTGCAACCGGGCTTGCATGGCGTTGTCTTTCGGGAGCCGCGCGCCTGTCAGGCAATTTCAAATATGGCTTCAACTTCGACTGCGACGTTGCGGGGCAGGGACCCGGCGCCTACGGCTGCGCGTGCATGCTTGCCGATGTCTCCGAATATCCGGACAATCGTGTCTGAGGCGCCATTTATGACTTCGGGATGCTGGGCAAATCCGGGGACGGCATTCACGAAGCCGGTGACCTTCACGCAGCGTCGTACCCGATCGAGGTCGCCCGCGCAGGCTTGCTGGAGCTGGGCGATCACGTTCAGGGCGCAGAGGCGCGCGGCGGCCTGGCCTTCTTCCACGCTGAACTCCTTGCCAAGCTGTCCGACATATTCGAGTCCGTTCGGTCCCATCGTGACCTGCCCGGAGATGTAGACGAGGTTTCCCGTGATCACGAAGGGGACATAGCTGGCGACGGGTGGTGCGGCCTTGGGGAGGGTAATGGACAGTTCCTTCAGGCGGGTGTCGACGCGACCAGACATGAGATCTCCTTCGTTCTTCCCTCAATACGGCTTTGCTGTTTGCGAGGGGCCGTGCGAGAAGGGAGGCTCGCAAATTCTCCCTGGTGTTGCAACTGCGGGACCATGACGGATCATGACACGAAGGCTTGACGCTGACGACCAGTGCCCGGTGCGAGACGGGCTCTATATGCCCGCGGAATGGGTGTCGCACCAGCGGACATGGATGGCTTGGCCGTGTCGGCCCGAGCCTTGGGGGTCGCTTGAGGGGTTGTTGCGTGCGCGCGTGGCCTATGCGGCGGTGGCGCGCGCGATTTCCGGCTTTGAGCGGGTGACCATGGTGGTGCGACCCGACGATCATGATGAAGCCCGGCTGGCCTGTGGCAAGGGAATTGATTTTGCGGGCTTCAACATCGATGATTCCTGGATGCGCGACACAGGACCTGTCTTTGTTACGGACGGGCGCGGTGGCGTTGCCGGGGTTCACTGGCGGTTCAACGCCTGGGGGAACAAGTATCATCCCCATAACGGCGATGCGGCGCTTGGGCAGAGCCTGCTGGATGCGCTGGACATGCGCAGCTATGAGGGTCCCATGGTGCTCGAGGGTGGCTCGATCGCGGTTGACGGTACCGGTACGCTGATCACAACCGAGCAATGCCTTCTCAATGCGAACCGCAATCCCAACCTGACGCGCCAGCAGATCGAGGAGCGGCTTGCGATCTATCTCGGCGTGACGAAGATCGTCTGGCTAGGCGAGGGACTGGAGGATGACGAAACGGATGGTCATGTCGACAATATCGTGAGTTTTGCCGGCTCGGGTCGGGTGCTGATGCACCGGCCCAAGGCTGATGGCAGCCGCAATGACCTCGTCATGCGCGACAATCTCCAGCGGCTTCGCGCGGCGAGAGATGCGCGTGGTGAGCCGTTCGAGATCATCGAGATTCCCGAGCCTGCGCGGCGATCGCGCCATGATGGGCGAAGGCTCGAGATGAGTTACATCAATTTCTGTTTCGCCAACCATGGACTTGTCGTGCCGTCATTCGATGATCCCTGCGACGCAGATGTCGTGCAGATCATGCAGAGGGTCTTTCCGGATCGACGGGTGGTGCAGGTTCCGGCCCTCGATATCGTGGAGGGCGGTGGCGGGCTGCATTGCATCACGATGCAGCAGCCGGCTGGCGATCCGTTGGTTCCATTGCGGAGATGAGACCGATGAGGACAGTCACACTCGCGGCCACGCAGATGGCCTGCTCGGATGATCACAAAGACAATGTCGACCGTGCGGAGAAGCTTGTCCGGCGTGCGCATGAGCAAGGCGCGCAAATTATCCTTGTGCAGGAATTGTTCGAGACACCCTATTTCTGCAAGGATCAACTGGCCTGCCACTTCGAGCTTGCGAAGCCATTTACCGGGAACACGCTGATTGCAAGGTTCTCGCAACTGGCCCGCGAGCTGGGTGTCGTGCTGCCATTGTCGTTTTTTGAACGTGCGACCAACGCGCACTTCAATTCGCTGGCCATGATCGATGCCGATGGTGCGGTGCTGGGGCTTTACCGCAAGTCACACATCCCGGATGGCCCCGGGTACCAGGAGAAGTACTATTTCAATCCTGGCGATACGGGTTTCAAGGTATGGGATACGCGGTTCGGGCGGGTTGGCGCCGGGATCTGCTGGGACCAGTGGTTTCCGGAGTGCGCGCGGGTGATGGCGCTGCTAGGTGCCGAAATCCTCTGCTATCCAACAGCTATCGGCAGTGAGCCTCCACCTGCGCCGGAGGTGGACTCGTCAGGACATTGGCGGCGTGTCATGCAGGGACATGCTGGTGCCAATTATGTGCCCCTGGTGGCGTCGAACCGGATCGGTCGGGAAGTCGGCCAGACGTGCGACATCACCTTCTATGGCAGTTCGTTTATTGCCGGACCGACCGGTGAGATCCTGGCCAGTGCTGGCCGCGACGAGGAAGACGTGCTTACGGCGACGGTGGACCTGGATGCCATTGCAACTGCGCGCCGTTCGTGGGGACTGTTTCGTGACCGGCGGCCCGATCTATATGCGCCGCTGCTGACACTCGATGGCAAAGCGTCGCTCACGGGGTCATGCTCATGAATCCGGTCTTTCTCAGTGCATGGCGCGATTATGTGAACTCGCACGACGAGAACAAGCTCTGGGACATGCTGCATCCCGATGTTGTCTTCGAAAGCCCGGTTGTCCACACGCCCCAGCGGGGGCGTGAGGTCACTTTCAAGTACCTCAAAGCGGCCTTTGTTGTGCTGGGTGGGTCGGGCTTCCGCTATGTGGGTTCGTGGGAGAATGCCAGCGGTGTCGTGCTGGAGTTCGAGAACGAGATCGAGGGAATCCGTCTCAATGGCATCGACATGATCACCTGGAACGAGGCTGGGCAGATCACGCATTTCAAGGTGATGGTCAGGCCGCTCAAGGCGATCAACATGTTGCACCAGATGATGGCTGCGCAACTCATGCAGGGCTAGGCACTTAAGCCCAGCATCCGTTGGAGGCGGTATCGATCCGTCGCGTTGCATGGAATGGTCATGCTAGTATTGCCTCAGCATTCACTTTCCGAGGGTCCTTCAATGAGTTCGTTGCGTACAACGCTGTTGCTTGGTTGTGCTTTGGTGCTTGCCGGGTGTGGTGACACGGGCTCTGATGGGGCTGCCACGCCCGAGGAGGCTGACAAGTTTGTGGAGGGCCTTAACACCGATTTGCGCCGCATGGTGCCCTATGTCAGTTCGGCTTCGTGGCTGCAGGCCACTTATATCACAGACGATTCGCAGATGATCGCTGCGCGCGCGAGTGAGGAGTTCCTGGGATGGCAAGCGCGCAAGGTCGAAGAGGCGAAGCGTTTCAAGGATGTGAAGGGGCTGAAGCCTGAAACCGCTCGGGCCTTAATGCTGCTGAAGAACGTGTCTGCGCCTGCGCCCAGCGATCCCGCACTCCAAGCGGAGCTGGCCACGATTCTCTCGCGTATGGAGGCCAATTACGGCGCTGCGAAATGGTGTCGGTCTGCCAATGATTGCTTGAACCTGACCGAGATCGAGAAGATCATCAATAATCCTGAGGAGACGCCCGAGACGCGCGCGGCGGCCTGGCTGGGCTGGCAGGAGACAGCGCGCGGGATCCGCAAGGATTACCAGCGCTTTGTCGAGCTTGTGAATACAGGTGCGCGCGAAATGGGCTTTGCCGACGCGGGCGAGGTCTGGCGCGGCGGATACGACATGACCCCTGCAGCGTTTGCGGAGGAGACCGAGCGGCTCTGGGGCCAGGTCAAGCCGCTGTATGAGCAGTTGCACTGCCACGTGCGTGGCAAGCTCAACGCCAAGTATGGCGATGCGATTGTTCCGAAGGATGGCAAGATCCCGTCTCACTTGCTAGGCAACATGTGGGCTCAGCAGTGGTCAAACATCTATCCGCTCCTCGAGCCCTACAAGGGGGTTGCGAGCCTTGATGTTACCTCATCGCTCAAGAGTCTGCGCGAGCAGGAGTTCCAGCGCCTGAAGTCGGAAGCACCGGGCGCCAAGGGACCTGTGGAGATTGCCGAGCTGTCCAACAAGGCCGATGCTGCCATGTCGGTGAAGATGACGCGCATGGCCGAGGATTTTTATGTTTCCCTGGGCATGCAGAAGCTGCCCGATTCCTTCTGGCAAAAGTCGCTCCTCACGCGCCCCCGTGATCGGGAGGTGGTGTGCCACGCCAGCGCGTGGGACATGAACATGGAGGGGGATGTCAGGATCAAGCAATGCATCGTGCCCGACGAGGAGTCGCTCATCACGATCTACCACGAGCTTGGTCATATCTATTATGACCTCAGCTACAATCCCCTCGAACCGATGTTTCAGTCCGGAGCGCATGATGGCTTTCATGAGGCGATCGGGGATACGATCACGCTGTCGATGACGCCCCAGCATCTGGCCAAGATTGGCTTGGTGCCTGCCCAGGGCATGGATCCGCGTGCGGTGGTGAACGCGCAGATGAAGCTTGCGCTCGACAAGATCGTTTTCCTGCCGTGGGGCAAGCTTGTCGATCAGTGGCGCTGGAAAGTGTTCAGTGGCGAGGTGTCGCCAGACCAGTACAACAGTGCTTGGTGGAAGCTCCGGGAGAAGTACCAGGGTGTTTCGGCTCCGGTCGGGCGCTCTGACGAGGATTTCGATCCGGGCGCGAAGTATCACATTCCCGGCAATACGCCGTACACGCGCTATTTCCTTGCTTACGTGCTGCAGTTCCAGTTCCAGAAGGCGTTGTGCGATGCGGCGGGCTACAAGGGGCCGCTGCACGCGTGTGATGTCTATGGCAACAAGGACGCGGGGCGTCGGTTCATGGACATGCTGGAGGCTGGATCATCCCGCCCGTGGCCAGAGACGTTGCAGAAGCTGACCGGTGGGCGGGAGATGGATGGCTCGGCGCTGATCGAGTATTTCGAGCCACTCATGGGTTATCTCAAGGAACAGAACGCTGGGAAGACCTGCGGCTGGGAAGAGTAGATCCGTGGCTCCGTGGGACGAATGCGGGGTGCCCATGGCGGGTTCCCCGCGCTTCAGCGTGGTGCAGGGCTGGCCGCGCTTGAAATCGTGTCCAGATAATCCAGCAGTGCGTCGGCTTCCTGATCCGATAGCTTCATCGGCGGCAGGCGGATATCGGATCGGTCATGCTCGGCAATGATGCCGGCAAGGAGAGCCTGGCGTAGCTGATCGCGTCGCCAGCGCTGACCAAAGTTGCGGAAGGGCTGTGCTCCAGGATAGGGGCTGGTGTCCGTTGCGCCGATAGCGTGGCACTTCGCGCAACGCTGTTCGACGAGGGCTTGTCCTTCACCCTGGATCTCGACAGACCGCATATATGCGATGAGGCTGTCGACGGCCTCGGGTCGGAACTGGAATTGCGGCATCGGTGTGTGGGCAACCCGCATGCCCTCGGCCAACTCGTTACCGAGCATCTCGGCGTTGTAGCGCTTCAGAACGGTCCTGAATGTTGGGGCCTTCGGATTCGGACTTTGGCCTGTCTTGCCAATGGCGTGGCAGCTGGCGCAATTGGCCTCGGCAATCGCGCGCCCGTCCTCGATCATTGCCGGGCTTGCCGAGGCGGAAGGACCATCGAAATCCGTGTCATCGATGCAGGCGGTGAGCATCGCCAATGGCAGGAAGGCTGCGATCACAAACTGTCGGGTGCCCATGGTCATTGTCGTTCCTGTCTTGGTCTTCGAGGCATGCCGTGGAACGCGACCGCTTGAAGTGGGGCTTGTTCCAGATGTGTGCCCTGTCATTTACGATGTCATTGCTGCAGGCAAGGACCCTTGACCCAAATCAATCGGCGCAGCCCCCTATCCGATACAATGAAAGCATGAGCTTGCGAAGTCCGCAAATGAAGAGCGTGGTCCTCATCTTTCTGCTTGTCGTCGCGTTGGTGCATCGTGTCACGCCCGGGATGATGATGGCGCGCGATGGGGTGTTTCTGGTCGAGGTCTGCACGCCGAAGGGAGTCCGGCGTATCGCGCTCGAGCCGTCGGAGATACCGGTGCCTGGCGAGCATCAGACCGGTGGTGCTTGCCATTTTCTTGCCTGCACGCAGATAGGCGGTTGCGAGGGCGCGATGTTGCATGGTCGCTCTCATCCTCGCCTGAATTCCGCGACGGGTGGTGCTGCCGCGGCCCTGTTGCGCAGTGTGTCGCGCGTGGAGCTCGGGGTGGTTGCTTCTGCGCGCGGTCCGCCTTCCGGGGGCTTCAATCGTCTGTCGTGATGTTGCGGCCCTTGCGGATTGCAGCCGATCCGAACTTGGCTCGCACCTTGTCGATTGCACGTTCAGCTGCATCCCTGCGGCGCCCTCCGGTGTCTATTAGGTCTGCCTCGTCGCAGCTTGTCTCGGGAACGAGACTTCCGAGACCGACGCCGACCAGCCTGAAACGCGTGCCTGTTGTTTCCCTGGCCAGCAGTCCCGATGCGGCCTGATGGATCCGGTGGGCCAGCTGGGTCGGGCGCTCGAGTGTCTGGCGTCGTGATACGGTCCTGAACTGTGACGTCTTGAGCTTCAATTGAACCACTTTGCCACCAACCGAAGCGCTCTTGGCCCTGGCGGATACTTTTTCACAGAGTGGCCAGAGTATGGCATCGAGGGCGCCATGGTCTGCGAGGTCCTGCTCGAGCGTTGTTTCAGCTGATATGCCTCGCGCTTCGCCGCGGGGTTCGATCCGTCTGTGGTCATGGGCGCTCGACAGCTGCCAGATCCATGAGCCGCTTGTTCCGAAGCGCGCCATAAGGTCCTTCAAGCCTCGGCGACGGATATCGCCAATGGTATAGATTCCTTCCCGGGCCAGAGACTGGGCGAAGGCCGGGCCTACGCCAGGGATGAGCGTTGCGGGTCGTGGCTCGAGAAAATCCAAGGCTTCGGCTTTACCGATCACGAAGAGGCCGCGCGGCTTGTCCATGTCGGAGGCAATCTTGGCGAGGAACTTGTTGAAGCTGAGCCCGATGGAGACCGTTACACCAATCTCGTCTTCCACGCGGCGTGCAAGACGGGCGAGAACCTGTGCGGGCGAGGACTTGTGCAAGCGCTCTGTTCCCGTCAGGTCAAGGAATGCCTCATCAAGGGACAGAGGTTCGACCAGTGGTGTCGTCGCGCGCATGAGCTCGCGGATTTGCCTGCTGACGGAAGTGTATTTCTGCATGTCGGGCCGAATGACAACGGCATCCGGGCAGGCGGCCAACGCCTTGAACATCGGCATTGCCGACTTGACACCAAACGTTCGCGCCACGTAGCAGCAGGTTGCGACCACGCCTCGGCGTCCTCCGCCCACGATGACAGGCCTGTCTGCCAGTGCCGGGTTGTCCCGCTTTTCGACTGACGCATAGAAGGCGTCGCAGTCCAGATGTGCGACCGAAAGGTTCAGGAGCTCGTCGTGCGCTGCAAGCCGTGGGCTTCGGCAAGCCGGGCAGCGGGCGGTCCGGGTATCCGTCACCATCTCACAGCAATTGCGGCACAGCGTTGCCATGCTCGCTCCTAGCCAGCCTGTGTCGCTTGCCTGATCCAGGCGGCGGCCTCGGGCCAGGTGTCGATCCGGGCATGGGCATGGGGGCTCGGGCCGATGAGACTTGCCAGTCTTTTGTCGGCGACGAAGTGGAGGCGATGGACATGCGGCGCCACGCCTGCGACAGATGCGTGATGCGGCGGCAGGTCGTCGATGAAGACAACAGGCGCCCGCATCTCCGCGATCAAGGGTTGTATGATGTTTCCCTTCGGTCCGCTTCCCGCGATGACGGGATAGGCCATTCCATGGCCAGCCAGATTTTTGGCGCGGGCCTCGCGGGCACTTGCGGGTAGATTCGACAAGACAATGATGGTTGCATGTCTCGACAGATCTGCCAGCGCGGTCGCGGCGCCGGGGACTGCGTCAAGGACAGCTGTGTCGGAGGCGAAAAATTCGTCGATCAGGCGGGTGACCCGGTCGTCCTCCAGGACATGTCCTGTTGCCTGATGGCGGACATTGCCGTGAATTCGAAAGGAGGCCAGGTCCAGCAGGAGGTCCTGGCGTGCGAGGAACCTTTCGAGGCCCTTGATGAACTCGACGAGAACCTCGTCGGCATCGCAGATGATCAGTGGACGATCCTGATTGATCGGCGGGTGGTCTACCATGCGGCGGACGCGTGTGGGTCAAGGGTAGCGTATGCTTGCAGCAACTGTCCCGGCTTGAGGGTTTCCTCCTCGGAGAACGTGCGCGCAAGTGATTCGTCGCCAGCCAGAAAGCCCAGTGCAGCAGCCAGGATCGCCGGTTCGTCGCTTCGGGCTTGGAGTTCTCCGGGATCGAGGCCACTGACCGTTAAGAAATTCTGTATATCGGAGGGCCGATTGGCGAGGAAAATCAATGCTCGCTCGGCAATCTCCATTGCAAGTTTGCTCTTCATCAAGGAGCCTGTCCCAAATTGGCCGACTTCGGTTGCTTTTCTTTGCCGGCTTTGCGGTAATCCGAAAAGCTTATTTAACATTGTTCGGGTGAAATATGCTTCAGAAAACCAGTCACTTGCACCGGGCGTGCGGATGACCGGGTCGAAGGAACCAGGGGCCGGTGGCGCAGCTGCCGATCCGGAGGGCATCATGGACGCGAGCACGAAGACAGTCCTCATCGTCGAGGACAACGAACTCAACATGAAGCTCTTCCACGATCTGCTGGATGCCCATGGCTATAGAACGATCCAGACCCGTGACGGTCTCGAGGCCCTGGACCTTGCGCGCAAGCATTCACCCGACTTGATCCTGATGGATATCCAGCTGCCTGAGGTTTCGGGCCTTGAGGTTACGAAGTGGCTCAAGGATGACGAAGAACTGAAGCAGATCCCCGTGATAGCCGTGACCGCCTTTGCGATGAAGGGCGACGAGGAGAAGATCCGTCAGGGTGGATGCGAGGACTATATCTCGAAGCCGATCTCGGTGATGAAATTTCTTGAGACGGTTCGCAGGTTCCTGCGTTCGTGAGCCATCAGACATGACCGCACGCGTCCTCGTTGTCGACGATATTCCTGCCAATGTGAAGCTGCTCGAGGCACGGCTTGGCGCCGAGTACTTTGAGGTCTCGACGGCGAACTCCGGTGCGCAGGCGCTGGACAAGATCGCGCAGGATTTGCCGGACATCGTTTTGCTTGACGTGATGATGCCCGGCATGGACGGGTTCGAGGTTTGCCGTCGCATCAAGTCCAATCCTGCCTGGGCTCACTTGCCCGTGATCATGGTGACAGCGCTTGACCAGGTCTCGGACCGCGTCCAGGGGCTTGAGGCTGGAGCCGACGATTTCCTGACCAAGCCTGTCAATGATCTTGCGTTGTTTGCCCGCGTGCGCAGCCTGGTTCGCCTGAAGACCATGGTCGATGAGTTGAGGTTGCGACAGGCGACGGGTGAAAGCATGGGCCTCGGCGATGCAGCCACACACGCGTTCAACGAATTCAACGGGCGTGGCCGCATCCTGATCGTTGAAGATCGGGAGCAGAATGCGGCTCGAATGAGCGAGTATCTTGCTGGTGACCATGATCTTGATGTGGTTCCCCAGACGACTGAAGCCGTTGTCCGCGCGCGCGGCGGCGACTACGACCTCGTCATTGCCAGCCTTTCACTCGACAAGCAGGATGGTCTCAGGTTCTGCGCGACGCTGCGCAGCCTTGAGGCGACACGGCAAACGCCCATCCTGGCTGTCATTGACGAGGGCGATACCAAGCGGATGGTTCGTGCCCTGGATATTGGCGTCAACGACTATCTCATGCGTCCTATCGAGCGCAGCGAGCTGAGCGCGCGGGTTCGCACGCAATTGCGCCGCCGTCGCTATGCCGAGCGGCTCAAGCAGTCGCTGCAATTGAGCCTGGAGCTGGCCATCACGGATCAGCTGACGGGTCTGTTCAACCGTCGCTACATGTCGCGCCACCTCAGTACGCTTCTGACTGAAGGAGATAAGCCGGTCTCGTTCCTCATGCTTGACGTGGATTTCTTCAAGCAGATCAACGACACCTATGGCCATGATGTCGGCGATGAAGTCCTCAAAGAGTTTGCAAATCGGATCTCTGCAAATGTCCGCGGCATTGACCTTGCCTGCCGGTATGGTGGCGAGGAATTCGTGGTTGTCATGCCGGACACCGACCTGAGCTTTGCTTATCTTGTTGCGGAGCGGCTTCGTCAATCTGTGGCCGATGCACCGTTCAATGTGAATGGCGAGGCCAAGCAATTGCCCGTTACAATCTCGATTGGTGTTGCGGCCAGCCAGAACGGGGACAGCCCCGAGGTTCTGCTCAAGCGAGCGGACCAGGCGCTGTACAGGGCCAAACGAGAAGGTCGAAATCGCGTGGCGGCAGACGCCGCCTGACAGATAATTACTTGATCTTGCCTTCGACGTATTCGACGTGCTTGCGGATGACGGGGTCGTATTTGCGAACCTTGAACTTGTCCGTCATCGTGCGCGAATTCTTCTTCGCGACATAAAAATGGCCCGTTCCTGCCGATGAGTTCAGGCGGATCTTGATTGTGGTGGGCTTCGCCATGGTGGTCTCGCGTCGGGTGTATGGGCCGCCCCTGAGGGGCCATCGTTTTCGAAGGCGCGAACCCTACTCATTCGCGGGGGGATGTCAACTGCCCCGATCTCGGCGGAAAGTCGCGGCCCTGTAGCCGGTAACCAGCACAAAAATGGCCGGAATAAGGGCCAGAACGAGCACGAGGCCATGGGGATTCCAAAGATCCATCGCCACGCCACCCAGCGAAGGGCCAGCCATGGTTCCGGTGGCGTAAAGGATGGCATAGGCGGAATTCGCGGATGCCAGATCCGCGCCCCTGTACTTCGATCCCAGATGTGCCAGTCCCACCGCGTAGATCGCAGAGATTGCCCCTCCCCAAAACAGGGTGATCCCCAGTTCCCAGGGCCCGATGGCGCGTATCAATGGGAGCAGGGTCGCCGCGCCTACACAGGCCAGTCCGCATCCGACGAGCACGTAGCGTCGGTCGGTCTTGTCTGCGAGCCATCCAATGAAGGGGACGAGTAGCATGTTGCCCAGCCCCAGCGCGCCGATCAGCAGTGTGGAGCTTGTCTCTGCGATCCCCTGACGAACGGCGTAGATGCTGAGGAAGGCTCCCGCGCTGGCTTCCACGGCGCCATAGCACAAGGCGGCTGCGGCTGCTGAAGGGGATGAGAACACGAAGCTGAACATCGCGCCGGCATTGGCGTGCTGGATGACCGGCACCAGTCGTGTGCTGACAATGAGCAGCGGTACGAGGGCTGCGAGCATGGTGACCGCACCCGCGATGAAGGGTGCCCAGCCTTGGGTTCCAAGCACCTGGATTATGGCCGGGCCGAGGGCGAAGCCGGCGGAAAAGATTGCGGTATAGATGGCAATCAGGCGGCCGCGCATGCGCTCTGGGGAGATCTGGTTGATCCAGACTTCGCTCGCAACGAACAAGCCCTGAAGAGCTGCGTTCAGGACGAAGCGGACCAGGAACCAGAGTGTGATGCTGTCGGATGCCCGGAAAGCGACAAGGCAGATGGCTGCAGTGACGTAGCAGAACACAAGAAATCGGATGGTGCCCAACCTTGCTGCCATTGCGGGGATGAATGGCGTGACGACGATCATTGCAACTGCGCCCGTCATGACATTCGCGCCGATGACAGTCGCCGGGATGCCATTGCGTTCCAGCAGGAGCGAAAACAAGGGCAGCGAGAGGCCCATGCCCAGGCCATTTGCAAAGATGCAGGCATAAACTGCGCCGAGGCTCATCGTTAGGTCGCGCCTGGGCAGCCCTGCTTCGCTCATGTGGGTTGGACGGGTTTGTTGCGCCGATAGCGGAAAAAAGGTGTCGGGCGCTGCGCACCTGCATCCGTGGCAGCAAGTTCCGCAAGCACGAAACGGGTCACGTCAATCACTTCAAAGTCGCGCGCCGTCGTCAGGGGATACCAGTCCAGCGACAGCAGTTCTCCGTTTTCACGAAGGCTGCCGACGAGGTCGTCGCCATTGGCGTGAAAGAAGCGCGCGTGAAAGCGAACCGGTGCCGATGTTGGCGTGATCGCTCGACCGAGGAAGCGCAAGCGGTCGTGGGCTGGCGCCAGTCCTGCGCGGGAGAAGTCTGACCAGGTGCCTATGGCGCTGCCCGGATTGCCGCTGCCAGCAAGCAAAAGGCCGGTCTCCTCGTAGGTCTCGCGGATAGCTGTGGTTGCCAGGCCCTGTGCCATGGCTGGTGTGCAGCCGCCTCTGTTGCAGAGATCATCTAGGGTTACGGTATTGAGCGGTGCACTGGGCGCGATGCGGCTGTCGCCCTTGTCCAACCTGCCTCCTGGGAATACCCAGGCTTGTGCGAAGACCGCGCGCGAAGGCCTGCGGCCCATCAGCACGTGCATGACGCCGCCGATGTGGCGGGTGAGCACGAGAGAGGCTGCATGCCTGGGCTTGACTGGCTTATGGACCATTTTCGCTTGCGGTTCGGGTTCCACGGGCGTCCGGTGTAGACGACCTCGCGGCCTGTAGGCAATGCGACGGGTGCCTCAGATGCAGACGCTGGCCAAGGGTGGCATTCCGTTAAACGCGACGCTTGCATAGGTCGTGGTGTACGCGCCGGTCGACAGGATCAGCACGCGATCCCCGGCCCGGAGTGCCTTTGGGAGACGATAGTCGGCCTTTTCGTAGAGTATATCGGCGCTGTCGCAGGTGGGACCTGCCAGAATGACCGGCATGGTTTCCTCTCCATCGTGTGGTGTCAGGATGCGGTAGCGGATCGCTTCGTCCATGGTTTCAATCAATCCATGGAACTTCCCAATGTCGAGGTAGACCCAACGACGCGGATCGCCCCCGCCCTTGTTCGACACGAGGACCACTTCGGCCTGGATAACACCTGCGTCACCAACGATGTAGCGACCGGGCTCAACGATGATTTCCAATTTCTTGCGTGGAAAGTGCAGTGCGAGAGCATGACGGATTGCTTGAGCGTAAGCTGCGATGGGAGGCACATCACGGCTGTAGCGCGAGGGAAATCCTCCACCGACGTTCAGCATGCGTAGGTCGATGCCGCGAGCCGACAGTGCGCTGAAGAGATGTGAGGCCTGGGCGATGGCGCGATCATATTGCTCGAGGCGCGTCTGCTGGGAACCGACATGGAAAGAAATTCCATAGGGATCGAGCCCCAAGTCCCGGGCGCGTGCCATCAGGTCTGCCGCCATTTCGGGCTCGCAGCCAAATTTGCGCGAGAGGGGCCATTCCGCTCCTTCACAGTCCACAAGGATGCGGCAGAAGACACGGGAACCCGGCGCCGATGCCGCAATTTTTTGGAGCTCCGCTTCGCTGTCGAATGCAAACAAGCCAACGCCCAGATTGAAGGCGGCGGCGATGTCGCGCTGTTTCTTGATGGTGTTGCCGAAGGAAAGCCTGCTCGCATCGATCCTATGACGCAAGCATAGCTCGATTTCGCCGATGCTGGCTGTGTCGAAGCATGATCCAAGGCTTGCGAGGCGCGCGATGATTTCGTCCGCCGGGTTTGCCTTTACGGCGTAGAATATGGACGCCTCCGGCAGCGCGTTTTCCAACGCAGCATAATTTTCGGTGACAGTGTCAACGTCGACGATGAGGCAGGGAGAGGGAAGATTTGCCGTGCGCAGATACTCCGTTATGCGTTGGGGTACGCCGGGGCAAGGCGTTCGCACGTGCGTAACGGGGCTTGCGTCAAGCGCTGTCTTGCGTGCTGTGGAAACGGAATCAAAGCGAGGCTTGCGGGCGCGGGCGCCCTTCACACTGACCAACATCGTCAACACCCTTTAGGACCCGGCGCGTGCCGGCTTGATCGAAAAGGACGCTTCCGTCGTTGCTTAACCTGTCGAGGTGGCCAGTGGCACGTGCGTTTTGCGTCTTCAGAGAGCGGTGCAGATAATGCCTGCGGGTTCGTTTCGCAAGACCTTCCTTGCGGGGCAGGTGTGACGGATCAGCGTCGCCGGTCGCGCTTGCGGGCCTTGCCGGGCAGACGCCTTAATGGTTTCCCGCGCTTTGGTGTTGGCGCTGGCGCTCCTGTGGCGCCGCCTTCCAGCAGCGAGAACCGGAGGCCGCCGGTCAATGGCGTTGCCTCGTCCACGCGTACCTTGACCCTATCCCCCAGGCGGAATGTCAGTCCGCTGCGTTCGCCGACGAGGGCGTGTGCCCGTTCATCGTGGTGGAAGAACTCGCGACCAATTGAGCGGACTGGTACCAGCCCGTCGGCACCTGTCTCGTCCAATCTCACGAAGAGGCCGAAGCGGGTGACACCGGATATGCGGCCGCTAAAATCAGCGCCAACGCGATCCGACATGAAGGCGGCGATGTAGCGGTCGTTCGAGTCCCGCTCTGCCGCCATGGCGCGTCGTTCGAAGGCCGATATGTCCTCGGCGGTTCGTGACAGGCGGTCGATGTCCTTCTGTGTCAGTCCGCCTGCACCCAGCGCGAAGCTGCGGACAAGCCCGCGGTGCACAATGAGGTCGGCATAACGGCGAATGGGCGACGTGAAGTGGGCATAGCGCTTCAGCGACAGCCCGAAGTGGCCGATGTTCTCGGGGTTGTACTCGGCCTGGCTCTGGGAGCGCAGCATCACGGTGCTCACCAGTTCGCTGTTGGGTGTGTCGGCTGCAGCCTTCAAGATGCGGTTCAGCATGGCGGTGGTCACGGTCTGGGCCTGACCCAGATTGATGTCCAGCGTCTCAAGAAACTCACCCAGGGCCTGGAGCTTTTCCGTCGAGGGTGGCGCGTGAACACGGAATACGAGCGGGCATTTTCGTTGTTCCAGCGCTTCGGCGGCTGCGACGTTGGCCTGGATCATGAATTCCTCGATCAGGCGGTGCGCCTCAAGGCGCTCGCGTACGCCGATCGACTTTATGCGACCGTCTTCGCCAAGTTCGATGCGACGCTCGGGAAGGTCGAGATCGAGTGGGCTTCGCCTGTCGCGAGCCTTGCACATGGCGCGATAGCAGGCGAGCAGTGGCTTCAGCGCGATATCCTGCAGCGGTTTCGTTTTTTCGTTCGGCCGCTCATCGAAAGCATCCTGGGCCTCTCGATAGGTGAGGCGTGCGGCCGACCGCATGAGCGCGCGCTCGAAGCGATGGGACTTCATGCGTCCGTCGGCGCCGAAGGTGAGGTGGCAGGCAATGATGGCCCTGTCCTTGCCTTCCTTGAGCGAACAGAGGTCTGCCGACAATTGTTCGGGCAGCATTGGCACCACGCGGTCAGGGAAGTAGACCGAGTTGCCGCGACGCTGGGCTTCGCGGTCAATCGCGGATCCGGGTGGAACGTAGTGGGCAACATCGGCAATGGCCACGATTGCCCTGAACCCACCTTTGTTTTGTGGATCGTCGTCTGGTGCCGCCCACACCGCGTCATCATGGTCGCGGGCGTCGGGTGGGTCGATCGTCACAAGTGGCACATTGCGCAGGTCTGTGCGTGCGCCCAAGTCAGCGGGTGTGGCCTTGGCAGCTTCGTCGAGAACGGATTGCGGAAAGTTGTCCGGGATGCCGTGGGCGTGGATTGCAATCAGGCTGATGGTGCGCGGCTCAGAGGCCTTGCCCACGCGCTCCAGGATGCGTCCCCGCGGCAGCCCCATGGTACGGTCACGGGTTGCCTCGAGCACGACGATCTCGCCATCGCGGGCGCCCGCCATGTCGGCTTCGGAGATGAAGTATTCGTGGCGCGCCTTTCGATCAACCGGTTCGACGCGGCCATGCCTGCCGATTTTCCGGAACATGCCGACGGCGCGGTTGGGCGTGGCGCCCAGGCGTCGTATGATCTGTGCAGCGTAGGCCGTTCCCTCGGGACGCAGGCGCACGAGTGCGCGCTCCCCGATGCCGAGGCTCAGGCCTTCGTCCTGCGTCTGGCGTCCTGGAGCAAGGACGATATGTGGCGGCGGTGACTCGCTATCCCATTGCACGGGGCGGCAAAGCATTTCGCCGTCGGTGTCGATATCGGTGATCTCGACCACCGTGACCTCGGGCAAGTGTCCGGCGCGCAGAAGTTTCCGTCCTCGTTCGCGCTTCAATTCGCCCTGTTCGGCCAACTCGGCGAGGAGGCGCTTGAGTTCGATCTTCGCGCTACCCCGAAGATTGAAATGTCGTGCGATGTCGCGTTTTGTGGCCTGTGGGTTCTGCGAGACGAAGTCGAGCAAGGCTTCGCGCGAGATGAGCGTGTCATCAGTAGCTGGACCGCTTTGACGGGGCTTCCTGCTCACGTCGACTTGGGTTCTTTCTTCTTTTTCGCGGGAGATTTTCCTGCAGACGCAGAGGGCTTGGCCTTCGACACCTTTCCGCTTCCGTTTGCCTTGGTCGTCTTGGGTTCTGCCTTGGGCTTCTTTTTCTTCTTGCTGCTGCCGCCCTGCTCGGCGCGCTGGCGCAGCAGGTCGACAGCCTGTTCAAACGTCACGGCCTGCGGATCGGTTCCCTTCGGCACATTGGCGTTGGTTTCGCCGTCCGTGATGTAGGGGCCGTAGCGACCGCTCATGACCTTGATGGCCGCTTTGGTTTCAGGATGTTCGCCCAGTTCCTTAAGGGGGGCAGCCTTCTGGCGACCGAAGCCTGCTTTCGGATTTGCCTTCTTCTCAGCCAGAAGCGTGACTGCATGGTTCAGGCCGATGGTGAAGACGTCGTCCTGGTCCTTGAGGTTGGCGTAGAGCTTATCGTGCTTGATGAAGGGTCCGAAGCGGCCGAAATTTGCCTCGATTGGCTTGCCGTCTTCCGGGTGCATGCCGATGATGCGCGGCAAGGAGAGGCGCTTGAGCGCGTCCTCCAGTGTCATCGTTGAGAGGTCTATGCCTTTGGGTGCGCTCGCTGTGCGCGGCTTGGGTGCGTCTTTTTCCTTGCTGGCCTCGCCAAGCTGCAAATAGGGCCCAAAGCGTCCTGGGCGCAATGTCACGGTCAGGCCGCTCTCCGGATCCACGCCAAGCACGCGGGTTTCGACCGAATTGTCACCGCCGCTCGCAAAGGGGCGCGTGTAACTGCACTTTTCTTCACCCTCGGCTCCGTAGTTTGAGCAGCCGATGAACGCACCGTTGCGGCCGAGGCGCAGGCCCAGGCGGCCGGTCTTGCAGAGTTTGCAGCGGCGTGGATCTACGCCCTCTTCAGTGACAGGAAAGACGTGAGGTCCCAGCACCTCGTCGAGCGTGTCCAGCACTTCCCGAATTCGAAGTTCGGAGATGCCTGACAGTGCGGCATGGAAGTCACGCCAGAAATCGGCCAGAAGTTTCTTCCAGTTCAGCTTGCCTTCCGAGACCTGGTCGAGCTGATCTTCGAGGCTTGCGGTGAAATCATACTCGACGTAGTGGCGGAAGAAGTTCGTCAGGAACGCGGTGACCAATTGTCCCCGGTCCTCGGGTACGAACCGCGACTTGTCCATGCGCACATAATTGCGATCGCGCAGGACTTGGAGCGTGGATGCGTAGGTTGACGGTCGTCCGATCCCCAGCTCCTCGAGTTTCTTGACTAGGGAGGCTTCGGAAAAGCGCGGGGGTGGTTCCGTAAAGTGCTGCTCGGGCTTGACCTCGCCGACGGCCATGGCGTCCCCCGTCGTGACTTTTGGCAGTCGCGCGCTGTCTTCGTCGTCGGCAGGCTCGTCGCGTCCTTCCTGATAGAGTGCGAGGAACCCATCGAACGTAAGAACAGAACCTGTGGCGCGCAGGCCCGTGCGTCCATCCCGGGTTTCGATGTCAATCGTGGTCCGCTCGAATTCAGCGGCTTCCATCTGGCTTGCCACCATGCGTTTCCAGATGAGGTCGTAGAGGCGATACATGTCGCCGTCGAGGCCGCGCAGGCTGTCGGGCGTGCGCTCGACGTCCGTCGGGCGGATCGCCTCGTGCGCTTCCTGTGCGTTGCGGGCCTTGGACTTGTAGACCCGCGGGCCATCCGGCAAGTGTCGGGCCGAGTAGCGGCTGGCAATCAGCTTGCGCGTCTGTGTAAGGGCCTCTGGTGCGACGTCCACGCCGTCGGTCCGCATATAGGTGATCAGGCCCACGGTCTCGCCGCCAATGTCGACGCCCTCGTAGAGGCGCTGGGCGATGCGCATCGTATCCCTGGCCGAGAAGCCAAGTTTTCGCGAGGCTTCCTGCTGGAGTGTCGATGTGGTGAAGGGCGGGTAGGGATTGCGTCGCGCTGGCTTGGATTCGACGCTTGTCACTGAAAACTGACCCGCTTCGATGGTCGCGCGGGCTGATTGTGCCGAGGCTTCGTCAGGCAGGGAGAATTTTTCGATTTTCTCGCCGTTGAGCTTCACGAGGCGCGCGGTGAGCGTGTCGCGTGCGGGCGAATTCAGCTGCGCGTCGACGGTCCAGTATTCCTGGGCCTTGAAGCGTTCGATTTCCAGTTCACGCTCGCAGATAAGACGGAGCGCTACCGATTGAACGCGACCAGCTGAACGCGAGCCCGGTAGCTTGCGCCAGAGGACGGGCGACAGGTTGTAGCCGACAAGATAATCAAGCGCACGGCGTGCGAGGTAGGCGTCGACGAGTTCCTGGTCGATCTGGCGCGGGTGCGCCATGCCTTCCTGAACCGCGTTCTTCGTGATCGCATTGAAGACGACGCGTTCTATCGCGACGTCCTTGAGTGCCTTTTTCTGACGCAGTACCTCGAGAAGGTGCCAGGATATGGCTTCGCCCTCGCGGTCGGGGTCAGTGGCGAGGATCAGCTTGCGGGCCCCTTTGACTGCGGAGGTGATCTCGTTCAGGTGCTTCGCGGCGCGGTCAGCAATCTCCCAGGACATCTCGAAATCGTTGTCCGGCTTTACGGAGCCGTCCTCTTCAGCGAGGTCCCGCACGTGGCCATAGGAGGCAAGCACCTTGTAGTCGGCACCCAGATATTTGTTGATCGTCTTGGCCTTGGCTGGCGACTCCACGATCACGACGTTGCTGGCTGGCACTTGCGGTCTTGTTCCTTGACTTGGGGGGCCCATTTGGGGGCGGGACAGTGGTCCAATCCCCGGTCCAAAGTCAACCGAGCGACGGGGCAGGCTTCGATAGCGTGTCGAAAATAGATTTAAAATCAATAAATTAGTTGGTTATCAGCTCGTCATGTTGAAACCCTTTGCCCCGGATGTCGGGTTAACAGGCCTGCGAATTCGAGGTCGAGGATCGCAGCTGTTACTGCGGCCGCCGGGGCGCCTGTCTGACGGATAAGTTCGTCGGTTTCCACGGGGGTCGGTCCCATTCGGGCCATGATTTCGGCCTGCAGATCCTCCAGTGACGGCGGGGGCGGCTCACTGGTCGCTGGTCGCTTTTGCGGCGGTCGCGTGCGACAGGCATGAAAGGTCAGGGCCGCGATCACGTCATCCGCCGTTTCTGTCAGGATGGCACCTTGGCGTAACAGTGCATTGGTGCCTGTTGCCCGCGGGTCGAGCGGAGAGCCCGGAACGGCGAATACATCACGGCCCTGCTCGCCAGCGAGGCGAGCTGTGATGAGCGAGCCCGAGTTCAGGGTTGCCTCCACGACCAGGACGCCGTGGGAGAGGCCCGAGATGATGCGGTTGCGGCGCGGAAAATGCTGTGCAGTGGGTTGCTGACCACAAGGTACCTCGCTGACGAGCAGTCCTTCTTCTGCGATCTGGGCATGAAGGCCAGCGTTCTCTGGTGGATAGACAACGTCAATCCCGCCCGCCATCACGGCTATCGTGCCGGTTGCGAGTGCGCCTCGGTGAGCTGCTGTGTCAATGCCGCGTGCAAGGCCCGATACAATTACGAGTCCGGCGTTTCCGATATCCGTTGCAATGTTGCGCGCGTAACGTTGGCCGATCGCAGAGGCGTTACGTGAACCCACGATTGCCAGCGCCGGTTGTCCCAGCAAGTCCTGCCGCCCCATCACGACGAGAAATGGTGGAGGGTTTTCGGTGGCAGCAAGGAGAACCGGGTAGCCGATTTCATCATGGGCAAGCAGTCTCGCGCCGTTGCGCTCCGCGCACTCAAGTTCCCGCAGGATCGTATCGCTTGTGCAGAGATTGATGTCTTGCCGCCTGCGCAACCGCTGGCTGATGCTGTTCCAGTGCGCGATGGCGCGACTTGCGGATCCAAAGCGGGCCAGCACGTCGTGAAATGTTGCGGCGCCTACCGATGGCGTTCGCAGAAGGCGCAAACGTGCCACGCGCTCGATTTCTGATATGCTGTCTGAAAGATTTAACCGTGTTTCGTCGATTGCCATGCGCGTTGACCTGAATCAAAGCCGAAATCCTGGGCTTGCGAGAGGCTGCCTCGTCTGCCCGACACGGGCGTCCTTTGAAGAGGGAACTTGGCGAGATGATGGTCTTCGGTGCTGCGGTTGTCGCAATGACAGTGTTTCTTGTTACACTTTTCGTTGTCGCATGGGTGACTGAGGGTCGCGCCCAATAGTGTGGCTGCGCGGCCTTCTCGGTCGTAAGAGAGCTAGGGCTGATCTTTCCGCGCGCCGATCCGCGGTTCGGTGCCTGCGCGCAGGCGTGAGATGTTCTCGCGATGCGTCACGAAGATCAGGACCGCCAGGATAGCTGCGCCAATGGCATACGCTGCCGGCCCCAGGACGAGCATGTACAACGGTGAAAGTGCTGCGGCGACCAGCGCGGCGAGCGACGAAATCCGGGTGACCAATGCTGTCACGATCCAAGTTGCCGCCGTTATGAGGGCGACGGGAAGGTTTAGCGCTGCAAGGATGCCGAGATAGGTGGCGACGCCTTTTCCACCCTTAAAGTTCAGCCATACGGGGAAGATGTGGCCTGCGAAGGCGCCGAGGGCGGCTGCCATCGCGGGCCAGTCTCCGAATTCCTTGGCGACCAGGACAGCGATGATGCCCTTGCCGACATCGCCGACGAGGGTGAGGGCGGCAGCAAGCTTGTTGCCTGTGCGCAGCACGTTGGTGGTGCCAACATTACCTGACCCCACGCTACGGATGTCACCGAGGCCGAAGAACCGGGTTACCAGATAGGCAAATGGGATGGATCCCAGCGCATATCCGATGGCAAAGGCTAAGACTGACAGGAGGATCATGAGCCCGGCGCTTCGAAGACCGTTTTTCCAGCGACCAGCGTACGCAAGACCGCGCCCTGCAGCAAGCGACCCTTGAACGGGGAGTTCTTGCAGCGCGAGCGGAAGGCCTGAGGGTCGATCCTGCGCGGTGCACCGGGATCGAACAGGATGAGGTCTGCAGGTGCGCCTTTTGCGAGGCGCCCGGTCGGTAAGCGCAGGATCTGCGCCGGGTTTGCCGAGAGCCGTTTCAGGACGTCCGCGAGCGGCAGTCCGGCCTCGTGATGGAGCAACAGGGCCGCGGGCAGGAGTGTTTCGAGCCCTACGACTCCGTAAGCGGCCTGCGCGAAGGGGACGCGCTTTGTCTCGGCGGCCTGTGGGTCGTGACTTGAGACGATCACGTCGATGATGCCCGCGCGTACGCCCTCGACCATGGCCTTGCGGTCCTCCTCGGTTCGCAGGGGCGGGGAGACCTTGGCGAAGGTCTTGTACTCGCCCACGTCGTTCTCGTTGAGGACCAGGTGGTGGGCGGAGACGGCGCACGTGACGGGGAGGCCGCGGGCCTTGGCTGCTGCGATGACGTCCAGCGATGCGGCGCAGGAAACCTGGCCCAGATGATAGCGAGCGCCCGTGAGTTCCACGAGGCGCATGTCGCGCTCAACGGCCATGGCTTCGGCTGCTGCCGGAATTCCCCCGAGGCCCATGCGATTGGCCAGCGAACCTTCGTTCATATGGCCAACGGCTGCGAGGGTCGGGTCCTCGGCGTGGGCGATCACAAGCGCGTCGAAGTTCGCGGCATAGGCCAGGCAGCGGCGCATGATCAGGCTCGAGGCCACCGTGCGGTCGGCATCTGTGAAGGCAATGGCGCCGGCTTCCAGCAAGAGGCCGATCTCGGCCATGTGCGCGCCCTTAAGCCCCTGTGTCAGGGCTGCCGCAGGCAGGATGTTGACCTTTGCCTTCGCGGCTGCACGGCGCCTTATGAAGTCGACCAGGGCAGCGTCATCGATAACCGGGTCGGTGACGGGCATCATCACAAAAGTTGTGACGCCGCCGGCGGCGGCACTCTCGCCCGCCGAGGCAAGTGTCTCGCGGTGCTCGGCGCCGGGTTCGCCGGTGAACACGCGCATGTCGATGAGGCCGGGAGCAAGGATAGCGCCGGCGCAATCGATGATGGTGGCGCCCTGGGGTCTCGCGTCGTTGAGCAGGTGCGGGCCCATGTCAGCGATGCGGTCATTCTCGACGAGGAGCGCGCCTGTCGTGTCGAGGTCTGTTCCGGGATCGATGAGACGGGCGTTGATGAAGGCGGTGCGTTGCGTCATGCGTTACGCTCCGCGGTGGGAAGTTTGCTCGCAAGCTGGTCGAGCACGGCCATGCGGACGGCCACGCCCATTTCGACCTGCTCCTGGATCAGGCTGCGATTGATGTCGTCGGCGATGTCGCTGTCGATCTCGACCCCACGGTTCATGGGGCCCGGGTGCATAACAAATGCGCCCGGATTTGCGAGCGCAAGTTTCTCGCGGTCAAGGCCGTAGAAGTGGAAGTACTCGCGCTGCGAGGGCAGGAAGGAGCCGGTCATCCGCTCCATCTGCAGGCGCAACATCATGACGATGTCGGCGCCCTTCAGCGCCTCTCGCATGTCGGTGAAGACCTCCGCGCCCCAGTCGCGGGCCCCGGGGGGCAGAAGCGTGCGCGGCGCCACAAGGCGGACGCGAGCGCCGAGCTTGGTCAGGAGATGGACGTTCGACCGGGCAACGCGGCTGTGGAGCACGTCGCCCGAGATGGTCACGGTCAGGCCTTCGATGCGTCCCATGCGGCGGCGGATGGTGAGAGCATCGAGAAGCGCCTGCGTCGGATGTTCGTGGGCGCCGTCGCCGGCGTTCACGACCGAGCAGGATACCTTGTCGGCCAGAAGTGCCACGGCGCCGGAGTCCTGGTGGCGGATGACGATGATGTCGGGGCGCATCGCGTTCAGGGTGGTCGCTGTGTCGATCAGCGTTTCGCCCTTGCGGACCGAGCTTTGGGCGACAGACATGTTCATCACGTCGGCGCCCAAGCGCTTGCCTGCGAGCTCGAACGAACTTTGCGTGCGGGTCGACGGTTCGAAAAACAGATTGATCAGCGTTCGGCCGCGCAACGTGTCGCGCTTTTTCTGCACCTGTCGGTTGAGGTCTACATAGGCGTTGCCGAGGTCAAGCAGAGATTCGATGTCGTGGCGCTGCAGGGGCGCGATCGCAAGCAGATGCTGGCGTGTTGGACGAGCGTTCATCGCGGATCAGGCTATAGGCGGCAGGGTCTGTCAGTGCAAGCCTGAACTAGGTCAGAACCCACAACATTAGAGGCATGGTTATCAGCGCGGCCACGGTCTGCACCGTTGTGATACCGGCCATCAGGGGGGCATCGCCGCCCAACTGTCGCGCCAGGATGAAGGAGGAGGGGGCCCCGGGCACTGCTGCACAGATGACTGCCGCGACCATGGCGGGTCCTGACACGCCCATGAGAGTGGCGAGGCCGGCGACCAGCAGCGGCATGACAAGCAGCTTCAGGGCGCTGGCTGCGACGAGCGGTGTGATGCGTGACTTGAGAGCCCCGAAATCGAGGCTGGCGCCGACTGCCAGCAATCCCAGCGGAAGGGCTGCCTTGCCTACGAGGTCAATGCCGGTCGCCAGTGTTGCGGGGACAGACAGGTCAACCAGCTGGGCTGCTATGCCTGCGGCGCAAGCGATAATCAGCGGGTTGCGCGCGACTTGTGCAATAAGCATCGCAGGGCTTGCGTGGTGATGGCTTGCATAGCGCATGAGCACCATCACGCACAGCGTGTTGGCCAAGGGGACCATGACCGCAATGGCGACGGCTATAAGGGCGAGGCCAGGCTTGCCCAGGATTGCCGAGATGGCGCCCAGCGCCACGTAGCTGTTCCAGCGCACAGCGCCTTGAAAGAGGCTTGTAAAGGCAGGGCCGTTGAGGGAGAGGGTGGGCCTTGAGACAAATGCCAAGGCTGCCATGGCCAGCATGCCGAAGCCAAGCACCAGGGACAGCCTGCCAATCGGTGCGCCACCAAAATCGGCAAACGCGATTGCTCCGAACAGGAAACAGGGAAAGAGGATGAAATAGGTCAGGCGTTCGACAGCCCGCCAACCAGCCTCATCCAGGAGGGCTATTTGCTTAAGGGCGCTCCCCAGTGCAATGATTCCGAAGACGGGGACGAGCCCTGTCAGTACCTCTGTCATCTGCGTTCGGCTGCGATGTCTTCGAGTTTCTTCTGAGCGGGTTCCGGCAGGAACCATGTCGGCACAATGCAAAGTGGTGCCAGCAGCGCCAGGGTTGCAATTGCGGGCCCGTGTGAGCCATAGACGTTGAACAGTTCGCGCTCGACAAGCAATCCCAGCAGTCCGCCGAATAGCGCTGCCATCATGCGGATGGAGGCTGCCAGGCTGCGGTGCGAGGTCGGGAACAGCTCTGCGCCCAGCGCCGTCATCAGGACGTTGGCTGCGAGGATCGCAAAGAGCCCTGATGTCCAGGTCAGGACCAGCCATATGCCTGTTGCCCAACTGTAGAACAGGGCAAAGCTCAGGCCTGCCATCACGACCGTGACAGCAATGACGGCGCGGCGTCCAAAGCGGTCGCTCAGGGCGCCGGCTGTTGTCGTGCCGAGAATCGACACGAGGCCTGCCCCGAGTGTCAGGGCGCTAACCTGCCAGGGCGCCCATTGGTGCGTTCCCTGAAGGTAGGCTGATGCCATGGGAACGGTCGCGCCAATGGCAAGGCCAAAGAGAAGGCAAAGACACACGAGAAGGGCGAGCCGTCCTGGATAGTTTCGCATCAGGCTCGTGAACGGTTTTATCTTCTCGTTCGGGTCTCGCTCCTGAAACCGGCGGGTTTCGGGCAGAGAGCGTCTTGCCCAGACCAGCCACAGCAGGGGGATGGCGCCAAGTGCATAGATCGCCCGCCAACCGAAGGGCAGCATTTCGACAAAGGCGAATACGAGGGCGGCCGCTCCGCCTCCGAGAGCTTCCAGTGCTCCCAACTGGCCCGCAGCCCAGCCGCGCGTGCGCTCCGAGAATTCCTCTGCGATCACCACCATGCAGAGAATCTCTTCCGTGTAGATGAAGATGCGCGCGATGGTCTGTGCGATGATGAATTCGGTGAGAGATTGGGCAAAGGCCGTCCATACGGTCGAAAGGGCGGCCCCGGCCAGGGTGATCATCAGCAGCCTTCGTCTGCCAATGCGGTCTGCAAGCCAGGCAAGGGCGAGGGCTGGAATGATCCCCAAGCGAAAAAGGACTATGACGAGCCCGATATCAGATTCTGGGATCTCGAAGGTCTGCTGGATCTGGCGAACCGCAAATCCGTAGATATTCACATCGTAGCCGGCAATGAAGTAGGCTGCGCCGACAAGCACGAGAAGTCGGCTCTGGTTCGATGGGATTGGTTCGGGCGGGCGCACATAGACGCGTTGCAAAAGTCGACCCAGCATCAGGTGGTCCTCCTCATCGCGTCGAGGACGCCTTGCAGGATGAAGCTTGCTGCCATCTTGTCGACAACGTCCTTGCGACGTGCGCGTGACATGTCGGCATCGAGCAGGGTGCGGGTGACGGCAGTCGTGGATAGGCGTTCGTCCCAGAACAGTAAAGGCATGGGGCGCTTGCCTTCGAAGTTGCGGGCAAAGGCGCGGGCGCTTTGTGCCGACGGCCCCTCGGTCCCGTTCATGTTTAGCGGCAGGCCGATGACCAGGCCTGCGACGTTGTTCTTTTCAACGATATTGATCAGCGCTTGGGCATCTGCCGAGAATTTGGTCCGCTCGAGGGTCACGAGGGGTGTGGCAATCATGCGCGTAACGTCTGACAGGGCGAGGCCAATGGTCTTTTCGCCGAGATCCAGCCCCAACAGGCGCTCGCCCGGCTTCAGCTTGTCAGCCATTTCGGCCGGTGTCTTTACGATCACGCCTGTCCCGCCCCCTCCTTGCCTTGCAAGGTTCCGGCAGGGTTGGTAGCAAAGCGGCCGTTTCGCCACAAGAAATTGATGCCATGTCCGTAGACAAAGAGACAGTACGGCGGGTCGCGCGGCTTGCGCGGATCGCGTTTCCCGAAGAACGGCTCGAGCCCATGGCGGGCGAGCTCAACCGCATCCTTGCCTGGGTCGAGCAACTCAATGCCGTGGATACGTCCCAAGTCGAGCCGATGACCAGTGTGGTCAAGGTGTCGCTGAAGATGCGGGAAGACGCCGTCACCGATGGTGGGCGGGCGCCGGATGTGGTCAGGAACGCGCCTGCGGGCGAGGATAATTATTTTGCGGTTCCGAAGGTGGTCGAATGAGCAAGCTCACGGATCTGACCATTGCCGAAGCGCGCGATGGGTTGAAGAAGAAAGCCTTCAGTGCGGTCGAGCTCACTGAGGCGCACATCCAGTCTGTCGAGAAGGCGCGTGCGCTCAATGCCTTCGTCACCGAGACGCCGGCGCTTGCGCGTGCAGCTGCCGCGGAGAGCGACAAGCGCATTGCCAGCGGGGCCATGCGCCCGCTTGAAGGCATTCCGATGGGCATCAAGGATCTGTTCTGCACGAAGGGTGTGCTGACCACAGCCGGATCGCATATCCTCGACGGATTCAAGCCGCCGTACGAGTCCACGGTCACGCGCAACATGTTCAATGATGGCGCCGTGATGCTCGGCAAGCTGAACATGGACGAGTTCGCGATGGGTTCGTCCAACGAGACGAGCTACTACGGTCCCGTGATCAATCCCTGGCGGCGCAAGGGTTCGGACACAAAGCTGGTTCCAGGTGGATCGTCGGGTGGATCGTCGGCGTCAGTGGCGGCGCGCCTTGTCATGGGTGCGACCGGCACGGACACGGGTGGATCCATCCGCCAGCCGGCGGCTGTCACGGGTATTGCGGGCATCAAGCCCACCTATGGGCGCTGTTCGCGCTGGGGCATCGTGGCGTTTGCCTCGTCGCTTGACCAGGCCGGACCCATGGCGCGTACGGTGCGCGATTGCGCAATCATGCTGAAGTCGATGGCGAGCCACGATCCCATGGATTCGACCAGCGTCGATATCCCGGTGCCGGACTACGAGGCCGCGATGACCGGAAATATCAAGGGGCTGCGGGTCGGCATTCCGAAGGAGTACCGGATCGACGGCATGCCGGCCGAGATCGAGGCGTTGTGGCAGAAGGGCATTGCCTGGCTGAAGGATGCGGGCGCCGAGATCGTCGATGTCAGCCTGCCGCACACGAAATATGCGCTGCCTGCCTACTACATCGTGGCGCCCGCCGAGGCGTCGTCGAACCTTGCCCGCTATGACGGCGTGCGCTTCGGCTTGCGCGTGCCAGGCAAGGACATCACGTCCATGTACGAGAATACGCGCGCTGCCGGGTTCGGGCGCGAGGTGCAGCGTCGCATCCTGATCGGCACCTATGTGCTGTCGGCGGGTTATTATGATGCCTATTACATCAAGGCGCAGAAGCTGCGCACGCTGATCGCGCGCGACTTCGAGGAGGCCTATGCCAAGTGCGACGTGCTGCTGACGCCAACGGCGCCAGGGCCTGCATTTGGCATTGGCGAGAAGACGAATGATCCGATCTCGATGTACCTCAATGACGTGTTCACGGTGACCGTCAATCTTGCGGGCCTGCCGGGCCTGTCGGTGCCGGCCGGGCTCAATAGCGAGGGGTTGCCGCTCGGGCTGCAGCTGATCGGCAAGGCGTTCGATGAAGCCACGTTGTTCCGCGTGGGCGAGGTGATCGAGAAGGCTGCCGGCGCCACGCCGCGTCCGCAGTCCTGGTGGGAGGTGTAGGCCATGGTCACGACACGAACGGAGACCGGTCCGCTGATCGACGGTGCCACCGGCAAGTGGGAAATCGTCATCGGCATGGAAGTCCACGCACAGGTCCTGTCGAAGGCGAAACTGTTCTCGGGCGCATCAGCCGAATTCGGCGCTGATCCCAATGCCCATGTCAGCTTCATCGATGCCGGCATGCCGGGCATGCTTCCCGTCATCAACCGCTTCTGCGTGGAGCAGGCGGTGCGCACGGGGCTGGGCCTGAAGGCGCAGATCAACAAGTATTCGGTCTTCGACCGGAAGAACTATTTCTATCCGGACCTGCCGTCGGGATACCAGATCTCGCAGTACAAGCAGCCCGTCGTCGGCGAGGGCATCGTCCTCGTCGACCTGCCGGGCGGCAAGACCATCCAGGTCGGGATCGAACGGCTGCATCTCGAGCAGGACGCGGGCAAGTCGCTGCACGACCAGCATCCGGACCAGTCCTTCGTCGACCTGAACCGTGCGGGTGTTGCGCTGATGGAAATCGTGTCGCGACCGGACCTTCGCTCGGCAGAGGAAGCCGCGGCCTACCTGAAGAAGCTGCGTGCGATCCTGCGTTACCTGGGCACGTGCGATGGCAACATGGAGGAAGGCTCCATGCGTGCCGACGTCAATGTCTCTGTTCGCAAGCCGGGTGGCCCATTGGGGACGCGCTGCGAGATCAAGAACGTCAACTCGATGCGCTTCGTGGCGCAGGCCGTGGACTATGAGGCCCGCCGCCAGATCGACGTCATCGAGGGTGGCGGGACGATCAAGCAGGAGACGCGGCTCTTCGACTCCAAGAAGGGTGAGACGCGGTCGATGCGCTCGAAGGAAGAGGCGCATGACTATCGCTATTTCCCGGATCCCGACCTTCTGCCGCTGGAATTTGACGATGCGTTTGTCGCCCGCGTGAAGGCCTCGCTGCCGGAACTGCCGGATGACAAGAAGGACCGGTTCATGAAGGACTATGGCCTGAATGGCTATGACGCGGGCGTGCTTGTCGCCGAGCGGGAGAGTGCGGATTTCTTCGAGCAGGTCGCCCGGGGGCGGGATGCCAAGCTTGCTGCGAATTGGGTCGTCAATGAGCTGTTCGGGCGTCTGAACAAGGAAGGCAAGGCCATCGGGGAGAGCCCCGTATCGGCGGCTGCGATGGGATCGATCGTGTCGCTGATCAGCGACGGGACGATTTCGGGCAAGATTGCCAAGGACGTGTTCGAGATCGTCTGGACCGAGGGTGGCGATCCGGCTGCGATCGTCGAGACGCGCGGGATGAAGCAGGTCACGGATATGGGCGCCATCGAGGCGGCTGTCGACCAGGTCATTGCCGCCAATCCGCAGAAGGTCGAGCAGGCCAAGGCGAAGCCCTCGATGGTGGGCTGGTTCGTGGGTCAGGTCATGCAGGCCACGGGTGGCAAGGCGAACCCGCAGGCGGTGAACGAGCTGATCAAGAAGAAGCTTGGGATCTAGTGGCGGCTTCTCTTCACCCATTCATGTCATGGTCTGCGAAAGCGGACCACCCACGACTGCCTGCATGCGGCCGAACCGCCGCAAGTTCGTGGGTGGTTCGCCGTCGCGAACCATGACGCATCTGATGCGGCTTACGGCTAATTGAGTTGAGGCGGAAAGAACAATGACGAACAAACCCGACCGCTCCTTCCAGGGGCTTATCCTGACGCTGCAGCATTACTGGGCGGAGCAGGGTTGTGTCCTGCTGCAGCCCTATGACATGGAGATGGGTGCGGGAACGTTTCATCCGGCGACCACGCTGCGGGCGTTGGGGCCGAAGCCCTGGAAGTGTGCCTATGTGCAGCCCTCGCGCCGGCCGAAGGATGGGCGCTATGGGGACAATCCCAACCGCTTCCAGCGCTATTACCAGTTCCAGGTGATCCTGAAGCCGTCGCCGGAAAACGTGCTTGATCTCTATCTTGGCTCGATGAAGGCGCTAGGGATCTCGCCGGACCATCATGACATCCGCTTTGTCGAGGACGACTGGGAGTCGCCGACGCTGGGTGC
>CAZABH010000009.1:0-85893 GCA_964483585.1 uncultured Flavobacteriaceae bacterium
TCATCCAGAAGACCGAAGCAGAGATGCTGCGCACGCCGAACTTCGGCCGCAAGTCTCTGAACGAGATCAAGGAAGTGCTGGCCTCGATGGGGCTCCACCTGGGCATGGAAGTGCCCGGATGGCCGCCCGAGAATATCGAGGAACTCGCGCGCAAATTCGAAGATCAATACTGACCGGCGGCCCGCACCAGCGGGCATGCCAATTATGTGAATAAGGGGACTGAAAATGCGCCACGGTTTTGCGGGCAGAAGGCTGAACCGCTCAAGCAGCCACCGTAAGGCAATGTTTGAAAATCTTGCGGCCGCGCTGATCAAGCACGAGCAGATCAAGACGACGCTTCCAAAGGCGAAGGAGCTGCGCCCCATCGTCGAGCGTCTGATCACGCTCGGCAAGCGTGGTACAACCAACCTGCATGCGCGCCGGCAGGCTTTGTCCCAGCTGCGTAATGACACCACGACCGTGGCAAAGCTCTTTGATGTGCTTGCGACCCGCTATGCATCGCGCCGCGGCGGTTACACGCGGGTCTTGAAAGCGGGCATCCGCTATGGCGATGCGGCTCCGATGGCAATCATCGAGTTCGTGGATCGGGATGTCACGGCCAAGGGCAAGGACTCCGGTCCTGTTCAGGCCAAGGACGAGGACGCAGCTAACGCCTGACCGGCGATGGACGCACGTCTGGCATATCGGGGGTAGCGCTGTGCGCTGCCCCTGTTTGTTTGTACGCACCAGGAGAACCGCTTAGCCATGCAGAAGATCTCGGTCAGCACCAAGGCAGGTCTCGTTGAAGGTTTCGTGGATGCGCGCTTCAAGGCGGTCGCAGACGCGTTCGTGGAAAATTTCGAAAGCCGCGGCGAGGTTGGCGCATCCTGCGCCATAACACTCGAGGGCAAGCCGCTGGTCGACCTCTGGGGTGGACGCAAGGCTCCTGGCGGAGAGGCCTGGGACCGTGACACGATCTCGATCATCTTCTCGTCAACAAAGGGTGCCATGGCGCTGTGCGCCCACATGCTGGCCGATCGCGGACAACTCGATCTGTACGCACCCATCACGAAGTACTGGCCAGAGTTCGGCCAAGCTGGCAAGGAAGCCGCCACCGTGATCATGACGCTCGACCACACGGTAGGTGTCCCGCATATCCGCGCCGTGCCAAAGCCAGGCGAATTTTATGACTGGGAGCGCATGACCGATGTCATCGCGCGCGAACCGGCCTTTTGGGAACCGGGGACACGAAATGGCTATCACGCCATCACGATGTCGTGGACCGTTGGCGAGCTCGTACACCGGGCGGCGGGCAAACGCCTCGGGCGCTTCTTTGCAGACGAAGTTGCTGGCCCCCTCGGCCTGGATTTCTGGATTGGGTTGCCCGAGGCACACGAGCATCGCGTCGCACCCATGCTTCCGGCGATGCCGACACCGGAATCGATGCAGACCAGGTTCTTCCAGAAGGCGATGACGGATACCGCCTCGCCGTCACACTTCTTCCTTCGTGACTTCATGGCCTTCAATCCGAACGAGCGCGCTGGGCGGGCAGCTGAAATCGGTGCGGCCAACGGCATCACCAACGCACGCAATCTGTCTGCCATGTACGCACCGCTCGCCAATGGCGGGTCTTTGAATGGCGTACGCCTTGTCGGTCAGGAGACGCTGGCCCGCATGGGCAGGGTCGCTGTGGGAACGCATCAGGATGCCACCCTCGTGATCCCGACCCGCTTTGCGCTCGGCTACATGAAGGCAATGGACAATCGGCATTTGCCTGGCCTCGACGGTGCTTCCTGCATCTTGTCTGACAGTGCCTTCGGTCACGTCGGCGCCGGTGGTTCCATAGGCTTTGCCTGTCCCGAGACAAAGATGAGCTTTGGCTACACGATGAACCAGATGGGCCTCGGCCTGTTGCTGAACGACAGGGGGCAATCCTTGGTCGACGCAGCCTACAGGGCCATCGGCTATCGCGGAAATACTGGCGGCACTTGGGCACCCTGAGGCCGGTGTTTCGCCACTTGGGATTGGAAATTCGACGGTGCGCGGCCTTGGCATCGCCACATTGAATGTCCATCTTTGGCGGGAAGTCCCGAGAATGCTCCGGGCATCCGCGGAAGCATGAAACCGAGCAGAACCATGATGCGATCGAACCCTGTCTTCACTGCCGCCATCATTGCTGGCTTGCTGTCGGCCTTGACGCCCTCGGTCGTGGCGCAACCGCAAACCCAGCGCGCCGTGCCTGCAAGCGCCGCTCAGATGCAGTTGTCGTTCGCAAGCGTGGTGCGCAAGGCAAGCCCTGCCGTTGTCAACATCTACTCGAAGCGCAAGGTCAGCAACCCTTACGCAAATGATCCGTTTTTCGGGCGCTTCTTCAGGGACAGGGTGCAGAGCGCCTTGGGCTCTGGTGTGATTGTACGCAGCGACGGTGTCGTTGTGACCAACAACCACGTCGTTGCCGGCGCTGACGAAATCACGGTCGTGCTTGCCGATCGTCGCGAGTTCGAGGCCCGCGTTCTTCTTGCCGACGAACGAACGGATCTCGCCGTACTGCGCATCAACACGGCTGTGAAGGGTTTGCCTACACTTGCGTTCCACGACAGCGATGATGCCGAAGTGGGTGACATCGTTCTGGCGATTGGAAATCCATTCGGCGTTGGTCAGACGGTGACAAGCGGCATCGTCTCGGCGCTCGCCCGAACACAGGTTGGCGTATCCGACTACCAGTTCTTCATCCAGACGGACGCCGCCATCAACCCAGGCAACTCGGGCGGAGCGCTTGTGACGATGGGTGGAAGCCTGATCGGCATCAACACGGCCATCTTTTCTCGCTCGGGCGGCAGCATCGGGATCGGCTTTGCCATTCCGGCCAACATGGTCAAGACCGTAGTCAACTCGGCCCTGGGTGGCGCCAAGGAAGTGGCACGGCCGTGGCTTGGCATCGACAGCCAGCGCGTGGATGCAGCTCTTGCCGAGTCGCTTGGCCTCGATCGCCCGCAGGGCATCGTCGTGACACGCGTCGAGCCTACAAGCCCGGCGGCACAGGCAGGTCTCGCCCCCCGCGATGTGATCGTGAAGGTGGACGAGTTCGACATCAACGACGAACAGGCCCTGAATTTCAGGGTCGCGACCAAGGGGATCGGCAGCACTGCAACCTTGACCTATATCCGCAACGGACAGCAGCGCACGGCATCCATCAAGCTGATGGCCGAGCCCGCCGATGCCCCCCGCGCGGCCATTGAGATCACGGGTCGCAATCCCCTCCAGGGCGCGACCGTCTCGGGCCTCAGTGCCTCAATGGCGAATGAGCTGGGGGTCGAGCCAGGCGCCGGGGTCCTGATAACTGGCATGTCCCGCCGCTCCATCGCTGCACAATATGGCTTTGCGACGGGTGACGTGATCACCGCCGTGAATGGGCGCAGGGTGACATCGCCTGCGGCGCTGCAGGCAGCACTGAACGGCGCAAAAGGCGGATGGCGCATTTCAGCGACAGGTCCGAACGGTTCAAAGACACTGACGATCCGCTAGACGGGCCGCTATACTATCTGCCATGACCCTGTTCGAAGCCGCCGGCCTCGCAGACGAGGCTGGCCCCCGGCCGCTAGCCGATCGACTGCGCCCCAAGGCACTTGCCGACGTGATCGGGCAGTCTCACCTGCTCGCGGCAGAGGGGCCCATTGGCCGCATGCTGGCAGCCCGCCGACTGTCCTCGATGATCCTCTGGGGGCCACCCGGCACCGGAAAGACGACGATCGCTCGCCTGCTCAGCCAAGGACTGAACCTGCATTTCGAGCAGATATCCGCTATTTTCTCGGGCGTGGCCGAACTGCGCAAGGTCTTCGACATGGCCCGCGCGCGAAGGGCACAGGGCCGTGCCACGCTTCTGTTCGTGGACGAGATCCACCGCTTCAACCGGGCGCAGCAGGACTCATTCTTGCCCGTCATGGAGGATGGCACCGTTATCCTCGTTGGTGCGACGACCGAAAACCCGAGCTTCGAACTGAACGCAGCGATCCTGTCTCGCGCCCAGGTCCTTGTCCTCAACAGGCTCGGCATGGAGGATCTCGCGCGCCTTCTCGAGCGCGCCGAAACCGAGGCAAAACAAGCTCTTCCGCTCGCAGCAGAGGCCCGCACGGCTCTGAAGGCGATGGCAGACGGCGACGGTCGTTTCCTTTTGAACATTGTCGAACAGATCTTTGCATTGAAGCCACCAGCGCCGCTCTCGGTCGAACACCTGATGCGCACCCTCCAGAAGCGTGCGCCCATCTATGACAAGGGCAGGGAAGGCCACTACAACCTCGTCAGCGCCCTGCACAAATCCGTGCGCGGCTCGGACGTGAACGCGTCTCTCTACTGGCTGGCACGCATGCTGGCTGGCGGCGAGGATCCGCTCTACATCATCCGTCGCGTCGTGCGCATGGCCGTCGAGGACATCGGCCTCGCCGACCCGAATGCGCTCGTCCAGGCGCTCGCCGCCAAGGATGCCTTCGAACTCATGGGATCGCCGGAGGGCGAGCTCGCCATCGCCCAGGCTGTGATCTACGTGGCGGTGGCGCCGAAATCCAATGCCGCCTATGTCGCCTACAAGCGCGCGCAAGCCTCGGCAGCAGCATCTGGCTCCCTCAGCCCGCCCATGAACATCCTCAATGCCCCCACGCGCATGATGAAGGACCTGGGCTATGGCAAGGACTACGTCTACGAGCCCGACACCGACCTCGGCATCTCGACGCAGAGGTTCTTCCCCGATGACATGCAGCCCCAGAATTTCTACGAGCCCCGCGGCGAAGGCCTCGAGGCCCGCATTCGCGAACGCCTTGCGCGCTGGGCCGCATTGAGGACGAACCCCTCCTGTGGATAAGTTCAACGAATGTTCCACATGAAACAGGGTCGACGCGTCTCGAAAAATAAGCGGTGGGCGGAAGGCGCAGCGCAAAACCACATGCCAACAAAAACAACCTGCAGGCGAGACTTGACAAGGACTTCCATTAGAAAGACGGCGCGCGCCATCCTCCTCGCACCCGACGACCGGATATTGTTGTTCCAGTTCCATACACCGGCAGGCTTTCTGGGCCCCATGCCAAAGACCTTTTGGGGTTTGCCGGGCGGAGCCATTGAGAAGGGCGAAGAGGTCCTTGCAGCTTTGCGCCGTGAGCTTCGCGAGGAGACCGGCCTCGATCGCATCGAGATCGGCCCCGAGCTCTGGTTCGGCACGAACGAGATCACGCTCCGCGGCACGCCTGTCCGTGCGTACGAGCGCTTCTTCGTGGTCCGCACGTCCACGACAACGCTCGGTTCCGGCAACTGGACCCAAACCGAGCGCCGCATCATCCGGCAGCACCGCTGGTGGCGCGCCGAAGATCTTAGCCAGACCGCTGATGCAGTCTTCCCGCCCCGTCTTGGTTACTGGCTCGACCGCTTCCTGCGTCACGGCACCGCTGGCCCGGAAGAGATCCCGCTTTGAGCCGCACGCCCATCCATGCGATACCCAGGAGTATGTCGACGACGTTGCTGATTGGCGCGGGCGGTGCGCTTGGCGCCATGGCCCGCTACCTGCTTTCATCCTGGATTACCCAAGTCATGGGGACACAATTCCCATGGGGCATCCTTTGCGTGAACATTGCCGGTTGTCTTGCCATGGGGCTGCTCGCCGGACTTGGCGCACAGATGATCCATATGTCCAATGATGTGAAGCTGTTCCTTGCCACCGGGGTCCTTGGCGGGTTCACGACCTTCTCGGCCTTCTCGCTCGATGCCATGCAGCTGGCTGAGCGGGGCGCTTTGACGGATGCACTGCTTTACGTCTTGGTGTCGGTTGCAGGCTCGATCGCCGCGCTGCTTGCAGGCCTGGCACTTGTCCGCGTGGTGACACCATGACCGGCGTCGTCCAGCGTTACGTGAAGACCGACGAGGAGGGCATCCGCCTTGACCGCTGGTTTCAGCGCCATTACCCGCAACTGACACACGGTGCGCTGGAAAAGCTGCTGCGCACAGGCCAGGTGCGGGTCGATGGCGCCCGCGTCAAGTCGAGCCATCGGGTCACCAAGGGCGAAAGCATCCGCGTGCCGCCGCTGCCCAAGCCAGACCCCGAACGGCAGGAGCGGGCCCCCATCACCAAGTTGCCCGCCAAGGATCGCGCCTTCATTCGCAGCCTCGTTCTGCATCGCGACAAGGATGTGATCGTTCTGAACAAGCCCGCAGGCATCGCGGTGCAGGGTGGAACCAAGACCGAGCGGCATATCGACGGCTTGCTGCCGGGCCTGATGGAAGAGGGTGATGATCGCCCCCGTCTCGTCCACCGGCTCGACCGCGATACCAGCGGTGTTCTGGTCATCGCCGCCAACGCGCGTGCGGCAGCGGCCCTGGCGCAGGCGTTCCGCGGGCGCGATACCCGCAAGATCTACTGGGCCCTCACCAACGGCATCCCCATCCCGCGAGCTGGCCGCATCGATGCCGCCCTCGTGAAGCGTGCGGCCGAAGATGGACGCGAGCGCGTCCGCGTTGCCTTCCAGGACGAGGACGCCGACGACGACGTGAAATCCGCTGTCACGCTGTACGAGACCCTCGAGCACGCGACCACCATGGCCTGGCTATCGCTGATGCCACTGACCGGCCGCACGCACCAGCTGCGTGCGCACTGTGCAGCCATCGGCACACCCATCGTTGGCGACGGAAAGTACGGGATCGTTCCGGCAAGATCGCACGGAGAGATTCCCAAGCGCCTGATGCTGCACGCGCGATCGCTGCGCATCCGTCACCCCAATGGCACCTGGCTTGAAATTGTGGCCCCGCTGCCGCCTCACATGCAGAAGGTCTGGGCGACATTCGGGTTCAACCCCGACGACACGCGCAATCCCTTCGAGGAAGCGCGCCCCGCCTCGCGCAGCCGCCAGGAGGCCAAGCCCTACGACCCGAAATTCAAGCCCCGCCGTGGTGGTGACCGCGCCAAATAGGTCGCGGCGCAACCAAAGGTGCAACGCTCCGTTCGACAGCACGTGCCATCGCCATGACATCCACCCGTCCGCGTCCCGATTTCATCCGCCACTGGTCCAACATCGAGGATCGCAAGCCGCATCTGCATCCCCATACGCGCGAGCCCATGACCCGCGGCGCCAGTTTCTCGCGCCACTTCGACTTGCGGCGCGTGGCGATCCGCCACGATACGTTGCTGCCCGGCTACCGCTCGTCGCAGCCTCACGCCGAGCGTGACGAAGAGGAAATGGTGTTCATCCTTGAAGGCACGCCCGACCTATGGGTCGATGGCCGTGTCTATCGCATGAAGCCCGACGATGTCGCCGGATGGCCCGGTCGCGACGGGCAGGCGCACTGCCTGATCAACAACACCGACAGCCCCGTTCGAATGCTCACCATCGGCGAGGCCTCGCGCTACAATTCGCAGGTCCATTTCCCGCTGACGCGCGCGCTCGATCCCTGGCTGGACAAGCAGGGCAAGCGCTGGGCCGATCCGCCCGCGCGCAAGCTTGGCCCCCATGATGGCTTGCCCGACAAGGTGCGCGGACGCCCGATGCCGTCGTCGTGGCGCACGACGCGCAAGCCCGCCTGCATGGTCGACTGGACGACCTCGGTCATCGAGAAGGCTCCTTATCCGGGCGACGACGAGCTCATGGGGGCCTGGTCGCGCCTCACGGTTCCGCTGGGCCTGACGCGGGTCGGGGCCTCGCATGATCTCCTGCGCCCCGGTCGCCGCTCCTCATGGCCGCATGCCGAGTTCGATGAGGAAGAGTTTGTCTTTGTAATCGAAGGCACGCCGGACGCGTGGATCGACGGCCACCTGCATCGGCTCGCACCCGGCGATGGCGTTGGCTTTCCGGACAGGACGGGCATATCGCACTGCTTCATCAACAACACCCAGGCACCGGCGCGGTTGATCGTGGTGGGTGAAGCCTCGCGCAGTCGCTCGAAGGGTTTCTATCCCTTGCATCCCAAGCGTAATCGCGAAATCGGAGATGGCCTCTGGAAGGATCCGCCGGCGCGCAAGCTGGGATCCCATGACGGCCTCTCCGACGCGCGGCGGGCCTTCCTGAACACGCGACGCAAGAGATCCTGACACATGCTGAAACCGGGCGCGAAGCGCTTCTACAAGACAGCCACAGCCTCGCAGGACGCGCCCTATTGCGTAAGCCTCGACGAGCGACCGTTGCGGACACCCGGCGGCAAGCCTCAGGTCGTGCCAACCCGCGCCCTGGCGCAAGCCCTTGCGGCTGAATGGGAAGCGCAAGGCGAGCAACTCGACCTGTCCACGATGGTCCTGACCAAGGCGGTGAACACGGCGCTGGACAAGATCGAGGCGCGACGCGCCGAAGTCGTGGAAGAGCTCAGCCGTTTCGCGTGCTCCGACTTGCTATGCTATCGAGCCGCATCACCCCGTGAACTCGTCGAGCGTCAGGTGAAGGCGTGGGATCCCTGGCTTGAGTGGGCATCCCGTGACCTTGGCGTCAGCTTGCGCACGGCAACAGGCATCGTGCACGTGGAGCAGGAGCCGCAGGCGATCGAGGCGACACGGCGCGCCATCGACGCGTTCGACAATTTCGCACTCACAGCACTCCACCCGGCGATAACGATCTCGGGCTCGGCCGTACTGGGCCTCGCCTTTGGACAGGGACTGCTGGATGCAGCCGCGCTTATGAGCCTCTCGCGCATCGATGAGGACTATCAGGCCGAGCGTTGGGGCGAGGACGCGGAGGGCGCTGCCGTAAGGAAAAACAGGCAGGACGATCTAGCGCTGGCAGCACGGATCCTGGCCCTTTTGCGGAACTGAGTCTGGCGAAAGTCCCGGAAAACCGGGATTTCCTGCATTGCACACGCTCATGATCTGTGCAGATTACCCGGGATGAGTCAGGCCCCTTTTGGGCCGGCCGGGGACCATGAAGATGCACGAAATCATCCGCGAACTCGAGCGGCGTCGCGCCGCTGCGCAACTGGGCGGTGGCGAAAAGCGCATAGACGCACAGCATGCGCGCGGGAAACTTACCGCGCGTGAGCGCCTCGAGATCCTGCTCGACGAGGGCTCATTCGAGGAGTTCGACACCTTTGTGGAGCACCGCTCCACCGATTTCGGTATGGAAGCCAATCGCATCCCGGGCGATGGCGTCGTGACAGGGTGGGGCACGATCAACGGGCGCCTCGTCTATCTGTTCGTCAAGGACTTCACGGTCTTCGGCGGCTCGCTTTCGGCAGCCCACGCCCAGAAGATCGTCAAGATCCAGCAGATGGCTTTGCGCAACGGCGCGCCGGTCATCGGTGTCTTCGACGCGGGTGGTGCCCGCATCCAGGAGGGCGTCGACGCGCTTGCAGGCTATGGCGAGGTCTTCGCCAACAACGTGCTCTCGTCGGGTGTCATCCCGCAGATCAGCATCATCATGGGCCCCTGCGCGGGTGGTGACGTCTATTCGCCTGCGATGACGGACTTCATCTTCATGGTGCGCGACACGTCCTACATGTTCGTGACCGGCCCCGACGTCGTGAAGACCGTGACCAACGAAGTCGTCTCGGCCGAGGAACTGGGCGGCGCGAAGATCCACACCACCAAGTCATCGATCGCCGATGGCGCCTACGACAACGATATCGAATGCCTGCTGCAGATGCGCCGGCTCATCGACTTCCTGCCGACGTCCAATCGCGAGCAGCCGCCCTCCTGGCCGTCCTTCCAGGATGTCGACAAGGATGACGTCTCTCTCGACACGCTGATCCCGTCCAACCCGAACAAGCCCTACGACATGAAGGAGCTGATCCTGAAGGTCGCGGATGAGGGTGATTTCTTCGAGATCCAGGAAAACTTCGCCAAGAACATCATCACGGGTTTCGGGCGTATCGAGGGCTCGACCGTTGGCTTCGTCGCCAATCAGCCCATGGTGCTCGCCGGCGTGCTCGACAGTGATGCCAGCCGCAAGGCTGCCCGCTTTGTCCGCTTCTGCGACTGCTTCAATATCCCGCTTGTGACCTTCGTCGACGTGCCGGGCTTCTTGCCGGGCACCGCGCAGGAATATGGCGGCCTGATCAAGCACGGCGCCAAGCTGCTGTTCGCCTTCACCGAGGCGACCGTCCCAAAGATCACCTGCATCACGCGCAAGGCCTTCGGTGGCGCCTACGACGTCATGGCCTCAAAGCACATGCGCGCCGATATCAATTATGCCTGGCCCACCGCGCAGATCGCGGTGATGGGCGCCAAGGGCGCTGTGGAGATCATCTTCCGCGCCGACATCAACGACCCCGCCAAGATCGCCGAGCGCACGCGCGAATACGAAGAGCGCTTCCTGAACCCCTTCGTGGCCGCCCAGCGCGGATATCTTGACGAAGTCATTATGCCCCACAGCACGCGTCGTCGTATCGCCCGCGGCCTGCGCTCTCTGCGCAACAAGCGGGTCGAGATGCCGTGGAAGAAGCACGACAACATTCCTCTCTGACGGATCTACGCGGATCATGCACAACAAAACAACCATGGCGCTGGCAGTTGCGATTGTCTTCGCGACCAGCATTGCCTGTGCGCCAGTCGAGAAATCAGAACTCGGCAGCCCCGTGAAGGACTATCCCGGTCACATGCAAACCGAAGCCGCAATCACGGCCGCCGACTACGCCGGGCGCGTCAAGGCTCTCTCCGACGACCGCTTCGGCGGGCGTGGACCCGGCACCGAGGAAGGCGAGGCGGCGGCTGAGTGGATCGCCGAGGAAATGAAGCGCATCGGGCTGGCGCCGGGCAATAACGGTAGCTATTTCCAGCCTGTCGCCAGCGTGGCAATCGAGCTCGACCCATCGGCCTCATCCTTCGAGATCGCAGGACCAAAGGGCATGCGCCGCTTGAAGTCCGGCGATGAGGTCGCCTTCTGGACCCCGCGCTTTGACAAAACCGAACAGGCGGTCACGGCGTCCGATCTGGTCTTTGTCGGTTACGGGGTCACCGCGCCCGAGTATGCCTGGAACGACTACGATGGCATCGATGTCACGGGCAAGACGGTTGTCATGTTCATCAATGATCCCGGCTTCATCACCAAGGACGAGAGCCTCTTCAAGGGCCGCGCCATGACTTACTATGGCCGCTGGACCTACAAGTTCGAGGAAGCCGCGCGTCGCGGCGCAGCGGCCGTCATCATAGTCCATGAAACGGAACCCGCTGCCTATGGCTGGCAGGTCGTTCGCAACTCGAACACGGGTTCCAAGTCCTATCTGGACAACGCCGATGGAAACGCGGAGCGATCCTCTGTCCACGCGTGGATCACGAGCGAAGTGGCGCGAGAATTCTTCGCCAGCGCTGGCCTGAACTATGACGATCTGCGCATCGCCGCCAACAAGCGTGGCTTCAAGGCTGTGCCGATGAGCGGGCTGAAGCTCAGCGCCCGAACGGTCTCGTCGGTGAAGAAGCTGACGACCCGCAATGTCATTGGTGTCCTGAAGGGCAACGTGAGACCCGATGAATACGTCCTCTACATGGGGCACTGGGATCATATCGGCGTCAAATCAGACGTTCCTGGTGACGACAAGATCTATAATGGGGCGGTCGATAACGCCTCGGGCATTTCGGCAATCCTCGAGATAGCCGAGACCTTTGCCAAGGCGCCCAATCCACCGCGCCGGTCGATCATGGTCGCAGCCGTCACGCTCGAAGAACAGGGCCTGCTCGGTTCCGAGTACCTTGCGCGCAACCCGATCATTCCGGTGAACCAGATCGTTGCAGGTCTGAACTTTGACGGCATGGGGCCAGCAGGGCCATCCCGCGACATGACGGTGGTCGGCTCGGGCGCGTCGGAACTCGAGAACATCCTCGGCCGCGTGCTGAAAAAGCAGGGGCGTTACACCTCACCTGATCCAGAGCCCGAGAAAGGGTTCTTTTATCGGTCGGATCACATCAGCCTCGCAAAAGTTGGCGTGCCCATGCTCTATGCAGGCGCGGGCGCCGACCTGGTAGAAGGCGGACGCCCGGCAGGTCAGGCTCTCAGGCAAGACTACGCGAAGAACCGCTATCACCAGCCATCGGACGAGTTCGACCCGAATTGGGACCTGCGCGGACCGGTGCAGACCATGCAGACCATGCACGCGGTCGGAAGTCGCATCGCCAACAGCAAGGCATGGCCGAAATGGTACCGCGGAAACGAGTTCCGCAGCATTCGGGAGCAAAGCCTGAAGGCGCGTAAATAGGCATCACGCAGGACAACAGGGTCCGTCATCCCCCATTCGCAGGGACGAGGACGACATCGGGCAGGCAACAATGTTCAAGAAGATACTGATTGCAAACCGCGGAGAGATCGCCTGTCGCGTCATCAAGACCGCGCGACGCATGGGCATCAAGACCGTGGCAGTCTACTCCGAGGCCGATGCCGCGGCTCTCCACGTTGACATGGCAGACGAGGCAGTGTTCATCGGCCCTCCGCAATCGGCACAGTCCTACCTCGTGATCGAAAGAATCGTGGAGGCCTGCAAGAAGACCGGCGCCGAGGCCGTGCATCCGGGCTACGGCTTCCTGTCCGAACGCGAGGCCTTTGCCGACGCGCTTGCTGCCAACGGCATCGCCTTCATCGGTCCCAACAAGCACGCCATCGCCGCGATGGGCGACAAGATCGAATCCAAGAAGCTCGCGGCTAAGGCCAAGGTCTCGACGGTTCCGGGCTATATCGGCGAGATCAAGGACCTGAAGGAAGCCCAGCGCATCGCTGCCGAGATCGGCTACCCCGTCATGGTCAAGGCGTCGGCCGGCGGCGGTGGAAAGGGCCTGCGCATCGTCTACGCCGAGGCCGAGCTCGGGCAGGCCATCCAGAGTTCTCAGAACGAGGCAAAGGCTTCTTTCGGCGACGACCGGCTGTTCATCGAGAAATACGTTACTGAACCCCGGCACATCGAAATTCAGGTCCTCGGCGACAAGCATGGCAATGTCATCCATCTGGGCGAACGCGAATGCTCGATCCAGCGCCGCCACCAGAAAGTCATCGAGGAGGCACCTTCGCCCTTCCTCGACGAGAAGACCCGCGCGGCGATGGGTGCGCAGGCCGTGGCACTGGCCAAGGCCGTGAGCTATGAGAGCGCAGGCACGGTCGAGTTCATCGTCGACAAGGATCGCAATTTCTACTTCCTCGAGATGAACACCCGCCTGCAGGTTGAACATCCTGTCACCGAATTGATCACCGGCTTCGACCTGGTCGAGCAGATGATCCGTGTGGCCGCTGGCGAGAAACTGTCGATCCGCCAGGAGGACGTGAAGCTCAAGGGGTGGGCCGTCGAAAGCCGCATCTACGCCGAAGACCCGTATCGCAATTTCCTGCCCTCGACCGGGCGCCTCGTGCGCTACCGTCCGCCGGCCGAAACAACGGCAAACGGCAAGACCATCCGCAACGACACGGGCGTGTTCGAAGGTGGCGAGATCTCGATCTACTACGATCCGATGATCGCCAAGCTCTGCTCGCACGCCGCAACGCGCGAGCAGGCCATCGACTTGATGGCCGACGCGCTCGACCAGTTCCACATCGACGGCATTCGCCACAACATCGCTTTCCTGCAGGCGGTGATGATGCATCCGCGTTTTCGATCGGGACGCCTCTCGACAAATTTCATCGCGGAGGAATTCAAGGGCGGCTTCGACGGTGCCGACCTGACGCCGGAGCTCAAGGACCGCATGGCATCAGTCGCCGTATTCATGCACCTGCGCGAGGAAGAGCGGCGGCGCCGGATCTCGGGGCAGTTGAACGGCGCCTCCGCTATTCCGAAGGAATGGACGGTCGGGATCAACAAGCAAGACATTCTGTCCGTGCGCACCATGACCGAAGGCCGCGACGTGGTCGCCGTGCGCCTTGGTGAAGGCAAATTCTCCCGCATGGTCGAGGTCGAGAGCACCTGGAAGCCAGGCGAGCCCGTATTTCTTGGCGAGGTCGCGGGAGAGCCCCTGGCCATGCAGGTCTCACACGCGTCTGACTTCTACCGCCTGATGCATCGCGGCGCGACCGCGGCGATCAGTGTTCGACGTCCACGCGTGGCAACCCTGGCCGGTCATATGATAGAAAAGCCACCCGCCGATACGTCCAAGCAATTGCTGTGCCCCATGCCCGGGCTTGTGATCTCGATTGCTGTCCAGCAGGGTCAGGACGTGAAGGCTGGCGAGGTGCTGGCCGTTGTCGAGGCCATGAAAATGGAAAATGTACTACGTGCCGAACGGGATGGCGTGGTCAAGCGGATCGCAGCCAAGCCCGGTGACAGCCTGCCAGTGGATGCGGTGATCCTTGAGTTCGAATGAGCAAACCCACTTCCGTCTTCGGATTGCAGGGCGCGTACAGGGCGTCGGGTTCCGGGACTGGGTTGTTGAAGAAGCCCGGGCTCGCGGGTTGAACGGGTGGGTGCGCAACCGGTCCGACGGAACGGTAGAGGCCTTTGTTTCTGGTGCCGATGCGGCGGTCCAGGACATTCTCAGGGCCTGCACGCAAGGGCCGCCTGCTGCCAGCGTGACCGGCATCGACATAAAGAACGAAAAAGACCCTGCGCCTGCTGGTTTTGTGCGCCGGCCCAGCCTCTGATCACGGGTGACACAGGACGCTGTGGCGGGCTAACCTGCGTTTCAATGTCCATTTCGCATCGGAGTGCTCCCCATGAAAGCCGCCGTTCTTCGTGAAGTGAAGAAACCTTTATCGATCGAAGAGGTCGAGATCAGCAAGCCGGGCCCGCACGAGGTTCTGATCCGGACAGTCGCTGCCGGGATTTGCCACTCCGACCTGCATTTTGTGGAAGGGCATTATCCTCACCCCCTCCCAGCCGTACTGGGTCATGAGTCCGCAGGCGTGGTCGAGCAGGTCGGCTCGGAAGTGCGAACGGTCAAGCCCGGTGACCACGTCATCACATGCCTGTCGGCCTTCTGCGGCCATTGCGAGCACTGCGTGACAGGATTCATGTCGCGCTGCATCAGCCCGGACACCCGCCGCTTGAAGACCGACAAGCCCAGGCTTGCCGCGACGGCCGGCAGCATGAACCAGTATTTGAACCTGTCGTCGTTCGCCGAGCAGATGCTGATCCACGAACACGCCTGCGTGAAGATCCGAAAGGACATGCCGCTTGATCGCGCAGCTCTCATCGGCTGTTCAGTGATGACCGGCGTCGGTGCGGTAATGCACACAAGCAAGGTCAGGCCGGGCGAAACGGTCGTGGTCATCGGCTGCGGCGGCGTCGGGCTTGCTTGCATCAACGGGGCCGCGATTGCAGGCGCCGGTCGCATCATCGCCGTCGACATGCAGGGCTCCAAGCTCAACCTGGCCAAGGAATTCGGCGCGACCGATGTCGTCAACCCGAAGGATGGCGACCCGGTCAAGCAGGTCATCGAGATGACCGGCGGCGGCGTGCATCACTCCTTCGAGGCCATTGGCCTCAAGCAGACGGCCGAGCAGTCCTTCCGCATGCTGGGACGCGGCGGCACGGCCAACATCATCGGCATGATCCCCGTGGGCGTGAACATCGAACTACACGGCGCGGACTTCCTCGGCGAGAAGAAGATCCAGGGCTCGCTGATGGGCTCGAACCGCTTCCCGGTCGACATGCCGCGCCTCGTCGACTTCTACATGGCCGGCAAGCTCAAGCTGGACCAGATGATCTCGCGGCGCATCAAGCTTGAAGACGTCAACGAGGGCCTCGAAGAGCTCAAGCGCGGTGAACTCGCGCGCTCCGTCATCATGTTCAATTGATGGAGTCGTTATCAGGGGGGCGGCGCATGCTGATCGGTTCTGGCGTCTTGCGCGCCGTCATCCTGGTCGCTGTGGCGCTGTCATTGTCCTCCTGTGCTGTGCCTCGCCCGGGCGCGGCAGTGGAAACAAAAGCGCCACGGCAGCCCTTCTACAGCTTCTGGCCGCATGAGGTCAGTGACCTCAAGCCCGATGCCGGGATCAGTTACGGTGTCCTGCAGAATGGCATGCGCTACGCCATCATGCGGGGCACGCAGCCTGCAGGCGCGGTATCCCTGCGCCTGCGCATTGCGGCTGGCTCGCTGCAGGAAAAGGACCAGCAGCGTGGGCTCGCGCATTTCCTTGAGCACATGGCCTTCAACGGCTCGAAGAACGTGCCTGAAGGGGAGTTCGTGAAGCTCTTGCAGCGCAAGGGGCTCGCCTTCGGAGCGCATACCAACGCCTACACCAGCACGAACGAAACCGTCTACATGCTGGAGTTACCGAAGAACACGGACGATTTGATTGACACGGGCCTGATGCTGTTTCGCGAGGTCGGTGGAAACCTGACGCTCGACCCGAAAGCCATCGAGCGGGAAAAAGGCGTGGTCCTCGCCGAGCAACGGTCGCGCAACACGCCCGAGTACCGCGCGCTCGAGGCGCGCTGGAAGCTTTGGTATGAGGGCCAGCGCCTCGCAGACCGCTTGCCCATTGGGCTAAAAGAGACCATCGAGGCGGCATCGCGCGACGAACTGCTCGACTATTACCAGCGCAACTACCGACCGGAGAGAACGCTTCTGGTTGTCGTCGGCGACATCGATGTGGCCGAGGTCGAGCGAAAGATTGTACGCAGCTTCGCGGACTGGAAGGGGCAGGGGCCCGACGCGCCGGATCCCGACATGGGTGCGCCCACGAAGCGCGGGCTGACCGGTTCCGTGGTCACCGAGAAAAACCTGCCCGAGGCCGTGACCGTCAACTGGTTCCGTCCATCCAGACCAGACGCGGATACGGCAGCTTCCCGCACGCATGATGCCCGCTGGTGGATGGCGAACACGATCATGAACCGTCGCCTCGAGCGGCTTGCGCGCGGAGCAAATCCGCCCTTCATCTCGGCCTCCGTCGGCTTTAGCCGAGAACGCGGCGTAATCGAGACATTTTCCCTATCCGTCTCCTCGCGGCCCGGCAGTTGGCGCGAGGCTCTTGCCGCGGCCGAACAGGAACTGCGACGCGCGATCGAACACGGCGTCAGCGCGGCCGAGATCGAGCGCGAGATCAAGGAATGGCGCGCAGGGCTGGAAGACGCGGCCCGTTCGGCCTCTACGCGCCAGTCATCACGCCTGGCCAGCGCGATCGTCTCCAGCTTCGATGGCCACACGGTGGAAACCAGCCCTGCCGACGAACTGGCGCTGTTTGCAACCTATGCCCCGACATTGACCCCTGCAGCCGTGCAAGCGGGTCTGCGTGAACTGGTGGGTGGCGAAGGGCCAGTGGTGGTGCTGTCCACATCCGAGCCGGTACCCGATGGATCGGCAGCAGTGACGAAAGCCTTCGCGGCCAGTTCCCGTACGCCAGTCGCAGCACCAATCGAACGCAGCGCCCGAACCTTTCCCTATGAGAATTTCGGCCCCGCTGGAAAGGTTGCCAGTCGGCGTGTCGTCGAAGACCTGGGCCTGAGCTTGATCCAGTTCGACAATGGCGTCCGTCTCAATTTCAAGCCCACGGAATTCGACCGGGATACCGCGTACGTGACCGTTCGTTTTGGTGGAGGGTTCCTCTCGCTGCCACGTGACCGCGTGGGCCTCTACTGGATGCTGCCCTTCGCGTTCAGCGAGGGAGGGCTGCGCAAGCTGACAACGGACGAGTTGGAAGAGGCGCTGGCCGGCAGGATTGTGTCCATCTCCGCAGGCCTCGCCGACGACGCCTTCGTGTTCAGCGGCAGCACCAATGGCAAGGACCTGAGCCTGCAGATGCAGTTGTTGGCGGCCTACGCCACGGACCCTGCCTACAGGCCGGAGGGTCTGCAACGGCAACTGACCTCGGCGGAGGACGACCTGAGGCAGTTCAATTCGAGCCCCAGCCGTGTGCTCTCGCGCGAACTCTCGTCCCTGTTGCGCGGGGGGGATCGACGCTGGAAATTCCCGAGCTTGGCCAACCTCCAATCGATCACCATGAAGGACGTCGAGGCCATCCTGGGCCAGGCCCTCGCACAAGCCCCCATCGAAGTCTCGATCGTGGGCGATGTCAGCGAGGACGACGCCATCAAGGCCGTTGCCGCGACCTTTGGCGCGCTCAAATCTCGACCCACTGAATTCAGCCCCCCTGCAGGGGCACGCGACGTTGCCTTCCCCAAGGGCGGGGGCAAGTTCGTGTTCACTCATGAAGGCGCGGTCGACCAGGCGTTGGCCTATGTCGCCTGGGGAGGCTCCGGCCTCTACCCCGACACCAGGCGCGCCCGCACCCTGTCGCTTTTAAGAGAAATCCTGAAAGTGCGCCTGACGGAGGAGTTCCGCGAAGCCCAGGGGGCGGCGTATTCGCCATCGGCGGGGGCATCGTTCTCGTACGTGTTTCCATCCTTTGGCTTCATCTCGGCTTCGTCCGAAACAAGACCCGATCTTGTCGAGGGTTTCTTCCGAACCTTGGACGAGGTAGTCGTGGAAATCACATCTGGCAAGCTGACCGATGACGTGATCGAGCGCGCGCGCCAGCCTCTGGTCAAAGCGCTGGAAAAGAACAGACTTGGCAACGGGTTCTGGGCGAACGTCAGTGCCGATTTGCAGTCTGACCCGCGCGGCATTGATGCAATCCGCTCCCAGATCAGCGACATCCGCACAATCACACGCACCGAGTTGGTCGAGGTCGCCCGCGCGACGCTTGTGCCCGAGGGGCGCCTTGAAATCCGGGTCCTCCCCAAGGTGAATGGCGCGAGCGGAAGCAAGTAAACCGGTGCAAGGACACAACCAGAAAGCGAGTTCCCGTCCAGGGTCAGAAAACCAAGCTTTACGATTGAACGCCGTCGGGCAATAGTCCGCCCGAAAATTGAGTCAAGGAAGCGATGCTCAAGTTCCTGAACTGGCTTGTCACTTGGTGGAACGGTCACACCATCGGCACCTGGATCTACACGAAGCGCCACGGGCGCCTCGTGGGTGAGGATGTGTTCGGCAATGCCTATTACCAGACTGCCGACGCGAAGCGCCGCTGGGTGCTCTACAAGAACATAGCCGAAGCATCGCTGGTTCCAGCAGAGTGGCACGGCTGGCTGCACCATACGGTCGACAATCCGCCGACCGTTGAACCACCCAAGGTCAAGCCCTGGGAGCGCGAGCATCGTCCAAACCTGACGGGCACTCCCCTGGCACAAAAGCCAACGGGAAGCCTGGCGGCATCTGGCCAGCGCCCTCACGCGACGGGCGATTACGAAGCCTGGCAGCCAAAGTAAAGCGAGGGGAGCAGGGTCCATGCAGAACGGATTTGTCGAGACACTCATCGGCGCAGCCGTGGTCGCGGTGGCAGCCATCTTTTTCTACTACGGTTGGAGCACCACCGACTCGGCGTCGGTCCAGGGCTACGAGGTCGTTGCCAAGTTCGAGCGCATCGATGGCATCAATGTCGGAACGGATGTCAGGCTTTCGGGGATCAAGATCGGCACCGTCACCAGCCAGGAGCTCGACGCCAAGTCCTATCGCGCCGTCGTAAGGATGAACGTCAAGAACGATGTTCCCATCCCGGACGATTCCTCGATCAAGGTCGCAAGCGAAGGTCTTCTCGGCGGCTCCTATCTCGCCGTCCTTCCCGGCGGCAGCGAGACCAACATGACGAAGGGCTCCGAGTTCGACCGCACACAAGGATCCGTCGACCTGATCACTCTCTTCGTCCAGTCGATGTCTGGTGGCGAGTCCAAGCCCGCCAATCCTGCACCGAATGCCGGAACCACCGACGCGCCTGCAATGCCCTAACCTCAAGAGGCCCTTGGCGACCCCCTGATGCGCTACAGCTTTCCCATTCTGGCCGCCGTACTGATCACAGGAGCCGCCATCGCGGTCCTGCCTTCGCTCGCGCAGACGGAACAGCCGCCTGTAGAGATCCCTCTGCCCGAGCCAGTCGAGCCGATGCCCGATGAATTGGAGGAGTTGCCGGTCCAGCCAGCGCCGCCTCCGGCTGATCCTTTCCCCACGCCGCCCCCAGTTGATATGTCCCCGCCTCCCGAGGTCATCATTCCCGGACCGGTCACAGGCACGGCACCGACGGCTCTCGGGGTCGTGTTGGGAGGAATCGACAAGATCGCCGCGAGAACCGCCAAGTTCGAGATCAACCTCCGCCAGCAGGTGGTCTACAACACGCTCATCATCAAGGCGCACGCGTGCAAGACGCGTCCACCAGAGGAACCGCCCGAGTCCGCAGCGTTCCTCGAAATCAGCGAGCGCAAGCCCGACGGCACGACCCAGAAACTGTTTTCGGGTTGGATGTTTGCCTCAAGCCCAGCCCTGAACGCGCTGGAGCACCCCGTCTATGACGTCTGGGTGGTAAGCTGCAAGACGGCACCAGCCGCCAACACGTCGCCGGTTCCGCCCAATTCGTAGAAGTTGGCGGCGGCGTCGACGGCGGGTCTCAGCAGCTTGCGATAGGTGGCACTTGTGACTTCGAGTGCACCGAACTGCATCAAGTGGCGCGTGATGAATTGTGTGTCGAGCAGGCGATAGTGGCCGACCCGCAGCCTGAAAACGAGATGGACCAGGGCCATCTTGCTGGCATCAGTAGCGCGGCTGAACATGCTTTCGCCGAAGAACGCCGCGCCGATCGACACGCCGTAAAGCCCCCCGACCAGCCGGTCATCATCCCAGACCTCGACACTGTGCGCATGACCCTGTTCAAAGAGCAGGCGGTAGGACGCCTCGATCGACGCGTTGATCCATGTTACGGGTCGATCCGCCGCTTGCTCGGCGCACAAGGCAATCACTCTGTCAAAGGCACGATCGACGCTTACACAAAACGATGACGCGCGCATTGTACGGGCGAGACGGCGCGGAACGTGGAACGAAGACAGGGGAATGATGCCCCGGCGCTTCGGTTCGATCCAGAAGACCTCGGCATCATCGCGGGTCTCTGCCATCGGAAAGACCCCTTCCCGATAAGCCTCAAGCAAGACCAACGGGGAAATGATCTCGGCATGCCCCCTTGGCTTACCCAACGCGTCTCATCCTGCTTGTTCTTGTTTCTTCAGGTAGTTCTCAAGCCAGTGGATCGAATAATCGCCGTCGATGATGTCTTTCTCGTTCACCAGGGCCTGGAACAGGGGAATGGTTGTCTCAATGCCGTCGATGACAAATTCCGACAGGCTGCGGCGCAACCGCATGAGGCACTCGGTCCGGTTCTTCCCGTGGACGATCAACTTGCCGATCAGGCTGTCATAGTTGGGCGGTATCCGGTACCCGGAATAGGCAGCTGAATCCACGCGCACGCCCAGCCCACCAGGCACATGGAAGTCCCGGATCAGTCCGGGTGAAGGACGAAACGTCTTGGGGTTCTCGGCATTGATCCGGCACTCGATTGCATGGCCCGAATAGGTCACGTCGGACTGGCTGAACGGGATGAGCCCGCCATGCGCGACACGAAGCTGCTCGCGCACGAGATCCAGTCCCGTGATCATCTCTGTGACAGGGTGCTCGACCTGAAGGCGCGTGTTCATCTCGATGAAATAGAATTCTCCATTTTCATAGAGAAACTCAACCGTTCCAACACCAAGATAGCCAAGCTCACCCAGCGCATCCGTCACGACCTTGCCGATCTTGTCGCGCGCTTCGGCGTTCAGGGCTGGCGAACCTGCCTCTTCCCAGACCTTCTGGTGACGTCGTTGCAACGAGCAATCCCGTTCACCCAGGTGCACCACTTTCCCGTGGCTGTCAGCCAGCACCTGGATCTCGATGTGCCGCGGTAGCTGCAGATATCGCTCGAGATAGACGGAATCATCGCCGAAGGCCGCCTTGGCTTCGGAGCGCGCCGTTGCCAAGGCGATCGCAAGCTCTTCCTCGCTGCGCGCAACCTTCATGCCGCGCCCGCCGCCCCCGGCAGCAGCTTTAACGATCAACGGATAGCCGATCTCGGCGGCAACTTTCAGCGCCTCCTCATCGGTGGCTATGCCGCCATCGGACCCCGGAACAACCGGAATGCCAAGCCGCTTGACGGCCTTCTTCGCCTCGATCTTGTCGCCCATCAAACGGATATGCGACGCCTTCGGTCCGATGAACGTGATCCCGTGCTCTTCGATGATCTCGGCAAATTTCGCGTTCTCTGAAAGGAAGCCGTAGCCTGGATGAACGGCCTGCGCACCCGTGATCTCGCAAGCCGTCACGATGGCCGGGATGTTCAGATAGCTGTCACGCGCCAGAGGTGGTCCCACGCAGACGCTTTCATCGGCCATGCGCACGTGCATGGCATTTGCGTCGGCGGTCGAGTGGATGGCGACAGTCTTGATCCCCATCTCGTGGCAGGCGCGATTGATGCGCAGCGCGATCTCGCCACGGTTAGCAATCAGAACCTTGTCGAACATGCGCGTGTCTACCTGGCTGGTCTATTCGATGATCATGATGGGTTCGCCGAACTCGATCGGCTGACCGTCGGACACGATGACCTGCGCCACACGGCCTGCCCGCGGGGCTGGGATCTGGTTCATCGTCTTCATGGCCTCGATGATGAGCAGTGTCTGTCCCTCCTTGACCACGTCCCCTGCCTTGACGAAGGGCGCGGCTCCTGGCGAAGGTGCAAGATAGGCCGTCCCAACCATCGGCGACGTAACCGTACCTGGATGAGCGGCGTCCGCCGGTTTGGCAAGCGGAGCAGGGGCCGGCGCTGCCGCCGCATGAGTAACCGGAGCAATTTGTGGGGCGGTGGCGGCGATCGCAGACACGCTGACGACGCGCGCAACGCGCACGCGCAATCCGGCCTTCTCGATCTCGATCTCCGTCAGCCCGGTTTCACCGAGGATGCCGGCAAGGTCACGGATCAGGCGTGACTCAAGGGGATCGGCGGGCGTCTTGCTGTCTTTGCTCATGGAATGTCCTTCTGGAATCGCTTCGCGGTCAGGCGGTCTTGATCAGCTTCGCAAGCGCTTCGAGCGCCAGCAAATAACCCTGTGCGCCGAGGCCGCAAATCACGCCTGTCACGGCCGGTGAAACATAGGATGTGTGCCGGAACGGCTCCCGCCTGTAGGGATTGGAGATGTGCACCTCGACGGCCGGTTGACTGAACGACTTGAGCGCGTCGTGAAGCGCCACGGAGGTGTGCGTATAGGCCCCGGCATTCAGAATCAATCCCGAAGAGGCCAGCCGCGCTTCCTGCACCCAGTCGACAAGTTCACCTTCATGATTTGTCTGCCGGAAGGCGATGGTTAAGCCCCTCGATTCGGCACAAACCCGGCAACTTTCCTCAATGTCTGACAGGGTTGTGTGACCATAAATTTCCGGCTCACGCGCACCCAGCAGATTGAGGTTGGGACCGTTCAACACATAGATTGGTTTGGTCATTGCGTCCCGGACCGCAGATCGTGTTAACACCGTTACCGTGGAGTATACCGCCGGCGGCGAGCTAGTAAAAGAACGCTCATTCGAAGTGGTTTCTCGCTTCCGCCTGCCAGTACATGCGTTTGTCAGTAACGAAGAGGCCCCATCTTGTCGATCAGTGTCAGGATTAATGGCAGGGAGCACAGTCTGAAAGCGCCTGTGACCGTGGCCCAACTGCTGGATACCCTGGGCTTCGAGCGACGCAAGGTTGCAGTCGAAAGAAATCTCGAGATCGTGCCCCGTTCAATGCACGAAGCGACACTTCTCGCCAATGGTGACAGGCTGGAAATCGTTGGCTTCGTTGGCGGTGGCTGAACAGGATAAAGCGGTAAATGACAGAAAGTAAGGATACATGGACGGTCGCCGGCAGGACGTTCCGTTCAAGGCTGATTATAGGCACCGGCAAATATCAGGACTATGCACAGAATGCGGCGGCGTTGGTTGCCTCTGGGGCCGAGATTGTCACGGTCGCTTTGAGGCGCGTGAACGTCAGCGATCCGTCAGCCCCTCGGCTGGTCGATTTCATCGACCCACAGCGCTACACCTATTTGCCGAACACCGCTGGCTGCTACACCGCCGAGGACGCCATCCGCACGCTGCGTCTTGCGCGCGAGGCGGGCGGGTGGAACCTGGTCAAGCTCGAGGTGCTTGGCGATCGCAAGACGCTATATCCAGACATGATCGAGACCTTGCGCGCAACGGATGTGCTGATCAAGGATGGCTTCGACGTGATGGTCTATTGCTCGGACGATCCATTGATGTGCAAGCGGCTCGAAGAGGCAGGAGCCGCAGCGATCATGCCACTGGCCGCGCCGATCGGCTCGGGGCTCGGCATCCAGAACCCTGTGAATATCAGGCTGATCATCGAAGCGGCTAAGGTACCCGTGCTCGTGGACGCGGGTGTAGGAACCGCGTCCGATGCAGCCATCGCGATGGAGCTTGGTTGCGACGGCGTCCTCATGAATACCGCCATCGCCGAGGCCGGCGACCCAGTGATGATGGCATCTGCCATGAAGCGCGCGGTCGAGGCCGGCCGCCTCGCCTACAAGGCAGGACGAATGAAGAAGAAGCTCTACGCCGATCCTTCGTCGCCGCTGGCAGGGTTGATCTAGGTCACTTACTTTTTCGGGCCAGTGCAACCGCTTCCTTCAATTCGGACAGCGGCAGCGCTCCGGAATAGGGCGTTTCGCCAACGTAGAAAGTGGGGGTGGCATCCACGCCGAGGTTTTCGGCCAACGCATGGTTGCGGCGGATCACATCTGCCACCTCCTTGGAATCGAGGTCAGCGTTGAGGCGTTTCATATCAAGTCCAACGCTTTTGGCCGTCGACATGATGCTGTCTGGCGTGACCTCGTCTGCCTGCATCATGGCCAGGTGAAAGTCCCAGTATTTGCCTTGCCGACTGGCAGCAAGAGCGGCGCGCGCCGCAAGCTCGGACTCGCGAGACAAGATCGGAAACTCCTTCATGATCAGTCGAATGTTGCCGTCCTGTTTGATGAGCTGCATCAATTCGGGCATCAGCCGACGGCAAGGCCCGCAGCGATAGTCGAAGAATTCGACAATCGTTACATCGCCCTTCGGATTGCCCACGACGATAGCATCTGGTCTGCTGAACAGGTCCGCTGCGTACTTGGTCGCCCCCTCACTCAAACGTACCTGGCGTTGGTTCTTCTCTTTCTGCTCCATCCGTTGCGCGGCTTCGAAAATGACCTCCGGGTTCTCGAGCAGATAATTCCGGACGATGCGCTCGATTTCCTCGCGCGACTTCCCCTGGCTTGGCACCTCGGCATCGCCACGACCGGGCATCAAAACAACGCCGAACAGCACGCCGACAACGACAAGGGCGGCAAGGCCGATGGCAAGCAAGGTATGGATGGGTTTCATGTTGGATGTGTCACTTCTTGTCGCGGCGATGCGTCAGCGCCTGTTTGTCTTTTTGGCCTGTTCAGATTGGGATATTGCAACGATGTCGTTGGCCCTTTGCCAGTCTCGTCCGTTTTCCTTGAGCCGCGGCAGGGCGCGCTGAGCAAAGCTCTGGGCCTGCGCATACCGGCGCAGCGAAAAATAGCGTTCGGCCGTCGCAAGCGCCGCCATGGCGTCCTCGCCAGTGCGCGCATAGGCGTCCGCGAGATAGTACCACGCCATCGCATTCTCGGGTTCGTCGCGCAGCGCAGCCTTCAGATGCTTGATCGCCTCTGGAACTGTTGCCGCCTGCTCGGTGGCCAACAGCGCCGAACCAAGACCTATGCGCAGCAACGGCTCGTAGGGAGCATGTTCGACCGATTTCCGATAGGCTGGAACGCCTTCGGCCGGACGGCTCGATTCCACAAGCATCTGGCCGCGCAACTCCCAGAAATAAGGGTTCTGGGGCTCATCACTAAGAAGGCTGTCTATCTGGGGCAGGGCCCGCTCGAGATCCGCAGCCCTGAAGAAGGCTGCAGCGCGCGCATAGCGGGCCGGCTTGCTCTGGTCGCTCATGGGGTAGCGTCGCAACACCACCGGCGGTGGTTCGATGAAACCCCGCAGCTTGGCGACCATCATTTCATAGTCGCGCAATTCCTCCTCGGTATCGGTGCGGTCCCTGTAGGGTGAACGCTCGACCATGGCCCGCAAGGTGCTGGCCCGTTCGCGGGACAATGGATGGGTCCTCACAAAGGGATCCTGCCGAATACCGCTTAGTGCCTCTTGGTCGGCAAACAGGTCAAAGACTGCATACATGCCGCGCGGCGACTGTCCCGTCGCCTCGAGGAACTTGCCGCCAGCCTGGTCTGCGGCTGCTTCCTGCGTACGGCTATAGCTCATGAACTCGCGCTGCGCGACGGACTGTGATCCGACAAGCAATCCCAGGCCCAGGTCCGGAGCACCCGCCGCGATTGCGGCAACACCTGCAAGCATGCCGATGATGAGCGGGACCTGTGCCTTGCCAGCTGCCTCCATGCCACGCGCGAGGTGGCTTCCTGAAATGTGGCCCGCCTCGTGCGCGATGACACCCTTGAGTTCGTTGGGCGTCTTCAGGGTCATGATCATGCCCGTGTGAATAAAGACATTCTGCCCGCCCGCCACAAACGCGTTCAGGCTGTCGTCCTTGATGATGTACAAGTTCACGGACTTGGCATCGAGCCCTGCCGCTGTGAACAGGGGGTCGCTGTAGCCCCGCAGGATACGCTCGATCTCCGCGTCGCGAATACCCATTCGATCGGCGGCGCGCGATGGAGCAACCGCAAGGCTCACAAGCAGCAGGGCCGCAAGTACCTGTCGTAAGATGGCAACGGCCATATGGCCCAGCTTCATCGGATTCCAATCTCCAGCTTCGCGCATGACCGCCAGTCGGAGCAGGAGCAAAGCCCGACCGACACTGTCACGGTAAGGGGCGCCCCCCGGGGCGTCAATCACATGCGCGTGACCATTCATTCATATTGGCAGTATATAGGGCGCAAATTCCCGCAATTACAGGGCGCGCCGGGAAAACAGGGGCCTGCCCGGGACAAGGTGAATGTGAGGCCATCGCAGAGAAGCAACGTTGAAGCGTTTCGGGTGATGGAGGTCCTGGATGCCGCCAATCGACGGCAGCGCAGCGGAAAGCCCGTCTTCCACCTCGAGGCCGGGCAGCCATCGACCTCGGCCCCCAAGCTCGCCCTCGATGCGGCCGCGCGCGCCCTCGACACCATGTCCCTTGGTTATACCGAGTCGCTCGGCGTACCCCAACTGCGCCAGCGCATCGCCCGGCACTACGTCGACACCTACGGCATAGACGTGTCGCCTGACCGGATTGTTGTCACAACTGGGTCCTCGGCAGCCTTCGTGCTGGCATTTCTGATGGCGTTCGATGCCGGGCAGGAGATCGCCATTCCCAATCCGGGCTATCCTGCCTATCGCAACATCGCGCGCGCCCTTGATTTGAAGGTGCGCTTGATCCCCTGCGGAAGTGAGCAAGGTTTCCGCCTGTCTGCGCGCAATCTCGAAGCGTGCCCATCGCAGGGCTTGCTCATCGCGAGCCCCTCGAACCCCTGCGGAACCGTCATTCATGACACGGACTTGGAAGACATAGCGGCGACGTGCCGACAAAAGGGCATGACGCTCATCTCGGATGAAATCTATCACGGGCTGACCTATGGCGTCCGCGCCCAGACAGCCCTTGCCTATGACAGCGACGCGATCGTCATCAACAGCTTCTCAAAGTACTTCAGTATGACGGGGTGGCGGATCGGTTGGATGATCGTCCCGCAGGACCTGGTGCCATGTACCGAACGACTGGCCCAGAACTTCTACATCTCGCCCCCAACCCTGTCCCAGGTTGCGGCCACTGCGGCCATGGACGCACATGATGAATTGGAGGGCCATGTGCAGCGATATCGACGCAACCGGGATAATCTCCTGGCCGCATTGGGACGATGCGGTTTCCGGGAAATAGCGCCAGCTGACGGGGCCTTCTACCTCTTTGCCAAGACGAAGCCCCTCGGCCTTGGTGCGACGGAGTTGTCGTCGAGGCTCCTCGTCGAAACAGGGATTGCCGCAACGCCGGGGATCGATTTCGATCCGTTGGATGGCGACCAGTGGATACGGTTTTCGTATGCGGGCTCAGAAGCAGACGTGAAATCAGCCGCCGCCCTGCTTGAGTCATGGTGCGCGAAGAACAAGGCGTGACGGTCATGCACCGCGCTGGCGCATGACCGCGTGACCCGCGATTAGCCGTCCGCGCGCTTTTGCCACCAGCCACGCTTCTTCGGGGCATCGGGGGCCTCGGGCTCCGGCGGGGCAACCTCCGCGCGTGGCGGGGGCTCTGACTTTTCGGGCTTGGCACCAAAGCCAAAGAACGAGGCGATGGACGAACGCTCCTGGCGCGTCTCGGCACCGCGCACGACAACCTCTTCGGGTGGCGAACGATCCTCGACGACCAGTGTGGTCGCAGGAAGATCGCGCATAACGGGGGCGGGGGCTGGCCCATCCACCCGCTCGAGCCCACCCTCGGAGGGCCAGTTTATTGCGTCCAGAGCTTCTGCAGGCGTTGGGAGATGGCCAATGCCTCCGGCTTCCGCCATCGGCTCGCCCTGCGCCTCTCCAAATCGCTTGCCGCGCCGACCACGGCGACCGCGCCGCCGCCGCCGCCGTTGACCGTCGCCTCCCTCAGCGCCGGCGCCTTGGGCTTCGCCCGGATCGTATCCGGGCTCTTGTGAAACCTCACTTTCATCTTCGGCTTCGCCAGAGGCATCCTGTCCGTCGTCAGCAAACCCGGCTGCCTCCGGTTCGTGCGATCCATGACCCGCATCAGCCGCGTCTTGTCCGTCATCGGTGCGTGGGCCGCGCTGGCGATCCCTGTCCCGGCCACGTCGGCGCCGCCGACGGCGCCGACGCCCATCACCGTTTTCCGATGGCTCTCCGCCGGAGGTCTCGGTTGCAGCGGAAAAATCCTCTTCGTCCGTTGCATCAAGGACCTCACCTTCCAGATCCGACGCATCAGGTTCGTTGGCATCGAGTTCGCTTTCCACCGTGACCGCCGTGCTGACTGACGGCTTACGGGGGAGGTACGCGACGGGTGCGCCTCGCTCGATTTCGTAGGCGGATGCTGCAAGCGAGCTCACGGACTCGATGTAGATATAAACGCCGTTGCGCTCCTCGATGCTATTCAGCTGCCCACGCTTGTGATTGAGGATGTAGATCGCAACCTCGGGAGGTACCCGAAGGGTTGCTGCCTGGATCTTCTCGTGCTGGCAGTATTCCTCGATCGCACGCAGCACCCGAAGTGCCATCGATCCAACCGAACGGATGACCCCACGTCCTTCGCAGTGAGGGCAGGGGGTCGTCGCACCTTCAATCATGCCGGCGCGAAGCCGCTGGCGCGACATCTCAAGCAGGCCGAACGGACTGATGCGGCCAAGCTGTATGCGGGCGCGATCATGGCGCAGGCAATCCTTCAGGCGCTTTTCGACGGCCCGGTTATTGCGGTGCTCCTCCATGTCGATGAAGTCGATGACGACCAGGCCTGCGAGGTCGCGCAATCGCAATTGTCGCGCGATCTCCTCGGCGGCTTCCAGGTTCGTCTTGAGGGCCGTGTCCTCGATGTGATGTTCGCGGGTCGACTTGCCGGAATTGACGTCGACGGCAACCAGCGCCTCTGTCTGGTTGATAACAATATAGCCACCCGAGCGCAGACGGACGACGGGGTTGAACATGCTGTCGAGAGCCGCCTCGACACCATACCGCTGATACAGTGGAACATTGTCCCGATACCATTTCACGCTGTCTGCGTGACTGGGCATCAGCATCGACATGAAGCCATGAGCTTCGCGGTGCCCTTGTTCGCCCTCGACCAGGATCTCATCGATGTCTTTCGAGTAAAGATCCCGGATCGTGCGCTTGATCAGGTTTCCTTCCTCATAGACGAGCGTCGGTGCCGTCGACCTGAGGGTCAGGTCACGCACCGAATCCCACTGGCGCAGCAGGTACTCGAAATCCCGTCTGATCTCCTGCTTGGTGCGCGCGGCGCCCGCCGTGCGAATGATCACACCCATGCCCTCTGGCACTTCGAGCTCCGATGCCATCTCCTTCAGCTTGCGACGGTCGGACATGTTCGAGATCTTGCGCGAAATGCCGCCGCCACGATCCGTGTTCGGCATCAGCACGCAATAGCGGCCAGCGAGGGACAGGTATGTTGTCAGTGCAGCCCCCTTGTTGCCGCGCTCCTCCTTGACGACCTGGATCAGAAGCACCTGACGACGCTTGATGACCTCCTGGATCTTGTAGCGGCGGAATGTTCGGTGGGGGCGACGGGGAGCTTCCTCTGCAGCTTCATCATCCTCAGAGTCCGCCGAGGCTGCGCCATCTGCGTCATTGATGTCGGACGTCGTTGTCTCGGGTGTCGAAGCATCGCCCGTGTCGTGGGACGGCTGGGTGTCGGGCAGCTCTGCGCTCGAGGATGCCTCTCCGCCCGCCTCTGATCCGCCAGGCCCGCTATCGCGGGTCTCGGGATCATGCACCCACACATCGTGGCCTTCCTCAGCGACCACCTCTACGATCTCTGCCCCCGTCTCGCTGTCCGGCGATGAGCTCTCGGACGGCTCGCTCAGGCCATCCTCGTCGGCAGCGTGTGGTTCAGCGATGTCTTCGACCGTCTCTTCTTCTTCATCGAGCTCGCGCTGGTCGGAACGCGCGGCCTCCAGAAGAGCCTGACGGTCGGCTGTCGGAATTTGGTAGTAATCAGGATGAATTTCCGAAAACGCGAGGAAGCCGTGCCGATTGCCACCATACTCGACGAAACAAGCCTGCAGCGATGGCTCTACGCGGGTAACTTTCGCCAGATAGATGTTGCCCTTCAGCGGGCGGCGAGACGCGGACTCGTAATCAAATTCTTCGACTTTGTTGCCATCAAGTATGACGACCCGTGTTTCTTCCAGGTGGCTTGCATCCACCAGCATTCGCTTTACCATTGAAAGTTCCCTTGAAAGCCGCGCGCGCCACTCCGCGTTGTGTCCAGGGAGTTTCGGACAACCGGAACGGGCGGGCTCGATTTCTGTTGCGAGTTGAGACGGCGCCTACCGGCCGGCGATATACAGGCTCAGCCGCGCGCGGCGCGGCCTCCTGCGTCGGCATCCAGCAAGCGAAAATAACCATGGCATTCAATGCCCTGACGAGGCCGGGCGATGATCGCCGGCCGATGGATTGGCAGTTCGCGGTCGCGTCATCACGACGGACATGCAGCCGCGAATTCGCCGCGATGGGGATGCGCTCTGGTCAACCATGGGCCTGAACCGAACCCGTCCCTGCGTTGTTTGTAGTCGTGTTGGCCCTGCGCCGCAACGGCAGAAAGCCACCCAACCGTTCTCCGAATGGGGCAAAAAAGCCAATCCGGCGTGTTCACGCACGAAAATTCGGAAGAGCACCCCTGCTCCGGGCCAGCATGGCTAACGCAACGTCAACATGATTTGAGACAGGATCAGCCGTATACAGTGCCATTAACGAAATGATTCGTCAGCTCACTCCAATGTTTGCGGCTAGAAATTCAAGCGCCCCTCTCTGGATCGCGGTGGTCCTGGCCTGCGGGCTTGTTCTGGCGCCGGGGGCCATGGCGGCCGGACCCGATCCGAAAGCGTGGGTGACCGATGTTCGCCTTGGTCAGCACCGTGACCATACCCGTGTGGTCATGCGCCTCGACAAGGCTGTCGGGTTCGAGTTGTTCACGCTGGCAGACCCTTACCGGATCGTGATTGACTTTCCTCAGGTGGGCTGGCGTATCGACCCGTCCGTCGGCAAGTCGTCGCTGGGACTGGTCAAGGGTTACCGATACGGCTCATACAAGCCTGGCACATCCCGCATGGTCATAGACCTTGCGGGCCCCGCCAAGGTGGTCAATCGCTTCTTGATGCCGCCCAATGAAAACATCTCCGAATACCGTCTTGTCCTCGACCTCGCCCCAACCGAGGTGACGGAATATGCCGCCTCTGCGGGCTGGAAAGGCGCGTCTGAGCAAGGGGAAGCAGACCCTGAAATCCGTGCCGGCGACAGCAAGGCCCCGCGAAACAGAATACCTGTTATCGTGATCGATCCCGGTCACGGTGGGGTGGACCCGGGAGCCACCGGGGTATCGGGAACGCTTGAGAAAGACATTGTCCTGCAAGTCGCAAGGGGTGTCGCCGAAAATCTCAGGGCAAGCGGCAAATACAAGGTCATCATGACCCGCGACGAAGATATTTTCCTGTCATTGAAAGCTCGCAGGGCCTTTGCGAGGAAAAACAGAGCCGATTTGTTTATTTCAGTGCACGCGGATGCTGCCCCGGCATCCGGCGCACGCGGTGCCTCGGTTTATACCCTGTCCGAGCAGGCCTCTGACCGGGAAGCCGAAGCGCTCGCACGCTCGGAGAACCAGGCTGACATCATCGCGGGCGTGGATCTCGGGAAGGAGCCTGACATCGTCACAAGCATCCTGATCGACTTGGCGCAGCGACAGACGAACAACCAGTCCGCCCAGTTCGCCCAGATCCTCATCCCAGAGTTGCATACAGTCGGAAGTTTAACCCTGCGGACGCACAGGTTTGCCGGCTTTCAGGTTCTCAAATCCGTAGACGTTCCCTCGGTCCTGATCGAACTCGGTTTCCTCACAAACGCCGAAGACGAATCCGCCATGCGCGGCAGTCGCTGGCGCAAGAACATGGCCGTCGCGATCTCGCGGGCAGTTGACGCCTACTTCGAGGATGTCGCCATTCGCGAAAGCCGGAATTAAGACATTTCGAGAGGTTGAAATGAAAAAAATGCTTGGCCCCGATAGGGGAATTCCACATGCGCGGGGCGGTGCACCATGGCAAATTGCGCATGCACCGGCAAAGCCCTGTGATATAAACCCGTGGCGCAGGCCTCGAGAGCAGGACAGCTCAATCACATGTATCGTTTCATTGCGTACACCGTCGGCGGAATCGCGGTTCTTTCGTTCTCCGTCTTTGCCGGCATAGCGCTCTACCTCTACAAGCTGAGCCAGGACCTGCCCGATTACGGGTCGCTTGCCAATTACCAGCCGCCCATCACGACCCGCGTTTACGCCAACGACGGTTCCTTGATTGCAGAGTATGCGCGCGAGCGCCGGCTGTTCGTGCCTATCGAAGCCATTCCAAGGCCCGTCATCGACGCATTCCTGTCCGCCGAGGACAAGGACTTCTACACGCATCCCGGCATCGACCTGAACGGCGTGATGCGTGCAGCGTATTCCAACCTGCAGAACTACATGTCAAACGGAGGGCGCAGGCCAGAGGGCGCATCCACCATCACCCAGCAGGTCGCCAAGAACTTCCTGCTCAGCAGCGAAGTAAGCCTGGAACGAAAGATCAAGGAGTGGATGCTGGCCTTCCGCCTCGAGGATGCGTATTCGAAGGACAAGATCCTCGAACTGTATCTCAATGAGATTTTCTTGGGTTCGGGCTCCTATGGCGTGGCTGCCGCCGCTTACAACTATTTCGACAAGTCGCTCGACGAGCTCACAATTGCCGAGACGGCCTATCTTGCGGGCCTGCCAAAGGCACCGTCCAACTACCACCCTGTGCGTCAGTACAAACGGGCAATAGAACGTCGCAACTATGTCATCGACCGCATGGCCGAGAACCAGTTGATCAGCGAGGAAGATGCCAAGGCAGCACTGGCTGACGACTTGGTGCCGAAGTTCCGCCCCCCGGGCGCACAGTCGCCTGACGCCCAGCACTTCGCGGAGGGCATTCGGCGCTGGATCCAGCAGAAATATGGTGATCAGGCCCTCTACGATGGCGGGCTTGCAGTGCGCTCCACGTTTGATCCGACACTGCAGCGCTTTGGAGTACAAGCACTGAGAAAGGGATTGGTGGTTTATGACCGTCGGCACGGCTGGCGTGGTCCCGTGTCCCGCGTCGATCTGGATGGCAACTGGCAAAAGGAAATGAGCAAGATCCCGGTCTTGCACGATGTGACCGAATGGCGCCTGGCCGCAGTGACGGGTCTGTCTGGAAATGACGCCGCCCGCGTCACCTTCATCGACGGATCTGAAGGCAGGATCCCCCTTGCCGAGATGACGTGGGCTCGGAAGTTCATCACCAATGATCGGATGGGTCCGGAAGTTCGCAAGCCAAGTGATGTGCTTAGTCTCGGAGACGTGGTCTACGTCGAGGCGCTGCCCAAGACCCCGGAAAGTCCCAATACGGGGGCCTATGCCTTGCGGCAGGTCCCCAAGGTCAATGGAGGGCTACTGGCGATGGACCCTCATACGGGCCGCGTGTTGGCGCTTGTTGGGGGCTTCAGCTACTATGCGAGTGAGTTCGATCGCGCGTGGCAGGCGTATCGCCAGACCGGCTCGTCTTTCAAGCCGATCGTATACGCCGTGGCTCTTGACGAAGGCTACACACCATCGAGCATCGTGCTCGACACGCCGTTCATGGCGACCCAGGGAGAAGGCCTCCCTATGTGGCGCCCCGACAATTACGATGAAAGCTACGCGGGCCCATCCACGCTGCGGCAAGGTCTTGAGAAGTCCCGGAACTTGATGACTGTACGCATCGCGGCAGACGTCACCATGGAAAAAGTGGTTGAATATGCCAGGAAATTCGGAACCACCGAAAAGATGCTGCCGGTGCTTGCAAACGCTCTCGGGTCGACCGAGTCCACGGTTGTTCGAATGGTGCAAGCGTACTCGACTTTCGTAAACGGCGGAAAGCGAGTCGTCCCGACACTGGTAGATCGCATCCAGGATCGCCACGGAAAGACGATCTACCGACATGACAAGCGCGCTTGCGAAGGATGCAATGCGGAGACCTGGCAAGACCAGGAGGAGCCCCTGATCGCCAGCGATGCGGAGCCCATTCTCGACCCAAGGACAGCCTTCCAGATCACCCACATGCTGGAAGGCGTCATCGAGCGCGGCACAGCAATGGTCGCAAAATCCGTGGGCGTACCGCTAGCTGGCAAGACGGGGACAACCAACGATTACAAGGATGCGTGGTTTGTGGGCTACTCGCCGAACCTGACCGTGGGCATCTATGTCGGCTTCGATCAGCCGATGTCGATGGGCAATGGAGAAACCGGCGGCAAGAATGCAGCCCCCATCTTCCGGGATTTCATGGCAGAGGCCGTCGGCAAGCAGCCACCGGTTCCTTTTCGTGTTCCGCCCGGCATCCGCATGGTCCGCGTGGACCTGAAGTCAGGGCTTCCTATGGCAACGGGTGCCGTCCTGGAAGCATTCAAGGCGGGGACCGAGCCGGGTTCAGGCTTTGTGGCGAAGGGTGATCGCTGGGGAAGTTCCGGTGCATCAGGCGACGGCGACGCGGATGATGGCACCAACGCAGGCAACCAAGCCAACTGGGGGCTTTATTGAAGCTGTGCTCTGGCAGGCCCCACTAATGCAGACTTGAGAATGATCCGGGGAAGGCTTATGTGCCTGCCCCTTAAGACCAACAAGGCATGGAACGCATGCGCGCAGAAATGGAAGCACTGGCAGAGCAGGTGAGGCAGTCGCTGTCCCTGCTGAGGAGGCATCTTTGACCCGGACGCTGCACGCCGACGCCTCGATGAATTGAACGCGAGGGCCGAAGATCCCTCGATCTGGAACGATCCCGCAGCTGCACAAAAGATGATGCGCGAGCGTAACAAACTCGAGACATCGATGCAGGCCTACGATGCGCTGGCGAGAGATTTCGACGATACGGTCGCCCTCGTGGAGATGGCCACCGAAGAGGCCGATGCTGCCATGACGGCCGAGGCCGAGCAGGGACTGCGTGACCTGACTTCACGTGCAAAACTGGCCGAGATGCAGTCGTTGTTCTCGGGCGAAGCGGACGGCAACGATTGCTACCTCGAAATCCACGCCGGCGCCGGAGGCACGGAAAGCCAGGACTGGGCGTCGATGCTCTTCCGGATGTACAGCCGCTGGGCCGAGCGCAAGGGCTTCAAGTGTGAGCTCATCGAGGAAAGCCTGGGCGAGGAAGCAGGCCTGAAATCGGCTACGATCCTTGTGAAAGGCGAGAACGCCTTCGGCTGGTGCAAGACCGAGTCAGGTGTCCACCGCCTTGTGCGCATCTCACCATTCGACTCGAACGCACGTCGTCACACCAGTTTTGCGAGCGTCTGGGTCTATCCCGTGATCGACGACTCGATCCAGATCGACATTCCCGACAAGGATGTCCGTATCGACACCTATCGCGCCAGCGGTGCCGGTGGGCAGCACGTCAACAAGACAGAAAGCGCCATCCGCATAACGCACATCCCGACGGGCATCGCCGTTTCATGTCAGAACGACCGCTCCCAGCACAAGAACAGGGCGACAGCCTGGGCCATGCTGCGCTCGCGCCTGTACGAGTTCGAGCTTGAGAAACGCGAGGCGGCAGCTCAGGCCATAAATTCAACGAAAACCGATATCGGATGGGGGCATCAGATCCGAAGCTATGTCCTGCAGCCCTACCAGTTGGTCAAGGATCTCAGGACTGGCATGCAGAGCTACTCCCCTCAGGAGATACTCGATGGTGACCTCGACGCGTTCATGCAGGCATCTCTAGCCCAAAAACTGAAAGGCGGCGCTGACACGCCGCCCATCGAAGATCTCGATTGAGAAGTCCCGGATTTTTACTGCCGGGATTTGATCGCGCCAAGAAGGCTTCCGGTGCTTGTCGTGCGAGCCGTCCCAGGATTCACTGGCCGGGGGAAATTCGGAGACGAGGCTGCGGGTGCCTGCGCAGGCGCAGCTGCAACTGCAGGCGCCGCTGCAAGATCCCGCTTTGGTTCAAACGTCGCCTTGGGTTCCGGCTTGCCGGCGGTTTCGGACAATGGATCCGCACTGTGACGGCATGATCCTTCGAAAAATGCGCCGACTTCCACGGCCAGGACCTCATGAAGAATCGTGCCTTCCATGTGGCAGGTGCTGGACAGGTGAACCTTGCGTGCGCGAACAACGCCGTTCACGCGGCCACGGATCGTGCATTCCTCAGCAACGATCTCGCCTTCGAAGTTGGCGCGCTCACCAATGGTAACCGAGCCCGACCGGATATCCCCGTCGACGCGCCCGTCGATCTGAATGTCCCCCGTCGAGGTCAACGTGCCGATCACCACCAGATCATCCGAGATGATCGAAGGTGCCGAACGACCGACGCGCTTTTGCTGCTGGGGCAACGGCAGGTTGCCCGACGTCGGTGGATTGCCCTTGCTACCCCTTGTAAACATTTCGCCCCGCATCAAAGAATCGAATTGGACTTCTTACGACGTCGTTGAACCAGATCTCGTAATGAAGGTGAGGTCCGGTACTGCGACCACTTGATCCCATCGTACCAATCTTCTGCCTGAATTGCACGAAGTCTCCGGGCTTCACAAGGCTTGTTTTTAAATGTGCATAACGGGTTCGGATTCCGTTGCCGTGCTCGATGTCGATGCACAGGCCATAGGGGCCGCGATTGCCGGAGAAAACGACGCGGCCAGGCAAGGTTGTCATGATGGGTGTGCCATAATCGCCCGCCAGGTCCGCGCCCGCGTGGAAGGCAAGCCGACCCGTGAATGGATCCACCCGGTAACCAAAACCGCTGGTTGAGCGATAAAGACCGTGCTCGACAGGCGTCACGAGGGGCAGGCGGGTCATGGCTGTCTGCAAGCTGTCAAGGCGACCATACAATTCGGCTACTTCGGCGAACTCTCTCTCGAAATCGTCCGTGATACCGTCAGCCGCCGCCGCTCTGATCTCAGCGCCCACGCCGGCCGCGGCCAGGAATGGGCCACCCACGCCAAGCTTGCGCTTCGCAGCCCCACCTCCAACCTGCGCGATGACGGTGTCCACCGGCATTTCAGCCGTCTTGAGGATGCTTTCATAGCGGTCCATCTGCCGCGACGCCGTCTGTCGCAGGTCGCCGAGAAGAGTAACCTGCTGCTTCTTGATCAGGTCGAGCTTGTCCTCAAGGGCAGCAATCTTGCGAACAACGTGGTTCTGCGCCAGCGCCGTTTTCGAGCTGCTGCTACCGCCCCGAGGGACAACAGCGGCTGCAACAGTGCCGATGGCACTGCCACTGATGGTCTGCTGCGAACGGCCCTGTCGCCGCGCAGGCTCCACCGAAGCTGTCTGCATGGGAATGATGTTCGAGCCATCGCTAGGCGCCTTGACCTTGGCAAACGTGGGACCGACGTAACGACCCATGTCCGCGACCTGCCGCTTCAGCCCGATGAATTTCTTGTCCATCGCCTGCTTTTGCATCAAAAGCGCAGTCAATTGCCGGTGCTTGGCTTCAAGGTCACGGGTCGCATTCTGAAAACGCTCTTCTGCCAGCACAAGCAAGCCGTTCAGTTCATCATAGGCGAGTTGCTGCTGCGAGATCTTGCTTTCATACACGTCCTGCATGCTGGCGTAGCGTTGATCCTTCGCCGAGATGATCTGCTCCTTGAAGACCACGACAACAGTGGCATACCCGATCCAGCAAAGTGCCATCAGCGATCCGAACGCGACGGTCATCTGGAAGGCAGGACTAAACTCGAAGAATGTCACCGACCCGCGACTTCGCAGATAGAACTGGCGATGGGGAAAGAGCCGGTTGAGCAAAGAAAACAATCCGGCCACGGGTGACGTGGACATGCGCTACCTCATTTTCCGAACGCGGCTGGCGGACCCGGGGCGAGCACCTTGTTCCCAAACGGAGACAAGGGCTCCAAGTACCCCCAGATTGTTACGGATTTGAAGCATTTCGCCAAGACAGAGAAATCCACGTTTTCCTAACTTATTGTTTAGGATGCGGAAGAGAGGCCTTTAAGGAATTCGAGCACCTCTTCGGCATGTCCCGGCACCTTTACCTTTCTCCAGACACGCGAAATCCGGCCTTTCGGGTCGATCAGGAAGGTCGCACGCTCGATTCCCATGTACTTGCGCCCGTACATCGACTTCTCGACCCAACAACCGTATGACTGAACGATGGTTCCGTCCGGGTCGGACCCGAGCACAATGCCCAGCTTGTGCTTCGTCTTGAACCGGTCGTGCGATTCCACGCTGTCTTTGGAAACGCCAATCACGCTGGCCCCAAGCTTTCGAAACTTCGGCAGGTGCTGGGTGAATGCAATGGCCTCCTGCGTACACCCCGAGGTATCGTCCTTCGGATAGAAATAAAGGACTACCGGCTTGCCAAGCAGGTCTTTAAGACTGACCGTCCCTTGTCCGTCTGTCGGAAGACTGAATGGGGGAGCCTTGTCACCCGCACCCGGTCCCGAGAACGTCGGTTCCGTCTTCGCCGTGGGCGTCTTGGTTTTCGCCAGACTCTTGGTTTTTGGTTGCTTGGCCATGCGCTTGGTGCCTCCAGATAAATACCGTTCGTCTCGGGTCAATTGGCCGGGCGCGCGATCGGCACGGGCGGCCACTGTCACCGCGAATACGATGCCAGCCGTCATACGTCACGGCACTTCCCGTCTTCAAGCAGTCCCCGCGCCGTTTAAGGGCGTTCGCGCAAGATGACCGCTAGCGTTCGAAAATGGGCAGTCCGCCTGTCCTTGGCTACTGGCGCCATCGTTCTTGCGCTGATCGGCCTGTTCGTATGGCGCGCGATGAATGGCCCGGTTTCATTGGGCTTCATGGCGCCCCAATTGGAAGCCATGATCAATGCAGGCCTGTCCGATGTCCGCATAAGGTTCGACGACAGTGTCATCGCGTGGTCGGAAGACCGTGATTTGGCGTATTTGCAGTTCATTGGTCTGCGTGTCGTCGACGAAAATGAGGGCGTAATTGCCCGCATACCGAAAGCCAACGTCACGCTTTCCGGACCCGAATTGCTGCGCGGCGTGGCGGCGCCCACGTCGATAGAGCTTGTCGGTGTCTCGGCCAACGTTGTCCGCCGCTCCAGCGGTGACATGCAGCTTGGCCTCCAGGTCGGATCGCCAAAGAAAAAGTCGCCGGAAGACAAGTCGGCTGCGCCCTCGAACGTGCCCGCTGACATTCTCAGGTCCATGCTGGAACCCGGTGACACAGATAAACTCTCGCGTGCCCTGAAAAAGGTGTCCATCAGCCAGGCAAGGCTGTCCGTCTTCGATGAGGAAACGCGATCAAGCTGGATCGCTGACAAAGCGACGTTGGCCTTTCAGAGGCGGACAAATGGTGTGACGGTATCCCTGCGCGCGCCGGTCAAGCTGGCCGACGGAAAGACCTGGCAGTTTTCCGGCGCGGCCCGCTACACCAAGGGCAAGCCGGATGTGTTGATCGAAGCCGATTTTCGTCCGGTCAAACTCAGCCAATTGGCCGGCAACGGGACCGGGTTGCAGTTTCTCAAGGGCATCGACATTCCTGTGGCCGGAAACCTGGCCTGCAGCATGACGATCAAAAGGGGAATCGGGCGCTGCAAGTTCTGGCTGACGGCAGGCGAAGGCGACCTTCATCTGCCTGCGCTCAAGCATGATCCGGTGCATCTGCGCGAGGCCGCAATCACGGCCGAGATCGACCTTGAGACCGGACGCTACGCGCTGACCGAGATGACGTGGAAGGGCAACACCATCCGCGGTCAGGTCAGGGGCGAGGGAGAGGTGCATTTCGCGGATGATGGTGCGCTGCAAACCCTTTCCGCCGACTGGAGCGCCGACAACATCTTCATGGACGCGCCAAACCTGTTCGAACGGGGTTTCAACCTCGAAATGGCCCGGTTCCGTGGCACATTCGAAGCAAAGGCGCAGACGCTGACGATTGACGAACTTCTCGCCCGCCAAGGACCCTTTCAGCTGACCTTGGCGGGCACGCTGACCGACCACCCCGTGTCCATGGGTGTAAAGCTGTCCGGCAGTGTGCAAGACCTGACGATCCCCGATCTCAAGATGCTGTGGCCTGCTGGTACCGTGCCCGGTGCACGAGACTGGATCATGGCCAATATTCACGAAGGGTCGATCCGACGCGCAGACATCGAAGTGGATCTCGCACCCGGCGCCATCGTGGACGAGCGCATCCCCGACGAGATGATGACCATCAATCTTGATTTGGCCGCGCTTCGGGTCACCTACCTGGCAGGCTTGCCCGATATTGTTGGCGTTGACGGAACGGCGGTGCTGAACGGAGATACGTTCCGAGGTGAATTGAAATCGGGCAATGTCGGTGCCGTCAGGTTGCGCAAGGGCAGTATCCTGATCAACGAACTTCACAAGACCGGCGCAGTGGGCAACATCGAGGGGGCGATGTCCGGCCCCACGCGCGACTTGATGATGCTGATCGACATGCCAAGGCTTGGCTACCCGACGCGCTATGGCATCCCTGCCGCCAAGGCGGCAGGAACAGCCAACGTCGACTTCACCTTTGCGATACCCATGCTGAAGGATGTGAAGACCGAGGACATTGGCATCGAGGTCAATGCCGAACTCCTCGACATCAAGCTTCCCATCAACCAGCGCTTCGGGCTGACCGGCGGCAAGTTCTCGCTTGCGCTCGACACAAAGGGCATGAAGGCACTGGGTGCTGTCAGGATCAATGACGCGCCAGTCGGCTTCCAATGGCGCGAGGACTTCACCGGCACCGAACCCGAGGGAACCCAAATCGACGTCACGGCAACGATGGACGATGATGATCGAGGTGTCTTCGGTCTTGACCTCGCCCCTTATGTAGAAGGTCGCACCGAAATTGTCGCCCAACTGACCGGCCGCTCGGGCAAGATCCAGAACGCAGTCATCAACGCCAATCTCACGGGCGCGAGGCTGGCGATACCACAGCTGAACTGGGCCAAGCCCGAGGATGCAGCTGCGCGCTTGAAGGCCAACGCGAAATTCAAAGCTGGCGATGTCATCGAGATTTCGTCCGTGGACCTCACGGGGCGAGACATCAAGGCATCCGGTCGGGTCATCATATCGGGTGGGCAGGTGCAAGAGGCAGGCTTCAGCCGCATTGAGCTTGGCCGTCGCAATGACTTCTCTCTCAGCTATCTAGCGCAGCCAAAGCGTTCCACGACAGCGACGGTCAAGGGGCGGGCCCTTGATATAGCTGGATTTGATGAGGCAGATCCGGAGGGCGCAACAGGAGAGAAAAATGGCGGTGCCCAAGCGCCCGCCATGCCGCTTTCCGTGACTGCCGACATCGCCAACCTGCATCTCAAGGCCGGCGTTTCATGGACGAACTTTGCGCTGCAATATGCCGACGACGGTCAGCATTTGATCCGCCTGTCCCTGTCCGCCCTTGACCAGAATGCAAGGGTCTCGGGAGATCTGACCACCGGCACGGATGGTTCACGCAAGCTGGCCCTGCGCGCCACTGATGCAGGGCGAATGCTGCGCGGAATGACGGGCTTCCGCAGCCTCATCGGAGGCGCCCTCTCCATCGACGCCGATCTGGCGCCAATAGCACCAGCTTCACGGCGGCAAGCTGCATTCGATGGGCGCCTTGTCATCGATGATTTCCGGATCGTCGATCAGCCCTTCTTCGCGCGCTTGCTGTCCGCCGGTTCATTCACGGGCCTGGCTGACCTCCTGAGGGGGGAAGGTGTGACGTTTTCCCGCCTCGAGCAAACAGTGAAGGGACGTGGCGATGTCCTTACGCTGTCGAGCGGCCGGGCGTCAGGTCCTTCGATCGGGCTGACCTTGCAGGGCACGTATAACCGCAACAGCGAGCGCCTGGATCTGAACGGTACCATCGTGCCGCTGTATGGCCTTAATTCCATGTTCGAGGGCGTTCCGCTTGTCAGCGACATCCTCGGATCCAGGGATGGCGAGGGCATTTTCGCCGTGACCTATGGGATCAAGGGCGACGTTGACAATCTGAAGGTCTCGGTGAACCCGATATCGGTCCTGGCCCCGGGCTTCCTGCGCCGTGTATTCCAGGGCGAGAAACCGGACGCCGCAACCCCGATGCCGCTTCCCATGCCGCAGCCCGGTCTGCCCGCAAGGGTCCCAGGCAGCAATTGAGGCCCACGACCTCACACGGGCTTCAGCAGGACGTGCTTTTTCTTTCCCAGGGATAGCTTGATGGCACCGTCTCGCAGAGCGGTACGCCCAAGCACCACCTTGTCGTCGGATACAGGCTCGTCATTGACGCGCAGACCGCCGCCAGTGATCTGTCGGCGCGCATCGCCGTTCGAGGTCGTCAAGCCAGCGCGCGTGAAAGCGGACAGGACGCCGATGCCGGCATCGATCTCGGCGGCTGGAACCTCCACGGTGGGCAGGTTCGCTGATACGCCGGCACCCTCGAATGTCTGTCGCGCCGTTTCCGCTGCCTGGTTCGCGGCCTCCCGGCCGTGGCACAGGGCGGTTGCCTCATTGGCGAGAACCTTCTTGGCCTCGTTCATCTCAGCGCCGCGCAGGGTCTCGAGCCGCTCGATCTCGGCAAGCGGCAGATCCGTGAAGATCCGCATGAAGCGACCGACATCCGCGTCCTCGACATTGCGCCAGTATTGCCAATAGTCATACGGGGACAGCATGTCAGACGACAGCCACACCGCGCCCGCCGCCGTTTTGCCCATCTTCGCGCCGGAAGATGTGGTGATCAGAGGCGAGGTGACGCCGAACAGTTCGACACTGTCAGTTCTGCGGGCAAGATCGATCCCCGATACGATGTTGCCCCACTGGTCGGATCCACCCATTTGCAGCCTGCACCCGAAGCGCCGGTAGAGTTCGACGAAATCATAGGCCTGCAGGATCATGTAGTTGAATTCGAGGAATGACAGCGGTTGTTCGCGCTCCAGCCGCAGCTTGACGCTGTCCATCGTGATCATGCGATTGACCGAGAAATGCCGGCCTATGTCACGAAGGAAGGGGATGTAGGGCAGCCGATCCAGCCACTCGGCGTTGTCGACCATGATCGCATCGGTCGGCCCGTCACCGAAGGTCAGGAAGCGGCGGAAGATCTCCGCAAAGCGTGCCTTGTGTTGGGCAATCGTCTCTTCGGTCAGAAGCTGCCTGGTCTCGTCCTTGCCGGACGGGTCGCCGATCTTGGTTGTGCCGCCACCGATCACCACGATGGGCTTGTGGCCGTTGCGCTGCAGGACACGCAATCGCATGATCTGTGTCAGGTTGCCGATATGCATGCTGGGCGCGGTGCAGTCGAACCCGATGTAACCCGGCACGCATTGGGCCGTCATGAGCCCGTCCAGTCCCTCCGCATTCGTGCTCTGATGCAGATGCCCGCGCGCGGCGAACTCGTTGAAGAAGGCGGAACGGAAGGCGCTCATGGTGGGCTCGTGTCAGTTCGCGATCGCGGTTCTAGGCCGGCTCCTCGACCGGCGGCATACGCATGTCGAGATAGTCCTCGACACTCTGGATCAGGTCGGGCGTGTGACTGTCGAAGAAATGATTGGCACCCTCGATCTTGACCTGCGTGATTTTGATGCCGCGCTGGGCGTTCAGGCGGTCGACCAGCTTCTGCACGTCACCTTCCGGTGACACTGTATCGTTGCGGCCGTGCACGATCAGGCCAGAGGCAGGGCAGGGGGCGAGGAACGAGAAGTCATAGATATTGGCGGGCGGTGCGACCGAAATGAAGGCGTGGATTTCCGGGCGTCGCATGAGCAGCTGCATGCCAATCCAGGCTCCGAATGAAATGCCGGCAACCCAGCAGGTCTGGGCACCCGGATTCATCACCTGCAGCCAATCAAGCGCCGCAGCCGCGTCAGACAGCTCGCCGACGCCTCCATCGTAGGTGCCCTGGCTCTTGCCAACACCCCGGAAGTTGAAGCGCAGCACCGAGCATCCACGCCGTTGGAACGCGTAGAACATCTCATAGGCAACCCTGTGGTTCATCGTGCCGCCGCTGCGCGGATGCGGGTGCAAGATGAGGGCGATGGGTGCCGACTTGTACTTCTGGTGCTGATACTTCCCTTCAAGCCGGCCGCTGGGGCCAGCAAAGATCACGTCGGGCATGCGGGTCGTTTGCCTCTTTTCGGTCTAGTTCTTGATCAGGTAACTTGGATTTCCACAGCAGGATTGGAGTTACTTAAGTATATGTTCCGTAAGGGAAAGGCGATTTTCATGAGCCCACCTTGCGCCTAATACTTGACCTCCCGACTGGGGAAATCTATATCGCCTCCATTCGCGAATGTCGGGCGCTTTGTACCATGGGTACCGGGCGAAAAATCAAGAGAATCCCGCCACCGACCGGGAAGCCAGCAGCCGCATCAACGACGAGGGCACCAATGAACTTGAGCACGAAAGGCAGATACGCCGTCATGGCCATGGTCGACCTGGCCCGCAGCAGCCAGGGCAAGCCCGTGGCACTAAACGAGATCGCCCAGCGACAGGAAATCTCTCTCTCCTATCTCGAGCAGCTGTTCGCCGGCTTGCGTCGCGGTGGCCTGGTGGTCAGCGCACGGGGCCCCGGAGGCGGCTATCGCCTGGCGCGCCCGGCCGAGGAAACCCGCATCGCCGATATCATGATCGCTGTCGAGGAGCCCCTGCGCGCAACCCGCTGCGATCTGGCATCGCCCAAGGGCTGCACCGGCCAGAACGGCCGCTGCGTCACCCATGATCTCTGGGAAGAGCTCGGTCGCCAGATCCACATCTTTCTGAGCGGCGTGACCTTGGCCGACGTTGTCAACAAGCGCGTGCTGGGCATGAGCCGTCCGATCGACAGCGCCATCCACCAGCAAACGGCTGCAGAGTAACAGGACAGACTGGTTCAGGTATCCATGCGGGTCTATCTCGACTGCAATGCCACGGCGCCGCTCAGGCCAGAAGCTCGAGATGCCATGCTCGCAGCGCTGGGTGCGGCCGCAAACCCGTCATCCGTGCATGCGGAGGGTCGCGCAGCGCGCGCGCGCATGGATCAGGCGCGCGCCGTCGTCGCTGGCTTTGCCGGAGCATCGCCCGGCGCTGTCACCTTCACGAGTGGCGGCACCGAAGCCAATACGCTCGCCATTCTGGGTGCGCTGCAGGCCGCAGCCGAAGCCGGCCAGCGCTTCACGCGCCTCATCGTGTCTGCGATCGAACATGACAGCGTGCTACAGACGGCCCGGAATGCAGCCTCGCTCCATCCCGGACTGCGCCTGTCACTGGCGCCGGTCACCAGCGAGGGCTGCGTCGACCTTGCGGCCCTCCGATCGACGTTGATGGAAGGCAAGGGCAAGGCTCTGGTCTCGATCATGGCTGTGAATAACGAGACCGGGGTCCTTCAGCCCACACAGGCGATCGCAAGCCTCTGTCGCGAGTATGGAGCCCTGTTTCATTGCGATGCCGTGCAGGCGGCGGGAAAGGTCGCTTCGACACTCGAGGACATTGACGCGGATGTCCTGACCTTCAGCGCCCACAAGATCGGGGGGCCTCAAGGCGTGGGCGCCTTGGTGTGTCGCCCTTCGACGCCCATGGCCCCGCTTCTGCTCGGTGGACGTCAGGAGAACGGTTTGCGTGCCGGAACGGAAGCAACCGCTGCCATCGCGGGTTTTGCAGCTGCAGTCACCGCCCTCGGTGATCCCCCGGCGCCCACCATGCGGGACGCCCTCGAGGAAAGCCTCCTGTCGGCCTGCCCGAATGCAGTCATCTTCGGCCGCACCTCGACACGCGTGGGCAACACGACCTGCATCGCAGTCCCGGGGGTGCCGGCAGAAATGCTTGTGATCGCCCTCGACCTTGATGGATTTGCGGTCAGTGCGGGCTCGGCCTGCTCGTCAGGGCGCGTAACCCGCAGCCACGTTCTCGATGCGATGGGCGTCGAACCGGCTCTCGCGCAGTGCGCAATTCGCATCAGCGCTGGCTGGAACACGACTGTCGCCGACGTGGAAGCCTTCGCCGACGCCTGGAAGAACATTGTAGCGCGCACCCGTGCGCGCGTGGCCGCATAAGGAAAAGAACATGGCAGACCAGGCAACGATTGACACGGTCGCCTCTCACGCCGGCGAGCGTTACAAGTACGGCTTCGTTACCGATATCGAGAGCGAAAAGGCCCCGAAGGGGCTGAACACGGACATCGTCCGCTATATTTCAGCGCGCAAGAACGAGCCGGAATGGATGCTCGCCTGGCGCCTGCAGTCCTTCGAACGATGGCAAACCATGCGCGAGCCCGGCTGGGCCAAGCTGAACTATCCGGCGATCGATTATCAGGATCTCTATTACTACAGTGCACCCAAGACCAAGCCGAAGCTCGAAAGCCTCGACGAAGTCGACCCAAAACTGCTCGAAACCTACAAGAAGCTTGGCATCCCGCTGACCGAGCAGAAGCTTTTGGCCGGCGTTGCTGTTGACGCCGTCTTCGACAGCGTCTCGGTCGCGACGACATTCAAGGGCAAACTGGCCGAGGCCGGTGTCATTTTCTGTCCCATGTCAGAGGCCCTGCAGAAGCATCCGGACCTCGTCCGGAAGTATCTGGGCACCGTGGTTCCGAACACGGACAATTTCTTCGCGACGCTGAACTCGGCCGTGTTCAGTGATGGATCCTTCGTGTACGTGCCGCCGGGCGTGCGCTGCCCGATGGAGCTATCGACCTATTTCCGTATCAACGAAGCCCAAACGGGCCAATTCGAACGGACCCTGATCATTGCGGACAAGGGCTCGTATGTCTCGTATCTCGAGGGCTGCACGGCACCGATGCGTGACGAGAACCAGTTGCATGCGGCCGTCGTGGAACTCATCGCCCTCGACGATGCCGAGATCAAGTATTCAACTGTACAGAATTGGTATCCCGGAGACGAACACGGCAAGGGCGGCATCTACAACTTCGTCACCAAGCGCGGTGACTGCCGCGGCGCCCGTTCGAAGATCAGCTGGACGCAAGTCGAAACAGGCTCGGCAATTACATGGAAATACCCGAGTTGCATTCTGCGCGGTGACCATTCCGTGGGCGAGTTCTTTTCGATCGCGATTGCCAACAATTTCCAGCAGGCGGACACGGGCACCAAGATGGTCCACCTCGGGCGCAACACATCATCGCGCATCATCTCCAAGGGCATAAGCGCCGGTCGCGCCCAGAACACCTATCGCGGACTGGTCAGCGCCCACGCCCGCGCCGAGAACGCCAGAAACTATACCCAGTGCGACTCGCTGCTGATCGGAAACAAGTGCGGTGCCCACACCGTACCCTATGTTGAGGCGCGCAATCCGACCGTCCAGTTCGAGCACGAAGCCACGACCTCGAAAATCAGCGACGAACAGTTGTTCTACTGCCTCTCGCGCGGCATTCCTGCAGAGGAAGCCGTGACCCTCATCGTCAACGGCTTCTGCCGTGAAGTGTTGCAGCACCTGCCAATGGAGTTCGCCGTCGAAGCGCAGAAGCTCATCGGCGTCAGCCTCGAAGGAAGCGTTGGATGACCAGCAATGATGGCGAAACCCGCATCTACGTAAACTGGAGTAGCCTTCGGCCCACGACGGTACAAGGCTGGCTCCGTTTGGTGGCAGGCATCGTTCTTGCCGTGTGCATCCTCGTGCTGGTGGCAGCAGTTGCCTCGACCCTGCTCGTGATTGCGCTGATCGCAGCGACGCTGTCGGGCGCTTGGTGGATGCTCTCGCGTCTGTTCCGCGGCCGAAACCAAACCCTCATTGCCTCAAGGAACGACCAGGATGCTTGAAATCAGAGATCTGCACGCAAGCGCCGGCAACAGGACCATTCTCAAAGGTCTCTCGCTGTCCATTGGTCCAGGCGAGGTTCATGCCATCATGGGCCCCAACGGATCAGGCAAGTCGACACTTTCGCACGTGCTGGCGGGCAAACCTGGCTACACGGTGACGGCAGGCGCCGTCACGTTCAAGGGCAGGGACCTGCTTGCCATGTCGGCAGAAGAGCGCGCCGCAGCCGGTCTCTTCCTTGCCATGCAATATCCGGTCGAAATCCCTGGCGTAACCACGATCAACTTCCTCCGCGCCGCCGTAAATGCGCAGGCAAAGCTGCGTGGTGAGGCCGAGCCGGATGCGGTGTCGTTTCTTCGCCGTGTGAAGGACGAGCGCGAGAAGCTCGGGATGGGCGACGAGATGGTCAAGCGGCCCGTCAATGTCGGCTTCTCGGGCGGTGAGAAGAAGCGCAATGAGGTCCTGCAGATGGCGATGCTCAAGCCTTCACTTGCTGTCCTGGATGAGACGGATTCCGGACTGGACATCGATGCGCTGAGGGTCGTGGCTGGCGGCATCAACGCCATGCGCGCATCCGACCGCAGCTTCCTCATGATCACGCATTACCAGCGTCTGCTCGATTACATTTTGCCGGATTTCGTCCACGTCCTCGCCGATGGGCGGATTGTCAAGTCGGGCGGGCCCGAGCTCGCGCGCCAACTCGAGGCCGAGGGCTATGACGGCATTGTGAAGGTGGCCTGATGCCAGCCAAGACAGCGACAGCCGCCGAGGCAACGGCTTCATTCCAGTCCGGGCTTGAGAAAGCGTGGCAGGACGCAGCACCCGGATTGCCCGGAGGCGACTGGATGTCTCAGCTCAGGCGCGACGCGCTCGCCCGTGTGGCGCGTGACGGTCTGCCCGGGCGCAGGAACGAATGGTGGAAATACGCCGACCTCGCAGGCATGCGGAAGAGGCCACTACCGGTGGCGCATGAAATATCTGCGCCGCTGGATGCCACGAGCCACAATTTCGTCGAAGACGCCTGGAGCATCGTCATACGCAATGGACGCGTGGCGCACCTGCCGGCAGCTTCGTCGCTGCCCGACGGCATCGAGGTCGTTCGCCTGGGAGAAGCGCTCGACGTCCCCTCGCTCTGGCTTCGTCCCTGGCTGCAGCCTGCGGCGTCGGCGATCCACAACCTGAACCTTGCCTTCGCTACCGATGGTGTGCTGCTTCGTGTAGGCCGCAACGTGGCTGCCGGCCGGCCGCTTGTCATCGTCTCGCAGGCCAAGCTTGACGCGAGCATGGCGCACGCGCGCTCCGTTGTCTCCCTGGAAGAGGGCGCAAGCCTGACGCTTGTTGAACTCGATCAGCTCGCGGGCAACGCGGGCAGCTTTGCCACGACACGGTTGAGCATAAACCTCGCACCTGGCGCGCGCCTGATCCATATCCGGCTCTCCGCCGGGAGCCCGGAAGTGGCCGCCGTGCACGATTGTGATGTGCAGCTTGGGACAAACGCCCGGTATCATCAGGTCGCGCTGTGCTCAGGCGCCGAACTCCTGCGACAGCAACAGGCAATCAGCCTGTCGGGCGAGTTCGCATCGTGTGACCTCGCCATTGCCTACGCAGCACGCGCGGGTGAGCAGGTGGACCATGCGGTCGAAATCAGGCACGCGGCCCCGAACACCCAAAGCCGATTGCTGGCGAAGGGATTGGCAGCTCGAAAGGGGCGGGGCGTCGTTCAGGGACGTGTCGTCGTGGACGAGGCCGCGCAGGGCACCGATAGCCACCAGATGGCGAGAGGCTTGCTGCTGGAAGAAGGCGCCGAGATCTTTCACAAGCCCGAACTCGAAATCTATGCCGACGATGTGAAGTGCGGGCATGGGGCGACCATCGCCTCACTGGACCCCAGCCAGCTATTCTACCTGCAGTCGCGCGGTATACCGGGGCAAGTCGCCACCGAAATGCTGCTCTCGGCGTTCGTGCGCGACGTCATCGACCGCGCACCGGAAACCCTGCAGGGCGCGCTCGCAGCCTGGGCCGACACAACCCTGTTCCAGAGGAAGGAGCCAGCATGAAAGCGGCAGTCGCAGCTCCCGTTGCCGGGCGCAGTTTCGATGTCAATGCCATTCGCACCGACTTTCCGATCCTGTCGCGCGTGGTCAACGGCAAGCCGCTTGTCTACTTTGACAATGCAGCCTCGGCGCAGAAGCCGACCTACGTTCTCGACAAGGTCAGGACATTCGCGGAAACCTCGAATGCCAATGTCCATCGCGGATTGCATGCCCTTTCGACCTTGGCCACAGATGCCTATGAAGGCGCGCGGCAGACCGTTGCCAGCTTCCTGAACGCGCCGCGTGCGTCGCAAGTGATCTTCACCGCGGGTGGCACGGATGCCTTCAATCTGGTAGCGAATGCCATCGGCCAGTCCATCAGGCCCGGTGACGAGATTGTGCTGTCGGAGATGGAGCACCACTCGAACATCGTGCCGTGGCACTTTCTTCGCGAACGTTTTGGCGCCGTGCTCAAGTGGGTTCCGATCCGCGAAGACGGCACATTGGATCTCGAAACGCTCGAAGCATTGCTGAGCCCACGAACGCGGCTGGTGACCATCACCCACATGTCCAATGTGCTGGGAACGATGACACCCGCGCACGAGATCGTCCGCCTGGCGCATGGCCGGGGGATCCCGGTGCTGCTCGATGGCTGCCAGGCCGCCGTGCATGCGCCCGTAGACGTTCAGGCGCTGGGTTGCGACTTCTATGTCGCGACAGGTCACAAGCTCTATGGACCAACGGGCATCGGCATCTTGTACATGTCGGCACGTTGGGCGGAAACGCTGCCACCATTTCGCGGCGGCGGAGAGATGATCGAGGAGGTTCACCTCGATCGCGTGACGTACGCGCCGGCACCGCAACGTTTCGAAGCGGGCACGCCTCCGATCATGCAGGCCGTTGGTCTTGGTGCTGCGATCGAATATCTGGACTCCTTTGACCGCGCGGATCTGCTGAACCACGAGCACGCACTCCTGGCACACGCCATGGAACGCTTGTCTACGCTTGATTGGGTGCATGTACAGGGTACGGCAGAGGGGAAGGGTGCGATCATCTCGTTCACGATGGATGGCGCGCACGCCCATGACGTGGCAACGCTTCTCGACCAGCAGGGGATCGCTGTGCGTGCAGGGCATCATTGTGCCCAGCCCCTCATGCAGCGCTTGAATGTGCCGGCGACGGCGCGGGCGTCATTCGCCTTCTACAATACGTTTGAGGAAGTGGACCGCTTTGTTGCGGCGCTCGTCAGGATCAGGGGCATTTTCGCATGAGCGAGAGCGTGTCACGGCAAGACAAGGTGAATGTGGCAGAGGCTGCGCAGTCCGACGATGCTGTGGATCCATTTACGGCTGAACTGATCAGGCAACTGAAGACGGTCTTTGATCCAGAGATACCCGTCGACATCTATGAGCTGGGGTTGATCTACAAGATCGACGTTGCGGACAACAAGGATGTGGCCATCGACATGACATTGACCGCGCCCGCCTGTCCCGTAGCCGGCGAGATGCCAGGGTGGGTGAAGGAAGCTGTGGCGCGCGTCGAAGGCGTTGGCGAGGTCACGGTCAATATGGTGTTCGACCCACCATGGACACCCGAGCGCATGTCCGAGGAAGCGCGCCTCGAACTGAACATGTTCTGAGAGGACAGGTCACAGCCATGAGCGAGACTGAAGCACCCCGACCAGCACGCCGCGAGCGCCCAAAGGCTTTGCGACTGACCAGTGCAGCGGCCGATCAGATCCGCAGCGCGATGGCCAAATCGGAAAAGCCTGTTGTCGGCATCCGCATCGGGCTCAAGAATGCGGGTTGCGCAGGCATGAGTTACACGATGGACTATGCCGAGCAGCAAAACCCGCTCGACGAGGTGGTCGAGGACCAAGGGGTGCGCATCCTGATCGATCCCAAGGCCATTCTCTTCCTGATCGGAACCGAGATGGACTTCATTCGCGATCGCATGCAATCACGCTTTGTCTTCAACAATCCCAACCAGACCAGTGCGTGCGGTTGCGGCGAGTCCGTGGCGTTGAAAAAGGCAGTCGAGTAGGGCGAGGCCCCTTCGCCTGCCAAGCGAAACAGGCACATGGCAATCGCCGCATTGGTGTTGATCGCACTGACACCCTTAGCCTGGGGCATGTGTCCCCCGTCGCGATTTCTTCCCCTAAGGGAAGGATCGACCTTCACCTGTCACAAGCGAAACACAACAAGCGACAAATGACCTGTCTCGCCACTTAAGCCAAGATACGCAGAGCAACCTCCGTGATACGTACCGCGCCGTTTTCATCTGGGGGCTTCCATGGAAGTTTTGAACGCTATCAACGAAGTGACAACTGCACAGCTTGAGTTCTTCGCCGTCGCGACCATTCTGGTCATGGTCGTCTTTTCTGCAGGATTTGCATTCGGCCGCTCTACACGCAGCCGCGAAGTGAAAGTTCCCGTCGAAGTCCTCCACGCCCTTGCGACGGCACGCTTCTCGCCACGTATGGATGCGCGGGCTGCCCGCAACGACAGCAAGGAAGACAAGATCGAAGACGAGATCGAGCACCTCCTGGACCACGTCGAGCATCACGAGAAGGACTTCAACCACGCCAAGGCGCATGTTCTGCACGAGCTCGATCGCATCATCCACGACTACGGCTCAACCCCCGACCTCGCAGAGCTGCACAAGAAGGTCGAGGGCGCGCATAACATCCCCGAGATCGTCGCCGCTCTGAAGTGGTACATCAGCCGCCACCATCACTGATCGCCACGGGGCCAGCGCCCAGCGCTGGCCCCCTCTCTCACAGCGCAGTTGCGTGTTGTAGGCGGGCCTCGTGCCCGCCGCCGTCTTCGAGCTTCGCGCTGGCGCTGCCAGGCTATAAGGTGCTCCTGCTATAGGAGACACATCATGGACCTCAGACTGAAGGGTAAGCGCGCGATCGTTCTCGGGGGAACCCGGGGCATCGGCCGTGCCATCGCCGACACGCTCGCCGATGAAGGCGCCCACATTGCCATCTGTGCCCGCAACAAGGATCAGGTTGACCCCGCCGTTACCGCACTCGCGGGCCGCGGTGTCCGCGCAACGGGAGCTGCCGTCGACATGGGCAAGCCCGACGAATTGAAGGCATGGATCGCCAATGTTGCCGCTGACTTTGGCGGCATCGATATCCTCATCTCCAATGCCAGCGCGCTAGTGATGGGCGCAGGTCGTGAGGCATGGGAAAGCATGCTGCAGGTCGACATCCTTGGCGCAGCCGCAGCCTTTGATGCGGCGCGTCCCCATCTCGAAAAGGCAGCCGCAGACAACGGCGACGCTGCCTGCGTGCTGATTTCCTCGATCTCGGCGGCGGAAACGCAGAACGCCGGCGCCTACGGCGCGATCAAGGCAGCGATGATCCATTATGCCAAGGGGTTGGCGAAGGAGTGCGCGAAGGCAAAGGTGCGCGTGAATGTTGTGTCGCCGGGCACGATCTACTTCAAGGGTGGCGTCTGGCACAACGTGGAGCAGATGGCGCCGCAGATGTACGAGGCAACGTTGAAGCGCAATCCAATGGGCCGAATGGGCACGCCCCAGGAAATCGCCAATGCGGCGGTCTTCCTCGCAAGTCCGGTATCGTCCTTCACAACGGGGGCAAATCTCATCGTTGACGGTGCAATGACATCGCGGGTGAATTATTAAGGGCAACGGCGGGGCATTGATTCAGCTCTTCAGGAGATACTCATGAACAGGACGACCCTCGCCGCTGCAGCCCTCGTGACAACGATGGCATTCGTACACCTGGCACCAGCGGACAGTGCGACCTACATGCCGTCCGACACGCCGGTCGAAATCAACGGTTACGAGCTGGCGTGTACGGGCATTGGCGACGAGGCTCAGTCTGATCCGCGCTGGAAGGCCTTTCCAGTGCGCATGGAGTTCGCCGGCGGCAATGCCCAGTATCTTGCGGATGTCGAGGCCAGCGTCTTCGACACCGCCGGCAACGAACTCTTCCGCGTGCGCTGCGACAGTCCCTGGTTGCTGGCCAAATTGCCGAACGCGAAGTATCGCGTTCAGGGTACCTTCAGGAACATCACCAAGTCAGCGAACTTTGTCGCGCCGAAGCAGGGCCAGGCGCGCATCATCGTTCGCTTTCCCGAGATCGTAGGAAACGGTGACAACTGAGATCACCGCCCCTTGAAGTCGGCTTTCCTCTTGCCAAGGAAAGCCGATACGCCCTCTGCAAAGTCCTCGGCGCGTCCTGCAGTGCGCTGCGCCCAGCGCTCGGCGTTAAGCTGCTCCTCATAGGTATTGTCGGGCGACTGCCAATAGAGGTTCCGAATCGCACCCAGCGCGACCGTCGGGCCGCTCGCAAGTTCCTGCGCCATTGCGTGCGCCTCGTCCATCAGCTGCGCATCATCATGGACCCGGTTGATGAGCCCCCACTCAAGCGCCTTCTCGGCGGGCAGCTTCTCGCCCATCAGAGACAGCTCCTTGGCCCGCGCAAGGCCCACGAGCCGCGGCAGCAGCCACGTCGAGCCGCCATCCGGCACGAGGCCAATGCGACGGAAAGCTTGCAGGAAGTAAGCACTGCGCGCCGCGAGCACCATGTCGCCCATCAGCGCGAAGCTCATGCCGACGCCCGCTGCCGCCCCGTTGACCGCCGTCACGATGGGCATGTTCAGGTTGCGAAGTCGCCGCAGGAACGGGTGGTACATCGTCTCAAGCGCCGCGCCCGCATCGCGTGCCTGCGTGCCCGAGCCGGTCGACAGCGTGGCCGGTCCTCCGCTCAGATTGGCGCCGGCACAGAAGCCCCGTCCGGCACCCGTGAACACAAGGGCCCGCAGGCCATGCTTGGGATCTTCGACGTGGTTCAGGGCCGCCTGAAGTCCCGACAGCATCTCGGGGCTCACGGCGTTCATTACCTCGGGATGGTCCATGATCAACGTACCAACAGGGCCGTTGATCTCAAGGCGAGCGCGTTCGAACTGCATCGTCTGTTCCTTCATTTGCCTTTGAATTGCGGATCACGTTTCGTCAGGAAGGACATGACGCCTTCCTTGAAGTCATCAGTGTCGCCGAGGGTTCGCTGGGTCAGGCGCTCCATCTCCAGCTGCTCGTCGAGCGTGTTGAGTGGCGCTGCATCCAGCACGCGCTTGAGTTCGCGATACGCAAGCTGCGGTCCCTTGGCCAGCCGCTGCGCCAGCGCCTGTGCCTCCGCTACAAGCTTGTCGTCATCGACGCACTGCCAGATCAGGCCCCAGTCGGCGGCCTTCTCAGCCGGCAGCCGGTCGCCCAGCATGGCAAGCGCGCGCGAGCGGGCCCGCCCCAGAAGCTGAGGGAAGAACCACGTGCAGCCCATGTCCGGCACAAGCCCGAGGCGCGGGACAAAAACCTGGACGAAATAGGCCGAGCGTGCCGCAATCACGATGTCCCCGCAAAGCGCAAGACCCACGCCACCGCCCGCCGCAACGCCATTGACCGCCACGATCACCGGCTTGGGGAAGCCTGCCAGATCGCGGACCAGCGGGTTGTAGCCAATCTCCATCGCATGCGCGACGCCTTCACCCACCGAACGGTCACTCCCGTCGTTGCCGCCCGAGGTTGTCAGGTCCGCCCCGGCACAGAAGCCCCGTCCGGCCCCGGTCACCATCAGGACCTTCGTCGCCTCGTCACGGGCGAGCACCCGCAGCGCCGACCTGATGTCGTCGATTATCACCTTGTTGAGGCTGTTCAGCATCTCGGGGCGGTTGAGGGTCAGCGTGGCGACCCCATCTTTCGATTCGAGCAGGATGGTGCTGTAATTCATCGGGGTCCTTCGGGTCGGTTTCCAAACCGGTCCGCCGCAACGCATCACAGCTTGCGTCGAGAGGCAATGGGGTGGTGCGAGCGCTGGCCCTGACCTTACGGCAGTCAAATGCGTTAACGCCCGCGGTCCCGGGACTTTGTGACAACTCCAGGATATCCCGTATAAGGAACGCCAGTGAATCTTGGACAGAGAGGACCCCGTCATGAGCGCATCTGCCACCGCGTCAAAGCCCATCCCGGCCGACATGAAAGCCCTGCTCGACAAGCAGCGCGCTGCCTTCCTGTCGGATGGACCGCCGTCGGCCGAGGTCCGCATCGACCGCATTAACCGTTGCATCGGCCTGCTGGTCGAACACCAGGACGAGATCGCCGACGCCCTGAACAAGGACTTCGGCAATCGCTCACCGCAGATGAGCAAGTTCACTGATGTGGCAAGCTCGATCGGGTCGCTCAAGCATGCCCGGGATCATCTGAAGAAGTGGATGAAGACCGAACGGCGAAGCCCAACGCCCGCCATCCTTGGCTGGCTGGGCGCAAAAGCCGAGATCCAGTATCAGCCGCTCGGGGTCGTCGGACTGATTGCACCCTGGAACTTTCCTGTGAACCTCACATTCGCCCCGCTGGCTGGCATACTGGCCGCGGGCAACCGCTGCATGATCAAGCCGTCCGAGTTCACGCCAGCCACATCCGACCTCATGGCAAAGATGTTCCGCAAGTCCTTCAGCGAGACAGAAATCGCCGTATGCCTGGGTGGATCAGATATTGGCGAGGCCTTCAGCCGACTTCCGTTCGACCATCTCCTGTTCACGGGTGCAACCTCGATTGCCCACCACGTCATGCGAGCGGCCGCAGAGCACCTTGTGCCGCTTACGCTCGAACTGGGTGGCAAGTCACCGGTGATCGTGGGCCAGAGCGCCAACATGGAGCTGGCCGCCGCCCGCATCATGAATGGCAAGACGCTGAACGCCGGCCAGATCTGCCTTGCCCCGGACTACGTCTTCGTGCCTGAAGGTCGCCGTGACGAGTTCGTCGCCAAGGCAACCGAGTCCGTCACCCGCATGTTCCCGACACTGAAGGACAATCCGGACTACACGTCGGTGATCAACCAGCGCCACTACGATCGCCTGCAGGGTTATCTGGATGATGCGCGCACCAAGGGAGCCACGGTGGTCGAAGTCAATCCGGCGAAGGAAGACCTGCGCCAGCAGCCCTATCACAAGATCGCCCCAACCTTCGTTCTCGACCCGACGGACGACATGAAGATCATGCAGGACGAGATCTTTGGCCCGATCCTGCCCATAAAGACCTACAAGGCGGTCGACGAAGCGATTGGCTACGTGAATGCCAAGGCACGCCCGCTGGGCCTCTATTATTTCGGCGAGGATGCCTCGGAGAAGGACCGCGTGCTCGCGCGCACGACCTCGGGTGGGGCCACCGTCAATGACGTGATCATGCACATCGCCATGGAAGAGCTGCCCTTCGGCGGCGTCGGCCCGTCAGGAATGGGTTCCTATCACGGGGTCGAGGGGTTCAGGCAGTTCTCGCACCGCAAATCGGTCTACCAGCAACCTGTATCCAAGATGGTCGAAGGGCAGCTGAAGAACCTGCGCCCGCCCTATGGCGAGGGGCTCCTCAAGCAGCTTGCCAATTCGATCAAGCGCTGATCAGGCGACCTCGGTTTCCTTCTTGCGCCGCAGCAGATGCTGCGGCACAGGACGGGCCAGAAAAGCCGGCACGTTGTCGTTGAAAGACGCTGGCGCACCTTCGTCACCCGAAGGCTCGCGCCGGCTGCGCTCTCGCGAACCCTGTCGATCGCGTGGCGCTTGATGCTCGCGCGGAGGCTTGTTGCCTTCCGGCTTCTCGCGCGGGCGATCCCGATCCCTTTCTCCGCGACGTTCATTCCGCGAGCGAGCAGACCGCTCAGGCTGTTTGGCCTCGGACGTTGGTGCCGGCGGCGGCTCGCTGGGGGTGACAACAGCCAGCGACGAGTCGAAAGGCGCCATTGACGCAGTTCGGTCATGAAGTGGCCGATCCTCACGATGGCGTCCGCGTCCACGCCCGCGATCCGGTCGCGCCCGGTCGCGATCTCGGCCGCCACGCTGGCGCGTGTCTGGCTCGACCTGAAGGTCGGTCATGTCATCGCGGTCGATCGTCTTCTTGGTCAGTGATTCGATGGCTTCAACAAACTTGGCATCGCGCGGGCCGGCCAGCATGAAGGCATGCCCCTGGCGCCCGGCGCGACCCGTGCGGCCGATGCGGTGCACATAGTCATCCGGGTGGATGGGGACGTCGAAGTTGAACACATGGCTGACCGCCGGAATGTCGAGCCCGCGCGCCGCGACATCGCTGGCGACGAGAAGCTGGACCTCGCCAGCGCGGAACTTGTCGAGCGTCGCCGTGCGCACGTTCTGTGGCAGGTCGCCGTGCAGCGCCGCAACCGAGAAGCCGTGCTTGGTCAGCGACTTCCAGACGATGTCCACGTCGACCTTGCGGTTGCAGAAGATGATGCCGTTCGAGACAGTCTGGCTGCGAATGACGCGGCGCAGGGCCTCGCGCTTGAGCTTCGGGTCGGTCGACGACAGCGTGACGATCTTCTGCTCGATGGTCGAGGCCGTCGACGCGGGCCTTGCGACCTCGATGCGCACGGGCGCGCTCAGGAACTGGTCGGCCAGCCGCGTGATCTCCGGCGGCATCGTGGCCGAGAAGAACAGGGTCTGGCGCGTGAAGGGCAGCAGCTTGCAGATCTTCTCGATGTCCGGGATGAAGCCCATGTCGAGCATGCGGTCGGCTTCGTCGACCACCAGGATCTGCACGCCGTTGAGCAGCAGCTTGCCGCGCTCGAAATGGTCAAGCAGACGACCGGGTGTCGCGATCAGCACGTCCACGCCGCGCGTGATCTTGGCATCCTGGTCTTCATACGACACGCCACCGATCAGCAGCGCCATGTTGAGCTTGTGATACTTGCCGTACTTCTCGAAGCTCTCGGCGACCTGCGCCGCCAGCTCGCGCGTGGGCTCCAGGATCAGCGAGCGCGGCATGCGCGCCTTCGCGCGCCCCGTCGACAGGCGTTGGATCATCGGCAGGGTGAAGCCTGCCGTCTTCCCAGTGCCGGTCTGGGCGATGCCCATGACGTCCTTGCCGCCGAGGACGACAGGGATGGCTTGCTCCTGGATGGGGGTAGGGGTCGTGTAACCGGATTCCGTGATGGCACGAAGCAATTCGGCATTGAGGCCGAGGGTTTCAAAAGACAACGTCAAAAGACTCCAGCGAGAGCGCGTCGGTATATGAAGGCCAGAACGCCCTCTCTCGCAGGACAGACCAACCACTTGCGGGTTCAGCCGGCACCAATCTGGACCGGCCATCAAAGCTCCGCGCCAGAAGCGCGATCAGCTTGCGGCGCACCATAGTGCGCAGGGTCAGAATGTCAACCAAAGGTGAACAACCCGTTGCCACCAGCGGCCAAGAGGCCAGGCGAGCCCCTGGGCGAAGCAACAATTAACCATAAAAACGGCTTTTCCCGACAGTTCCCAGGGCGAAGGGAATATCCCGCTCTTTCCGCCTCCCGCGAGCCCGCTTGTGACACGAGAGACACTTTCGTCGAGGGTTTCGCCGTGAATTGCCTTCTGTGGCAATGCGCGGGCCGGCTACGAAGGGGAACAATAAAAGAACAAATTCGTCAAAGCAAGCGCCAGACTGACGCACGCCTATGGCACCTTGAATTGATAGGCCTTCCCTCGCGATCCAGGGTCCCAGCCATCCTCCATCGCAAGGCGGATCGCATTGTCGATCTCGGCCTGGGTGAAGGTCTGCCGTGGCGTCACGGGAAGGTAGTCGCCGTTTTTGTCGGTCGGGAATGGGAACTCGATAATCAGCTCCCGCCGGGCCGCCTCGGCGACAGTCACGGAAATGCGCGCGCCGATATAGCCATAGTCCGGGTGCTTGTGCGGTTCGCTGATCAGCTCCCAGACCAGCGCGATGTCCTCCAAGCGGGCGGTGCCACCCAGCTGTCGCTTCCGGCGCTTCTTGTGCAAAGCCATCGTCTGTCCCGGTGTTGTCCCTGTGGGTAGTGTACCGCATCTTCGGCCTCAGAGCCATCGCCGGCGCCGATTACGGTGACAGTGCTCTCCCCCCGTGATTCAAACTCGTACCCGTCATGGCCGTGTCGCGCGGTGAGCTGCGAACCGGCCATGACGGTTGAGAGGGAAGGAGGGGGACAGCACGCGGGATTGGGAGACGAGCGGGCCGGCAGCCCGCGCTCCCGCCACCCCCTAGACGTCAATATCCTTCGCAAACTGCGCGTGTTCCTGAATGAACTGGAAGCGCAGTTCGGGCTTCTTGCCCATGAGCCGCTCGACGAGGTCTTCGGTCTCCTCGCGGTCGTCGTCGGCCACCATCACCTTCAGCAGCGTGCGCATGCCGGGCTTCATGGTGGTTTCCTTCAGTTGCGCCGGCATCATTTCGCCAAGGCCCTTGAAGCGGCTGATCTCGACCTTGGCGTTCGGCTTGAACTCGGTCTTCAGCAACTGGTCCTTGTGCGCATCGTCGCGCGCATAGAGGCTCTTGGCGCCATGGCTGAGCCGGTAGAGCGGGGGCATGGCCAGGAACAGGTTGCCCCGGTCGATCAGGCCGCGCATCTCGCGATAGAAGAACGTGACCAAGAGCGAGGCGATATGCGCGCCGTCCACGTCGGCATCCGTCATGATGATGATTTTGCCATAGCGCAGGTCTTCCGGTTTGAACCGATCGCCCGTGCCGCATCCCAGCGCCTGCACGAGATCCGACAGCTCCTGGTTCGCCGCCAGCTTGCCGGCGGCAGCACTCGCCACGTTCAGGATCTTGCCGCGCAGGGGCAGCACAGCCTGCGTGTTGCGGTCGCGCGCCTGCTTGGCCGAACCGCCGGCGCTGTCGCCTTCGACGAGGAACAGCTCGGTATCTTCCGGCGACCCTGACGAACAGTCGGAAAGCTTGCCGGGCAGGCGCAGCTTGCGCGTCGCGCTCTGGCGGCTGACTTCCTTTTCCTGCCGGCGCTTGATGCGCTCTTCTGCCTGCTCGATCACGAATCCGAGCAGCCGGTTGGCGTCGGTGGGTGAGTCCGCCAGCCAGTGGTCGAAGTGATCCTTGATCACGCTTTCAACCAGCTTCTGTGCTTCCGGGTTCGACAGCTTGTCCTTGGTCTGGCCCTGGAACTGCGGGTCCCGGATGAAGACTGACAGCATCGCCTGCGCCTGGGTCATCACGTCGTCGGCCGTGATCTGCGCGGCCTTGCGATTGTTTACGAGTTCGCCGTAAGCCCTGAGCGAGCGCGCCAGCGACGAACGCAGCCCGCCTTCATGCGTGCCACCCTGCGGCGTCGGGATCGTGTTGCAGTACGAGCTCGAGAACGGATCCATCGCCGGCGACCAAGTCACCGCCCATTCGACGATGCCCTTGTTCTCCTTCGACTCCACGCGCCCCGCGAAGGGCTTGGGCGTGACAACCGTCGCCTTGCCGACAACACTTTCGAGGAAGTCGCACAGGCCGCCGGGGAAGTGCAGCGTATCCTCGGGCGGCGTCTGATCGTTGCCATGGATGATGGCCGGATCACACGTCCAGCGGATCTCGACGCCACGGAACAGATACGCCTTCGAGCGCGCCATCTTGTAGAGGCGGCCCGGCTTGAAATGTGCGTCCGGCCCGAAGATCTGAATATCTGGCTTGAAGCGCACCGTCGTGCCACGACGGTTGTGCACCGCGCCAAGGTCCTTCAGCTTCGTCACCGGCACGCCGCGCTCGTAGCGCTGCATCCAGAGGTTCCGGTCGCGCGCAACCTCGACTTCCATCCACTCCGACAGCGCGTTCACGACCGAAGAGCCCACGCCGTGCAGGCCGCCGCTGGTCTCGTAGGCGCCCTGCTGGAACTTGCCGCCTGAGTGCAGCGTCGTCATGATGATTTCAAGCGCCGATTTCGGCTTGAACTTGGGGTGCGGATCGACCGGAATGCCGCGGCCATTGTCGCGCACCAGGAGCACGTTGTCGGCTGCAAGCTCGATCTCGATGCGCGTGGCATGGCCAGCTACTGCCTCATCCATCGCGTTGTCGATGATCTCGGCTGCGAGGTGATGCAGCGCCCGCTCGTCGGTCCCGCCGATATACATGCCCGGACGACGGCGAACGGGTTCAAGCCCCTCGAGGACCTCGATGTCCTTGGCCGAATAGGTCTTGGACGTCTTGTCGTCGGTCTCGTCGCTGAAAAGGTCCGGCTTTGAGGCTGGCTTTGCCATGGGTACGCCTGTCACTGGGTCGAATGAGTCAAAGAGCGGCGACTATAGCGACATCGCCTCGCCGCGCTGCCACCGATTTTTTCGGGTCCAAGCGCAGAAAGCCGCCAAATATCGCCATTTGCGCCGTGGAAAACCGGCCAACGGAATGTCCAAACACCATATTAACACGCCCCGTATAGGATTTGGGCAATACCCACGCGCTGCACTGGATCCCATGACCACGACCGACCAGACCACCCGCCTCGCCAGGGCCGTCGCCGGGCGACAGATGGCGCTGCTGAGCAAGCCCATGGTGCAGAGCGCCTATGGGTTGCCGCTCTGGTCCCTCGTGATCTGCTGGGCCTTTGCAGGGGACTTGCCGTTCCTGGGGCAGGTCGCGCCTGTCAACTTCGTGACATGGTTCATCCTGGTCTGCCTGATCAGCGGTATCGCAATCGCCGCCGAGGGAGCCTACCGCGCCGATGCAGCACAACCGGAAACGTTTGACGCGGTAGGTTGGGTTCCGCGCACGCTGGCAATCCTCGCCATGCTGAGCGCGGCCTGGGCATCGGTATGCTGGTTCTTCTGGATACCCGGGAACGAGGTCAACAACCTGGTCCTTGCAATCCTGGTGCTGGCCGGGGTCATGAACGGCATCGTCGCCCGCATGACCTGGTTCAGCAGCTACATGGCGGGTGCGGGCATTTCGTTTCTTCTCCTCCTCGCACGATGCGCAACCTCGGATTCGGAAGTTGCCCACCTTGTCGGCAGCATCGCCTTTGCGGTCTTTTTCATCGTGACCGGCAGCGTGCGCACTGCCAGCCGCCAGATCGAGAAGAACATCGCCGCCCAGATCGAAAACGAGTGGCTCAAGGAAGAAAACACGCGTGCGCGCGATGAGGCCGAACGCGCCAGCCGCCTGAAGAGCGAGTTCCTTGCCAACATGAGCCATGAGCTCAGGACCCCGCTCAACGCCATCCTCGGATTTTCCGAAGTCATCTCTGCGCAGCACTTTGGCCCGCATGCTGCAGTCAAGTACCGGGATTACGCCAACCACATCAATTCCAGCGGCAAGCATTTGCTTGGGATGATCAATGATCTGCTCGACGTCGCCAAGATCGAGGCTGGCAAGATGGAGCTTTATCCCGAGTGGATCGACGCACACGCAGCTCTTGAGCAGGCAACGCGCTTCATCGAGGAACGTGCCGCAGCCAAGGGACTGCGGATTGAGGTTGTCGTGCAACCCGGTGACGAAAAAGTGTGGGTCGACGAGCGTGCATTCATGCAGGTGTCCATCAACCTCCTGTCGAATGCCCTGAAGTTCACCGATCGCGGATTCATCAGTGTGCACCTGCATCGCGATGGCAATGCCTCGATCCTGAGCGTGACCGATACGGGCTGTGGCATCGCCGCCGATCGCCTGCCGCACGTGTTCGAGGCCTTCGAGCAGGCCGACAACAGTTACACAAGCCACAATCGGGGGACAGGTTTGGGATTGACGCTGGTTCGCGCCCTCGTCACGCTGCACGGCGGCACGTCCACCATCAGCAGCGAGGAGGACATTGGTACCGAAGTGACCGTGACCTTCCCCTTGCCCGTGCCCGAGGAGGCGCAGGATCCAAGTGTCGAAGCGGTAGACACGATGGAGAGGATCGTCGCCTGACGTTCGGATGGCACGCGTCTAGGCGATCATTGAGTCAAAACAAAGGCCCCCAGTTGAACGGCTGCTGAACGGCCGATCAGAATGAGTTGTTTTGATCTTGCCCAAGCGGGGCCCCACACTACGCCTGCACCGTGCGTTTCCGGTTCGCCGGATTACGGTGCTGACGGGGTCGTGGTCTCTCCTCAAGGTCCTGCGGTCGGCCCCGCCAGGCAGGCCCACCTTTGGTCGGGTGGGCCTGCCAAACGCCCCCGCGGCCCCTGGCCCACGACTATCGCAACAAGCCCCTCCCGGCCTATCTTGTCTTTCGGGCGCGCGCGAGCGCTGGTTCAGACCTGAGGACAGGAACACGACATGACAGCAACTGAGGCCGCAGGCCGCCGCATCTTGAAGGTCACCCGCGGCATGCCCACCCAGGATGGCGCCGGCGTCAGCCTGACACGCCTAATCGGCACGCCCGAGATCCCGCATATCGACCCGATCCTGATGCTCGACAATTTCGGCTCGGATGATCCCAAGGGCTACATCGCCGGTTTCCCGCCGCATCCCCATCGCGGCTTCGAGACCGTCTCCTACATGATCCACGGCAGCCTCGAGCACCGCGACAACAAGGGTGGTCGCGGCCTGATCACTGATGGCGGGGTGCAGTGGATGACGGCGGGCAGGGGTGTCGTGCACTCCGAGATGCCCGCGCAGAGCAGTGGCCTCATGTTCGGCTTCCAGCTCTGGCTGAACCTGCCCGCGCGCGAGAAAATGCGCGAGCCCTGGTACCAAGATATCCCGCGCAACATGATCCCGGCCTTCGCGCTTGCGCCGGGAGTGGATGTGAAGCTCATCGCCGGCACGTGGGGCCAGCAGCGCGGGCCGGGGCCTGAACGGCCAACGGCACCCTTCATCGCCGACGTCGCGCTTGGGGCTGGTGCAGGTGCGCGCGTGCCCGTTCCCGATGGCCATAACGGGTTCGCCTTTGTTTTCGCGGGCGGCGCGATGGTTGCGGGTCAGCAGCTTGTCGCCGGGCAGCTCGCCGTCCTCTCGGACACTGGCGCGCTTGAACTCCATGGCACGGCCGAGGCCAGCCGCGTCCTTGTCGTCGCCGCCCGCCCCCTCGGCGAACCCATCGCCAAACACGGCCCCTTCGTGATGAACACGGTCGACGAACTGCGCCAAGCCGTCAGCGACTATCAGCGCGGGTTGTTCTGAAAAAAAAAGGGCCGGCGCTTTCGCCGGCCCCGACTTCGTACTGTCTGCGTGATCAGACCGAGTAGTACATCTGGTACTCGATCGGGTGCGGCGTGTGCTCGTAGGCGTAGACTTCCTGCATCTTCAGTTCGATGAAGCTGTCGATGAAGTCGTCGCTGAACACGTTGCCGCGCTTCAGGAAGGCGCGGTTCTTGTCGAGGTTGTCAAGCGCCTCGCGGAGGCTTCCGCAGACCTGCGGGACGTCCTTCAGCTCTTCCGGCGGAAGTGCATAGAGGTCCTTGTCCATCGGCTGGCCCGGGTGGATCTTGTTCTGGATGCCATCGAGGCCCGCCATGAGCATCGCCGCATAGGCGAGGTACGGGTTTGCACCCGGATCCGGGAAGCGCACTTCGATGCGCTTGGCCTTGGGACCGGCGCCGAACGGAATGCGGATCGACGCCGAGCGGTTGCGCGACGAGTAGGCCAGAAGCACCGGCGCCTCGAAGCCCGGGATCAGGCGCTTGTAAGAGTTCGTCAGCGGGTTCGTCAGCGCGTTGATCGCCTTGGCATGCTTGATGATGCCGCCGATGTAGTAGAGGCACATTTCCGACAGGTCTGCATAGCCGGAGCCCGCGAACAGCGGCTGGCCGTTCTTCCAGATCGACTGGTGAACATGCATACCCGAACCGTTGTCACCCTTGACGGGCTTCGGCATGAAGGTCGCCGTCTTGCCATAGGCAGCAGCAACCTGGTGCACCACATATTTGTAGATCTGCATGCGGTCGGCCGTCCTGACCAGCGTCGAGTACTTGAAGCCAAGCTCATGCTGCGAGGGCGCCACTTCGTGGTGATGCTTTTCCGGCTCGATGCCCATGTCGCCCATGATCGACAGCATTTCCGAGCGGATGTCCTGGCAGGAGTCGACCGGCGGGACAGGGAAATAGCCGCCCTTCACGGGCGGGCGATGGCCCAGATTGCCGCCGTCATACTGCGTCCCCGTATTGTAGGGGCCTTCGGTCGAGTCGATCTCGACCGAGCATTTGTTCATCGACACCGTGTGACGCACGTCATCGAAAATGAAGAACTCGGCCTCGGGGCCGAACATGGCCGTGTCACCCACGCCAACCGACTTCATGTAGTTCTCGGCCGCCTTGGCGATCGAGCGCGGGCAGCGTGCATAAGGCTGGTGGGTCGACGGCTCGAGCACGTCGCAGAACAGGACCAGGGTCTTTTGAGCGAAGAACGGATCGATGACGGCAGTGGTCGGATCGGGCAGCAGCGTCATGTCCGATTCATTGATGGCCTTCCAGCCGGCGATCGACGAACCGTCGAACATCGTGCCGGTCTCGAACAGGTCCTTGTCGACCAGGGACAGGTCGAACGTGACGTGCTGCCACTTGCCGCGTGGGTCGGTAAAGCGGAGGTCGACGAACTTGACGTCTTCATCCTTGATTTTTTTCAGAACGGTATCTGCGTTTGACATTGTTCCAGTCCTTTTCCTGCTTCAGATCGCGTCGTTGCCGGTCTCGCCGGTACGGATGCGGATGACTTCCTCGACAGAGGAAATGAAAATCTTGCCGTCGCCGATGCGCCCCGTGCGTGCGGCGCGCTGGATGGCCTCGACAGCGCGCTCGACCTGGTCGGCTGGCAGCACCACTTCGAGTTTCACCTTGGGCAGAAAGTCCACGACATATTCCGCGCCGCGGTACAGCTCGGTGTGGCCCTTCTGTCGGCCGAAACCTTTGGCTTCCGTAACCGTAATTCCCTGGACGCCCACCTCCTGGAGGGCCTCCTTCACCTCATCGAGCTTGAACGGCTTGATGATCGCCTCGATTTTCTTCATCACGGGCCCTTCACGTTGACTGCGCGGACCATATCCCTCGGGAATGCACCCGGAAATCTGATATTGTGCCAGCCAAACAGGCAATTGTGCACAAACTGTGGGCAGCCACACAGCGCCTTGCGGTGCCTCCAACCCTTTGACAGTTTGCGCACAGCAACCAGGGTTCGCCCAGCATGAAGCCGCTCAATCCTACCTTTGCAGGCCTAGGAACCACAATTTTCTCCGTGATGTCCGGCCTCGCCGTCCAGCACAGTGCAATAAACCTGGGGCAAGGCTTTCCCGACACCGACGGCCCCCTTGAGATTCGCGAGCGCGCAGCCAAGGCCTTGCGCGAGGGTCCCAACCAGTACCCACCCATGCCGGGAATCGAGCCGCTGCGACAGGCGTTGGCGGCCCACGCCCGCAAGTTCTACGACCTCGACTACGACTGGCGTTCCGAGATCGTCGTGACGTCGGGCGGCACCGAGGCGCTTACGGCCTCGATCATGGCGGTGGTGAAACCCGGTGACGAGGTCATTGTCTTCGAACCCGCCTATGACAGCTATCGGCCGGTCGTTGAGGCGGTCGGAGGCATTGTGCGTCCGATACGCCTGACAGCACCGGACTGGCAACTGACAGAGCCGATGCTGGCCGCGGCCTTCAATGCCAAGACCAAGGCGGTCATCCTGAACTCGCCGATGAACCCCGCGGGCAAGGTCTTTTCGGACAGCGAGCTCGGCATGATCGCCGACCACCTCGAGCGCTTCGATGCGATCGCGATCTGCGATGAAGTCTACGAGCACCTGACCTATGACGGGCTTGCGCACCGCCCGCTGGCAACACGCAGCGGCATGCGTAGGCGCTGCCTGCGGGTTGGCTCGGCTGGCAAGATTTTCTCGCTGACCGGCTGGAAAGTGGGATGGGTCGAAGGAGATGCTGCACTGGTGTCCGTGGTCGCGAAGGCCCACCAGTTCATCACGTTCACGACGCCGACGGCCCTTCAAATGGGGATCGCGCACGGCCTTGCGCATTGCGAGACCTATTACCTGGGGCTGGCTGCAGAGCTTCAGGCCAACCGCGATTATCTGGCAGGTAGTCTAGCCGGCCTGGGGCTGAAGCCGCTTCCGGCGCAAGGGACCTATTTTCTCACGACCGATTTCAGCGCGCTTGGCTTCAACGGAACCGATACCGAGTTCTGCCGCCAGATGACCGAGCGGGCAGGGGTCGCCGCGATCCCCTTGTCAGCTTTCTATTCGAAGGATCCCGGACAGAAGCTGATCCGCTTCGCGTTCTGCAAGCAGCGCCCCGTCCTTGAAGAAGCAATCGCGCGCCTGAAGCGCCATTACGCCTGACATCAACTGGAAACACCCCATGATCGACGACAACATGCCAATCCTCGTGGGCTGCGGTCAGTACACGCAGCGCACGGCCCAAACGGGCAAGTTCGAGGACAGCCTCGATCCGATGCAGTTGCTGGCGCTGGCGTCCGAGCGCGCCCTTGCCGATACGGGCGCCGCAGACGGACTGAAGACGCTGATCGACACGATTTCCGTTGTTCGCTTTACGGCAGACTCGTCTGAGGCCGGACGCCTGCCCATCGGCCAGTACACGAACGCGCCCCGGTCGCTTGGCAACAGGCTTGGCGCGCGCGCGACCCGAGAGTACTACACGAGTGCAGGCGGCAACACGCCTCAATGGCTGGTCAACCGCACGGCCGAGGCCATCGCGAACGGCGAGACGAAAGTTGCGCTTCTTGCGGGTTCCGAAGACCTCGCCACGCTGCTCGGGGCCTTGAACAAGGGGCTTGCACTCAACTGGGGTGAAGACGCCGGCGGCAGTCCGATCGACATCGGCGACAACCGCAAGGGTTCAAACGACATTGAGAAGGCCCATGCGCTGTATTTTCCGGTGAATACCTATCCGCTTTTCGAGAATGCGATCCGCGGCCAGAAGGGCAGGTCGGTGCAGCAGCATCAGCTGGCATTGGGCCGGCTGTTCTCGCCGTTCTCGAAGGTCGCGGCGCAGAACCTGTATGCCTGGTTCCCCAAGTTTAGATCGCCCGAAGAAATCGCAACACCGTCCGATAACAACCGGTATGTCGGTTTCCCCTACACCAAGTACATGAACGCGGTCATCCAGGTCGACATGTCGGCGGCCGTGATCATGACCAATGTGCGCACGGCGCGCGAGTTGGGCATCGCCGAAGAAAAATGGGTCTATCTGCACGGCTGCGCTGACGCGACAGATATCTGGAATGTGTCCGAACGCGTGAACTTCCACTCCTCACCGGCCATCGGCATGATGGGTCGCAAGGCGCTGGCCATGGCCGGCAAGACCATCGCCGACATGGAGCATCTTGATCTCTATTCCTGCTTTCCTTCGGCGGTGGAGATCGGTTGCAGCGAACTCGGGATTGCCGAGGACGACCCGCGCGGGCTGACGATCACCGGCGGGCTGCCGTATTTCGGTGGCGCCGGCAACAATTATGTCATGCACTCCATCGTGACGATGATGGAACGGGTCCGCGCCAAACGCGGCAGCTTTGGTTTGCTGACTGCAAACGGCTGGTATGTGACCAAGCACTCCATAGGGATTTATTCCACGACGCCGGTCAAGGGTCCATGGAGGCGCGAGGATCCGAAGACTTACCAGGCAGAGCTTGACGCCATGGCCCGCCCCGCGGTCGACCCCAAGCCCGAGGGTGAGGGCACGATCGAGACCTATACGGTCATGCACGATCGCAGCGGGCCGAAGATCGGGATCATCGTGGGCCGCCTCGGCAACGGACACCGCTTCCTGGCGCACACACCCAATGACAAGGCGACGCTCATGGACCTGATGGAACGCGAATGCCTGGGACGCCGCGGTCGGGTCACGCCCGGCTCACCCACCAACCTGTTCGTGCCGCAATAGCATGGCGAGGCTCTATCTCGTCCGCCACGGCGAACCGACCGGCTCGTGGGGAGTATCCCCGGATCCGGATCCTGGCCTGTCCGAACTGGGGCACAGCCAGGCCCTTGTCACCGCCGAGCGCCTGCTGGCGACGAAGCCCGCAGTGATCGCAACCAGCCCCTTGCGCCGCGCCGCCGAAACCGCCGCGCCGCTATCACGCTTGATCCGGCTTGCGCCTATCATCACGCCGCCCGTCTCCGAGATTCCGACACCCGCGCACATAGCCCATGAAGATCGGGGCAGTTGGCTGCGCTCGGTCATGTCCCAGTCCTGGGACCAGCTGGATCCATTCCTCAGGCAATGGCGCCTGGATGCCATCGCCTGCCTTGCAGCAATGCCGTCCGACACCGCCGTGTTCTCGCATTATGTCTTGATCAATGTTGCGGTCGGTGCCGCCATTGGGGATGACCGGGTCCACTGCTTTGCTCCCGCGCACGCGTCGGTGACGATCCTCGAGACGAACGGTAATGGCCTGACGCTGCTTGAGTTGGGAGCCACCGGACAGAGCGCAATCAGGTAAGCGAAGGAGCGAATGGTCAATGTGGCACCCCGGACCTGAAATCCTGACCACCTCGCAGGCTGCAGAAGTTGATCGCCTGACGGCGTTGTCCGGGACGCCTCTCGTCCGGTTGATGGAGAATGCCGGCCGCCAGGTCGCCAATGAAATCGCAAGGCGATGGTCGCCTTGCGAAGTGCTCGTGCTCTGTGGTCCCGGGAACAATGGCGGCGACGGCTATGTGGTGGCGCGCCATCTTCAGGCCCGCGGTTTCGATGTCGACCTGGTCGCCTACGCAAGCCACGCGAAGGCATCCGACGAGGCGCGGCAGATGGCATCGCTCTGGCGCGGCGCAGTTAGACCATTCAATGCGGACGACCCCATCGGCGCCGACCTCATCGTGGACGCGGTCTTTGGCGCGGGCTTGTCGCGCAGGCTGGATGAAGGCCTGTCTCGCTTCTTTTCAGCAGCGTCGATCGCAGACATTCCCATTGTGGCCATCGACGTACCCAGCGGGCTGCATGGTGACACGGCGACGTTCGTCGACGGGACGCCTCCGTGGCATGCAAAACTCTCCGTGACGTTCTTCAGGAAGAAGCCTGCGCATGTGCTGATGCCAGGGCGACTGCACTGCGGGGAAATCGTATGCGCCGACATCGGCATCGCCGATGGCATGATTGCGGCGCTCGCAGCATTGCCGCTGACGAACGCCGACAGCACACGCCCGTGCGAGGAGATCCTCTCCATCCCGCGGCTCGCGCCAGGGGCGTTGGTCCACAAACATGCGCGTGGACACTGCTTTGTCGTCAGCGGTCCTTCGAGCATGACCGGGGCCGCCCGGCTCGCGGCCGCGGCAGCTTTGCGGGCGGGCGCAGGCCTCGTGACAGTCCTTGGCAAGGGCGATGCGCTGCCGATCCTGGCCTCTCACCTGACCGCGGTGATGGTCAGCGCGTGCGACGCGCCAGGCGCATTCCGTGATGCCCTGTCGGACGCACGACCTGCCTCCGTCGTAGCAGGTCCTGGGCTCGGTGTGACAGCAGAGACAAGGCAGATTATTGCCCAAGTGCTGTCCGCCCGGCGCCCCGCCGTCCTCGATGCGGACGCCCTGACGGCCTTCGAAGGCGATCCACACGAGCTCTTCGGGCAACTCCCCCCAGAGGCAGTGCTCACCCCCCATGTGGGTGAGTTCAACCGCCTGTTCCCCGGGGTCATCGGGCGCGTCTCGAACCGGATCGAGGCTGCGCGCGAGGCTGCGCGCCGGGCTGGCTGCGTGGTATTGCTGAAGGGGCCCGATACCGTCATTGCGGCGCCGGATGGGCGGGTCGCCATCAATACGAACGCCCCGCCTCATCTCGCCACAGCAGGGGCAGGCGATGTGTTGGCCGGAATTATTGGCGCACGTCTGGCGCAGGGAGAGCCATCCTTCGAAGCCGCGCGGGCGGGAGCCTTCCTGCACGGAAAATGCGGCAGTTTGGCAGGGCCGGGACTGATCGCCGAGGATCTGCCCGCACTACTTCCCCGAGCGCTTGCATCGTAGTTAAGGCTCAGGCGGCTTTGGCTTTGAGTTTCCGGAAGGCCCTGCTATAGACACGCCCCTTGATTTCCTTGAGGAACAGCGGATCCGCTTGTGCTGGCTCTCCTGGGGAGCGCATCGCAGGCAGACAAAGCCGCGCGGGCGTGGCGAAACTGGTAGACGCGCTGGATTTAGGTTCCAGTGACGCAAGTCGTGGGGGTTCAAATCCCTTCGCCCGCACCACTCGCGCTGACCCTGGAGAGAACAACAAGGCCCGCGCAATAACGAGCAGGACTGGACCACAATGCAGATTACCGAAACGGTGAATGAAAATCTCCGTCGCGAATTCCGTATCACCGTTGCCCGAAACGACCTTGATGCGCGCCTGTCCACCAAGCTCGAGGACATGAAGGGCCAGGTGAACCTCAAGGGCTTTCGCCCCGGCAAGGTTCCGGTCGCTCACCTGCGAAAGACGTTCGGCAAGTCCATGATGGGCGAGATCCTCCAGGAGACGGTGGCCGAAGTCAGCCAGAAGGCGGTGGAAGAGCGCTCCCTGCGTCCGGCCATGTCGCCGAGCATCAAGTTCGAGGGTGAGGTCGAGAAGGTTCTCGATGGCAAGGAGGACCTGGTCTTCACGATGGGTGTTGACCTGATGCCCGAGTTCGCTCTGGCCGATGCGACCCAGATCACGCTCGTGCGCCCCGTTGCCGAGGTGACGGATGACATGGTCATGGAATCCCTGAAGCGCCTTGCCAGCCAGCAGCGCACCTATCACCCGAAGGAAGCAGACGCGAGCGCGCAGGACGGCGACCAGCTACTGATTGATTTCGTCGGCAAGATTGATGACGTGGCATTCGAGGGTGGCACCGCCGAGAACGCGGAGCTGGTGCTCGGCTCTGGCGCGTTCATCCCTGGTTTTGAAGATCAGTTGAAGGGTGCAAAGGCAGGCGACAGCAGGCAAGTCACGGTGACATTCCCGGCCGAGTACCCGGCAGAGAAGCTGGCGGGCAAGGCAGCCGTTTTTGATGTGCAGGTCAAGGAAGTCCGCCGCGGTGCCGATGCAGAGGTCGACGACACGCTTGCGACGAAGCTTGGCCTGGACAGCCTCGACCGGCTGAAGGACGCGGCCCGCTCCCAACTCGTGAACGAGTACGCCAATGCTTCGCGCGCCCATCTCAAGCGCGCCCTTCTCGATGCGCTCGACGAGCGACACAGCTTCAACCTGCCCTCCGGCATGGTTGAGGCCGAATTTGCACAGATCTGGCGGCAGGTCGAACAGGATCTCAAGTCTGGCAACCTTGCCGAAGAGGACAAGGGCAAGTCCGAAGATGAACTCAAGGCAGAGTTCAACAAGATCGCGGAACGTCGGGTCCGGCTGGGTTTGGTGCTTTCCGAGTTTGGGCGCGGAAACAATGTCCAGGTGACCCAGGAAGAGCTGAACCGTGCCGTCGTGGCACAGGCGCGGCAATATCCTGGTCAGGAAAGCCGCATTTTCGACTTTTACAGAAAGAATCCCGAGGCCCTTGCGCAGTTGCGCGCCCCGATCTTCGAGGACAAGGTTGTCGACTTCCTCTGCGGGCAGGTGAAGATTTCGGACCGCTCCGTTGAGCGCGATGACCTGTTCAAGGACCCCGACGAGCTCGCGAAAATCCTCAAGGCCAACTAACTTTTTAAGGTTGGCCCGTATATATGATGTATTGGCTCCCCCCGATGATCGGGGCAGGGAATGAGGATGTGTGACCAATGAAAGACGTCAGAGAGACCTACGCGAACTACTACATGCCCTTCGTCATCGAGCAGACGTCGCGTGGTGAGCGCTCTTACGACATCTACTCGCGCCTCTTGAAAGAGCGCATCATCTTCGTGTCGGGTCCGATCGAGGACACGGTTGCGACGTTGGTCACTGCGCAGTTGCTGTTCCTCGAAGCGGACAATCCGAAGAAAGAAATCGCGATGTACATCAATTCGCCGGGCGGCGTGGTGACATCCGGCCTCGCGATATATGACACCATGCAGTACATCCGCCCGACAGTAGCAACACTCTGCATCGGTCAAGCAGCCTCTGCCGCCTCTTTGCTCCTGTGCGCGGGTGAAAAAGGACAGCGCTTTGCCCTGCCGAATTCACGTGTCATGCTGCATCAGCCCTCGGGTGGGGCCTTCGGGCAGGCATCGGACATTTCACGCCACGCCCAGGAAATACTCAAAATCAAGCGTAAGCTTAACCAGATATACGCCAATCACACGGGGCAGAGCGTCGAGACAATCGAGAAGGCCCTCGACCGGGATAATTTTCTCACGGCCGATGAGGCCCGGGAATTTGGGCTGATTGACCAGGTTTTCACCAAGCGCCCGGCAGGTGTTGAGCCCGCCAAGCCCGAGTGATTCCCGGCCAGATTGAGCGATTGGTCGGCACACACCTGCACTTAATAGTTTCTTGATCCGTGACCGCGTACCATGCTCGAATTGCGGCGGATCCGGGTAGTTCAGGATTCGGCACGGTTTTGGCTTTGTAGGTTCTGGGACGAAGAGACTGGCCCGTTTTGGGCAGGAATTTCGGCCTGCAAGGGAGCGTATGAATGAGTAAAAACGGAACAGACTCCAAGAACACTCTCTATTGCTCCTTTTGCGGCAAGAGCCAGCACGAGGTCCGCAAGCTGATCGCTGGACCAACGGTCTTCATCTGCGACGAGTGTGTAGAGCTCTGCATGGACATCATCCGGGAGGAGAACAAGACCTCTCTCGTGAAGTCCCGCGACGGTGTTCCCTCGCCCCAGGATATCCGCAAGGTCCTCGACGATTACGTCGTTGGCCAGGACCACGCGAAGAAGGTCCTGTCTGTTGCCGTGCACAATCATTACAAGCGACTGAATCATCAGGCCAAGACTGGTGAGGTCGAGATCGCGAAATCCAACATCATGCTGATCGGGCCGACGGGTTGCGGCAAGACGCTGCTTGCCCAGACGCTCGCGCGGATCCTCGATGTTCCCTTCACGATGGCCGATGCCACGACGCTGACCGAGGCCGGTTATGTGGGTGAGGACGTCGAGAACATCATCCTGAAGCTGCTTCAGGCCGCGGACTACAACGTCGAGAAAGCGCAGCGCGGTATTGTCTACATAGACGAGGTCGACAAGATCAGCCGCAAGTCGGACAATCCTTCGATCACGCGCGACGTCTCGGGCGAAGGCGTGCAGCAGGCATTACTCAAGATCATGGAAGGAACGATCGCCAGCGTTCCGCCCCAGGGTGGTCGCAAGCATCCCCAGCAGGAATTCCTGCAGGTCGACACGACGAACATCCTGTTCATTTGCGGTGGCGCCTTCGCAGGCCTCGAGCGCATCATTGCGGCGCGCGGCAAGGGATCATCGATCGGCTTCGGTGCCCACGTTCAGGCGCCGGATGACCGCGGCACCGGTGCGATCCTGCGCGAGATCGAGCCGGAAGACCTGCTCAAGTTCGGCCTGATCCCCGAGTTCGTCGGTCGTCTGCCCGTTGTGGCAACCCTCGAGGACCTCGACATCGATGCCTTGATCTCGATCCTCACAAAGCCCAAAAACGCGATCGTGAAGCAGTACCAGCGCCTCTTCGACATGGAGGGTGTTGCGCTGACCTTCTCGGACGATGCGCTGCGTGCCATCTCACGCAAGGCCATTGCCCGCAAGACTGGGGCTCGAGGCTTGCGCTCGATCATGGAAGCAATCCTGCTGGACACGATGTTCGAGTTGCCGGGCATGCGCGGCGTTTCGGAGGTCGTGATCAATGGTGAAGTTGCCGAGGGCAGGGCGCGTCCGCTTCTCATCTATGCGGACAAGCGTAACGAGACAACGTCCGCAGCCTCCTGATTTCCGCTGCTGTCTGGCCGTTTTTCTGACGACCCTTGAACGCAGGGCCGATCGCCTCCACTTCTTTGTTTAACACTTGCAGGATGCAAGCGCCCGAGTTCCGCCGTCCATGTCGGTACTTTGGTCTGCGGCTTCCGCACCCCTATCGAAAGTCAGGATCACGATGAGCACTTCCAACGACGAAAAGCCCGGCAAGGAGCCCGCTATATTCCCCGTTTTGCCGTTGCGCGACATCGTTGTGTTTCCCCATAAGATCGTCCCGCTCTTCGTCGGACGGGAAAAGTCAGTCCGTGCGCTTGAAGATGTCGGTCTCGAGGAGCGTCAGATCCTCCTCGTGACCCAGAAGAACCCGACCCAGGACGAGCCGGGCGAAAACGACATTTACCGGATTGGCACGCTGGCCTCGGTGGTGCAATTGTTGAAACTCCCAGATCAGACGGTTCGCGTTCTGGTCGAGGGCAAGCAGCGCGCGCGGATCAAGCGCTTCATTCCCAACGGCAATTTCTTTCAGGTTGAAGCCGAGGTGCTTCCCGACCTCGTGACTGACGATGGCGAGATCGAGGCACTGGCCCGCACGGCGTCCGCCCAGTTCGACAATTACGTGAAGCTCAACAAGAAGATTGCGCCAGAGTCCCAGGCCGAGGTGCAGCAGATATCCGATCCTTCGAAGCTGGCAGACACGATCGCCTCACACCTGACCGTGAAGATCCCGGAGAAGCAGGGTCTCCTTGAGATGGTGAATGTTGGCGAGCGGCTCGAGAAGGTCTTCGGCCTCATGGAAGCCGAGATGAGCGTGCTTCAGGTCGAGCGAAAGATCCGGACGCGTGTGAAGCGCCAGATGGAGAAGACGCAGCGCGAGTACTACCTTAACGAACAGCTGAAGGCGATCCAGAAGGAGCTTGGCGAAGGCGAGGAGCAGCGCGACGAGCTTGGCGAAATCGAAGATCGCATCAAGAAGACCAAACTATCAAAGGAAGCCCACGACAAGGCCATGGCCGAGCTGCGCAAGCTGCGACAGATGTCGCCGATGTCGGCCGAGGCCACGGTCGTGCGCAACTACCTCGATTGGATTCTCTCGTTGCCTTGGGGCAAGAAAAGCAAGGTCAAGAAGGACATCGCGGAAGCCGAGGCTGTCCTCGATCATGATCATTTCGGTCTCGAGAAAGTCAAAGAGCGCATCCTTGAATATCTTGCCGTGCAGCAGCGCGCCGGCAAGCTGCGCGGGCCCATTCTGTGTCTCGTCGGCCCGCCGGGCGTCGGCAAGACCTCGCTCGGAAAGTCCATTGCAAAAGCCACGGGCCGCGAATTCATTCGCATGTCATTGGGTGGCGTGCGCGACGAGGCAGAGATCCGCGGTCATCGACGGACCTATATCGGTTCAATGCCTGGCAAGGTGATCCAAGGCATGAAGAAGGCAAAATCGGCCAATCCGCTCTTCCTGCTCGACGAGATCGACAAGCTGGGTGCCGATTGGCGCGGCGACCCGTCATCGGCGTTGCTCGAGGTGCTCGATCCCGAGCAGAACGCCACCTTCAACGACCACTACCTCGAAGTCGACTTTGATCTCTCGGACGTGATGTTCATTACCACGTCCAACAGCCTGCGCATGCCGCAGCCGCTGATGGACCGCATGGAGATCATCCGCATCCCCGGTTACACGGAAGACGAGAAGGTCGAAATCGCCAAACGCCACCTGATCCCCAAACAGGTTCAGGCACACGCGTTGAAGGATGGCGAGTGGTCCATCTCGGACGCAGCGCTTCTGGACCTTGTGCGCTACTATACGCGCGAAGCTGGCGTTCGCAGTCTAGAGCGCGAACTTGCGAACCTTGCCCGCAAGGCGGTGCGTGACCTCGTATCGAAGAAGGTGAAGTCGGTCCAGATTACCCCGAAGAACCTCGAGAAATATGCCGGTGTCCGGAAGTACAGGTTCGGCGAGATGGAAGGCGAAGACCAGGTCGGCGTCGTCACCGGGTTGGCCTGGACCGAAGTGGGCGGCGACACGCTGACCATTGAAGCCGTGATGCTGCCGGGAAAGGGTCGTATGCAGGCCACGGGCAAGCTGGGCGACGTCATGAAGGAATCGATCGACGCAGCGCGTTCCTATGTGCGCGCCAAGTCAACGACCTTCGGCGTAACCCCGCCCACCTTCGACAAACGCGACATTCACGTACACGTGCCTGAGGGCGCGACCCCCAAGGACGGCCCATCGGCAGGCGTCGCCATGACTGTTGCCATTGTGTCTGTCCTGTCGGGCATCCCCATCCGCCGCGATGTCGCGATGACGGGCGAGGTTACGCTGCGCGGGCGCGTGTTGCCGATCGGTGGTCTGAAGGAAAAGCTGCTGGCTGCCCTCCGTGCGGGCATCAAGACAGTGCTGATCCCCACCGATAACGAAAAGGATCTCGCCGAAATACCTGATAACGTCCTCAAGGGGTTGACCATCGTGCCTGTGGCAACGGTCGAAGAGGCGCTGTCGCGGGCCCTGGTCAGGATGCCTCTGCCGGTTCAATGGGAAGAGCAGGCCGATGAAGGCCAGGCGGCCAAGAAGACCGAGTCCGATGATCGCGAAGGGGTCGTCGCGCATTAACCTTTGCGAAATTAGCCAAGAATGAGCGGGGCCGCAGTGTGGAAAACTGCGGCCCTTCGCCTTTTGTGAACGGATTTGCGCGGAAAACCGCGATTTGGCTTTGACAGGCCGTCCCGGGCGCATTATGCCGACACTCAAGCTATCGGGGCAAAACGGCCCTTTTCTGTCATTCCAACGACCCTGCGAGGACACATGAACAAGAACGATCTGATTGCTGCGGTGGCCGAGAGGACATCCGTGCAGAAGTCGGAAGTCGAGAAGATCATCGACACGACACTCGACATCGTCACCAACACCCTGAAGGGCGGGGATGAAGTGCGCCTGGTCGGTTTCGGGACGTTTGTCGTAACGACACGCAAGGCCGGCACGGGTCGTAATCCGCGCACGGGCGAAGAAATCAAGATCCCCGCTTCGCGCCAGCCCAAGTTCCGGGCCGGCAAGCAGCTCAAGGACGCGGTGAACTGATATCCGTCGGCCGGCAATCGGCCATTTTCGGGCATACGGACGCGGGAGACCACCAAGGTCCTGCGTCCTTTTCTTTTGCGGCAGAAGCGCGCGTTTGCTATCTCGCTTTCTCCGTGCGGTGAATAGGGCGATTAGCTCAGTTGGTAGAGCGCATCGTTTACACCGATGATGTCGGCGGTTCGAGCCCGTCATCGCCCACCACCCCATCGCCAGTCGAGGGAGCCCTGAAGTTCATGTTCAGATTGGCTGCGGCAGTCGCGCTTTCGCTCTGCATTGCGGTACCAAGCCGAGCGGACGTGCGCGCGCAGTCGGACAATGGATTCACCATCACGCACCAGGCCGAGATCCCAGGATCGCCGCAGTCTGCTTACGAGTCCTTCGTTGCAATCGGCGCCTGGTGGGACATGGCCCATAGCTACGGCGGCAAGGCCACCGCCATGCGCCTTGACCCCAAGCCAGGAGGCACCTGGCAGGAAACGCTCGAGAACGGTGGCTTCGTGACCCACATGACGGTCACGCAGGCCGTGCCGGGCAGTCGGCTGGTCATGTCAGGCGGTCTTGGCCCTCTGGGTCAAATGGGGGTAAGCGCCACGATGACGGTGACTTTCAGCAAGACCCCGACTGGCACCCGCGTCAGGCTTGACTACGCCGTTGGCGGCTTCGACCCAGACGGCTTCACGCAGCTAGCCAAGGCTGTCGACAGCGTGCTTGAAGCGCAGATGCAACGCTTCAGCAAGCAAACCATGCAATAGGGCTCTTGCCCCTAATCGAGGTTGTCCTCGATCCGTGCCCTCAGCAGCATCAATCGCAGATACCAGAGCCGCAGGCTTGGCAACGGAAAGCGGGCCGGCAGTCCTGCAAGGGGTGCAGGCAAGGCTACGTTTTCGCCTGCCATGAGTTGACCAAGCGTGCGCCCAGCCCACGTCATGAACGCAACGCCATTTCCATGGCAGCCGAACGCGTACCCGATGCTGGGATCTTCCGGTAGCAGCCCAACGGCGGGCGTCAGGCGCCGCGTTGCCGCGATCAATCCGCGCCAGCAATGAGACGTTCGGGCCGCTGCAAGAGAAGGCAAGAGCCCCTGACGGCGGTGTTCCAGCAGCCTCTGCATGGCCGCAAGTCCCGATGGATGCCCTGTCGTATCTCCACGACCACCGAACAAAAGGCGCTGACCGGGAAGCATGCGGATGTAGGACAGATGGGCGCGCGTGTTCGCTGCTGGTAGCCGCGTGAAATATCCTTGAGCGCCAATCTCTGCCTCTCCGAGAGCTTCCGTCGTCGTAATGGTCGACATGATCGGCAGCACGCGGCCTGCAAGTTCCGGTATCAAGGTTTCAGGCAGCCAGCCATTGGTGGCCACGATGACGCGCCGCGCGGACACGGTGCCGCCCTCGGTTCTCAGTCGGTGCAGGCCCTGGCCGCGTTCCCACGACGTAACGCGCGTGTGTGCGTGAAGACGAGCGCCACGTCTCTCGGCTGCTGACGCCAGTCCAAGGCAGAAGGCCAGGGGGTGCAAGCCAAAGCCAACGGGCTCGAACAGGGCTCCATTCTGTTCGCTGCACTTGAAGCCAACCCGTTCAAATTCCTCTCGCGGCACAAGACGAGATGCAATTCCAAGCCTTTGCCCCACAAGGGCCTGCGCGTCCAGTTCGCGAAGACGGGATGCACGATGGGCGAAGGTCCAGATTCCCGGACCCTGTGATTGCAGCTCCATGCCTTCATGGCGCGCGAGATCCTCTACCCAGCGCACTGCCTCGATCAGCACCCGATAGAATGCGAGGCTCTCTTGTTCGCCGTAGATCTCGCGCAGTTCAAGCGGTCCAAGGAACGAAGCACCGATGCTGCAAAAGCCGCCATTGCGCCCTGACGCGCCCCAGCCAATCTCCCCCGCCTCCAGAACCCGAACATCCAGGCCGCGTTGTGCCAGAAACCAGGCTGCCGACAGCCCGCAATAGCCGCCCCCGATGACCGCGACATCGGCGCGCTCGTCGCTTGAGAGGTTCGTCGTATGTGGCCGCTCAAGATTTGCACGATCCTCTTCCCACAAGCTGTCGACCAGCGTGGTCGTCTCAGACACGCTGGGGTGATAGAGCGTGTGCATCTCAAGTCTGCCGAAGACGGGGCACCTCAGGCCTCCGCATAAGCTTGGGCGAGCAAGGCTCTGGCACTCTTGTCAAAGTCTTTGCGCGACCCGATCAGAAGGGCCATCTTGATCCTGTTCCCATCACCCATGTTCTTCGCGGCCGACAACCGCGCCCCCCTTGGGTAGGACTTCAGCGCAAGGCCCAGAAGCAGGCCATGACGGCTTGGCTTCAAGGCTGCGAATTGCTTGAGCCGGTGAAAGGCCACATGGCCCCTGCGAACGCGAACCGTGCCACGTCCAAGGCGCTTTGCGTGGGCAACCACGATGTCGTGCAGCGCTTTTTGCTCGGCAAAACGCCCCGAAAACAGCCTGTCCAGCCCGTCGCTGGGCTGGTCCCGGTCCAGGGCGGCTAGTCCGAAAGCCCGCCCGAGCACGACGCCCGCATGCGCAAGACCCAGTCCATGGGCAGCCTTGAGCCATCGCAGCCTCTCGGCGGGTTTCGCATGGGGGCATTTCCGGGCGACCCGAACCCAATGAGCCATCGTCTTTCCGGTGGCTTTCACGAGTTTGGCTTCCACGGATGCGATGTATTGTCTGATCTTGTCAGGTTCCTTGGGTTTTCGGGCCATTGTCAATCCTCAGACAGTCTCGGGGCTTGCTTGACACTCCCCATCTCCTTCAGTACACCCACCGCTCTTCGGCGGCCAGTCGTGGCTGCCCCTGACCCCGTCAAAGGGGGGCGTAGCTCAGTTGGTTAGAGCGCCGGCCTGTCACGCCGGAGGTCGCGGGTTCGAGCCCCGTCGCTCCCGCCAGTCATCGCGTATCGGCGAGACTGGCAAGCACCGCGGGCTGCACGCCCGATCGCCAAGAGATCGAGCCGCATTTTCCTCCCGAACTGTCGCAGGAAGTGCACGCCAAAATGCTTGCTTTGGCCCACGCAATCTTTAGGTTCCCGCACGAAAACGTGTGATTTGAGTGACTCATCCGGCGCGCAAATGATCGAAACCCGGTTGGGTTTGGTCGCAACAGCCGGTCATATCGAAGGGGGCAGGGGCGCAAGGTATCAAGCATTGCAGCCCCTCAATGTGGCGCATGGACAATCTGCTGGCTGAATATTTTCCGATCCTGCTCTTCCTGGGGCTGTCCGGGGTCCTTGCCTTGGTCCTCTTGGTGTTGCCGATGGTTCTGGCGCCATCGCGGCCAGACGCGGAAAAGACCTCTGCCTATGAATGCGGGTTCAATGCGTTCGATGACGCCCGCATGAAGTTCGATGTGCGCTTCTATCTTGTCGCCATCCTGTTCATTATTTTCGATCTGGAAGTCACCTTCCTCTTTCCTTGGGCGATCACCTTGAAGGAGATCGGTTGGTTTGGGTTCTGGTCCATGATGGTGTTCCTGGGCATCCTGATTGTTGGCTTTGTTTATGAATGGAAGAAGGGGGCCCTCGAATGGGAGTGAACCCGCCCGCATTGCAGTCTGCACGCTCAGGCGTCGAAGGGGCTGGACCTGTCGATCCGAACGATCCGTTCTTCCTGGCCGCCCGCGAGGCGCTGGATGAAAAGGGCTTCCTCATCGCCCGCGCCGACGACCTCATTACCTGGGCCCGCACGGGCTCGCTGATGTGGATGACATTCGGTCTGGCATGCTGTGCCGTCGAGATGATGCAAGCCTCGATGCCGCGCTATGATCTGGAGCGGTTCGGTTTTGCGCCGCGCGCATCGCCCCGCCAGTCGGATGTCATGATCGTGGCTGGCACGCTGACCAACAAGATGGCCCCGGCCCTGCGCAAGGTCTATGACCAGATGCCAGAGCCGCGTTACGTGATTTCCATGGGGTCCTGCGCCAATGGCGGTGGCTACTACCATTACTCATATTCTGTGGTGCGTGGCTGCGACCGCATCGTGCCTGTCGACATCTATGTCCCCGGTTGCCCGCCGACGGCCGAGGCGCTTGTCTATGGCGTGATGCTACTGCAGAAGAAGATTCGCCGCACCGGCAACATCATCCGCTGAGAGACCCATGACTGACAAAATAAAGGCGCTCGCGGACCACATCCTCACCCAGAAAAGCGGCTTTGGCCTTTCGGCCGAGATTGCACTTGGCGAGTTGAGCATCCGCTGCGCGCCGGAGACACTGCTGGGGCTGCTGCAGTTCCTGCGTGATGACGCTGCCTGCCAGTTCAAGACACTGGTCGACATATGTGGGGCAGACTATCCGCAACGTGCGAAGCGCTTTGATGTGGTCTATCACCTGCTGAGCATGCATCGGAACCAGCGTATACGCATCAAGGTCGAGACCGATGAGCAATCGCCAATCCCATCCGCGATCACCGTCTGGCCTGCCGCCAACTGGTTCGAGCGTGAAGCCTTCGATATGTATGGCATCCAGTTCGCAGATCATCCTGACCTGCGCCGTATCCTGACGGACTACGGTTTTACTGGATATCCACTGCGCAAGGACTTTCCCCTCACGGGCTTCAGCGAGGTTCGCTACGACGAGGCGCAGAAGCGTGTGGTCTACGAGCCTGTGCGACTGGTCCAGGATTTCCGCAAGTTCGATTTCATGTCGCCATGGGAGGGTGCAAAATACGTGCTCCCCGGTGACGAGAAGGCAACCAAGCCATGAGTACCGGTACCGAGCCGCACGCTCGTAACATGAATATCAATTTCGGGCCTCAGCACCCAGCCGCCCATGGGGTGCTGCGTCTGGTGCTTGAACTCGATGGCGAGGTGGTTGAACGTGTCGACCCGCACATAGGCCTGCTGCATCGTGGCACCGAAAAGCTGATCGAGAACAAGACCTACACGCAGGCTGTTCCTTATTTCGACCGGCTCGATTACGTCGCGCCGATGAACCAGGAGCACGCATTCGCGCTGGCGGTCGAAAAGCTTTGCGGCATCCAGGTGCCCGTGCGCGCGCAATATATCCGTGTACTCTACAGTGAAATTGGTCGCATTCTTTCGCACCTCCTCAACACGACCACCCAGGCCCTGGACGTCGGCGCGCTGACCCCGCCGCTCTGGGGTTTCGAGGAGCGCGAGAAGCTGATGGTCTTCTACGAGCGCGCAAGCGGGTCACGCATGCATGCGGCCTATGTGAGACCCGGCGGCGTCCACCAGGACCTGCCACAAGCCCTGCTCGATGATATTCATCAATGGTGTCTCGAGTTCCCCAAGATCATCGATGATATTGAAGGCCTCTTGACTGACAATCGCATCTTCAAGCAGCGCAATGTTGATATCGGCGTCGTGACGGCAGAAGACGCGCTTGCCTGGGGCTTCTCCGGCGTGATGGTGCGCGGATCAGGCATGGCGTGGGATCTGCGGCGCGCGCAGCCCTACGAATGCTATTCCGATCTCGCCTTCGACATTCCGGTAGGAAAGAACGGTGACTGTTATGACCGTTACCTCTGTCGCATCGAAGAGATGCGCGAGTCGACGAAGATCATGAAGCAGTGCGTCGAGAAGATGCCCAAGGGTCCCGTCCACGAGATGACCGGCAAGTTCGTGCCCCCGAAGCGCGGCGAAATGAAGCGCTCGATGGAGGCGCTCATCCATCACTTCAAGCTCTACACCGAGGGTTATCATGTCCCCGCCGGCGAGGTATACGCGGCGGTCGAGGCCCCGAAGGGCGAGTTCGGCGTCTACGTGGTGTCAGACGGCACGAATAAGCCTTATCGCTGCAAGATCCGCGCACCGGGGTTCCCGCATCTCCAGGCGATGGACTATCTGTGCAAAGGCCATATGGTTGCCGACGTCTCGGCCATCCTCGGTTCGCTCGACATCGTATTCGGGGAGATTGACCGGTGAGTACTCGCCGCCTTGCACCCAATCAGCCGGCCACGTTTGCATTCACTGCCGAGAACCAGGCTTGGGCCCAGAAGCAGATAGACAAGTATCCCGCGGGCAAGCAGGCCTCGGCCGTTGTGCCGCTGCTCTGGCGCGCGCAGGAGCAGAATGGGGGCCATGTCACCGAACCGATGATGCGCGTCATCGGCGATATGCTGGGTATGTCGCCCATCCGCGTGCTCGAGATCGCGACCTTCTACACGATGTTCAATCTCAAGCCGGTAGGTCAGCATCTGCTGCAGGTTTGCACGACCACGCCCTGCTGGCTGCGCGGCTCGGACCAGGTGGTGGCAGCTTGCAAGAAACACATTCACCCGCAGGCCGAGACCGTCTCGGCCGACGGAAAGCTGTCTTGGATGGAAGTAGAATGCCTTGGGGCCTGCGTGAATGCGCCCATCGTTCAAGTTGGCGACGATTTCTACGAGGATCTCGACGGCGCACGGACCGAAGCGCTGATCAATGACCTGCGTAACGGTCGTGCGACGAAGCCCGGCTCGCAGATCGGTCGACAGACTTCAGCGCCTGAAGGCGGCCCGACGACCCTGAAAGAGGTGAAGTCCTGATGCTCACCGACGCCGATCGCATTTTTACGAACCTCTATGGCATCCACGACTGGCGCCTCGATGCAGCGCGCCGAAGGGGGGCTTGGGACAACACCAAGGGCCTGATCGAAAAGGGACGCGACTGGATCATCGACGAGATGAAAAAGTCGGGTCTACGCGGCCGCGGCGGCGCAGGCTTCCCGACGGGTCTCAAATGGTCCTTTATGCCGAAGCAGACCGACGGCAGGCCATCGTACCTTGTCGTGAATGCAGACGAGTCCGAACCCGGCACGTGCAAGGACCGGGACATCATGCGACACGATCCGCACACGCTGTTGGAGGGATGTCTCGTCGCATCGTTCGCGATGGGCGCGCATGCCTGCTACATCTATGTGCGCGGCGAGTTCCGCAACGAGTACAAGCGCCTCGATGCCGCCATCCAGGAATGCTACGATGCGGGCCTCTTCGGCAAGAACGCAGCTGGCAGCGGCTGGGACTTCGACTGCTATGTGCACCATGGCGCCGGCGCATATATCTGCGGCGAGGAAACCGCGCTGATCGAAAGCCTCGAAGGCAAGAAGGGCATGCCGCGCCTCAAGCCGCCATTCCCCGCGAATGTCGGCCTCTATGGCTGCCCGACGACCGTGAACAATGTCGAATCGATCGCCGTTGCCCCCACGATCCTGCGCCGCGGCGCGGCGTGGTTCTCGGCACTCGGTCGTCCGAACAACACGGGCACGAAGGTGTTCTGCATCTCGGGCCACGTGAACAAGCCGTGCAATGTCGAGGAAGAGATGGG
>CAZABH010000010.1:0-77492 GCA_964483585.1 uncultured Flavobacteriaceae bacterium
ATGTGAAGCAGATCAAGAAGACGCCGATCGTGGTCAACGACTCGCGCGGCTTCTATACGTCGCGCTGCTTCGGTACCTATGTCGCCGAAGGGCAGGAGATGCTGGCGGAAGGCATCACGCCAGCGCTGGTCGACAATGTGGGCCGCATGACGGGCATGCCGCGCGGACCGCTCGAGCTTGCCGATGACGTGGCGCTCGACCTTGCCTACAAGGTGCGCGAGCAGACGAAGAAGGACCTCGGCGACAAGTACGAGGCGGGTCCTGCCGACACGCTGATCGAGAACATGGTGGCCAAGCTTGGCCGCTTCGGGCGCAAGAACGGGAAGGGCTTCTATGACTATCCGGCCGATGGCGGCAAGAAGCGCCTGTGGCCGGGGCTCAAGGACATCGTCAAGTTCAAAGTGACGACGTCGACGCCGGAGCTGGTAGATGAGCTGAAGAAGCGGTTCCTTTATCGCCAGGCCATCGAAGCGGCGCGCTGCTTCGAGGAGAACGTGGTGACGGATCCGCGCGAGGCGGATGTCGGCGCCATCCTGGGCTGGGGCTTTGCGCCCTATACGGGCGGTCCGCTGTCGCTGATCGACACGGTCGGCACGAAGAAGTTCGTCGAGGAGTGCGACCGGCTTGCGCAGAAGTATGGCAAGCGGTTCCTGCCCGGCAAGCTCTTGCGCGACATGGCGGAGAAGGGCGAGACCTTCTATGGCCGGTTCAATCCGGCGAAGAAGGCGGCTTAAGGCCTGCTGCTGTTCCCTTGGGGGCGCCCTTCGGCCATGGCAGAGGGGCGCTCTCTGCGTTTTCGGGGACTGCCAGCGCGTGGGTGACGGTTGCCCCTTTGCCTGAAGGCGCGGGGCGTGCTAGCTGCGGGGCATCACAGATGGGATGGAGATGTCCATGTTCAGGGCTTTATTCGGGTTCGTGCTGGCCATTGGTCTTGTCATGCCGTCGCTGGCGGCGGACAGGAAGATCGAAGACTTCTATGGCGCCTATCTTGGCCATGGCGCTGAGGAGCACGTCGCCGAGGCTGCTGGTGGCAAGGCAAAGCAGACGCGATACAGCCAGGTCATCATCCGGCCTGCGCCCGAAAATGGCTTCTCGATCGAATGGTCGACGCTGAAGATGAAGGGGGATGACATCCCAAGCCAGGCTGACACGAAGACCTATGTCGAGACCTTTCGGGGGACTGACAAGCCCACGGTCTTCCGTGATGTGACGTCGGGTGATCCCAATCTCTTTCAGGACGCGGCGTGGGCCACAATCAATGGTGATACGCTGAGCATCGTGCAGGTGTCGGTTGCGCCTGATGGGAACTATTTTGTGACTCATTATGACCGCACTCTTACACCTCAGGGCATGGATGTGCGCTTCACGCGTTTCGAGAACAGCCGGATCGTTCGGGCCGTGAAGCTGAACCTGTTCAAGGGGCCGGCGGCCGTTAACTAGGCCGGCATTGTCTAAAGGCACGATCTCGTGCATTCATGAGGCAGGGACCTCATGGGCCCTGTCTTTTCATTTCAGGGGATCAGGACATGCGCCTTGCACTCGCTCTCGGATTGGCCGCAGCGCTTCTCTCGTCAGCCGCTCAGGCTGCGGACCGCAAGCTCGACGCGTTCGTCGGGCGCTGGATCGGGACCGGGCAGGCGACGGAGGGTGTGGTTGCTCCGGTGGCCACGCAGTCGAGGGACAGCGAGGTCGTGATCGAGAAGGTCGCTGACGGTTTCAAGGTTTCATGGACTACGATGTCGTCGGACCTCGACGACGGCTCGAAGGCAAAGGTCAAGGCGTCTTCACTGGTGTTCAAGGCGTCGCGCAAGCCGGGCTATTTCGTGGATGTGAAGTCCGGCGACCCTCTGAAGGGAAAGAAGAGCACGTGGGCCCGTCTTTCGGGAGACACGCTGACGGTCAATCAGCTGGTTGTTTCCGAAGATGGCCAGTGGGATGTCACGGTCTATGAGCGCACGCTGAGCGATGGCGACCGGATGAAGTCGTCGTTCACTCGCATCCGCAATGGAGCGGTCACGCGCCAGGCGCGACTTGATATGCAGCTGGGCTCGCGCAGCACCCGATAATCCCGTTGTTCAGTCGGCGTTTGGAAAACTGAACGCCGTTCAATCGCAGTCTTGCCTTGCAGGCCTCACGGGTTTGCTGGTTATAGTGCTGCGCTATCCATCCTGACCGAGACAGATGCAGGGACATATTAGTTGGTCCCGCCGGAGGCCTGACCATGGCGCCAAGAGCAGCTCTTGCTCTTGAAGAGGGGCCCATGCGCACGGTGGTGCGCATGTGGGATGGAGACGTGTCGGTGCTTGCCTGGGACTGTCCATTGCCTGGAGCAGCCTCGGTGCATTTCGCGCATGCCAACGGGTTCAACGCGCTTGCCTATCGAATGCTGTTCGATGAGCTGTCGCTGCACATGCGGGTCCATGCGAGCGACATGCGTGGCCACGGGCAAACCACGCTGGCTGCCAATCCGCGCGGTCTGCGATCGTGGCAGACGCATGCCGATGACATCATCCGCACGATCCAGGAGATCGACGGCAGGCCACGCATCCTGGCTGGTCACTCAATCGGGGCGACGGCGAGCCTGATGGCGGCGCTCGACCAGCCGCAATGGGTTCGCGGGCTTGTGCTTGTCGAGCCTGTGCTTCAATCGTCCGCCGAGCTGCGGCGCATGGCCATCCGCAAGTTCCTTGGCATGCGCAAACCTTCGCCGCTGACACGCCGCAAACGCGGCATCTTCCCCTCACGTGATGCCATGTTCGAGGCCTACCGCCATCGCGGTGCTTTCCGCATGTGGCCGGAGGAGGTTGTGCGTGATTATGTGATGGGCGGGTCGCTGGATTATGTCGACTTCCGACAGGTGCGACTTTCCTGCACGCCCGGATGGGAGGAGGCCAATTACATGGCGGGTCCGCCGGACATCTGGTCCCGGCTGGGGCAGTTGATTGTGCCACTGACCGTTGTGCTTGCTGCGCGACGTTCGACTTGCAGCGAGGAGGCTGCCCACCAGCTTGCGGAGCGGGTACCCGACGCGCGGATTGTGCGCGTTCCCGATACGACGCACTTCCTGCCGTTCGAGGCGCCGGATGCCGTGCGGCTCGAGATCAGGCTGATGGCCAGTCAGCTAGAGGGATATGCCGGGAACGATGAGCGATTCGAAGAGGGCCCTGGTCTGCGGGGGGATGTCCATGGCCTTGCGCTGAACGAGGTCCAGTGACACTGCAACGGCTTCGGCTGTAGCGAAGCACTCGCCGGTGTCGGCGTCGAATATCCAGTGACACCATACATAGGTCTTGGTTCCGACCGACTTCATGCCGCTGCGCACGACGAGAAGGTCACCTTCGGCGGCCGGTCGATGATAGATGAACCGGTACTCGAGTGCTGCTCCGCCTGCGTCAGCACCATCACGCGAGCGACTAATCGTTTGCGCTAGCAGGTTGGGGATCGAGTCGCTCAGCCGCCCCATGTAGTTCTTCGTCTTCATGAATCCGAAGCCATCGCAAAGGTCCTGCGTGACGAGGCCTCGCAGTGTCGTCAGCAGGCCCAATGTGTCAGCTTCAGCCAGCGTGGGAGCCGGGCGCGGGGCTGACATGTCCAGGCCGCGCGGGGCTGCATGGGCGGGCAGCGTCACGGCTATGGCCGGTGCGCGCTCCAGGGCTGTCGAGGGGAGCTGGAGGCCCGTGCGAAACTCGAGGTCCGCCCACTGCACCGTGCTTACGAACGTCGCTGCAACAGTGCCGGTCAGGGTGTGCTTCATTTCCTGATAGATGACGAGGCCCTCGCGGGTGGCCTCGATCACGCCGCCGTGCATCACGTAGGGGGCGCCAGGGCGAAGTTCCCGATGGAAGCGGATATGTTGGTGCATCGGCACGAGGCCCGTCCGGCTGATGCCTTCGGCGCGTGGACGCAGACCCAAGGCGCCTGCGATCGATGCGAGGCCTTCCTGTTCGCGTGCCACGTAGAACTGGACGTTCATATGTCCCATCTGATCGCACTCCCAAGTCTGCACGCTGGAGCGGACTGTTTCGATCATCTGGTCCATGGGCTTCATCTTCCTCTGGATTCTGCTACCCGACTTGATATGAAAAGTGTGCGGATGCGGTCAAATGAAGAGTTCCCGGCATGAGTGGTCCCCTCAAGGGTGTGCGTGTGGTCGAGTTTGCGGGGCTGGGGCCGGGGCCATTCTGCGGCATGTTGCTGTCGGACTTGGGTGCGGATGTCATTCGCATCGATCGCAGGGATGCGAAGCCGGCGCGTCCATACCACGTCACGCATCGCGGGCGGAGGTCTGTCGCGCTCAACCTGAAGGATCCGCGCGCAACAGAGCTGTGCCTTGAGTTGATGTCCCGGGCCGAGATCGCTTTCGAGGGGTTCAGGCCCGGTGTGATGGAACGCCTTGGACTTGGGCCCGACGTTGCGCTGAAGCGCAATCCTCGGCTTGTCTATGGCCGCATGACCGGATGGGGACAGTATGGGCCGCTGGCGCAGGCTGCCGGGCACGACATCAATTACATTGCGATCACGGGCGCCCTGCATGCGATCGGTACGAAGGACCGTCCTGTCCCTCCGCTCAACCTGATCGGCGACTTTGGCGGAGGATCGCTTTACCTGGCGCTGGGGCTTTTGTCGGCGCTGCTGCATGCGCGTGCGACTGGGCAGGGGCAGGTGGTTGATGCGGCCATGGTGGATGGGGCGGCATCCCTCATGTCCTATTTCTACGGGTTCCGTGCCGAGGGGGTGCATACTGCCGAGCGGGCATCGAACCGCCTGGATGGTGGCGCGCCCTTCTACGATGTCTACAAGTGTGCGGATGGGCAGTGGGTGGCATTGGGCTCGATCGAGCCGCAATTCTATGCGCTGCTGCGCGAGAAGGCGGGGCTTTCCGATCCGGCCTTTGATGCACAGATGGACCGGTCACGCTGGCCCGAGCTGAAGGCGAAAGTCGCCGAGGCCATCGCGCGCAAGACGCGGTCTGAGTGGTGTGCCCTGATGGAGGGCAGCGATGTCTGCTTTGCGCCCGTGCTTGAACTGGGCGAGGCGCCCTTGCATCCGCACAATGTCGCGCGAAACGCCTTCGTGACCGTGGACGGTGTCGTCCAGCCTGCGCCTGCGCCCCGCTTCAGTGCGACGCCCGGTGCCGTGCAGGGGCCGCCGCCGGGGATTGGTGCGCACAATGTCTCGAGCCTCGAGGATTGGGGGCTGCCGGGATCCATGGTCCGTGACCTCAAAGACAATGGAGTGATCTGATGATCCGTCGTGCTGCTATCGTGTCCCCTGTGCGAACGCCGGTGGGGAAGTATCTGGGATCGCTGAAGGATATGCCCGCTGAGACGCTTGCGGCGCATGTGGTGCGCGAGACTGTCCGGCGCAGCGGGATTGATCCGATGCTGGTCGAGGATGTCGTGTTCGCGCAGAGCTATGCCAACAGCGAAGCGCCCTGCATCGGGCGGTGGGCTGCGCTGGCGGCGGATCTGCCGATCGAGGTGCCGGGCATGCAGCTTGACCGGCGCTGTGGCGGCGGCCTGCAGGCGCTGACGACGGCAGCCATGATGATCGAGACTGGGGCGGCTGATGTGGTGATCGCCGGCGGCGTCGAGAGCATGAGCAACATCGAGTACTACACGACGGCGATGCGCAGCGGGTCGCGGGCCGGGAATGTGCAGCTCTATGACCGGCTCGAACGTGGTCGAGAACGCTCGCAGCCTGTCGAGCGTTTCGGGGTTATCTCGGGGATGATCGAGACGGCCGAGAACGTGGCGCGGGAATGCGGCATCACGCGCGAGGCATCGGATGCGTTTGCGGTCGAGAGCCATCGGCGGGCGGCGCAGGCGTGGTCTGAAAACAGGTTTGCTGCCGAGGTGGTGCCGGTCAACGTGCCGCAGCGCAAGGGCGAGTCCCTGCTCGTGTCGAAGGATGAGGGCATCCGTGCCGATGCGACGGTCGAGAGCCTCGCGGCACTGAAGCCCATCATGAAGGGTGGCGTGGTGACGGCCGCCAATGCCAGCCAGCAGAACGATGCTGCGGCGGCGTGCCTTGTCGTCGCGGAGGACAGGTTGGCGAGCCTCGGGTTGCAGCCGATGGGATTCCTCAAAGGATGGGCTGCGGCCGGGTGTCATCCGGCGACGATGGGCCTCGGGCCCGTGCCAGCCGTGGCGCGGCTGTTCAAGCGGCTCGGTCTTGCATGGAAAGACATCGACCTTGTCGAGCTCAACGAGGCGTTCGCCTGCCAGGTGCTGGGTGTCGCCAAGGGCTGGGGCTTCGAGGCGATGGACCGGCTCAACGTGAACGGCTCGGGCATCTCGCTGGGGCATCCGATTGGCGCCACGGGCGTGCGGATTGCGGTGACGCTGCTGCACGAGATGCAGCGCCGCAAGGCGCGCCTGGGCCTGGAGACGATGTGCGTGGGCGGCGGGCAGGGAATTGCGGCCGTGTTCGAGGCGGCCTGATCCAGGGCTGGCGCTGCCACCTTATTTCAGGGACACAATGATCGTCAATTGGGTTGTGTGCGCCCAGCGTCCGCAGCGGTGACGTAGATTGCGCCTTCCTTGAATGCAAAGTAGATCCGCAGTTTGCTCATCTCGTTCATGCCCAGAAGCACTTCTGCGGAGCGATCAAAGTTGCCAAGCAAGACCGGGACGTTTTCGAACCGGATGCCAGAAATCTTCAGTTCGGAGAAGACATAGCGATAGGTTTCGATGGTGGCGCCGCTGCCAACAATGACGCTGCCTGCAGGCACGACGCCTGGTGAGTCTTTCGTCAGGCCAAAGGCGTTGCGTGCATGTTCGAGATCCATCGAGGTGAATGTCGCGCCCGTGTCAAACAGCAAGCGAACGGGTTTGCCCTGGAGTTCTGCCGTCACGACGGGTTCGTCAATCTGGTTCTGGTCGACGTCGCGCTTCAGGCGCGAGCCCGTCGCCCTTGTGCGCGCGCCTTTGCGTTCGTATTTCAAAACAACAGCTTCATCAGCCCAGTAAACGCCGTCGCCCGAACAGTGGTCCTGGCTGAAGATCGACACCGTCTTGCCGGCATTGTCGATTTCGAGATGAACCTTGGCGAGGAGGTTTTGCCCGATAACGCCTGCTTGCTCATTCAGCGGTGCGCCGGCCCAGAAATCCGACACGAAAAACTCGGCGGCGCCAAAGTTCAGTTGACCAAGGCGAAAGGCGGGCACAAGTACGGACTGGTCGATCCTGGTGCCCCCACCGTCGACCATGACGAGATTGTAGTTGCGTCGTGGCTCGAGACCCAGTTGCGTGGCCACGTCCCTGCGCAGAAGGCTCCAGAATGCTCCGGTGTCGAGCATCATGCGCGATTGTATGCCGCCGACCATGACCGGCAGATGGATGTGCTTCGTCGAATCCTGCTGGAAGGGGATCTGTGCGTAGCGAAGGAGGGGCTTGCACTCCTGTGCTGTTGCTGCTGTGCCGGACAAAAGATGACCGCAGAAGCCAATGAGTGTGGCTGCCAGGATGCGTCTCATGTTGTGTTCCCCCCAAGGTCTTTCAGTGACCCATGCGTAGAGGCTACACAGGCAGCGGCTTCATGCCAAGAGTGGCAAGCTCGGTCCTGATCCGGAGCCGAGGATCAGACACGCGTCAAGGCCTAACCCGTCGCTTCCTTGCGCTCGGGCGCGTCCTTGAGGCAGTGGGCCACCTCGCGCAGGGTTGAGGCTGCCGTCACGCCGAGCTTGTCGAGTTTGCCCATGCGCGCGAGCGTGGCGAGGCCGATGGCTGCCGACGAGAGGCCGAGGGCTCTTGCCTGGGCTTGTTCAGGCGGGAGGCCTGCAAGGTCGAGTGGCTCGCTGACGGTCTGGAAGAGCGCGATCAGGCGGCCCAAAAGCACGCGCTCGGAGCCCGGGTTCAGGCCCTGGCTGTCGAGGTCCATGTTGAAGATCGCATGGGCGGCGGCGAAGGCTTCGGCTGCTGCCGCCGCGCGTTCGGCTGCGTCCTTCGACGATTTAGCCTTGAGCTGGCGGGTCAGGCCTGCAAGTTCGCTTACGGCGAGTTCCGACAGAATAGCTGCCTTCGAGTGGAAGTAGAAATAGACGGCGCCCGGGACGTAACCAGCCTCGGTCGCCACGGCGCGGATCGTCAGGCCCTTCGCGCCGTCGCGTGCGAAGACGCGGCGGGCGGCGGCGAGGATCTCGGCGCGCTTGTTTGCATGCGATGCCTCGCGGCGGTCTTCACGGCGGCGGTCGGCCGGGTTGTCTGACTGAGACAAGTTTCGCATCCCCTCGAATCTCTGCTCGACCAAAGTGATGCCGTGTCATTGAACAATGTTCAACTGACCAGATGCAGGATCAGCGGGTTGGTGTGGCCGGCAGGGTGTGCTGATGTTCGCGCTTTGCGGTGAACGGTTCGCCGAAAGAATGGCTTTCCAACGTTGCCGCGCATCCACAGTTGCCTGCTCAAGCGCTGGGAAATCCGCCACTGGTTCGCAGCCGGACGCGCTGTGCGTCGGACAATCTTCGCCGGGTCTGGACGGCGGGTCGCGCCATCAGGTCGTGCCAGCGTTGCGTGTCATGACTGCAACATCGTTCGAAAAGGTTGTCGTGCGAGCGGATGCTCGCGCCTAGACCCTGAAGAAGATCATGATGCCCAGAACCGCTTCGCCTACGAGCAAGCCCCAGATCATGGGTGATGTCGGGCGCTCCAGCCAGGCGGCGTAGGCGCGTCCGGCTGCCATGCCGATCAGGGCGAGGCCGGTGGTGTACATGATGCCGCCCCTGAAGTCGGAGTAGACGATGGCGGTGAACAGGGCCAACGCCATTGCGACGCCGAAGCCGCCGTAAACTGCGCGCGCTTCGCTTCGGGACTCAGGCGTGGAGAGCTCCAGCCCTGTGACTTGTGAGAGATATTCCGGACGCCAGAGCATGACGGCGCCCATGGCGGCAAAAAGCAGGAAACCGATGATCAGCGAAAACATGCGAGCAGGCGCTCCTGAGCGTGAATTGATGGTCCGAGAGTGCCATAAAACGTTTAATTTTCATAAACCGAGCTGGCGCGCCGCAAGGTCGCGCATGATCTCCTCGGAGCCGCCGCCGATCGCGTTCACGCGTACCTCCCGGTAGATCCGCTCGACCCGGCCGCCGCGCATGTAGCCGGTGCCGCCCAGGATCTGCATGGCTTCCCGGGCGCAGAATTCCATGGTCAGGGTGGCCTGGACCTTGAGGAGGGCGAGGTCGGCGGCTGGGGTCTCGCCGTTCTGGACGCGCCAGGTACAGATCTCGAGATAGGCCTGGGTCGCGTTGATCTGGCGGACCATCTCGGCGATCTTGTGGCGGATGACCTGGTGGTCGGCGAGGCGCTTGCCGAAGGTCTGTCGTTCGCGGGCCCATTTGACGGCCTCCTCGAGGCAGACGCGGGCATAGGCGCAGGCGCTGGCGGCCATGCCGAGGCGCTCGCCGTTGAAATTCAGCATGATGCCCATGAAGCCCTGGTTCTCGCCACCGATGAGGTTGGACACGGGGACATGGACATCGTTGAAGCCGATCTCGGCCGTGTCGGAGGCCCACCAGCCCTGCTTGCGCAGGTTGGTGCGTGTCACACCCGGGGCGTTGGCGTCGATCAGCAACAGCGAGATGCCGCCCATGCCGGGGCCGCCGGTGCGCACTGCGGTCGTGAACCAGTGCGCACGCATGCCGCCGGTGATGAACATCTTCGAGCCGTTGACGACATAGTGGTCGCCCTCGCGCACGGCGCGGGTCTTGAGCTGGGCAACGTCGGAACCGCCCGAGGGTTCGGTGATGGCGAGCGAGATCTGCTTCTCGCCCGCGAGGACCTGCGGGGCGATGAACTGCTTCATCTCGGGCGAGCCGATTGCCATGATGGGCGGCAGGCCGATGCCGTGGACGAGGAGGCTTGCGTTGATGCCGCCGGCACCGATGCGGGCCATCTCTTCGGCCGTGACGATGGAGTGATAGCGGTCGAGGCCTTCGGAGATGCCACCATAGGCTTCGGGGTAGCCCATGCGCAGGAGGCCGAACTCGGAGGCCTTGCGATAAAGGTCGAGGGGGAACTCGCCCTTCTCCTCCCATTCGTCGACGAAGGGCATGATCTCGCGGTCGACGAATTTCCTGAGCTCTCGCCGCCAGGCGTGGTGGCTCTCGTTCATGAAGGGCGAGGGCGGGCGCGAGGTGTCGAAGTCGAGGGTCTGGATGTTCCTGGCCATGGCCCGGGTATTCCCTTGGTGGTGTGCGATCAGTGGTGTGCAGGCTATGCGAGTTGCGCCTCTTCAGACAATACAAACCCTCTGGTCTTGCTTGCAGACAGGCGTCCATTCGCCTGTTGCAATCGGGGCTTGTCCGGACCCATGATGTGCGCTCCCTGCCAAAGAGGCCTGCCATGAGCACTGCGACTGCCGAAGCTTTTCCAGGTTACAAGCTTGATACGCTCGACAACCGGATCGTCAATCCCGCGCTGGTGCAGGATGAGACGATCCATGACGTGTTCGCAAAGCTGCGGCGCGAGGATCCCTTGTACTGGACACAGCCCGATCATTTCAGGCCGTTCTGGTCGGTGACCAAGCATGCCGACATCCTCGAGGTGGAGAAAAACCACCAGATCTTCGTGAACCGTTTGCGGACCTACCTGTCCCCGGTGCAGGGTGAGGCTTGGGTCAAGTCGGTGACTGGCGACACGCACCTGTTCCGTACGCTGGTTGATCTCGATGATCCGATCCACATGAAGCTGCGCGGGCTGACGCAATCATGGTTCATGCCGCCGAACCTGAAGAAACTCGAGGCGCGCATCGCTCAGATCGCGAAGGACCATGTCGACCGGATGGCGGCCTTGGGCAGCGAGTGCGACTTCGTGAAGGAGGTGGCGCTCTGGTATCCGCTGAGGGTCATCATGATGCTTTTGGGCGTGCCGCCGGAGGATGAGCCCTTCATGCTGAAGATGACGCAGGAGATCTTCGGGCCAGGTGATCCGGATGTGACGGCGGAGGCCGACCACAAGGCCGATACGGGTGCGTTCAGTGCCGCGGGCCAGTCGGTGGACCTGATGCAGACGGCGATGAAGCTGTTCGAGTATTTCGGCGCGATCACGGCGGATCGTCGGAAGACGCCGCGCGATGACGTGGCCTCGATCATCGCCAACGGCATGATCGACGGGCAGCCGATCGGTGACCGCGAGGCGATGAGCTATTACATCATCGTGGCCACCGCCGGACACGATACGACAAGTTCTACCGTTGCGGGCGGGCTGCTGCAGCTGATGAAGAACCCCGCCGAGATGGCGAAGCTGCGCGCGGACATGAGCCTTGTGCCGAACTTCGTCGAGGAGTCGATCCGCTGGGTCACGCCGGTCAAGCACTTCATGCGCACGGCGGTGCAAGACTATTCGCTGCGCGGCAAGAAGGTGCGCGAGGGTGACGGGCTCTGCCTGTTCTACTGGTCGGGCAATCGCGACGAGGAGGTGTTCGAGGATCCGTTCTCGTTCAAGGTCGACCGCAACGTGACGCGGCACGTGGCGTTCGGCTATGGCGTGCACCTGTGCCTCGGGATGCATCTGGCGCGCATGGAGATCAAGGCGCTCTACAACGAGTTGCTGCCGCGGCTGAAGTCGATCGAGCTCAACGGTACGCCGAAGAACACGCTGGCGAATTTCGTCAGCGGGCTGAAGACGCTGCCTGTCCGCTATCAGATGGCGTAGGCTGATCCATGGTCGATGCGGTTGCCAGCGAGGAGCTGCGCGCCTTCATCCTGCGCTATTACCGGTTCTTCGAGGCCGGCGATGTCGAGGGCATGCGGGGGATGACCACGGAGGCGCCCAGCCTCGTCATCATCGGAAGCGACCCTGACGAGTGGTGGGTCGGGCCGCAGACACTCGACCTCCTCGCCAAGCAGGTGCAGGAGCTCTCGGGACTTGTCGTCACGCCCGGGCGGCTTGTTGCCCAGGCTATGGGGTCGTTTGGCTGGGTGGCCGACGACCCGGTGCTGACGCTGAGTTCAGGTGCGCAGGCGAAGAGCCGCATGAGTTTCGTGCTGGGTATCGAACGCGGGCAGTGGCGTGTGCAGCACTGGCATACGTCCATTGGTAATCCCAATATGGATGCGTTGGGGGTGCACCTGACGACGAGCCTCGACCTTCTGGAGAAGAGCATCGAGGCGGAGTTGCCGGATCTCAGGCCGGCGTCGGCGCCCGATGGCACGGTGACGATCGCGTTCACGGATATCGAGGGCTCTTCTGCCATGATGGAGCGGCTGGGTGATGCGATGTTCCTGAACCTGCTCGCCTGGCATGATCGGATCGTGCGCGAGGCGGCGGCGTCCTTCCGCGGGTATGTGGTGAAGTCCCAAGGCGATGGCTACATGCTGGCCTTTCCCTCGGCGGCAGAGGCGCTGCGATGCATTGTGTCCATACGGGACCGCAGCAACGAGGGATTCGAGGGGCGTGCGATCCGCGTGCGGGCGGGGCTTCACTCGGGTGAGGCCATCCGGCGCGAGGATGATTTCTTCGGGCGCACGGTCGTCATGGCCGCCCGTCTGTGCTCGATGGCGAGAGGTGGTGAGATTTTGGCTTCAGATCTGGTGCATGCCTTGGCCCGCGGGCTCGGTACATTCCAGTTTGATGACAGCCGGTCGCTTACACTCAGAGGAATAACCGGCACTCACGAGGCGTTTCCGGTTCTCGGCTGAGTGTTTGCGGTGCCTATTTCAGCGTCACCAGAATCTGTCGGATCGATACCTGGTCTCCGGCCCTGGTGCTGATTGTGTCAACGATGCCATCGGAGAATGCGCGCAGTTCGTGCTCCATCTTCATGGCCTCGAGGATCACGAGCAGGTCGCCCTTGCTGACCATGAGGCCGGGTTCTGCCGCTACTTTCACAATGCGGCCAGCCATGGGCGCGCGGATCGCGCCCGCACCTGCCGGGTCCTTGCGTTCGGCGGGCAGATAGGTGATGTCCTCGAACAGGGCGTCGCGGCCGTCATGCCTGACATGGATGTGCGTGTCCTGCGCGAAGACTTCTGCCTTCAGGCACTGCCCGTCGGCTGTTGTTGCGTGCAGCGTGTAGCAGTCAGGGGAGGTGCCGGGTTCCATCCTTGAGAGGGTAAGGCCGGAGACGCTCCCGCTTTCGACAGTGAAGGTTTTCTCGGTCGTGCGTTCGCGCAGGCGTACGGTCGTTCTTGCATAGCCGTTCGAGCGCCAGCCATCGCCGTGCATGATGGAAAGGCGCAGGGCGGCGATTGCGCCGTGGGCGTGTTCGAGCCTTGTGTCGGTAAAGTCGCCCCGTCGCGTGAGCCAGCCAATGTCGATGCCACCGGCTGCGAAGTCCGCTGTGGCGAGGATGTCGTCGATGTGGTTCGTGTTGCTGCGAATGCCGAAGAGGCCTGCCTGGCGCAGTGCCTGGCGCAGGGCGGTGATCGCGTCGGCGCGTGTTGCGCCCTTCGCGATGATCTTTGCGACCATTGAGTCGTAATGGCCGGAGACGTGCCCGGATGTCGTGCCGGCAGCGTCAGCGCGCGCGCCGTGGCCGGGCGGTCTCCATTGGCCGCGGCCGACCTGCGGGCTGAAACCGTTGCCGGGATCTTCTGCGCAAAGCCGTGCTTCGATGGCGTGGCCTGTTATGGTGACGTCCTGTTGTTGCAGCGGCAGCGTCGCGCCCGAGGCTATCGCGAACTGCCAGCGGATCAGGTTCGTTCCTGTGATTTCTTCCGTCACCGGGTGCTCGACCTGGATGCGGGTGTTCATCTCGAGGAACCAGAAGTTCCCGTTGCGGTCGAGCAGATATTCGACGGTGCCGGCGTTGGTGTAGCCCACAGCGCGAGCAAGGGCGATTGCTGCCTCGCCCATGCGGTTGCGCAGGGCCGTATCGATGCCAGGGGCGGGGGCTTCCTCGATGATCTTCTGGTTGCGGCGCTGGACAGAGCAGTCGCGTTCACCGAGGTGAATGATATGACCGTGGCTGTCGCCGAAGACCTGGACCTCGACGTGGCGCACGTCCTCGAGCGCCTTCTCGAGGATCATGCGGTCGGAGGCGAATGCGGACAGGGCTTCGCGTCGGGCGGCTGCGAGGGCGTCGGTGAAGGCCTGTTCCGTCGTTACCTTGCGCTGGCCGCGGCCGCCGCCGCCCAGAGCGGCCTTGATCAGAACGGGCCAGCCGATGCGGTGGGCCTCGGCCAGCAGGCGTGTGTCGGACTGGTCGTCCCCATCATAACCCGGGATTACGGGGACACCAGCCTTGCGGGCGATCTCCTTGGCGTTGCCCTTGTCGGCCATCGCGCGGATGGCGGCGGGCGCGGGTCCGATCCAGACGAGACCCGCGGTGATCACCGCTTCGGCAAAGTCCGGGTTCTCGGAGAGAAAGCCGTAGCCGGGGTGAATTGCCTCGGCACCGGTTGCGCTGGCGGCCGCGAGGATGCGCTCGGCGCTGAGATAGGAGGCGGCGGCAGTGGGTGGCCCGATGTGGACAAAGGCGTCCGCCATGGAGACGTATTCCGCGTCGCGGTCTGCATCAGAGCAGACCGCTACGGTGCGCAGGCCCAAGGCTTGTGCTTCGCGAATGATGCGGGCGGCGATCTCGCCGCGGTTGGCGACGAGGACGGATTTGAAGGGGCGGCAGTGCATGGTCAGCGGGCCCCCATCCCCTGCAGCATCGCTGGCGCGATGCGCAGGGACTTCCCCCGCTGAAGCGGGGGAAGAAACGGCAGTCTGTTTCGCCCCCCGTTTACGAGGGAAGTGGCTGCGCAGCGTAGCTGCTGCAGACGAAGGGGGAGTGTCATGCTCAATTCCCTCGGCCTGGCAGCGTACCCATGTGCTTGGCGATGATGCCGAGCATCACTTCGTCGGCGCCGCCGCCGATGGAGGCGAGGCGGCCGTCGCGATAGCGGCGGGTCACAGGGGTTTCCGCCATGAAGCCCATGCCGCCCCAGTATTGCAGGCAGGCGTCGTTGATTTCGCGCTGGAGCCTTGCGCCCTTGAGCTTGGCCATGGAGGCGAGCTTGGTCATGTCCTCGCCGGCGACATAGCGTTCGACGGCGGTCCAGGTGAGGGCGCGCAGGGCCTCGAGCTCGGTCTGGAGTTCGGCGAGGCGGAAGTGGACGACCTGGTTGTCGAGGATCGACTTGCCGAAGGCCTTGCGCTCGCGCGTGTACTTGATCGTCTCGTCGATGGTCTTCTGCAGGCCCGTGAGGGCGCAGAGCGCGGCGTAGAGGCGTTCTTCCTGGAACTGGACCATCTGGTATGTAAAGCCGAGGCCTTCCTCGCCGATGCGGAAGCGCTGGGGCACGCGGACGTCGTCGAAGTGAACTTGCGCGGTGTCGCTTGAGTGCATGCCGAGCTTCTTCAGCGTGCGGGCCACGGTGACGCCCTTCGATTTCATCGGCACGCAGATGAGGGTCTTGTTGCGGTGGGCGGGTCCGTCGCCGGTGTTGGCGAGAAGACAGATCCAGTCGGCCTGCGCGCCGTTCGTCGTCCACATCTTGCCGCCGTTGATGACGTAGTCGCTGCCGTCCTTGCGCGCCGTGGTCTTGATGGCGGCCACATCCGAGCCGGCGCCGACCTCTGATACGCCGAGACAGGCAACGTATTCACCACTGATGGACGGGCGGAGGAATTCCTCGCGTACCTCGTCGGAGCCGAAGCGGGCGAGTGCGGGTGTTGCCATCTCGGTCTGCACGGCGATTGCCATGGGGATCGCGCCACAGTCGATGTGACCGAGGGCCTCGCAGTAGACAGCGGCAAAGGAATAGTCGAGGCCGAGGCCGCCGAACTTTTCTGGCTTGGTGATGCCGAGGAAGCCGGCCTTGCCCATCTTGCGGAACACTTCATGGGCGGGGAAGGGCGGGTTGTCCTCCCATTTGTCGACGTTCGGATTGATCTCGGTGTCGATGAAGCGGATGAGGGAGCGGCGGAGTTCTTCGTGCTGCGCGGTAAGTTGCATCTGCGGTTCGCCCAATGGTGTGTTGGCGAACCATCGCAAGTTTTCAGGTCAGGCTCAACCCTTGGGCCGGCCTGCTATGGCGGTCAGCAAACGGTAAAGGATCCAGAGCGGCAGAACCACGATCGCGCCGAGGACGACGTATTGCCAACTCCAGTGGAGGGCATCGAAGGCCAGCGTCCAGGCCTCGCGGATCGTGGACCCGAAATCGCGCCAGAGGTCCATCGGGTCGATGCCGAAGGCTGCGAACACAAGTCCAACGAGAAGGGACATGGCTGCCAGTTTCAGCAGGGTGGCGACGATAGGGCCACCGAAGATCCTGTCCATTCCCGATTTTCCCCGTTCGTTTGTCATGGCTACATCCTTGCGACACCAAATGAGTTCGGCCTGAGGACCCGGGCCTCAGCTTCGCGGCAGACATCGAGACACAGGCCCACCACGCGGCGGCTGTCCCGCGGGTCGATGATGCCGTCGTCCCAGAGCCTGGCGGTCGCGAAGAGGGCCGTCGATTCGGCGGCATAGGTGTCGACGATCTGCCTGGAGCTTGCTTCGAGGGCCTTCATGTCGGGTTCCCTGCCGGCGCGACGCGCGCCTTCCTCGGCAATGATGCTCATCACCTTGGCGGCTTGTTCTCCGCCCATGACCGCAATGCGGTTGTTGGGCCAGGCGAAGATGAAGCGGGGGTCGAAGGCGCGTCCACACATGCCGTAATTACCCGCTCCAAATGAGGCGCCAATGTGGAGGGTTATCTTCGGAACTGCGGCATTTGTCACAGCCTGGATCATTTTTGACCCATGCTTGACGATACCGCCACGCTCGGCGTCGGTGCCGACGATGTAGCCGGTGGTGTTCTGCAGGAAGAGCAGAGGGATGCCGGACTGGTCGCAGAGCTGGATGAACTGGGCGGCTTTCACGGCGCCGCCGGTGTCGATCGGGCCATTGTTGCCGATGATGCCGATCGTGTGGCCTTCGATCGCGGCGTGGCCGCAGACGGTCTGGGGGCCATAATCCGGCTTGAAGTCCAGCCATTCCGAACCATCGACGAGGCGGGCAATGAACTCGCGTACGTCATAGGGCTTGCGGTAGTCCAGGGGCACGAGGGAGAGGATCTCCTCGGGGTCGTAGGCGGGTGGCCGGAAGCTGCGCGCTGGCTGTCCTTTCGCCCAGTTGATCTTCGCGAGGATCTCTCGGGCGAGACGGATGCCGTCGCGGTCGTCTTCGGCCATGTATTCGGCAAGCCCCGAGACCGTGTAGTGGAGCTCGGCGCCGCCAAGCTCCTCGTCGGTTGCAATCTCGCCGGTCGCCGCCTTCAGAAGCGGTGGGCCTGCAAGGAAGATCTTCGAGCGGTCGCGGATCACCACCACATAGTCGCTGAGGCCGGGCTGGTAGGCGCCTCCTGCGGTCGATGAGCCGTGCACCACTGCGATCACGGGGATGCCGGCTTTCGAGAGGCGGGCGAGGTTGGCGAAGGTGCGACCGCCGCGCACGAACATCTCGGCCTGGCGCAACAGGTTTGCGCCGGCGCTCTCGACGAGCTGGATGTAGGGAAGCCTGTTCTCGAGCGCGATGGCCTGAGCGCGCAAGGTCTTGTCCACGCCGAGCGGGGTCGCTGCCCCACCCTTGATGCCGGCGTCGCTGACATTCACGACGCATCGTGTCCCCGAAACAATGCCGATCCCCGTGATGACGCCACCGCCCGATGCGTTTTCGGCGCCGTCGTCGTCGTGCATTCGCAGGCCCACGAGGGTCGACAGCTCGAGGAAGGGTGCCCCCCGGTCCAGGAGGAGTTCGAGGCGGTCGCGTGGCAGAAGCTGGCCGCGCTCGGCAAATTTCCTTGCGGATTTTGCGGAATTGGTGCGGATTTTTTCCTCGAACGCGCGGACTTCGGTCAGCAGCTTGAGGTGACCTTCCCGGTTCGCCCGAGCGGCGTCAGTGTTCAGGTTCAGTCGGCTTTCCAGAATTGGCATCAAGCGGCCCCTTGCCCAAGCGGATTTCTGCAACAAATTCGGGGACTTTAATTATGACGGGCAGTCGACGTGCGCAATCGGGATTCGCTAGATTGGGGCCGATGACGAAGCAAACAGGACCCTTCCTGATGACAACGCGCCTTGCACTCGGCCTTGCCGTGCTTTCCATTCTGCTCAGTTCCCTGTCAACCGTGTCGGCGCGGGAGGTCTCTCGGGCCGAGCGCGGCAACCTGGTCATGGAAAATATCCCAGATGTTCCGGTTGCGATGCGAGAGCGATTGCGTCTGTATCAGTCTGCCCGCGGTGCAGGCTTCATGGACTTCACGCCGGATGGCCGCTCGATCCTGATCCAGACTCGCTTTGGCGAGACAAACCAGTTGCACCGTATTGATGCGCCCCTGGGCATGCGTCGACAGGTCAGCTTCTACGATGAACCCGTGAACATGGCCATGTATCGGCCAGGGCGATGGCCGCAGCCCACCATCTTGTTTGCGCGAGATACCGGTGGCGATGAACTCTACCAGCTGTACCTGCAGAATGAACGCAATGGTCAGGTGATGCGCCTGACCGATGGTCGGTCGCGCAACACGAGCGCTGTCTTTTCGCGGGATGGAAAATGGGTTGCGTGGACAAGTGTGGCGTCGAATTCATCGCGGTACCGGATCCATGTCGCGGATGGGAATGATCCCAAGAGCTCACGCGTCGTGCTGGAGGAGGATGGAAGCTGGTCTGCCGGCGATTTCTCGCCGGACGGGATGACGCTTGCCGTGACGCGTGACATTTCGGTCAGCGAGCGCGAGATCTGGCTTGTCGACCTGGTCAATGGGCGGAAGGTTCAGGTTCGCCCTTCACCCGTGAAGATCTTTCGCAGTGCGCCCCTGTTTGCGCCTGACGGCAAGTCCCTGTTCTATGTGTCAGACGAGGACAGCGAATTCCGCCGTGTGGTCCGGTATGACCTGGGGACCGATGACGAGGAGGTCCTGACAGAGGATCTCGATTTCGATGTCGACGGTCTTCAGATTGCCCCGAACGGGCTAACGCTGGCCTTTACGATCAACGAGAACGGCTATTCACGGCTGTTCCTCATGGATACGCGCAAGTTCCGGAAAACACCCGGTCCGCGGATAGCGGCGGGTGAGATCGATGATTTTCGGTTCAGCCCTGACAGTCGCCGGTTGGGTTTCACGCTGAACGGGACGGCCGGGCGGGATGTCTTTGTCTGGGACCTTGGAAAGAAGGTGCCTGTGCAATGGACGGACAGTGAATTGGGCGGTCTCGACAAGTCGCAGTTCGTGACACCCGAGCTTGTATCCTACGACACCTTCGACAGTGTGGATGGCAAGCGGCGCAAGATCCCTGCCTTCGTGTACAAGCCGCGGGATGCTGGCGGGAAGGTTCCTGTTCTGGTCGTCATCCATGGCGGGCCCGAGTCGCAGTTCCGGCCCAACTTCAATGCCTTCATCCAGTACATGGTGCAGGAGTTGGGGATTGCGGTCGTGGCGCCCAATGTGCGCGGTTCGACCGGTTACGGGAAATACTATGTCGAGCTTGATAACGGCTTCCGGCGCATGGACTCGGTTCGAGACATCGGTGCCACTCTTGACTGGATTGCCTCACAGCCCGGTTTCGAGGCGCGCAGGGTGGCTGTCTATGGTGGATCCTATGGCGGGTTCATGTCCTATGCGTCGATGATCGAGTACAACAACCGGTTGATTGCGGGTGTCAGCGTTGTCGGCATCTCGAATTTCGTGACCTTCCTCAACAATACGAGTGGCTATCGGCGGGATCTGCGCCGTGTCGAGTATGGCGATGAGCGAGATCCCAAGATGCGAGAGTTCCTGCAGCGCATCTCGCCGCTGACCAATGTGTCACGCATCAAGCGACCGATGCTGATCATCCAGGGGGCCAATGATCCGCGGGTTCCGGCGAGCGAGGCCAGCCAGATGCTGAAGGCGATCCGAGCCAATGGCGAAGAGGCCTGGTATCTGCTGGCAAAGGATGAGGGCCACGGCTTCCAGAAGAAGTCGAACCGCGATGCCCAGAACGCTGCGATCGCAGCTTTCCTCAAGCTGAAGCTTGCAGGGCAGAAGCTGGAATAGGAGATGAGGTCACCGCCTCGGGGAAAGAAGTTTCGTCAGGATAAACATCAAAAGGGCGCAGCCTGCGAGGGTGAGCACACCTTGCCAGCCGCCGATGATGTGGCCTGAGACAGCGTCCGTGACGATGCCTGTGAATGCGGATGCGTGTTCTCTGGCGATTGAAAAATATCGCTCAAGGTCCATGTCAGCCCCTCTTCAAACGGGCGAATTCGCGCACTTGCGCTGCTTCGCCATCAGCCCGTAACAGTGAAAGACCATAATTCAGGCTCAATTGAGACAAACAAGCAGCGGCGGGCATATGCAGGGTACGATCCAGGAGGTGCTGGAATTGCTCGATCTGGAGCAGATCGAGGTCAATATTTTCCGCGGTGTCAGCCCGAAGGATCGCTGGCAGCGGGTGTTCGGGGGACAGGTCCTGGGCCAGGCGCTCGTGGCGGCCTCACGAACAGTTGATCAGCGCATCTGCCACTCGCTGCATGCCTATTTCATACGGCCGGGTGATCCACGTGTCCCCATCCTCTATGAGGTTGACCGGGCGCGCGATGGCAAGAGTTTCACAACGCGTCGCGTGGTTGCCATCCAGCATGGCGAGCAGATCTTCAACCTGGCGGCGTCGTTCCATGTGCCGGAGCAGGGGTTGGAGCACCAGTTCGACATGCCGCGGGTGCCCGCGCCCGAGAGCCTTGAGCCCGAGGATGTCCGTCGGCGGCGCCTTGCGCATCAGCTGCCGGAGGCTGTCCGCGAGCATTTCACCAAGCCGGGGCCGATCGATGTGCGTCCTGTCGATGAGGATGATGACCTCATCAATCCGAGGAAAGGGCCGCCCTATCACGATGTCTGGCTGAAGGCGAAGGGGGCCATGCCGGATGATCTGTCCATCCATCAGTGCGTGCTGGCCTATGCGTCCGACATGACATTGCTGGATACGTGCCTCATTCCGCATGGTGTCAGCTGGTTTTCGGGCCGACTGCAGTCGGCAAGCCTTGATCACGCGATGTGGTTTCATCGCCCGTTTCGCGTGGATGACTGGATCCTCTATTCGCATGACAGCCCGTGGGCTGGCGGTGCCCGCGGGTTCAATCGCGGCATGATGTTTACACGCGATGGGAAGCTTGTTGCCTCGGTCGCGCAAGAGGGGCTGATCAGGCTGCGGGGCTAGGGTTTGAGCGCTTGCGGTGGTTGTCTTCTTGTTTACCGCAGCGGCATGAAGACCTCCTTGGGGTGTCAAATTAGCGCTTTGTTAAGGGATGGCAGCTAAAGTTGCCATAACAGACACCCGTTCCTCCAAGACGGGTCACAAGTCCCCCGCCGGCCGAGTCGTCCCCCATTCATCCGGCTCTCCGGCAAAGAGGCGGCCAGACGGCACCCCCCAGTGCCCAAGGGATACGGGCGTGGATGTACCCAGCATCCACGCCCCCGCCTGTTCTTCAGCTGTCCGATCCAGATTTAAGGTGCTGCGAGGCTAGGCCGATGCGCGCATGCGGTTGGCTTCGCCTGCGCGGGCGAGAGCCGCAGCGATGTTGTTGAGCCGTTCGACCGCTTCGTAGACGACGGCGATCGCCTGTTCAGGATCCGCGGCTGGCTTATGATCCCCGCTGGTATCCTGGTGCCCATGTCCTTCGGTCTGCAGCAAGAGGTTCGCAGCGACAGCTTCGTCCGACAGTTCGGATGTGCGGCGTTCAAGGCTGGTGATGATCCTGGCCAGCGTCGTGAGGTCTTCGGTTGCGGTGTGAAGGTCGCTCGTGGGCGCTGCAGGGGCGGGGACTGCGATGTTGGTCGGCACAAGTGACTGTTCGGCGCCTTCGGCTTGTCGCTGACAGAGGTACGAGAAAAGGGATTCGGCGCGCGCGCCCAGATAAATTGCTGTTTCCCTCAGCTCGTTTGGTGTGCTGTCGCCGGCGAATTGGGCTGCGTCGGCCAGCGACCGGAGTTCGGCTGTAATCGCATCAAGCTCGGTGCGCAAGGATGCGGCGTGGCCCACTTCCTGGGCGCTTTGTTCGATCGTTCTGGCGTGTTCCGCGAGTTCCGGGGCCATCGTGCGCAGATTCTCCCCGGCGTTCGGTGTTGTGGCCATCGGCTTCATGCGCAGGGCAAATGCCCTGAGTGCATCCGTGAGGCCTGGTTGCTCTGCCGCCTGTTCGACGGGGCCGTGCGCCATTTCGTCCGAGAGCTGTCGCAGGCGTTCGAGGATTTCCTCGGCGGGTACGTCCGCGAGGGTTCTTTGCGCTGTCGCGGGGAGAAGCATTGGTTCGGCGGCAAGGGCAGGGGCTGGCATCTCTGCCGTCATGAGGATGCGTTCTTCCGTCATGCGCAGCGCCAGTTCGCGAATGTCGCAGCGCATAGCCTCGATCTGCTGCATCAGGACATGGTTCGGTGCCAGGCGTTCGGCCAGAAGTCCTGCAATCCGTTCGAGCAGGGCGTGGTTGTCGGTGTCGCGCTCAATTGTCTCGCTGTCCGTGAACAGGCTTACAATCGGATCTATTTCTTGTGGCCTTGCTTCCGGGAGCGGTGTTGCGCCTGCCTGAGCTTGCAGGTGCGAACCCACCTCGGCCACCATTCCCGACAGTTGGTCGGCAAGTGATCTGAGGCTCTGTGCGGTGGTCGCGGCGTCTGCTGAGATGCGGTCGCAGGACTCGAAGAAGGCGCCCTGGATCGACTGGACGCTTGAAGCGGCATTTCCGAATGCGGAGATCGACGTGGTCAGCCCGTCTATGGCATGGCCCGTCCTGGACTTTATCGACTCGAAGGCCTCTCCGATTTCGCGGCCTTTCTCTCCCAGTTGTCCGGTCAGGGTGTCGAGATGCGCGAGGCGGGTTTCAGCTGCTTGTGTCAGGGTTTGGTGCGCACGGTCGACGCCGGTCACAAGCGCGTCGAGTTTCGATGTCACACCAGTGATGTCATTGGCTTGGCGCGCCGAGGCTTGTTGCTGTGCGGCCTGTGTTTCCTGCAATCCTTCTGCGGCGCGCCTCAAGGCATCGGTGGCATGGTTCACGCTGGCGACGACTTCAGAGATTGTCTCGCCAAGCAGGGTGGAGGCTGCTCCTTCAAGGCGGATGTTGATTTGTCCTTCGTTGGCCATCTCGCGCAATGCTTCGGTTTCGGTCAGGCTCTGGCGGAGTTTCTCGCCGGCGCGGGCCATTTCTCCAATTTCATCGGATCGGTCCGTTCCCCATACAGGCTGGTTCACGCGACCGTTGCCGATGGAGCGCAGGCTCCACGTCAGTGATTTCAGCGGCTGGGTGATCCCGATCTGCAACAGTCCGGCTGCAGCGATGAGCCCAAGGACGAGTGTTGCGAAGGCGCAGATGATCAGCATCTGACTCCACGTCAACGCCCAGGCGATGCTTCCCATCTGGTAGGCGCTTGTCTGTGCGCGCAGGCGTTCGAGTGCGGTGCGAAGCGTGAGATAGGTGGCCTCGAGTTGCGGCACCTGCGGCATTGCTTCGATGGCGTCCATGGAGGCGGATCCTCGCAGGGCTGCGGCCGGGGTCTCTGGGGCGGACCGGGCGATGCGTGCGAACTCCTCGACAACGGATGAGATGTCGTCGATTGCAAGGCTTGCGTTGGGTGACCCTGAGAGAAGGGCTCGCAACCCGTCCAGCGTACGCGCGGCCTCCATGGCGCGCTGGGTCATCTGTTCGCGGGCGCCAACGTCGCCGGTCAGCCGGTAGCTTCGATACGCGCGCAGATAGCCCTGATAGCCCAGGGTCTGCTCCATGTGGGCGATCTTTGACGTGGCCTGGCGGTTCAGCGATTGCGGGTCGTTGAGGCCGCGCTGTACCTCGCCGACAAATCCGACGTAGTAGCTGCCGCCGATTATCAGCGCTGCCGCCATGACCGCGGCGGCCGCCGCGAATATGCGGCTGATCCTTGAAAGCGTGCGCACTCATCCCCCCGGAAACGGACATTCGCCCGCGCAAGCTGTGATTCGTCCCCGCATTTTAGGCGAGGGGATTCACGCTGTGGAAGGATTACTGCCAGCGGCTGTCTGGGAGGTCAGGCGAGATTTCGCTCGGCCCGTTCCAGAATGTCGTCCATGCGCTTCAGCAGGTCGGTGACATGCGTGACGGCGCTGTCGTGCGCCGTGCGCCATGCCATGACGTGTCGCTTGAGGCCTGCGTTGAGGGCCTCGAGCTCTGCCGCTTCAGTTTCAAGTTGTCCGGGAACCGGGGCCGAGAGGCTGGATGCCATACGCGGCGACACGTTCAGGGTTGTCATTTTTGTTTTCGGGCTCTGGCGCGATGCGCATCAATGTTCAAGCGACATGGTGACCGTAGCCTGCAGAGGTAAAGAGTGCGTAAGTAAGCGCAGATCAGGAGACGCGGGTGACCGTGAGCGATCGGCGCGGCTTCAGATAAAATGTGCTCTTCAACGTGCTCGCGCCGATGAAGTCCGCGAACATGGGCGTGTAGGGATAGGTCACCTCGACCATGATTGCGCCCTGGAATGGTTGAAGAAGGCCGCTGGGGAAGACCGACGTTGGAACAACTGCATTGACCGTTCGGGGGGCGGTGTTTCGGGCGTCGCTCCAGGCCACGCGATTTGTCGTGCCGTCGGCATCGGTCACAACAGAGGTGATCACGATTTGCACGTTGGAAGGGTTCATCGGGGCGCCGACGATGGCCATTGTCGCGAAGACATCGTTGATGTCGCTGTTGTTCACACTTGCTTCCTGCGCCACGAGATCTGCGGCTGTCGAGGCCAGCGACGAGGCTCTTCGGGACATCTCTATATAGCTCGACACTTCGACCATGCCGAAGAACATGGTCACCATCACGGGCAGTATGATCGCGAACTCAACGGCGCTGACGCCGCTGACCGCTGCATGGAATTTCCTGAAGAATGCGACCATGAGCGGTCCTCCTGTTCAGAAAGGTTCGTTGCGAAAGGCGGTTGCCGCCGAAAGCATATGTGCCTCGCCGTTCATCGTCGCGAAGACGAAGCTGGAGGGTGATATGAGCGGCCAGGCGTAGAAGGCCCTTGCGACAATAATGTCGCCGGCGGCCCCGGGCTGGAAGACGTTGCCGCCCGTGAAGTTCCCTCCAGCGTCCAGGGGCGGCGGTGTTACCACGCCACCGAAGCTTCCGAAACGCCTGACATCGATCACAAGCTTGTCGTCGCAGGCCAGAAGCGGCGTGATGCGATCGCAGACCATCTGCCGAAATTCCGTCGCGGTGAGGCCATTGGCCTGGACCTGGCCTGTTCTGATCTGACGCGCGGCTGCTGTCAGGCCGTTATCGAGCTGGGATGTTCCCAGAAAGATCAGCGCGAGATCAAAGATGGCGAACAACAGCGAAAAGAAGGGGAGGGCCACCATCGCGAGCTCAACGGTCGTTGCGCCGTTGGTGCGGCGTGCGAACCGCTGCAGGAAAACGACAAGCCCGGATTGTCTGCGCATTCCAAGATTCCTGATATGACCTGGTAGCTGTCATCTCATCATCGTTGATCTATCGGTCAGGTTATCAATACTCCAAGAACCTGCCTGTAGTGCCAGATCCTGAGGGAAGGGTTTCATTCGGGTAAATCCCGTCCCCGAATTTATACACTCTGTCAACCTTGATGCCAGAATGCCTGACACTTTCGTCTTTTCGGACAGGGTCGATAAAGCATCGTGTTCCTATCTTTGCCATGCGAAGTGCGCCAAAGGGTTTCGCGCGGTATAATGGGCAGGTCAGGAATGCGATTCAAATTGTGGTCCTCACTGCGATCGAAGTGGAGACTGATGGCGCAAGCTTGCGAGGGCCAGGTTGCGCTGACATTCGGCCTCGCCTTGCTGCCGCTGGTCCTTGCGATCGGTTGCGGCGTCGATATCAGCCGTGCCATGTCGGCCAAATCCCGGTTGCTTGAGACACTGGATGCGACTGGTCTTGCTGTTGCGCGCTCGGCCAGTGCTGACCAGGCTGAGATGACCAGCCGGGCGCACGCCTATTTCTATGCCAATTTCGCGGGTGAAAATTTAGGTACGGTTGCGACGCTGAATGTCACGAACCTGCGCGGGAACAAGGGTATCCGCCTGAGTGCCACCACGCGTGTGGCCACGGCCTTCATGTCGATCGCGGGGTACAATGAGGTGGAAGTTGCGGCGGAAGCGGAGATCATGCGCGAGACGCGTGCGCTGGAGCTGGTCCTCGTGCTGGATACCACAGCCTCGATGACCGGCAGCAGAATTTCATCGCTGAGGTCGGCTGCGCGGGCGCTGGTTGATATGGTTCTTGTCGATGATTCCGTGAAGGTCGGGATCGTTCCGTTCGAACGCTATGTCAATATTGGTATGGGAAATCGGTCGGCGCCCGGTGTCAGTGTGCCTGCGGATACACGCACTTGCGAGATCCGCAATCGCCAGGTTCAAACCTGCACTGGAAGCGAGACTTATGAAACCACGTGCTCGCGCCAGATCAATCCGCGACCCGGAACCTGCGAAGTGGATGGCGCCCAAATCCCATGTACTGTCTACGATGAGGAAACATATCCGTGTACGCGTACTCGCGGTACTGGCTGTACCATCACGACGGAGCCTCATGAGGTCTGCACTGTCGTGTCCTGGAGAGGCTGCGTCGGGTCGCGGTTGCCGCCTCTCAATGCTTCGGATGAGGAATTCTCGACGCCGCTGGTTGGCGTCATGAACATAAACTGCGGCAGCCCGATGATGATGCTTACAAACTCTGTCTCGATGCTGCGTGCGTCGGTCGGTGCGCTGCGTGCTTCGGGAAACACATACATTCCTGCCGGGCTACAGATGGGCTGGCATGCGCTGACACCGCGCATTCCATTCACGCAGGCGACTGCATACTCGGCTGAGCTGCAACCGCGGCGGGCCATGCTGCTGATGACAGATGGCACGAACTCGGTGTCGCTCAACAGCATGGGCGCTGGCGGAGACGTGATGCTTCACGATGGTACTGATCGGACAGCCGCGGACCAGTTGACGCGGGAATTGTGCACACGCATCAAGGCCGATGGTATCGAGATCTATACCGTGGCGTTCCAGATCGCCGATATGGATACGAAGGACATGATCAGGGAGTGTGCATCCTCTCCAGACACTTTCTTTGATGCTAGCAACGCGTCCAAGCTGCTAGAGGCGTTTGCCAGCATAGCTGCCGGTTTGTCGCAGCTTCGCGTCTCGAAGTAGGAAGGGCTGCGTCTGGATGCCCTTAAGTCAGCAGGGCCCGGGTGTGCGGGCTGTTCTGCTGTCAGGCGGCAAGGCAAATTGGATTACGTTCAGGGACCGACCGACAGTGCTGCACCGGCCTTGGCGACGTCCATCTTGCCGGTGCCGGACTTGGCCTGGACCTCCATGTCGGCGTCGCCCATGGTCACGGTGCGCTCGCAGCGCGGCGAGCAGACCATCGTGAACTGCGCGTTGCCGCGATAGAGCGTGACTTGAGCCGTGTCCGCGGCGCCGACTGTCACGAGCGCCTTGTAGATTTCGCGGCCTTTCGGGTCGAGAGCGACGAGGTTCGTGGTGCCGAAGATGCGACCTTGCAGATAAATCAAGCGGTCGTTGACCAGCATTGCCTCGGCCACCGACGAGTTGCCGATGACTACTGTCTTGACAGGTTGGTCGAGCCGGATGGCTGTAGCCTGGTCAGAGACGACCCTGATGGCTTGGGTTGGAACAGAGGCTGGCGTTGCGGCTGCATTGACTGGCGCATTCTCGTCGGTTTCGGCGAGCGCAGGATAGGCGGCCAGGCCGAGGCCAATCGAAGTGGCGGCAAGAACGAGCGCGTTTTTCGGGGACATGAAAGGCTCCGGATCCATAAGGGATGCAATCGGTGCATGCTGACGGAAAGGCTTTAAGCTTTCCTGAACCGTGTTGGCGAGGGCAAAGCGCGCGTTTTTGCCTTCCGAAAAGATGTCTGCAATTTGTTAGGAGTTTATTAGTCATGATCGGCGATAACAGGGTTATTGTCGGCTAACTGCGTCTTTCGCGGATCCGAGTAACATTCTGTTAAGCGCCTCCGGTTTAGTCTCCAGCGTGTTTACGACAGCAGGAGCAACCTGCATCGATAAACTGGTGTAGTGGTGTCATTAAATGGAGGCCTCAATGACCTTTTTCTCTCGCTTCATGAAGGATGAATCCGGCGCGACGGCCATCGAGTACGGTCTGATTGCTGCCCTTATCTCGGTTGCCATCATCACGGCTGTGACGACGCTGGGTACGAACCTGTCGGGTACGTTCACGAAGGTCGCGACGACCGTCAAGAAGTAAGCCTGATCTTTGGTCCGGGCGCTCAGCCCGGGCAATCCGGTCAAGATACAAGCGCCAGTCACGGAGGTTTCGTGGCTGGCGTTTGTGCGTCGGGGCTTGCCATTAATGCCCGGTTAGCGATGTCGGGCCTAAGGTGGATCATGCGTGAGGAGTAGCCCCATGATCATGCTTGTGCTTTTGCTGGCCATCGGTCTCATCGTGACCGTCGCTGCGATCTATGATGCGGCGACACTGACCATTCCGAACTGGATTTCGCTAGCGCTTGTCGGCCTGTTTCCGATTGTTGCCGTATGCAGCGGTGCCGATTTCACGTCAGTGGGCATTCATCTTGCCATCGGGTTTGCGGCGCTTCTGGCGGGGATGGTTCTTTTTGCCTTCAACCTCATCGGCGGGGGAGATGCGAAGTTCTTCGCGGCCGTGTCTCTGTTCATCGGGCTTTCCGACCTGGCGAGTTACGTCGTGATTGTGGTGTTCGCCGGCGGCGCGCTGGCGCTTCTGATTGTCGGGGCGAAGCGGCTCAATGTCTTTGGTATCTCGATGGACTGGTTCCTTAATCGTACGCGGGATGGTTCTGTCATTCCCTATGGAATTGCGATCGCATTCGGCGCGCTGATGGTGCTGCCGGAGACGCAATTGTTCGCTGCGGCTCTCATGCAGGCGTGATGCAGATGAAACAGTGCGGATAATGAACCGGTCGCGGCGAGTGTTCGTTCAAGTCCGTTAACCATAGGTTGAGACTTGCTGGCTCATAGATCTACGCGAAGACAAGGATGAACAACGAATGAGCGGAGGACGATGCCGATGAACCTGACGAGAATTCTCGTGCTGGTCGCGGCCATTGCTGCTGCGGGTATCACTGCGCTTCTGGTGCGCAGCATGATGGGGACGCAGACCGAAGCGGAGGCAGCGCCAAGGGTTGAGCTGAGCCAAGTTCTTGTGGCGGCGCGGACGATCGAGGTCGGTACGCGCATGACAAGCAGCGATGTTCGGTGGATGGAGTGGCCGAGGTCAGCCGTGGACTCCAGCTATATCACGCAGGAAGCCCAGCCTATGGCGCTTGACGAGATCGCTATCGGTGCGGTGGCGCGGTCGCCACTGACGCGGGGGCAGCCCGTGACTGGACAAAATGTCATCAAGTCTGACGGTGGCGGGTTCATGGCTGCGACGCTGAGCGCCGGCAAGCGGGCCTATGGTATCGAAGTGAACGCAGAGCGGGGCGCGGGTGGGTTCATCCTGCCCAATGACCGCGTTGATGTGATCATGACACGCAAGCTGGGGCAGGATTCGTCCGGCGAGAGCAACTACCAGGCGATTACCGTCCTTCGCAATATTCGCGTCCTTGCCGTCGACCAGACTTCCGAGGAGGACGCGGATTCCAAGGCCATCGTGGCGAAGACTGCGACACTCGAGGTGAGCGAGCGTGAGGCGGAGACCCTGGCGCTGGCGGATGCCATGGGCGATCTGTCGTTGACGCTGCGCTCGCTGTCGAAGACCGACGATGGTAGCGGCGGTGACGGAGAGAAGGACGTGCTGAACCAGGGGGCAGCGGCGGGGATCACCGTCGTTCGCTACGGGATCAAGGGTATCTCCACTGCGACGCCCAGCGAGTAACAGGTGACCACAATGAACATGCTTCGTTTTCTGTCTGCGTCTGCGATGAGCTTGCTTCTGGTGCTTGCGGCGCAAGCCGATGGCAAGCGGATGGCTCAACCCAAGCCCATTGCACCGGGGGAAGAGCGGCTCAAGATCAATCCTGGCGGGCAGGGCAGCCATTCGCGCCGGATCACGCTGTCAGCGGGCAAGGGCATGATCGTCGAGTTGCCCGAGGATGCGCGTGATGTTCTTGTGTCCAATCCCGAGATCGTCGATGCGATCGTGCGGACGCCACGGCAGATCTATCTGGTCGGGCAGAAGACCGGGCCCACCAATGCATTCTTCTTTGCGGCTAATGGCCGGCAGATCCTGAATCTCGAGATCCGGGTCGAGCGGGACATGACCGAGCTCAAGAACATCATCGAACGAAACGTCAAGGAGGCCACGATCGAGATCGAGACGATCAATGACAATGTGGTCCTGAGCGGGTCGGTCAAGAGTGCAAGTGATGCCGAGGCTGCGCGTCAGATTGCCATGCGGTACATCACCGAGGCCGGTAAGGAGCCTGCCGAGACTTCGGTTGTGAACCGTATCGGCGTGCGTGGCGGTGACCAGGTGATGCTGAGTGTGCGCGTGGCGGAAATGCAGCGCAGCCTTTCCAAGCAGCTGGGTACCAATCTTCAGGGCAGGTTTGACCTTGGAAACGGGGCAAATGGGGAGTTGGCGAATATCAATCCGTTCTCGTTGCTTGGCTCGGCTCTGGCCCCGGGATCAGGCTTGCTGCTGGGAGATGTTGATGCGTTCGGAAATCTGATTTCGCCTGCGGCCGCGATGATCAGGGCTTTCGAGCGTTCGGGTATGATCCGGACGCTGGCCGAGCCGACGCTGACCGCGATTTCGGGTGAATCGGCCAAGTTTCTGGCTGGCGGCGAGTATCCGGTGCCGGTCGGGCGCGATGAGGATGGCAATATCACGCTGGAGTTCAAGCCCTATGGCGTTGGTCTGGGTTTCACGCCGGTCGTTCTTTCTGATGGCCGGATCAGCCTGCGCATCTCGACGGAAGTATCCGAGCTGACGTCCGAGAACGGTCTTATCCTGGGAGATGTTGCGATCCCGGGCTTGAGGGTGCGTCGGGCGGAGACAACCGTCGAGCTGCCTTCGGGTGGCAGCATGGTCATGGCCGGGATGCTCAAGCAGGACATGAAGCAGAACATCGATGGCATGCCCGGTCTCAAGAATATTCCTGTGCTGGGTTCCCTGTTCCAGAGCCGGGACTTCCAGTCGGGCGAGACCGAGCTTGTCGTGATCGTGACCCCTTATCTGGTCAAGCCCGCTGCGCGTACGGCGCTGGCGGCTCCCACGGATGGGTTCGTGCCGCCGACTGATGCGGAGACGGTGCTGCTTTCAAGGCTGAATGCCGTCTATGGCAAGGATGAGAAGGTCGATGGGAAGCTCAAGGGACCGGCCGGATTCACGATCCAGTAACCGTGCTCTCCAAGGCTGCTCTGGATCACTCAAGGATTTGGCAATCACGTCAGGGTTAGGATCATCATCATGAAGATCATTCCACGCATTGGCTTTGTTTTCCTGGCGTCGGCCTTGCTGGCCGGCTGCACCATGCCGTTGGCCAATGGCATCGACCAGTTGCCAGAGGTCAACAACCGTTTTCCCATTCGGGTCGAGCCGCGTGTTGCCTCGCTGGTGGTTGCTGTGCCGACGAGCGGTGAACTTCAATCTGGCGATGTCGAGCGCGTCAAGGCGTTTGCGGATACCTGGAAGAGCCGGGGCTACGGCTCGATCGGTGTGTCTGCAGAGGGCAGCCCGGCCGCTGATCGTGCTGCCTATGCCGTTCGCGACATCCTTGCCGGCGCTCAGGTCGGACCTGATGCGCTTCGGTTCAGTGCGCGGCGGGATGGGGCTGGGTCAGGGCCTTCCTCGGTGGTGCTGAGCTTCATGACTGATAGCGCGGTTGCAGAAAGTTGCGATGGGCTGTGGGATGAGAACATCGGCGAGGCGCCGCGGAATATGCCGTGGCCGGACTTTGCCTGCGCGAGCCAGAGGAATCTTGCTGCGCTGATCGAGGATCCCAGAGACCTTTTGCGGCCACGCCACGAGGATCCCGCCGACGCCATGCGGCGCGGGATCGTGCTGGACAAGTATCGCAAGGGTGAGCCGACGGCTTCGCAGAAGGACCAGTCGCAAGAGGGTGGTCTGGTTTCGGACGTGGCGAAAGAATAACGAGTGCCTGACGGCTGACGAACTTGAGGTTTTGCACGATATGAGCAAGTCGAAACAGGATGGACGTGGGGAGCCTTCCTTTGGTGCTGCCCTGCAGGATCGCCCGATACCGCGCGTGTCCATCCATGCGTTTTGCGAGTCGCCTGAAACCGGTGTCGTGATCCAGCGGGCCGGGCAGGACCGGCGACTGTCGAAGGCGCATCTTACGGTGCACATGGGTGGTGTCTTCGGTGCGGTCGAGTATTTCAAGGATTCGTCCACGCCCAACGTTGTCATTGTCGAAACCCGCGAGGAGGGTGCGGCGATCCTGGGTGAGCTTGAGAGCCTCGCGCAGGTTTGCGATCCGGGCACAAAAGTCGTCGTCATTGGTCGCTCGAATGATGTTGCACTCTATCGCGAGATGATGCGGCAAGGTATCAGCGAGTATCTGGTGAGTCCCCTCAATCCCATCCAGGTGATTGAGGCGGTGGCGTCGCTCTATCATGGACATTCATCGGGACCCATCGGGAAGGTCTTCGCCTTCTACGGAGCACGCGGCGGATCTGGATCGTCGACATTTGCTCATAACGTGGCGTGGTCGATCGCAGAGGATCAGCAGATTGCCACGACTGTCGTTGATCTCGATGTTGCCTTTGGGACTGCCGGGTTGGACTTCAACCAGGATTTCGGCCAGGGGATTTCCGAGGCTTTGACAAGTCCGGAGCGGCTGGATGAGACCATGCTCGAACGTCTGCTGCTCAAGCATTCGGAGCGGTTGAGCCTGCTGATTTCCCCCGCGATCGTGGACCGCGACCAGGATGTGTCGCCGGAATCCGCCGAGACAATCATCGATGCCGTGCGCCAGGTGTCGCCCTGCGTGATCATCGACCTTCCGCATATCTGGACCCCTTGGGTGCGGCACGTGCTCACGGCGGCCGATGAAATTGTCATTACTGCTACACCAGAGCTTTCAAGCCTGCGGAACGCGAAGAACATCTACGAGGTCCTTAGCCAGGCACGTCCCAACGACCAACCATTGAAGTTCGCGCTGAATCAGGTCGGCGTCCCGAAACGGCCCGAGATCCCGGTGAAGGATTTCGCGGAGGCCATGGGTTGCGAGGCTGCGATTGTCATGCCGTTTGACCCGCAGGTTTTCGCGACGGCCAATAACAATGGGCAGGCGGTTGCAGAGGTAAATTCGCAAGCGCGTCCGGCGCAGCTGTTCCGTGACCTCGGGCAGATCCTGACGGGGCGGGCCCCACGCATGGATGCAAAGCCTGCCGGGCGGCTCAGCCTTGATTTCCTCCGCAGGAAGAGGGCGTAGCGCTGCATGTTCGGCAAGCGATCAGCAACTGGGGCGGAAACCACAAGCCGTGAGCGGGCGCCGCCGCCACCACCGCCGGCGATCAAGCCCGCCGGCGCGAGCAGCAAGCCGCCGCCGCGGGCGCCCGAACTGCCGACGCCGGTCGCGATCGATACGCGCTCGACGCAGTACTATGAAGTCAAGACCACGATCTTCAATGCGCTGATCGACACGATCGATCTGGCGCAGCTGGCCCAGCTTGATGCTGCTTCGGCCCGAGAAGAGATCAGGGACATCGTCAGCGAAATCATCGCGATCAAGAACGTCGTGATGTCGATCGCCGAGCAGGAGCAGTTGCTGCAGGACATCTGCAACGACGTGCTGGGTTATGGTCCACTAGAGCCGCTTCTGGCACGCGATGACATCGCGGACATCATGGTGAATGGTGCCGATCGTGTGTTCATCGAAGTCAGCGGCAAGGTGCAGTTGACCAATGTGCGCTTCCGCGACAATGCGCAGTTGATGAACATCTGTCAGCGCATCGTCAGCCAGGTCGGTCGGCGTGTCGACGAATCGTCGCCAATCTGTGATGCGCGCTTGCCTGATGGAAGCCGTGTCAACGTGATTGCTCCACCGTTGGCGATTGACGGGCCGACGCTGACGATCAGAAAGTTCAAAAAAGACAAGCTGAAGATGTCCGACCTTCAGCGGTTCGGGTCGATCTCGCCGGAGGGTGCGACGGTCCTTGGCATCATCGGGAATGTCCGCTGCAATGTTCTGATCTCGGGTGGTACGGGTTCGGGCAAGACGACGCTTCTGAACTGCATGACCGGGTTCATCGACTCCGATGAGCGTGTTGTCACCTGTGAAGACGCCGCGGAATTGCAACTGCAGCAGCCGCATGTCGTCCGGCTGGAAACGCGGCCGCCCAACCTTGAAGGTACAGGCGAGATCACCATGCGTGATCTCGTGAAAAACTGTCTGCGCATGCGTCCTGAGCGGATCATCGTTGGCGAAGTTCGTGGCCCTGAGGCCTTTGATTTGCTGCAAGCCATGAACACCGGTCATGATGGTTCAATGGGTACTCTGCACGCCAACACGCCGCGTGAGGCGTTGCAACGTATCGAGTCGATGATCACCATGGGTGGCTACAATCTGCCCTCGAAGACGATTCGCGAGATGGTCGTAGGTGCGATCGACGTCATTGTGCAGGCGGCGCGCCTGCGGGATGGTTCTCGCCGGATCACCCATGTCACAGAGGTGATCGGCCTTGAGGGAGACGTCATAATCACTCAGGATCTTTTCCTCTACGAGATCCTTGGCGAGGATGAATCCGGGCGCGTAAAGGGTCGTCACGTCAGTACGGGCATCTCGCGGCCCGCTTTCTGGGATCGGGCGCGCTACTACAATCGTGAGAAAGAACTGCTGGAGGCGATCGAGGCGGCCGGGCGCAACACCTAGCGCATGGTTGAGGGAGATCCGGTATCGTCATGGACCTAGCCATTCTGATCATGGTGTTTGCAGCACTCAGCGCCGGCCTGTTCGTCGGCGGGTTGGCGCTGTTCCTGGTCGAAGGCGCGGCACCAAACACCGCCAATTCCAAGCGTGTTGTCCAAGCCATAAAAACCCGGGCGAATGTCTCTGGGAAAGGTGACGGCGCTGGCGACATTGCTGCCAAAAGGCGCAAGCAGGTCGAAGCCTCTCTCAAGGAGGCGGAGCGGAAGCAAGGGCAGAGCAATCCGAAGCCCACACTCGCTGGCTTGCTGCAGCAGGCGGATTGGTCGATGGAGCCCAGGACCTTTCAGATCATGATGTCCGTGATCGCGGTGTTGGCTTTCGGTTTGTTCCTGCTGATGGGGTACGATTGGTACGTCGCACTGGGGGCTGGCGGCGTGGCTGGCATCGGCTTCCCGCGCTGGTTTCTTATGTTTTCGGTCAATCGGCGGAAGAAGGCATTCCTGAACGAGTTTGCCAACGCGATCGATGTGATCGTCCGGGGTGTCAAGTCTGGTCTGCCGCTCAATGAGTGTCTCAAGATCATTGCGAATGAGTCCGCGGATCCCGTTGGTCCAGAGTTCCGGAACATCGTCGAGGGCCTGAAGGTCGGCGTTACCCTGGATGAGGGCCTCAAGCGCATGTATCAGCGAATGCCATTAACGGAAGTGAATTTCTTCCAGATCGTGCTTGTGATCCAACAGAAGACGGGCGGTAATCTGTCGGAAGCTCTCAGTAATCTTTCGGCTGTGTTGCGCGATCGCAAACGTTTGCAGGGCAAGATCGCTGCCTTGTCGTCCGAGGCCAAGGCTTCGGCTGGGATCATCGGTTCGTTGCCCTTTGTCGTAGGCCTGCTGGTCTATTTCACTTCGCCTGACTACATCATGCTGCTGTTCACCGAGCGGGTTGGAAACTTCATCCTGCTTTGCAGCCTGGTCTGGATGGGAATGGGCATCTTCGTGATGAAGAAGATGATCAGTTTCAAGCATTGACAGGGGACAGGCGCGCATGGACCAGTTCATAAGGCTTGTACTCGATCCTGAATTCATGGTGACGGCACTGGTTGGTGTTGCTGTCTTTGCTACCATGGTCACGATCCTCTTGCCTTTTCTGGAGGCCGACCGGCTGAGTGCACGAATGAAGTCGGTCGCTCTGCGTCGGGAGGAGCTTCGGAACCTGCAGCGCGATGCGCTTGGGCGGCGTGGCACGCAGCTCAGGCCTGGCTCGAAGAATTTCATGCGTCAAACAATCGAGGCGCTGAACCTGCGCGAGGCACTGGAGTCGGCCAATACGCGCGAGAAGCTCGGTCGTGCAGGCTTTCGCGGGCCGTCGGCGGTGTACACGTTCCTGTTCTTCCGGTTCGTGATGCCGATCATCATCTTCGTGGCGGGAAATTTCTACCTTTTCGTCGTGGGTCAGTACGAGATGCAGCCGCTGGTCAAGGTCGCGCTGGCGGTTGCCTTGGCGTTTCTGGGGTTCTACTTGCCTGACCTTTACGTGCAGAACACGATCGACAAGCGTATGGCCTCGATCATGAAGGCCTTTCCTGACGGGCTGGACCTGCTTTTGATCTGTGTCGAGGCGGGTATGTCGGTCGAGGCGGCATTCAACAAGGTGGCGTCCGAGATCGGCACGCAGTCGGTTGAGCTGGCGGAGGAGTTTGCGCTGACGACGGCTGAGCTTTCCTATCTGCCCGATCGGCGACAAGCCTATGAAAACCTGTCGAAGCGGTGCGGGCACCCTGGCGTCAAGGCTGTTTGCACATCGCTGATCCAGGCAGAGCGTTACGGTACGCCGCTGGGTACAGCACTCCGGGTCATGGCTCTCGAGAACCGCGAGATGCGCATGATGGAGGCGGAAAAGAAGGCGGCTGCGCTGCCTGCCAAGTTGACCGTGCCCATGATCATTTTCTTTTTGCCTGTGCTCTTTGCGGTCATCATCGGACCCGCTGTCATCAAGATCATGAAGCTGTAGGGAATGGGCCTCTGTTGATGGTGGGCTAATAAAAAGGCCACACGCCCAGGGCGTGTGGCCTTTTCTCGTTGACAGGGGGGCCGCCCTAGAAGTCGCTTGAGGCGACCGCGAGGTTTCCAGTTTCGTTCAGGCCTTCGGCTGCAAGGCTGCGGCGCAGCGGGCTTGGACCCGATGGACCCGGCGCGGGAAGTTGCGAGCGTGCCTCGATGCGCGGCGCAGCAGATCCGGTGGCGCGGGGGTCGTCCTCATCTGCGATGGGTTTCATGGTCATAATGGGTCGGCGGGCGACCGATGCAGGTGCCGTGGATGGCTCCGGCGCGGGTGCAATTCCTTCACCGACGGTCGTGTCCGGGCGTGGCATCTCCGCCAGGATGCGGGCGGGCAGGGGCAGGACAGACATATCCTTGGGTTTTGTCAGTGGAAGGATGGTGTCATCCGGGCTTGCTGCTGGAGGATCCAGCATTGCAGCGGGGCCAGCGGCGGGCGCCTGCAGTTGATCTTCCGTGGCCGGAATTTCGAGTGTTGGCATCTCTGGCGACTTGGGGGCTGCAAGAGGGGCCTTTTCGACTGGTTTTTCGGTTACTGCACCCATTTGCTCCATAAGTGCCAAGTTGTGCTGGGTGTCGCTCGCGGACAGATCCTGCCTGGAAAGGTTCTCGGCTTCCTGCCGGTTCCCTCTCAGGGAGGCGACCATCGCCAGGTTCTGGCGCATCTGTGGGGTCGCATCGGGCTGTGCGACCAGCTCGCGCAAAATGTCCTCGCCGCGTGACAGATTTCCTGCGAGCACGAAGGACATTGCCATGTTGCCTTGCACGATCGGATTTTGCGGGGATAGCGCGAGTGCCGCTTCGTAATTGGCTTGTGCCTGGGCGTGATTTCCAGTCTGGTCCAGGGCGACGGCGTAGGCCGATAGCAAGGTCCAGTCATTGCGCTGGTTCTGCAGGGCTCTTGAGAAGAACGGCAGGGCGTCGGCGGGGCGCCCGGCTTCGGTCAATGCCTTGCCATATTCCGACAGGACCTGGGTATTGTCGGGGGCGCGCATGACGACTTCCTTCAGAAGGGCGACCGCCTGCTTGGCCCCGCCTATCTGCCGCAGATTTATCGCGAACTGAAGGGCTGCGTCCGTGTTGTTGCGGTCAGCCTCGTAGAGTGCTCCCCAATAGGCTGCATTGCTCGCGGTGTCCTGCGGATTGGGGCGGACCAGTTGAGGGGGGGCAGGTTCGTCGGACCCTGCCAGAAATCCGCCACATCCGCTCAGCGTGATGGCTGCGGCCACCACGGCGATGCGGCTGACACTGGTTGTGAGCCGGCGGCGGAAACGGTCGTCCATATTGGTTACTCCTGGGCAGACAGGCTGGTGAGATGCGGTGCAGTGGCGAGTCACGCATCGGGCGAAACAGGTGCAATCTGGCCCTCAATCGCATAACAAATGTTTAAGCCTAACCGGTGGTAAAGGCCGTTTGCTGTTGGCGCCGCCACAGGGCATGATCGACCATGATCTTGAACTTCTCGCGCCTTGAGAAAAGCGTCCGCCCCGTTGTGAATTCGATGGTGGCGCTTCTGCTCGCGGCCTCGATGGCGGTGGCTCAGGTGCCGCCTGAGATGGATCGTATTGCTTTTCTCATCGCAACAGGACCTGTTGCTGGTTCTGCCATGCAAATGGGCGAGGCGATTGCTGTCACCATCAGCCATCCTCCGGGCTTGGGACGTTGCGAAACTCCTGGTGTCTGCGGCCCGAAGGGGCTCATCGCGACCACACGTTCGTCGAGTGGATCGGTGGCCAATGTGCGCAGCGTCGAGCGCGGCAGTGTGCAGTCGGCGCTTGTACAGGGTGATTTGCTTGACGCCGCGCTGAAGGGCACCGGACCCTTTGCCAAGGATGGTAAGCTGAAGGAGCTGCGCGTGGTTGCGCGGCTTCACGATGAAGTCCTGCATGTCATTGTTTCATCCCAGTCACGGGTTCGGCGGCTCGCTGATCTGAGAGGAAAGCGGGTCGCGATTGACTCGGGGTCGCTTGATGCCGTGCATACCGTGCGGACCATGCTGAAGATGGCCGGTGTCCGTATTCCGGGACGTAACCTTCGTGCCATGTCTGTCACGGAGGCCGCTGAAAGCCTGCGTACCCGCAAAGTTGACGCCCTTTTTGTGCTGGGGGTGCCGCCCGTGCGATCGCTGGAGCCATTGTTCCGGCGTGGACAGTTGAAGCTTGTCACGGTGGACAATCGGACGCTTGAGCGCTTGAAGAGAGCCAATCCGCTTTACGGCAAGGTTCGGTTGGTGCCTGGCACCTATCGCTCGTCAGTCGAAGTCCAAGCCTTGACTGTGGCTAGCGTTTGGGTCGTTCGTCGGGCGATGGAGGCGTCGGTCGTCGAACAGATCCTCCGCGCCTTCTGGGCGCGCGAGAACCGTGCTGACATCGAGGCGCGGGTGCCCTTTGCCACGTCCCTGGATGTCAGGAATGCAACCTCAGTGGGTACCATGCCCTTGCATGAAGGGGCGAAGCGCTTCTACGCTCGGTCTCGCCCCTAGACGGTCTGCAGGAGGGCCCTTTTCGTGAGGTCGAAAGCGCCCGTGTTCACGAGCTTGGTGATGATCGCGCTTGGTCTTGTGCCTACGGCGCTTGTTACCCATTATTTTGACGTCATTCCCAATAGGACAGTCATCCAGTGGGATATGCTGGGCCGCATGACCGTGATCGGTACGCGGGCGAGTACGGTGCTGCTGGTTGCCAATTTTGCAGCTGTGGCAGGGCTTGCGGGTGCGTTTTTGGCACTTTGGAAGCACCGATCTCTGGCGCTTGCCGATTGTTTGCGTCCCTTCCTGATCCTGAATTTCTCCCAGATCGTGGTGATCACCCTGACCTGTGTCATGATCGTGACACAGGCGCTGGGGCTAAAATTGGCGATCAAGCCAATGATCCCACCGGCTGTTGCAGTGCTTCTATTCGCGGCTGGCATGCTGCTGTGGCGGGCGGAGGGGCTTGAGCGGTTAAGCGTGATGCGTCTTCTGGGGGCTGCATTTGCCGGGGCCGGGGTGGCCTTGCTGGTCCTGAACGGCTTTGCCTCGCCCCAGGTTGTGGGTTACTACGCCACAGCCTTTGCAGTCCTGGCCATGGCTGCTGCCGCGATACCGGCGCGCCCAGGTTGAGATTGCGGGTTGATCTTTCCCACTCGACTTTCTGATCCCAGGTTCTTGTGATGCGCAGTCAACGCCACTTCACTGATGATGCAACGGGATCCGTTCCCATTCACGCGGTTACACCGTCGATGCTTGAGGCTGCTCTTGAAGGCGCACTGAGGCCCCATGCGGCGTGGATTGCGTCCTGCGGCTTCAAGGCTGCAACGGGCAAGTTGTTACAGTTACCCGGCGCCGATGGTTCGGTTGCCGCTGTTGTCTTTGGGCTCGGACGTGACGAGGATCCTTTCCAGTTTGCTGCGCTGCCCGGCCTGTTGCCTGATGGTCGATATCGGCTTGTGACTTGGCCTGCCATACGCAGTTGCTCGGTGCTCGCCCTTGCCTGGGCGATGGGGCATTACCGGTTCACCCGTTTCAAGGGTGGTGACACGAAGAAGGATGGCCCTTTGCTGGTATGGCCTTCGGATGCCGATCGCGGGCAGGTCCTGCGGGTGGCCGATGGGCTGTTCATGGCACGAGACCTTGTGAACACGCCTGCCAACGAGATGGGTCCTGCTGAGCTTGCCGATGCGGCCTTGCACCTGGCTGATACACACGGTGCACAGGCGGCCGTCATCGAGGGTCGGTTGCTTCAGGACAAGAATTTCCCCCTGATCTGGGCGGTTGGCGCCGGATCCAGCCGGGCTCCGCGATTGATTGATTTTCGCTGGGGTGGCGCGGGGCTGCCGCGGGTGACGCTGGTGGGCAAGGGGGTCTGTTTCGACTCGGGAGGGCTCGACATCAAACCTGCAAGCGCGATGCTGACCATGAAGAAGGACATGGGTGGCGCTGCGGCCGTGCTTGGCATTGCCCACATGATCATGGATGCGAAGTTGCCGATTGCCCTGCGCGTGCTGATCCCTGCTGTCGAGAACAGCATTTCCGGCGATGCCTATCGTCCCGGGGATATTTTCAGGAGCCGCAAGGGGCTGACGGTCGAGATCGGCAATACGGATGCTGAGGGGCGGCTGGTTCTGGCCGATGCGCTGGCTGAGGCCGATTCGGAAGCGCCTGATCTGCTGGTATGCATGGCGACCTTGACGGGGGCGGCCCGCGTGGCCACAGGGTTCGACCTGCCGCCGTTCTTCACGCAGGATGACGGGCTTGCCGGTGAACTTGAGGCGGCTGCGGTCCGCGAAGGCGATGCCATCTGTCGCTTGCCGCTGTGGCGAGGGTATGGAGAACTCATCGAAAGCAAGGTTGCCGATCTGACCAACAGTCCCGGAAATCCCAATGCTGGCGCGATCACGGCTGCGTTGTTCCTCGAGCGCTTTGTTGAAAAGGCAAAGAGTTTTGTCCACTTCGATATTGCGGCCTGGAATGACAGGGCGCGGCCGGGGCGTCCATTGGGTGCGGAGGCCCAAGCTGTTCGTGCGATCTTCAGTATGCTGCAGGCCCGTTATGGGCGTGTTCAATAGCCGCGGCTGAAGTCGACGAGGTTCTCAGGCGACAGGCCATCGTCCACGCGCGCGATGGTGCGCGCCACGTGCGCCATGAAGGCTGCAGGATCGGTTGCGGCAGCCGCGTGCGGCGTTACAACCACCTTTGGGTGCGACCACAGCGGATTATCCGATGGTAGTGGCTCCTGCGTGAAGACGTCGAGTGTGGCGCCGCGCAAATGCCCCGCATCAAGAGCTGCCAGCAGGTCCTGCTCGACCAGGTGACCACCACGTGCGGCGTTGATCAAGCACGCGCCTGCGGGCAGGGCTGCGAACAGCCTTGCGTCCAGGATGCCTCGGGTCTGTGGGGTCAATGGGAGCAGGCAAACCAGAATGTCGGTCTGGGCCAGGAAAGGTGCCAGGCCTTGGGAACCGTGAAAAGAGGCTACGCCTTCGATCTGTCGGGGCGTCTGGCTCCAGCCGGACAGCTGATAGTTCAGCGCTTTGAGTGCCGAGGCTGCTGCCTGGCCCAGCATGCCGAAGCCGAGAATGCCGACGCGAACATATTCTGCCCGCGGTGAGGCGATCTGGCGCCACTTGCTCAGCCGCTGCAAGGCGCCAAGGTCGTGCATGCGCCTGTGCCAGTAAAGCACGTTTAGTACGACGTACTCAGTCATCGACTGGCTGAGCGTGGGGTCCACGACGCGCGACAGCGGTACACTTTGAGGGTAAGTCGGGTCGGCGACGATTGCGTCGACGCCGGCGCCCATCGAGAATACAACCTTCAATGCGGGAAGTGCTGCCAGCGAGCCAGGCTTTGGTTTCCAGGCAATACAGTAGTGGATGCTGTCCGGAGCGCCCAGGTCATCTTCGGTGCGGATGTCGAGGTCCGGACGCAGCCGTTTCAGGTGCGGCGTCCAGAGTTCGAGCGGATAGCCAATGGACTGGAAGAGCAGGCTGCCCTTGGCCATGGGGTATCTTGCTATCTTACTTGCTGCCACCCGGCGGTGTTGCCGGCTTGGCTGCATCGGCAGGAGCAGCGCCTTCGGTCGCAGGGGTTTCTCCGGCTGGCGCTGCACCCTCTGCTGGAGTGGCTGCGTCTGAAGGCGCAGCCTCGGCTGCAGGCGCCACCGGGTTGGGTGCAGGGATGGCGAGCGGGCTGTCCGAGAGGGTGCGCATATAGGCGATCAAGGCGATCCGGTCAGACTGCTTGGAGAGGCCCGCAAACGACATCTTGGTGCCTGGGATCGCGGACTTAGGGCTCTTCATGAAGGCGTAGAAATCGTCGTAGCTCCAATCCTTGTCCTTCAGGGCGTTGAAGGCGGGGGAGTATGCGTAGCCGGCAACTTGCGCATGCTTTGCCCCGATGATGCCGTAGAGGTTCGGGCCTATCTTGTTGGGGCCACCCTTTGTGAAATCATGGCATTGCTGGCAGCGGCTCATGAGTTTTTCGCCTGCAGCGATGTCGGCCGCCGGAATGACCGTCCCCCAATCGGGCTTGACGTCGGCGACAGGCGTTGCGGCTTGTCCGCCGGTCTCACCGCCTTCTTCTGCGACGGCGACTTCCATGCCTGGCGTTTCCGCCTTGTGCGGTGTCATGAGGCCGTTGATGAGCATGTTCAGCGACACGATGAACAGCACTGTGCCGAGCACAGCGCCGAAGATCTTGTTCCACTCGAAGGAGTCCATTGCGCAATCCTTGCAGGGTAACTTGGCGGATAAGGCGGCGGATTCCACGGGATGCGGCACGCCAAGCTGGCGCCGCGCAACGGCCTGAAATGCGCGGGCCGACAATAGCTTCGGCGGTTCCTTGGTCATTGCGGCGGAACGTCGCATTTTGGTTCGTCTCAGAAGGCTAGAACACAATGACCCTACGATGAGCGAACCGTTGATCCTGATCCCTGCCCGCATGGCGTCGACGCGCCTGCCGGGAAAACCGCTGGCTGATATCCTCGGCGAGCCCATGATCGTCCATGTCTGGCGCCGCGCCCAGGAGGCGCAGTCCGGTCGCGTCGCTGTCGCGGCTGCCGAGAAAGAGATTGTGGATGCCGTCATTGCTGCGGGCGGAGAGGCGGTGCTGACCAATCCGGACCATCCGTCAGGTTCGGACCGGATTTTTGAGGCGCTGACCCGGCTCGACCCACAGGGTCGCCATAAGGTGATCGTGAATGTCCAAGGCGACTTGCCGACCCTCGATCCCCTGCTCGTGAGGGGTGTTGTCGAGACGCTGCAGCAGTCAGGGGCCGATCTTGCCACGCTGGTGACAGAAATTGTCGACGAGGCAGAACGCACGAACCCCAATGTCGTAAAGGCTGTCGTGGCGCTGCCACCGGGGCGGGTCGAAGGTCGTGCGCTCTATTTCACGCGTGCGACGGCTCCGTGGGGACCCGGGCCGCACTATCACCATATCGGCATGTATGCCTACCGACGCATGGCGCTGGAGCGGTTCGTCAAATTGCCACCCTCGCCACTCGAGACGCGCGAAAAGCTGGAGCAGTTGCGGGCGCTCGAAGCCGGAATGCCGGTTGCTGTGCGCGTTGTCGATGCTGTACCGCTGGGCGTGGATACACCTGAAGACCTCGACCGGGCGCGCGAACTCATCGGTCGCAGGAAGAAGAGCGTGACATGACACCAGATCCGCAGAACACGATCGCCTTCCAGGGAGAGCCTGGCGCGAATTCGCACATGGCTTGCCTTGAAGTTTATCCCTCCATGATTGCCTTGCCTTGTTCCACGTTCGAGGACGTGTTTGCGGCCGTCAAAGAGGGGCAGGCGCGGCTTGCGATGCTGCCGATCGAGAATTCGCTGCATGGGCGCATTACCGATATTCATCACCTTCTTCCCGAGTCCGGGCTTTTCATCGTCGGTGAGCACTTCCTTCGGATTCATCATCAGCTGATGGCGGTGAAGGGGGCTACGCTGCAAAGTGTTCGTTCGGTCATGAGCCAGATTCCGGCGCTTGGCCAGTGCCGCAACGTCATTCGTACCCTTGGCCTGAAAATGATCGTGGGGGCAGATACTGCTGGCTCTGCGCGGCAGGTCGCGGAACAGAAAGATCCGACGGTTGCCGCGCTTGCCTCGCGGCTTGCAGCCGAGATCTACGGCCTCGACATTCTTAAGGCTGATGTCGAAGACGCTCCGCATAACACGACCCGCTTCCTGATCATGGCCAGGGAAGCAGATGATGCCGAGCCCGGCAGCGGCGATGTCGTTACGACGTTTGTGTTCCGGGTCCGCAACGTGCCGGCAGCGCTCTACAAGGCCATGGGTGGCTTTGCGACCAACGGGGTGAACATGACGAAGCTGGAATCCTATCAGCTTGAAGGCTCGTTCAACGCGACGCAGTTCTATGCCGACATCGAGGGGCACCCGGAAGCGCGCAATGTGCGGCTTGCGCTCGAAGAGTTGCAGTTCTTCTCGTCCTCGCTGCGCGTGCTTGGGGTTTATCCTGCTCACCCGTTTCGGAAAACGATCGTGCGAGCGCCCGGCTAAGTGCCTATTCGAATTCGAGCCATGTCTTCACGAGCTGGTGGGCAATGGCCATGCGTGGCGGCAGGCGCAGTTCGCTTGTTCCCCGGGCCATCGCCGCACGGACCTGGTCGCGTGTGAACCATTTCGCGTCAGACAACTCTTTGCCATCAAGAACGATATCGGTGGTGGTCGCGCGGGCGAAGCAGCCTATCATCAAGGATGAAGGGTAGGGCCAGGGCTGTGTCGAGTGGAAGGCGACTTCGTCGATGCTGATGCCTGCTTCTTCCTGGCATTCGCGTGCGACTGCCTGCTCGATGGTTTCGCCAGGCTCGATGAAGCCAGCGAGTGCCGAGAAGAAACCTGGAGGCCATTTGGGCTGGCGCCCCATCAGGCAGGTGTTGGCATGCGTGGGCAGCATGATCACGACCGGGTCCGTGCGCGGGAAGTGCTCGGCCCTGCAGCCAGGGCAGCTGCGCTTGTAACCGGCGTCAGACAATTCGGTGGGGTTGCCGCAGTTGGCGCAGTACCTGTGGCGTTGGTGCCAGTCGATCATGGATTTCGCCTGCGCGAGGATGCTTGCGTCCGTAGGGTCGATCTCTTCGGCCACCGTGCGCAGGTCCGCAAAGGTCCCAAGCCCGGCGAGCGGTCCCGTGCGCTCCGGATCTGCTTGCGAGGAGATGTCGATGGCAAAGTGTGCGGAGTTGCGATGCTCGCCGAGAAAGATCGTTATCGTGTCCGCATCCAACAGGGGGCGGACAAGTTCGCCCGTTACCCAACCTGCCTCCCGGTGACCGTTGCGGCCGGGGATCACGAACGGGTTCAGCTTCCAGAGCGGCATGAACGACGTGTTGCGGTCTGACATGGCTTGGGCCAGCCATTCCCGGTCGGTTCGCCGGTGAGCAGCCCTGTCCAGAGGAGAATTTGCGAAAATGTTGGGGTTCTTCGGCAGGACCAGCTGCATCCGGCGGGTGTCTTTCCACAAGTTTTGATGCATAAAGCTTCGCATGGCGAGGCTTGTGGCCGCAATGTCCGGGGCTGCTTGCGTTTTGCCGCGGCCCGCCCGATATAGTGCCCCGGGAGGTTGGCGACGGACGAGTTCCTCGCCAACCCGGTCAGGTCCGGAAGGAAGCAGCCGCAACGAGTTTCGACTCGGGTCGTTCGTCAGCCTCTCACCTTGGGTTCCTTCACGCATGGCGAGCAACAAGGACAAAGGTCCGTCTGAAGCCGGTGCAGGGGTTGCCCCTGACAGGGCCGGCACTGGCTACAGGGTGCTTGCCCGCAAGTATCGACCGCAGACCTTCGAAGATGCCTTCATCGGGCAGTCCGCAATGGTCCGCACGCTGGCGAACGCGTTTGCCGCGGGGCGGATTGCGCACGCCTTCATGCTCACAGGGGTGCGCGGGGTCGGCAAGACCACGACAGCGCGCATCATCGCAAAAGCCCTCAACTGCGTTGGTCCGGATGGCAGCCGGACTGAACCTACTGTCACGCCGTGTGGCGTGTGTGAGCCGTGTGCGTCGATCGCGGAGTCGCGCAATGTTGATGTGCATGAGATGGATGCGGCCTCGCATACCGGCATTGACGATATTCGCGAGATCATCGAGGGCGTGCGCTATGCGCCAGCGCAGGCGCGCTACAAGGTCTACATCATCGACGAAGTTCATATGCTCTCCAAGGCGGCCTTCAACGGCCTGCTCAAGACGCTGGAAGAGCCGCCGGGTCATGTGAAGTTCGCGTTCGCGACCACTGAAATCAGGCGCGTTCCCATCACGGTCCTGTCGCGTTGCCAACGCTTCGACCTGAAGCGGGTGACCGTCGATGAGTTGTCTGCCCATCTCGTGCGCATCTGCGAGCTGGAGCAGCAGCCTGCTGCGTTGGACGCGCTGCGACTGATTGCGCGCGCGGCGGAGGGATCCGTACGCGATGCCCTTTCATTGCTTGACCAGGCTTTTGCCCATGCTGGCGGTGCCTTGATCGAGGAGCAGCCTGTTCGCCTCATGCTGGGGCTTGCTGATCGCAGCCGGGGGCTTGAGTTGTTCGAAAGGTTGATGCGCGGTGCGATCCCGGAGGCTCTGGCCGAGTTCCGGAGCCAGTATGATTCCGGTGCTGATCCTCTTTCCGTCATGCAAGACCTGGCGCAGATCTGCCATGAGGTTACGCGCGTCAAGGTTACGGGTGGTGCTTCGGTTTCCGGTGCGCCGGCGGAAGAGGCGCGCCGCGTTGGTGAGTTGGCTGGAAAGCTTGCCGTGCCGCAGCTTGCGCGGACTTGGCAATTGCTGCTGAAGGCGCTCTCGGAAGTGCAATCTGCACCCGATGCCGCCGCGGCAGCCGAGATGGCGATGATCCGTATCGGCTTTGCATCGGAACTGCCACCAACGGAGCAGATCATCAGGTCGCTTGGGGCCGGGCCGGGGGCTGGCTCCGCTCGCATGGGGCCTGCCGGGAGCGGTGCGAGCGCGCCTCCGCCTGCGCCCAGCCTTCGGTCGGCGGCGTCTGGAGGCGAGCCAGTGACCAGTCTTGCGACACCACCGGTTCGTGTTGCGCCGGAGCCGCTTGTGCGTGTCGAGCCGCCGGTGGCGCGTGGCTTGGAGAGCTTTGCCGACGTCGTCGCCTTCGTGCGCGAGAAGCGCGAGATGCGGCTGCTCTATGCGCTCGAGAATTTCGTGCACCTTGTCAGCTTCGAACCCACGCGCATGGAATTGCGGCTTGAACCATCCGCTCCCCCGACGCTGGCAGGAGAGATTTCGGAGCGCCTCAGCAAGTGGACAGGCGAGCGATGGATCGTGTCGGTGTCAGGGGCAGAGGGCGCGCCGACGATTGCGGCGCAGCGCCAGGCGCTTGAGCGCGCCCGCCGTGAGGCTGCCGAGCAGGATCCGCTGCTGAAGGCAGCGATGTCAATTTTCCCCGGCGCGAAGCTTGTCGCGGTGCGCGACAGGGAGACATTTGATACACCGGTTGAGGGAGGGGATGGCGAGTGAAAAATTTCAGCGAGATGATGAAGCAGGCGCAGATGCTTCAGCAGCGTTTTCAGGAAGCGCAGGAGAAGGTCGGGCTTGTCGAGGCCGAGGGGCAGTCCGGCGGCGGCATGGTCAAGGTCATACTGAATGGCAAGGGATTGGCGCGTGCCGTGACGATCGATCCATCTCTGGCCGATCCGAAGGATGTTGGCATGCTCGAGGATCTTGTCGTTGCCGCGATCAACGACGCGCGTGGCAAGGTCGATGCGCGTGTGTCCGAGGAGATGACGAAGGTCACTGGCGGGTTACCTCTGCCTCCTGGTCTGAAATTCTGATCCATGGCGGCAGCGCTTTCCGGACCTGAGATTGAAAGACTGGTGCAGTTGCTGGCGCGCCTGCCTGGCCTTGGGCCGCGCTCGGCGCGCCGCGCCGTCTTGTTCCTTCTGAAAAAGAAGGACGCGCTGCTGCTTCCTTTGACATCAGCGCTGGAAGAGGCTGGGCGCAAGATCCAGACCTGCCGCATCTGTGGCAATCTGGATTCGGCCGAGACCTGCTCGGTGTGTACCGATCCGCGGCGCGACGCGGGGCTTATCTGCGTGGTGGAGGACGTGGCGGACCTGTGGGCGCTGGAGCGTGCAGGTGTGTTCCGTGGTCGCTATCACGTGCTGGGTGGCACGCTGTCGGCACTGGATGGTCGGGGCCCTGACCAGCTCAATCTTTCGGGACTGGTGGAGCGCGTGAAGGCGGGCGGGGTGCGCGAGGTCGTGCTCGGGCTAAATGCCACGGTCGAGGGGCAGACGACGGCGCATTATGTCACCGACCTGATTGCCGTTGCGGGAGTGTCGGTCACGCGACTGGCGCACGGTGTTCCGGTCGGCGGCGAACTTGACTATCTCGATGAGGGAACCCTCGCGGCGGCCTTTGCCGCGCGGCGGGCGATGTAGCCGACGCCATAGCTGCGGCTATTTACGTTCGACCAGCGCCAACAGGGCGCGTTCGGCTTCTTCCAGCAGCACATCGCGCCTGATCGGCGGGCTCGTTGCCTCGGCGTCCAGCACCGTCTCGGCGAGGCGTTCCACGATGCCCAGGATCATCAGGAGTGTTGCGCGGTGGCGCTGCGCCGAGAGGCCTGTGGCTGCCGCGAGATAGCTGAGCTGGCGCGCGCGGGAGGCCCTTAGCGCTTCGGCCACCGCCGGTTCGATGCGGGCCACGGCCCTGAGAGTCGTCCTGAATGCCGACCATTCGCCGTGGAAGCCGATGATGAAGCTGAGTGCGCGGCGCAACCGCTTCTGCAGCATGGTCTCGCCTGCCATGGCCGCCTCGAGCCCTGCCCATTCTCGGCGGACGTAATCCTCGTAGACCGCGAGCAGTATCGCGGCTTTGTCGGCAAAGTGCTTGTAGAAACTTGCGGGCGCGTAGCCGGCGGCGCGCGCGATCGCGTTCGTGTCGGTTGCGAAGTAACCCTCGCGGTTAAAGATGCGGGCGGCGGCGGTCATCAGCGCCTCGCGCGTCGCAGCGGGGTTGCGTGGTCTGGGCTTCTGGCTGGTTCGGGCCGTACGCTGGCGGCGTTTGACATTGTCCATAATGGTGATATAAGCATCATTATAGGTGATATAAAAATCATTATGAGGTGAATATGACGCGTTTACTGGGGATTGCGTCTTATCTTGCGGTTCTGGCGGCGGGCATCTTGGGCGCGATGCTGGTGGTCGCGCTCGATGCGGGCGTGACGCAGCAACGGTTCGAGACCGTCATCGCCATCGCCAGCTACAGCGCGCAGTTCGCGGAGGCGCGCCAGCCGATGATGGTGACGCTGTTCTTCGATAATCTTTTCATCCTGGCCTATGTCGGCGCGATCTGCCTTGCGATGGCAGGCCTGCGTACGATCGAGACCGCGTGGATCGCCGGCGCTGCGGCCGTGGGAATGGTGGCGACCGGACTGCTCGACTATGCAGAAAACCTACACTTCCTGACAATGTATGCCAACCTTGCGACAGGTATTCCGATCAGCGAGGCAGAAATCGGATCGCGCATGTGGTCAAGCCTCATGAAGTGGCATATCGCCTATGCTGCCATGTTCGCGGCGAGCTTCGTGATTCCGGTCCGCGGTATCGTGAGCTTCGTGCTTGTCTGGAGCATGCGCGTTGTGCTGCCCGTCGTTGGCGTGCTGCACTACACGACGCCCGAGGCGTATCATGCCATGCTGGGGCTCGCGCGCTACGTGCTGATGCTTGCGGGCTTCCTCCTGATGGCCCTTGTCTTCAGCAGCGAGGCGCAGCGGTTGGCAAAGTCAGGCGGTGCCTAGCGGGTGTTGATACCGAGGAGAATGTCCCGGATGCTGTCGGTGCCGAGGCTGAGGATCAGCACGTAGATCGACAGGAAGACCATGCCGCCGAAGAAGGCCATGACGGCGAGTACGAGGCCGAGGGTCGAGAAGCCATTGCGCCAGGCGGTCCAGAGGGCTGACAGGATCAGGAAACCAAGGAAGTCCAGGTTGAACTGGCCGGGCCATGCCATGGCTGCCATGTCGCCGAAGAAAACAGGCAGGAGGTTCATCCCATGGTTCTGGATCACGACGAGCGTGTAGCCCGTCAGCACGGCGAGGTGGAGCACCAGGACAGTTCGCAGGATGAGCATGGGTTGAGATCCTTTCTGTCCTGCTGATTATCGTGCGGGCCTGCGTTGGGCAATTACCTGGGTGGTCGTTGTGGGCATCTCCTCCTCGCTTGCGAGGAGGTGGATGCAGCAGCGACAGCTGCTGCAGACGGAGGAGTAGGGTCGGGTTGTGCGCGGTGGAAACGAACTCCCTCCCCCGCGCCAAGGCGCGGGTACTCCCTCGCGGGGCGAGGGAGACAGGGATGGATCATCGTCCCCGGAATACAGGGGGACGCTTTTCGACGAAGGCCAGGGAGGCCTGCTTGTGGTCGTCGGTCTGCATGGTGCGGACCATGTGTATCGCCTCGATGTCCAGCACGCTGGCCAGAGTGCCGTGCTCTGCCATGTTCAGGTTCTTCTTCATGTACCCAATCGCCACCGTGGGCATGTCTGCGAGCTTGCGGGCGAGGGCAGCGCCTTCGCGGGCAAGGTCAGCTGCAGGCACGGCGCGATTGACGATGCCCAGACGCTCGGCTTCGGTGCCGCTGATCACGTCGGCGGTGAAGTAAAGCTCTCGGGCCTTGGCGGGGCCGACGAGCTTGGTCAGGAAATAGCTGCCACCGTAGTCGCCAGATGCACCGATCTTCGAGAAGGCAGTCGTCAGCTTGGCGTTGTCGGCGGCGATGCGCATGTCGCATGCGAGTGCGATCGACATGCCGGCGCCCGCGCAGGCGCCAGGGATGATGGCGAGCGTTGGCTTGGGCATCTCGTGCAGCCAACGCGAGAAATCGGCGCCGGCGCGCAGGCTGATCACGCGTTCGTCAAAGCTGGGTGGGGTGGAACCCTCGGTTTTCGGGGCGACGAAGCCCTTGACGTCACCACCTGCGCAGAAGGCACTGCCGGTTCCGGTGATCACCACGGCGCGTACCTTGGGGTCGACAGCGAGGCGAGGGGCTGCCTTCGCGAGGGCGTCTATGATTTCTGGCGTAAGCGCATTGCGTGCCTCAGGCCGGTTGAAGGTCAGGGTGGCGATGCCGTCCTCGAAGGTTTCGATGAGGTGGTCGGTCATGGGCAGTTCCTCGCGTATGTACCGACCGCATTCAAACCCAAACGAGGGGCGTGTGCAAACCGAGGCTTTTTGCGTTGCGCTCGGGATTGCTCGTATCATTGCCTTCTGTCTGCCCATCCCTTGTGGGTTGCGGGCCTCACATGCTGGAGAATGACACATGCCATCGTTCACGATTGTCCCCATCGGGCGTGTGTCCTGCTGTCGGCAGGAGCCAACTGACGATGCGTGGGACTCGGTGCCGTGCGAGATCACGATCGATCCTGCAGTCCTGGGTCCTGATGCGCTCGAGGGCCTCGAAGCGTTTTCCCATGTCGAAGTGATCTATGTCTTCGACCAGGTCGGCGAGGACGAGGTGGTCACGGGGGCGCGGCATCCGCGTGGGCGCGCGGACTGGCCCAAGGTTGGCATCCTTGCTCAGCGCGGGAAAAACCGTCCTAATCGCATTGGGGCCACGATCTGCCGGATCGTTGGCGTCGAGGGGCGTGTGCTGCGGGTCAGCGGACTCGATGCCATCGACGGCACGCCAGTGATCGACATCAAGCCTGTCATGTCCGGGTTCATGCCGCGCGGAGAGGTGCGCGAGCCTGACTGGGCGCTCGAGATCATGAAGGATTACTGGTGACTTCTGTCCTGCGTGGCGGGAAATGGCGCACCCGGAACGATTCGAACGTCCGACCCCCAGATTCGTAGTCTGGTGCTCTATCCAGCTGAGCTACGGGTGCTTGCCGCAGGAGGCGCGGAACTTAGTGCGGGGCTGCGTGTTGCGCAAGGGCAGAAAAGAGGGACTTCCAGGCCTTTCGACGCGGGGCATGGCATCAGGTCGGATTGCATCCCCGGGAATCGGCCTTATTGTCGCCGAAACCAAGGCCTAACCTTGTTGGTCTCGTGGGGGCGCATGATGCCTTGCTTCAACCGTGTTCGTATTACCGTGGCAGCGGCCCTGAGCGTTGCCTTGGCGGGTTGCTCGACTGTCAGCAGCGGTCTGTTTCCGGAGCAACCTTCAAAGCCCAGTGTGCCAGGGCCCGCCATGCCGCAGACCGGGACCTCGGTGTTCACACCGGTGGGTGTGACGCCTGGGGTCAATAGCGGCTCGCCACAGAGCGCACAGATTGCCTCGTTACGCAGCCGGCTCGTGGCACTGCAGGGTGAGGTTTCTGCCCGCAATGCCGCCCTGTCGGAGCTGCGGCAGCGGGCTGCAGGCGAGGGGGCGAGCTATCGCATCGCGCGCAACGAGATGTCGGCGAGCGGGTCGCCGCCTCCTGCGGCTTACCAAAAGGCTCTGGCTGCGCTTGATCGCCTTGGCACCGCGACGAGTGCGCTGGATGGCGAAATGCGGATCATCGCGCGTGGCTCGGCGGAGGCCAATAAGCTGATGCTGGAAACTGTCGGTGTGCGTGAGGGCAATGACGAGGACAAGCGCCAGCTGAACACGCTGCGCGGGGAGATCGGGCAGACGGCTAACCAGCTTGACCGGATGGTCAATGACCTGTCAGCGGAATTCGCGGCACAGTCGGCTTTCCTGGCGAAAGAGCGGGCTTCACTGGCGGCGCTCGGGCTGCCAGCGCCCCCAGTAACACCGCCGACCGGTGTTGCTTCGAATTTGCCGCCGCCTTCGATGTCGCAGCCGGCGTTCGTGAAGATCAAGTTCGATACGGCACGGGTCGCCTATCGTGAAACACTCGCAAGCGCGGTTTCCACGGCACGTCGGCGCAAGCCTGATGCTGTTTTCGATGTGGTTGGTGTCTCGGCCGGGCGAAGTGTCGTGCCCGACGGAACCGCAAATGCTGCCGATGTCGTCAATACGTTGACAAGTCTTGGTGTCGATCCATCGAAGATCCGCGTGTTCAATTCGTCAAGTCCGACCATCAGCGCGCATGAAGTGCGCATCTACGTTCGCTAGGGGCTTCAGCCTGTCGCGCTGAAGCCCGCCGCATGCACATCCCTGTAGGCTTTCCAGGGACCCAGGCTGCGGGCTTCGAAAACTCCGCGACCAATCGCTCGGGTGAGGCAGTCGGCGGCGAGTGTGCCCAGCCGTGTGAGGTGCCAGGCGTGCGGATCGTCCAGCGGGCGTGCGCCGGTGGCCAGAACAAAGACGACATCACCATCGAAAGGCGCGTGAACGGGCCTGAGCGCTCGCGCCATGCCGTCATGGGCCATAATGGCGATCCGTTTGGCCTGCGCGGGTGTAAGGGCGGCGTTGACTGCAACGCAGGCGATGGTCGTGTTCTGCGCGGGTTGAGCCGGGCGCTTGATGTCGTCGGGCAGGCCCGGGGTCGGCAGGGGTGTGTGCGGTGGTCGCTGGTGGCCCAATTCGCCCGCCTGCTCGAAGGGCCATGCCCATAGCGTCGAGGTTCCCGGCATGACCGCTGAACCGAATGCGTTCACTGCCGCGATGGCTCCTATTTCGAAGCCGTCCTCTGTGATGAACGAGGCCGAGCCCAGGCCGCCTTTCAGTGCGCCCGCACGCGCGCCATATCCGGCGCCAGCATTGCCGAGGCTGAAGGCTTCGGACGCGAGGTTGCAGGCGCTTGCTCCCAGCACACGATAGGGGGGCTCCTTTCCCCAGTTCTTGTCTCCACCATTCGTCAGGTCGAACAGGATGGCTGCGGGCACGATGGGTGCGACAAGGCTTGCGCCCTGCAGGCGAAAGCCGCGGCCTTGTGCGGCGAGCGCGTTGGTCACCGCGCCTGCTGCATCAAGGCCAAAGACGGATCCACCTGACAGGACGATGGCGTCAACGCCCACGTTCAGGCCTTCCGGCATCAGGGCCTCGGTCTCGCGTGTGCCGGGCCCGCCACCGCGTATGTCGACGGCGCCCACCGCGCGGTCGGCCGCCATGATGACCGTTACCCCAGTCATGGAGGAAGGGTCTTCGCTGTTGCCGACTTTTATGCCACGAACGTCGGTGATGAGATTGCGCGAACCGGGAGTGATCATGAGGCTGACGCTAACCTTTCAGAAGGTGCTGTGCAATTCACTGCTGTTTCTGTCGCTGGTGCTGGGGCAATCGGCAGCGGCTCAGCCGGTTCAAGGCCCGGTCATCGTTGCGTCGCATCCGCTGGCGTCGGAGGCTGGTGCCGAGATGATGCGCCGTGGTGGTTCAGCCGTCGATGCCGCGATTGCTGCACAGATGGTGATGACGCTGGTCGAGCCGCAGTCCTCGGGCATTGGTGGGGGGCTCTTCCTGCTGCATTACGATCCTGGTACGCGCGCCATCGAGAATTACGATGGGCGCGAGACAGCGCCGGCGTCGGTGACACCCAACCTGTTCCTCGGGGCTGATGGAAAGCCGGTTGGCTTCATCGAGGCTGTTGTCGGCGGTCGCTCGGTCGGGGTGCCGGGCGCGATCGCCGCACTGTGGCTTGCCCATCGCGAGCATGGGCAACTGCCGTGGGCGGAGCTCTTCGCGCCAGCGATCAGGCTTGCGCGCGAGGGTTTCACGGTGTCCCCGCGTCTTGCCAAGGTGATCGGGATGGTACCTTCGCTTGACCTGGTGCCCTCAACGGCGTCATATTTCAAACCGGACGGGAAGGGTCTTGCTGCAGGCGATATCCTGAAGAATGCTGCACTTGCCGACACTCTCGAGCTTATCGCCGCGAACGGGCCTGACGGTTTCTACAATGGACCTGTGGCTCAGGCCATTGTCGATGCCGTTGCGCATGCGCCGCAAGCGGCTGGGATTTTGACGCTGCGGGACCTCCAATCCTTTCGGGCGACCAAGCGGGCCACATTGTGTGGAACCTATCGGGCCTATCGGATCTGTGGCATGCGGCCGCCGAGTTCGGGCGGTGTCGCGACATTGCAGATCCTGAAGCTTCTGGAGCGGTTTGACATGGGCGCGCTCGAGCCTGGCTCGGCGCAGGCGACGCATCTCTTTGCCGAAGCGCAGCGCCTTGCCTTTGCCGATCGTTCGGCGTTTCTGGGTGATCCGGCGTTTGTGCCGGTTCCGATCAAGGGGCTTCTGGCGTGGCCATATCTGAGGCAGCGGTCGCTCCTCATTGACCCGCTGGTGGCGCGGGCGCAAGCCGAGGTGCGTCCGGGCGATCCGCGCGGGGCGAGCCGCGTCTATCGCCGCCTGCGCATTCCCGATCATGAGCGACCCTCGACGGCACATGTCAGCGTGATTGATGCGCGCGGACGGGCGGTGTCGATGACGACGACTGTCGAAGGCCCTTTCGGCAGTCACCTCATGGCAGCAGGGTTCATGCTGAACAACCAGCTGACGGATTTCTCGTTCAGGCCCATGGCTGACAACCGGCGCCTGGCGAACGCGCCTGCGGCAGGCAAGCGGCCCCTGTCGTCCATGTCGCCGACTTTCGTTTTTGACAGAACGGGTCGGCTTTACGCGGTGATCGGCTCGCCCGGAGGGTGGAGGATCATTCCTTATGTTTCAAAGGTTCTTGTCGGGCTGATCGACTGGAATATGGACATGGCGTCGGCCATCGGCTTGCCGAATGTCACCAGCCGGTCGGCCGTCGTCGAGCTGGAGGCCAATCGGGGGCTCGAGGCGCTCGGTGCTTCGCTTGGGGCCATGGGGCATGAGATCAAGTTCATCGAGCAGACGAGTGGTCTCAATGGCATGCGGATCGTTGGCGGGCGAATTGACGCCGCGGCGGACCCGAGGCGAGAGGGGGCAGTGCGCTGAGGCCTGAGTTTCGGTGACAGTTCACTCAACGGACTGATCATTGAGTGCACTGTCACCGAAATTGGGTTAGTTGGGCGGCGAGGCCGCGGAAGGCGAGGTCTTCGGCGGTGACGAGGTGGCAAGGGATGGGTTCCAGGTAGCTGCGCAGGCGCCCCTTGGCTTCGAAGCGGTGGCGGAAGAGCTTGCGGTCGAAGTGGTCACCCCATTGGCGGATGATGCCGCCGGCGATGTAGACGCCGCCGCGGGCGCCGAAGGTCAGTGCAAGGCTGCCCGCGGTGCTGCCGAGCATTCCGGTGAATATGGCCATGGTTTCGCTTGCGAGGGAGTCGTTGCCTGCGTGTGCAGCGCGGGCAATATCTGATGCCAGCGGCTTTTCTCGAAAGCTTATCCCATCGATGGCGGCGATGGCGAGGTAGAGGTTCTCCAGGCCCGGACCTGAAAGGACGCGTTCGAGTGCGACGTGGCCGAACTGGCGCATCAGCTGAAACATGATCGCAAGTTCGCGGTCGGTGTTGCACGGAAGGTCGGCATGCCCGCCCTCGCCCGGGTTGGCGATCCATTTGCCTTTGCCATCGGGAACTGCGCATGCGATGCCGAAGCCAGTGCCTGGGCCCAATGCGAGCTTCGTTGCGTCCTGCTCGGCGACCGTTCCGCCGATCTGATCGAGGTCTGCTGGCTGCAATGTGGGCAGGGCGCGGGCCACTGCCGCAAAATCGTTCATCAGTATCGAATGTGCTGCGCCTGATGCCTTGCGCAGACTGTGGTGGGTCAGTGACCATGCTCCGTTCGTCAGCGTGATGCGGCCATTGACCAAGGGGCCTGCAGCGCAAACGGCGATGGTGTGGGGTGGTGTCGAAAGCCCAGCTGTATCGCGATAGGCTTCAAGTGTGTCGTCGAGGCCGTCGTAGAGGTTTGCAAGCCAGGTTTCGCGTTTATTGAATGTTCCATCCGGTAACATGGTGGCGAGACGGATATTCGTGCCGCCGATATCGGCGAGGATGGCGTATGTCATGCTACCGGTGCCTCCGCAGATGGCCGTGCGGGCATCGTGATGCGGAATGTTGTTCCGTCCGGCCCTGTGGCCTGGAGCGCCACGTCGCCGCCATGGGCGCGTGCAAGCTCGCGCGCGATTGCGAGGCCCAGGCCGTTCCCTCCGGCACGTCCCTGACCTGCAAAAGGCTGGAAAAGATGGGGGGTCACTCTTTCCGGAATGCCGTGTCCATTGTCGGTCATGTCGATGATGACGCGGTTGTCACTCGTGGCGTGCGCCGCGATGGTAATGGTCGGCTCCGCAGTGTTCTCGAGTGCTTGAACGGCGTTGCGTCCAAGGTTGACGAGAATGCGCAGGATCTGGTCGGGATCGGCATAGACAGTCAGGCCTGTCGGGATGCGATTGAGCCATTGAATGTTTCGCTTGCTTGCGGCCAGGGCTGCCTCCATTGCCTCGTCTGCAAGGGGCAGGAATTGCAGAATGGCGGGTGCGGGCGGTGTTTCGTCCGCCTTGCCATAGCGCAAGGTGTTGTTGGCGAGGCTGATGGCCCTGTCGATCGACTGGACGAGACGGGGGGCAAGGGCCGTGACGTTCGGGTCGCTGCTTGATGCCAGCCTGTCCGACGTGAGTTGGGCAGTCGACAATATGTTGCGCAGGTCGTGCTGAATCCGCGCCACTGCGGCGCCGAGGGCTGCGAGGCGCTCGCGCTGGCGCAGCGCATGACGCAGTTCCGTCTGCATGCTGGACAACGCGCGTTCGACTTGGCCGATTTCGTCCGCGCGGGATGATGGCTTCAATGTCCGCTGCGCGTCCTCTGGCTGTTCCTGAAAAGCGGTCATGGACATGCTGAGGCGCTTCATTGGCCGGACAAACAGGAAGTAGAGCGCCCAGAAGACCAGTGCGGATGTGATGAAGGCGATGACGAAGGACAGGTAGAGTAGTCGTTCGCTGTAGCTGAGCATGTCCTCGCGGATCGGGCTTTCGTTGACGAGGATCTCGATGGCTTCGCCGCCGCTTGCGCCCGGATTGCCGATGATGCGCAGGACGCGTGGGCCGGGGTTCAGCATTGTATCCATGCTTCGTACGATGAGGTCGGTCCACACGGGAGCGCGCAAGTCCACGGTCATGTCGGGTTCGGGCATGACGATTTCGCCGAGATAGACTTCGCGCTTTCCGTCTCTGACGACTGCAATGCGACGGATACCAGCGCTGGTCAGAAGTTCAACGCGTAAGGTGTCGTAGAGACTGTTCTGGCCCATTTCATCGAGTGCTGTCACGGCGACTTGGGCGCTGGACACGCGGTTCGACAGGAGGTCGAGATAATGGCGGGCTGCTGATGGCAGGTAGATCACCATCTGGGCCACCAGCACGAACAGCGAGGTGAAGAACAGCAGGCGGCCGGACAGGCTCGCCACGAGGTTCCTGTAGAAGAAGGCCCGAATCATTCCAAACAAGGATGCCATTGCTGTGGCGATACCTAGCATAGGGTGGGGAGGCTCGCGACGGGATATGGCAGGTCAGGGCTTCGGATTGAAGAGGGACAGGATCTTAACCACGGCCCGCGTTGTGCGCGAGAACAGCTTGGGCGTGAAGTGGGCGCCGGCTGCGCGCTTCGAGACCTCCGCCAGTGTCGGATAGGGCACGATGAGGCCTGCAATGGCGCTGAGCTTGATCTTCTGGCTGATGGCCATGACCCAGGGCAGTATGAGTTCGCCTGCATGGGGCCCGACGATCGTAGCCCCTACAGGTCGTCCGCGAACGATCACGACCTTGGCGAAGCCTCTGGTTTCTCGGATGGCCTGGGCCCTGTCGTTGTCATGCAGGGGCCAGCGCGCAATGCTGACAGAGAGCCCTTTGGCGCGGGCTTCGTGTTCGGTCATGCCGGCTTGTGCGAGTTCCGGGTCTGTGTAGGTGCACCAGGGTAGCGACGCATAATTGACCTTCGCCGATGTCTTGAACAGCAATCGACGCACGAGGAGGCCGGCGTGGTAGCCTGCCACGTGGGTGAATTGCGGACCGCCCGCTACGTCGCCGATGGCGAAGATCCTGCGGTTGGACGTGCGCAGGCCGGGGTCAATCTCTATGCCTTTTTGGGTGTACCGCACGCCAGCTGCTTCGAGGTTCAGACCGTCGACATTCGGCTTGCGCCCTGCGGCAACAAGCAGATGCGAGCCTTCGAGGGTCTGGCTCTTGCCGTTGGTGCTGATCGTCACGGTCACCCCTTCCGCTTGGCGGGCGACAGCCGTGACGGTGGTGTTCTCTCTTATGTCTACGCCATTGTCGATCAGCGCCTCTCGTATGACCTGGACCGCATCGGGATCGTCCTTGGGCATAAGGGTGCGGCCTTCAAGCAGTGTTACACGTGCGCCGAGGCGCCGATGGGCCTGGGCCATCTCAACGCCGATGGGGCCGCCGCCGATCACCAGCAGATGTTCTGGGAGCTCCTGGTTGTCAAAGATTGTCTCGTTGGTGAGGAAGGGCGTGTCGGCAAGACCGGGTATCGGGGGCCTGAGTGCGTGTGATCCCGTTGCGATCACAAAGTAGCTGGCGCGAACACGCAGCCCTGCGGCCTCGACTTCGGTCGGGCCAGTGAAGCGGGCTTCGCCCTTGATGACCCTGACCCCTAGCTTCTCGAAACGTTCGACCGAGTCGTTGGGTTCGATGGCGGCGATGACCTGCTTCACGTGGCGCATGACGGCAGGGAAGTCGACTCTGAGCTGACCGGTGGATACGCCGAAGGCCGGGCCCTTGCGTGCGGCCTCGGCATGGGCTGCTGCTGCGATGAGAGCCTTTGAGGGCACGCAACCGAAGTTGAGACAGTCGCCTCCCATCAGATGACGTTCGATGAGGACGACCTTGCGGCCGAGTTGTGCTGCGCCGGCGGCCAGCGACAGGCCTCCAGAGCCTGCGCCGATGATGCAGATGTCGGCCCGGATTGGTGTCGTCATTGGCTTCCACCCTTGCTGCCGGTGATGGAGCGGTAAACCAAGGGGATCAGGGACAATATGATCAATCCTGCGATGGGGATGTAGAAGTCGGGCCTGGTGATGATCGCGGTCAGGCTGAGGTCGGGCTGCTCGCCTGCGTCGAACAGCACATTCAGGCCGTTGCCGATCGAGGCGAAGACAAACGCGCCGGGGATGATGCCGATCGCTGTCGTCAGGACAAAGGTTGCCAGCGATACACCGAGGAAGGCTGGTGCGAGATTGACGAGCCAGAAGGGGAACAGCGGCACGAGACGCAGGATCAGCATGTAGGAGAAGGCGTTACGCCGGAAGCCTTCTTCCATGGCCTTGACGCTGCCGCTGAAGCGCTGGCGCAGGGGTTCGCCCAGCGTCGAGCGTGCAATGAGGAACAGGATCGTGGCCCCGATTGTCGCTCCGATAACGATCCAAGCGGCACCGAACACGCTTCCGAAGAGAAAGCCGCCCGTTACGGAGAGGACTGCACCTGCGGGCAGGGATGCTGCGGCGACGACGATATAGGCCGCGATGAAGATGAGCGCCGCTTCGGTTCGATGCTGCTGCACCCATTCCTTCAGCAGCGCCCGGTTTTCCTGGAGCTTGTCGAGCGAGACGTACTCGTTCAGGCCGAGGGCGAAAAAGGCGAAAAATGCGGCAAGCAGAGGCAGGAGCGGGGCAAGGCGATCGAGGGTGGATGTCGTGCGTGTCGGCTCGGTCATGGGGTCATTTCGCCTCGTTCAGGGTCCAATCATAGTCATAGCCGTCGATGTCGCTGATCCTGTCGAGCTGTTGGCGAAGGGCGGGTGCTGCGTACTGCGATACGTGACGGATGATGTCGGCATCGGTTTTGCCGAAATCGTCCCGGTACCATTGCCATATGCGGGACAGGGTGAGGCGGCCGTTCTTCACGCTGACGCCGCGCGGATGGTTCACGAAGCTGCGGGCGCCTTCATCGAGCATGGTCTCGAGGTTCCCGGGTGTGAAGGGGCGGGTGCCGAGGTTCGGACAGCCGATCGAAGCGCAATTGACTGCGTAGTGGATGCGTGGGTCCTTCCATTGCTTACGCAGGATGTTGTGCTCTACGTCGTCGAGCGAGAGCGACTTGCCCTCGACGATCATGTTCTTCTGTTTCCACGGGCCGATGGTGAACAGGCCGCCGAGCGAGATGTCGCGAATGGACTTGACCGGGTAATGGGCCAGAACGATGTCGATGGTCTTGGCATTGTAGAGATTGATCCAGAAGGCCATCTGCGCGTCACGTGGCAGGCGGCTGACGGGTGTGGCTTCGAGTGCCTTTATGTATTGGGTGAGGCTGTTCCGATCGGCGGGGGTGACACGGCCATAGGCGAAGAGGTTCAGTCCATCCGGGCGTGTCACGATGTAGCGCGAGAGGATGAGGCCCCAAGGCCCGTGGTCCGTTTCCATCTCGAGAGCGGCTCCGGTTGATGTTGGTGTGCTTGCCGCGACATCGCCGGGCAGGGCTGCCACGGTGAGCCATAGCAGAACTGCGGCAAGCATTGTGCCTCGATGCAGAGGATTGGGGCTCGTGGCGTTCATCTTTTTTTTCGTAGACATGCTCTGGGGTCCTGGTCGGGGCTTGCGGGCAGCTTGTTTACGATCCGGGGTGGCGGCCTGGTTACATTACGCTTTTGGCCCTGAGGTTGGTTCTTGAGGCAACGGCCGGAGGTGATCGGCGCCCCCAGTTGTGGTGAATTGACTTTGGCGCCTGGAATCCATATAAGCCGCCCCTCCCGTCGGTTCGCAGAGATCAAGGACTTCAGCCGTGAAGCGCACATATCAGCCCTCGAAGCTTGTCAGAAAGCGCCGCCACGGGTTCCGTTCACGTTCGGCAACGGGAAATGGCCGCAAAGTGCTGGCCAATCGCCGCGCCCACGGCCGCAAGCGCCTGTCGGCCTAGTTCCCTTATCCAAGTTGGCGCCCGATAATCCCGCTTCGTCTGCGGTCAAAATGTCGCGCCTTCAAAAGCGTGCTGATTTCCTGCGCCTTGCCCGGGGGCAGCGCCACTCGACGGAGGGGCTCGTCCTTCAGATGCAGCCGAACCCTGATGATGGGGAGAGGTTGCGTGCAGGGTTCACCGCCACAAAAAAACTGGGAAATGCGGTTGTGCGCAACCGTACAAAGCGTCGGTTGCGCGAGGTCGCGCGTCTTGTGCTTCCACTTTTTGCGAAACCCGGATTTGACTATGTGCTAATCGGGCGCGAAGCAACCGCTTCGAGGCCGTTCACGCTGCTTGTGGAGGACTTGAAGCGGGCGCTTGCCCGCGTGCACGCAGCCCGACCGAGGAAGGCAGACAAGGAATGACGGCGACAGCGCTCGTGTCGAGATGCGCGAAGATCCTGCTCAAGCTGCCGATCCTGGCCTACCGGCTGGGTATCTCACCTTGGCTGGGGCGACATTGCAGATTCGAGCCGTCCTGTTCGGTGTATGCGCTCGAGGCGATTGAGCGGCATGGTCCGCTTGCGGGGCTCTGGCTTGCCGTGCGACGGCTTTCGCGTTGCCATCCCGTGACGTGGCTGGGTGGCGCTCATGGCTATGACCCCGTTCCCGAAACATCCTGTTCCCACCACACCCATTCCCCGACCGGTAGACAAGAATGAACGGCAACCGACCTGATTCCCGCAACTACCTCATTGCGCTTGCGTTGAGCGCCGGTGTGCTCCTGCTTTGGCATTTCCTGTTCATCGCGCCGATGGCCGAGCGGCAAAGGCTTGCGGCGGAACGGGCGGCAGAAGCCATGAAGCTTGCAGAGGGTGACGGTGCGCCAGCACCGGGTTCAGTGCCGTCCCAGGCCGTGGTCCCTGGAGGATCCGGTGCGACGGGTGCCTTGAGGGTGCAGTCGCGCGAGGTGGCGCTTGCCTCGGGCGGTGCGCGCGTCGCGTTCGAGAACGACAAGGTTGACGGCTCCATCCGGTTGACCGGTGCCCAGATCGACAATCTGAGGCTCAAGCAGTATCGCGAGACGCTGGATCCGACCAGCGACGAGGTAGTCTTCCTGACCCCGCGCGGCACTGCCAGTGCCACTTTCGCGGAAACAGGATGGGTTGCGGCGCCGGGCTCGCAGACGCGGGTTCCTGATGCGGAGAGCGTCTGGACGTCCAGCGGGCAGGCGCTCGGACCGGGCAGGCCCGTGACGCTGACGTGGGACAATGGGCAGGGCCTGGTCTTCATCCGGCGCATTGCGATCGACGACAATTACATGTTCACCGTGACAGACGGCGTCCAGAACAACACGGGCATGCCTGTCACGCTGTTCCCCTATGCGATCGCTACACGCGAGGGCGAGCCCAAGCATACACCGCAATGGACGTTGCATGAAGGGTTGTTCGGTGTCCTGTCGGGGTTGCTCGAGAAGTACACCTACGCCGATCTCAGGGATGCGAAGGATCCCGAGGCGAAATTCGAAGGCAAGGGTGGCTGGCTTGGGATCACGGACAAGTACTGGATGCTGACGGTCGTGCCGCCACAGGAAGAAACGTTCACGGGCCGGTTCTCGATTGCGCGAGAGCGCCAGGGCGAAGTGTTCCGCGCCGACTATCTGCTTGGCCCGCGCAACGTCGCGGCTGGTGGGACGACCAACGTGACGCATCATGTCTTCGCTGGCGCCAAGATCGTGTCACTTGTGGAGGACTATCAGCAGAAGCTTGGTATCTTCCGCTACGAGATGACGATTGACTGGGGTTGGTTCTCGTTTTTCACCTATTGGATCTTCAAGGCCCTGGACGTCATCAACCATCAGGTTGGCAATTTTGGTATCGCGATCATCATCCTGACGATCATCGTGAAGCTGATCTTCTATCCGCTTGCCAACGCGTCCTATGTCTCGATGACGAAGCTGAAGAAGATCCAGCCCGAGATGCAGGCGCTGCAGCAGACCTACAAGGAAGACAAGGCCAAGATGCAGCAGGAGCTGATCGCGCTTTATCGGCGCGAGAAGGTCAATCCGTTCATGGGTTGCATCCCGATCCTCCTGCAGATCCCGATCTTCTTCTCGCTCTACAAGGTTCTTTTTGTCACGATCGAGATGCGGCATGCGCCCTTCTTCGGGTGGATCCAGGATCTTGCCGCGGCGGATCCCACGTCGATCTTCAACCTGTTCGGCCTTTTGCCGTTTGGTGTGCCGGAATGGCTTCAGGTCGGCATCTGGCCAATCCTGATGGGACTTACCATGTGGTTCCAGATGAAGATGAGCCCGCCGTCGCCGGATCCGGCTCAGCGGCAGGTGATGATGTTCATGCCGCCGGTGTTCACATATCTGATGGCGACATTTCCGGCAGGTCTTGTCATCTACTGGACGGTGAACAACGTGCTATCGATCGGGCAGCAGTACATCATCATGCGCAAGCTGGATGTGCCGCTTGATATCCAGTTCAAGATGCCGGCTTGGCTGGGTCGGGCGCTGGGGCGACCGCCCTCGTCTGGCGCGGCCTGATGAGCACCGATCAACCAGGGGGGGAGGCCGGGCGGTCCTTGCTGAAGCGTGGGCACCAGCTGTTCACGCAGCCCTGCACCTTTCTTCGGGCGGTGTCGGCCGTGGACCAGTTGACGGCTGATCCCATCCCCGAGATTGCCTTTGCCGGGCGATCGAATGTCGGCAAGTCGAGCCTGGTGAATGCGCTCGTCAACCGCAAGGCGCTTGCACGTGTGTCCAACACGCCGGGGCGCACGCGCGAGATCATCCTGTTCGACCTAGGCGGGGAGCTGCGGATTGCCGATCTTCCCGGCTATGGCTTTGCCAAGGTGTCGAAGGCGATGGCTGCGAACTGGCACCGCCTGATCGATGCGTATCTGCGACGGCGGCCGCAGCTCAAGCGGGTGTGCCTTCTGGTCGATGCCCGGCACGAGCCGCATGCAAGCGACCTGCAGATGATGAAGATGCTGGACAGTGCCGCGGTATCCTACATCGTCGTGCTGACCAAGATGGACAAGCTGAACGCGGCTGGACGTCAGCGGGCCATTAACGATGCCGAGAAGCTGCGGCATCAGTTCACGGCGATTCATCCTGAATTCTTCGCGACTTCTGCCGAGACTGGTGAAGGTATTCCCGAGTTGCGCGCGCATCTGGCGCGCTTGGCGAAACCGTCGGACAAGCGCTATAAACCGGAGCACGGCGGTACGCATCCATGAGCTCTGCAGACGACAAGGAGTTTGTCCCCGGACGGGACGAACGCGTTCAAAACCTGCGCCAACAGGCGAAGTGGCGTGCTACGGCGCGCGTGCTGACCGAGGCGCTTCCCTTCATTCTCGAGTACGACCAGAAGACCATCGTCGTGAAGTATGGCGGCAATGCCATGGGCGAAGAGGGCGTGGCCTCGCACTTTGCCCAGGATATCGTGCTCATGCGCCAGACGGGGATCAATCCGGTTGTCGTGCATGGCGGTGGTCCGCAGATCGGCGCGATGCTGAAGCGGCTGGAGATCAAGTCGACATTCGTTGACGGTTTGCGCGTCACGGACCAAGCGGCGATCGATGTGGTCGAGATGGTCCTGACCGGTACCGTCAACAAGCAGATCGTCTCTGCCATCAACATGGCGGGGGGCAAGGCTGTGGGTGTCTCGGGCAAGGATGGGCAATTGATCCTCGCCAGAAAGCTGCTGAAGATGCGCAACGACCCGACCACCGGAAAGCCGGAGCGTGTTGATCTGGGCTTTGTCGGTGAGCCTGAGAAGGTCAATACCGAGGTCCTGAAGACAATCGTCCAGGCGGACATGGTGGCTGTCATCGCACCCATCGGCGTTGGTGCGCATGGTGAGACCTACAACATCAATGCCGATACCGTTGCAGGTGCGGTTGCTGGGGCACTCAATGCGGATCGCTTGCTTCTGCTGACCGATGTTCCTGGCGTGCTTGATCGCAACGGCAACTTGATCGAGCGGCTCACTGCAACCGAGGCGCGCGCCCTGATTGCGGATGGCACCATTTCGGGGGGGATGATCCCGAAAGTAGAGACCTGCATCGATGCGATCGATCGCGGGGTGCAGGGTGCCGTCATTCTGGATGGACGAATCCAGCATGTCCTGCTCATTGAATTGTTTACAGAACATGGCGCCGGTACCATGATCCTGCCAGGATAGAACCAGCACTGGGCCTGAACCCTCCCTTGCCTCGATCTTTGCGCCATTTCTTTGTGGGACTCACCGCACTTGCCGGCACGCTGTCGGCAGGTCAGGCCTTTGCGCAGGCGTCTGGTGCGCAGTCTGGGCGTCCTGCCATCCTCAAGATGGAGACAGGTGCCTCGACGGTCGAGCCGAAGCCGTCGGCCGCCGGGACTGCCAAGCCCAAAGTGATCCCGGTTGGCGGGACCAAGACGGCACCTGACCGCTCCGCGGGCGCTCCGGCGCCGCCCAACGATTATGAATTCTGCAATCGGACGTCCTATGTGCTGCAGGTTGCGGTCGGGCTGCAGTCCGGGCCGATGGTGGTCACGCGCGGCTGGTGGCCCCTGAATGCCGGTGACTGCAAGGTCTTCATCAAGGGGCCACTGACCAGCAGTATCTATTTCTCGCATGCACGGACTTCGTTCATGCACCTGGGGCCGATCCGCGCGTGGGCGGGAAAGGATCGTCTTTGCGCCGGAAAGGGCATGTTCCAGGCGACGACGCCTGTGGACCAGCCTTGCGGGCCCGGACACAGCCATCTGGGCTTTTCGCGGGTGGACACAGGCGGCAAGCCGGGTTGGCGCACGACCCTGACCGAGAGCGACCAGATCAAGACACTGGAGCAAGCCCGTACAGCGGGCTTGCAGCGCCTCTTGTCGGATGTGGGGCTGTTCGAGGGCGCGATTGATGGCGTGGCGGGGCCCAAGTTCAACGAAGCCCTTACCCGGGCGCGCAGCGCGCTTGGGGTTGCGGCTGCTGACAATGCAAGCCTGCAAACGAGGCTTGTCGCCGAGGCAACCCGTATTCAGCAAGCTTCCGGTCTCACCCTCTGCAATCGTTCGGATGAGGTGCTGTTCACAGCCTTCGGTCGGGAGCTTCGCGGAAAGAAGGAAAGCAGCGGCTGGTATGTCCTGCTGCCCGGCGAGTGCGAGAAGGTCGTCAAGGATTCCCTGGACGAACCTTATGTCTATGGCTTCGCGACGGTCGACAAGCCGCAGCCTGATGCACCGATCGGTGCAAATTGGCGGGGAGCGCACCTGTTTTGCACCAAGGACGGAGAGTTCGATTTCGAGGATAGCGCCAATTGCGAGAGCAACGGCTTTGCCCTGACGGGCTTCAGCCAGGAGGCGACCGAAGGGCGGCCGGGTCATGTCATATCTTTCCAGGCGCCGGGATCGGCTGCGCCTGAAAACTGAGATCGAGGTTCATGACGGTATCCCCTTGCCCTACGCAACCTGATCTCGAGCATGTCAGCGAGTGGGTTTTCGATCTCGACAACACGCTCTATCCGTCGTCCTGCAATCTCTTCACGCAGATGGACGTGCGCATGCGCGGGTTCATCAGCAATCTCCTGGGCGTCGATGCTGACGAGGCCTATCGCCTTCAGAAGCACTATTTCCGCGAGCATGGAACAACGTTGTCGGGTCTCATGAAGCTGCACAATGTGCCGCCCGAGGATTTTCTTTCCCATGTGCATGACCTTGATGTGAGCGTCATTCCCGAGAATCCCGCGCTTGGTGCGGAGCTTGCGCGACTGCCCGGGCGCAAGCTGGTGTTCACAAACGGCACGGTCGCCCATGCCGAGCGTGTATTGACACGCCTGGGCATCGGGCATGTGTTCGATGACATCTTCGACATCGTCCATGCCGATTATCATCCCAAGCCGAGCGCCACGTCATTTTCGCGGTTCATCGCGCGGCATGGCGTTGACCCTTCGCGTGCGGCCATGTTCGAGGATTTATCCCGAAACCTTGCACCTGCGCATGCGCTTGGAATGACAACGGTTCTTGTGCGCCCGCAGGAAGGGCATGGCGACCCGGCTGTGCGCCATTGGGGTGAGCCTGGTCCTGATGCGGACCATGTCCACTACCATACTGAGGATCTTGCAGGGTTCCTTTCCACTGTCCGTATACGGAGCATGCCATGAACTGGATATCCCTCGAGGCTACCATCAATGCTGCCTGGGAGGATCGCGACTCCGTTTCGCCTGCAACGCAGGGTGACGTGCGTCACGCCATTGCCGCGACGCTGGACGCCCTGGATTGCGGCTCGTTTCGCGTGGCAGAGAAGTCTGGCGGTGCCTGGCATACGCACCAGTGGATCAAGAAGGCGGTGCTGCTTTCGTTTCGCCTGAACCCGATGGTGTGCATCGCAGGCAGCCCCGGAAATGGCCATTGGTGGGACAAGGTGCCATCGAAGTTTGCGTCGTGGACGGATGCGGACTTCGGGCGGGCGGGGTTTCGAGCGGTTCCTGGTGCGATCGTTCGCCACTCGGCCTTCGTGGGCAAGGGGGCGGTGCTAATGCCGAGCTTCATCAATGTCGGCGCCCATGTGGGCGAAGGTACCATGGTCGATACATGGGCGACGGTCGGGTCGTGTGCGCAGGTCGGGCGAAACTGCCACATCTCGGGTGGGACGGGCATTGGGGGCGTACTGGAGCCGCTGCAGGCCAATCCGGTCATTATCGAGGATAATTGCTTCATCGGGGCGCGTTCGGAAGTGGCCGAAGGTGTGATCGTGGGCGAGGGGGCCGTCATCGGCATGGGCGTGTTCCTCGGGCAGTCGACGAAGATCGTCGATCGGGAAAGCGGTGCGATTCACTATGGACGCGTACCGCCCTATTCGGTGGTGGTGGCTGGCAGCATGGGCGGTGCGCCCGGCAAACCTGCGCTCTACTGCGCCGTCATCGTCAAGACGGTGGACGAGCGCACGCGCTCAAAGACGTCGATCAACGAGTTGTTGCGCGACTGATGCGCGATCTCTGGGTGCTGGGCGAGACGGCTGGTGCACTGTTGGTCGCGCGCGGGGAGCGTGTTGCCGTTTCGGAGTCTTCCTCTGGCGGGCTGATCAGCGCCGCGTTGCTGGCTGTGCCGGGAGCGTCATCCTTCTATCTTGGTGGTGGTGTGATCTATACGCCGCGCGCCATGTTCGGGATTCTGGGCGCCGACAAGGAGGAGATCCGCGCCCGCGGCCTTCGTTCGAGCAGCGAGCCCTATGCGCGCTTTGTTGCCGAGACAGTGCGGGCGCGCGTGCGCAGCGATTGGGGCTTGTCGGAGACTGGTGCGGCTGGTCCGTCAGGCAATCCCTATGGTGATCCTGCGGGGCATTGCTGTGTTGCCGTCGTGGGCGCCGTCACGGTGAGCCGTACCCTGCGGACTGGCAGCATGGACCGTCGTGCGAACATGCATGCGTTTGCGGCGGAGGCGCTGTCGCTTCTAGTCGAGGTTCTGAGTTAATTTCGGTGACAGTGCTGGAGTGCACTCAATTCCTCTGCGTCGCGGCTTTACTTGCCTGTCTCGGGCATGGAATTGAGTGCACTGTCACCGAAATTAACTCAGGTGGGTGGGGCGAGTTGGAAGTCTTCCATGAAGGCCTGGATGATGGGGGCGTAGACGCCGCCGGCTTCGGCTTCGCGCGTGGGGCCGACGGTGATGCCGCCGTCGACCACGAGCGCGTGTCCGTTGACGAATTTCGATCCGTCCGAGGCGAGGAAGAGGGCGGCCTCTGCGATGTCCTCGGGGAGGCCGGTTCTGGGGATAGGCTGAGAATTACTGAAAGCGCGCAGCGCTGACTTGACGGTTTGGTCGGCTATTTGGGTTGCGACGCCGAGGCCCTTGGCAAAGATCGGTGTGGCGATCAGGCCAGGGCAGATGCAGTTCACGCGGATATGTGATGGCCCCAGTTGAGCGGCGGCCAGCCGCGTCATGTGGATGATTGCCGCCTTCGCCACCGAATAGAGGATGGGGCCGAAGCCGTTCTGCAGGCCAGCAATCGAAGCGGTGGAGACAATCGACCCTCCGCCGGTCGTGCGCATGTGGGGTGCTGCGTGTTTCATGCCCAGCATCGCGGCCAACACGTGCATGTGCATCACCTCGTCGAAAGACTGCCGGGTCACGGCGTCGGCTGTCTCGTTTGGCCCTGGGGCTCCGGCATTGTTGAAGAGCATGTCGATGCGCCCGAACGTGCGGACCGTCTGGTCCACGGCGTTGCGGATCTCGTCCTCGTTCATCACGTCACATCGGACATAGCGCAGCGCCGTGCCATGCTCCTCGACCATGCGCGCGCCCTTGTCGTCCTGGATGTCGGCTGCGACCACGCGGGCGCCTTCCCTTACGAAGAGGTCGGCGGTGGCCCGTCCGATGCCGGAGGCGGCTCCCGTGATCAGTGCGACTTTACCATCGAGACGTCCTGCCATGGGTCTGCTCCTTGTCTTTGCGGTCATCTGCTTCGATTGACCTTGTGTCCCTTCAGGTTCTAAATCCCTGCCATGGAAACACAAGAGCGTGACCGGCTGGTCGATCCCCTTCCGCTGGCCGTCGATCTCATCAGGTGCCGAAGCGTGACGCCGCACGATGCGGGTGCGATGGCCATCCTCGAGCGTGCGCTTGGGGCTCTGGGGTTCACCTGTACGCGCCTTGCGTACGACAGCGGGGGTCCGAAGATCCAGAATCTCTACGCGCGTCGTGGGGGTGCTGGTCCGAATTTCTGCTTTGCGGGGCATACCGACGTGGTTCCGCCAGGAGATGAGACGCAGTGGCAGCACGGACCGTTCGATGCGCGGATCGAAAACGGGATGTTGTTCGGGCGGGGTGCCGCCGACATGAAGAGTGCCATTGCTGCCTTTGTCGCTGCAGTGGCGCGGCTTGACGGGGCGGGAGAGCCCCAAGGGTCCATCAGCCTGCTCATCACGGGGGACGAAGAGGGACCGGCGGTTGATGGGACGGTGCGCGTGCTTGCATGGCTTGAGGCGCGTGGCGAACGGATCGATCACTGCATCGTGGGGGAGCCGACGTCGCTTGTGGAGGCGGGGGACACGGTGAAGAATGGTCGGAGGGGAAGCCTAACAGGGTACCTGACTGTCAAAGGCGTGCAAGGGCATGTCGGCTATCCAGATCGAGCGCGCAATCCGATCCCGGGCATGGCTGCTGTCCTGGCGCGGCTGACCGGGCGGCGCCTCGATGAGGGAAACGCGTTTTTCCAACCTTCCAATCTTGAAGTCACTACAGTTGACACGGGCAATCCGGCGACCAATGTCATTCCGGCCGAGGTGCGGGCGACGTTCAACATTCGCTTCAACACGCTGCAGACATCCGATGGGCTTGAGGCCTGGATCCGGCAGGACGTCGCGCAGGTGCTCGAGCCGCTGCGGCTGTCTCATGACCTTCGATTTGTCCGTGGTGCGCAGCCTTTCCTCACGCCGCAGAGTGGGTTCACGGCCTTGCTCAGTGAGGCGGTCGAGGCTGTGAACGGTAGCGCTCCGACGTTCTCGACAACGGGCGGGACATCGGATGCACGGTTCATCCATGCGCATTGCCCGGTGGCAGAGATCGGGCTGGCGGGGACCACGATGCACAAGACCGATGAATGCGTCAGGGTCGCGGACATCGAAAAGTTGACGTGCATCTATGAAGGCATCATGCGCAGGTATTTCGCGCGTCGGGGCCTGGTGGAATGATGCTCTCCTACGCCATTGCGTCGATCATGGCTGCTGCTCGTCTGTTTCTTCGGGACCCAAAGGCATGGGATGAACTCGACGTCTCGACAGATGGGTTCTTCCGCTCCTTCAGCGCTATCCTGCTGATCCTGCCGTTGAACATCATGTCGGACCTGTTTGCGCTGCGCCTTGCGCAAGACCGGCCCGGCTTGCGTGACGGCATGCGGGGTGCTGATGGCTATGGTGTTGGCGACATGGCTTTTTCCACGCTGGCGCTTGGTTTGGAGTGGGTCCTCTTTCCGGTGCTGGCTTTCCTTCTGCTTCGGCTGCTGGGTTTGACCGGCAGTTTCGTGCGCTACGTGGTTGCCCATAACTGGGGGCGTGTTGTCATCGAGTTGTTCAGTCTGCCTGCAATCGTGCTGTTTGCGTCTGGGCTTGTGTCGGCATCGGTGGCGCTTGATCTGTTGCTGGTCGCGCTCGGGTTCTCGCTATACTACCGGATGCAGATCGCGCGGTCTGCGCTGGAGATTGGTTGGGTTCTGGCGCTTGGTATCGCGCTGCTCGAGATCCTGTTCATGATCATGTTTGCCCTTGGTGTTTCACAGGTCTCTTCCCTCTGGCTCAGTGCGTGATCGATATGTCGGGACCCATTGCGATCTTTGATTCCGGTGTTGGTGGCTTGACAGTGGCGGCTGCGATCGCGCGCGCGGTTCCGGGTGAGAATTTTGTGTATCTTGGCGATACCGCGAGGCTGCCCTATGGCACCAAGAGCCCCGAGACCGTGACGAGGTACGCTGTGCAGGCGACGCGGGCGCTCATGCGGTTTAGTCCCAAGATGATCGTGGTTGCCTGCAATACCGCATCTGCGGTTGCACTTCCGGTTCTGGCTGCAGCTTATGCACCGCTGCCGGTTGTCGGCGTCGTCGAGCCGGGTGCGCGCGCGGCTGTTGAGGCGAGCCGGCTGGGGCGCATCGCTGTCATCGCGACCGAAGGCACGGTGCGGGGCGGCGCCTATGTGCGGGCGATCCATGCTCTGGACGCGCAGGCGCGCGTCGTGCAGCGGGCTTGTCCCCTGTTCGTGGCGCTGGCCGAAGAAGGGTGGACCCACGGGGCCGTGCCGGAACTTGCCGCTCGCAAGTATCTTGGCGACATCTTCGAGAGCGACACGCCGCCGGATACGCTGGTGCTGGGCTGCACGCATTTCCCGGTTCTCGTCGACCCGATCCGCAAGGCTGTGGGTCCTGCTGTCGCGCTTGTCGACAGTGCGGAGACCGTGGCGCGTGAGATTGCTTCGATCATCAGGGCTTCCGGCGGCAGCGGGCTTGGTGCGCCACACCGGTTTCTCAGTACCGATGCGCCCGAGCGATTTGCGCGGGTGGGTTCGCTGTTCTTCGGTGCGGATATCGATCCGGCTCAGGTGGAGCTGGTGGACCTGGCGGCGTAGTCGACGCGTGTGAGGTAGAGGCCGTCCGGCGGCGCGACGGGGCCGCAGGCCTTGCGGTCGCGCGCCTCGAGCGCCTGGCGGAGGTCGGTGGGTTGCCATTTTCCAGTGCCGACAAGTTTCAGCGAACCTACCATCGAGCGTACCTGATGATGCAGGAATGAGCGGGCTGAGGCCCGGACTTCTATGCTGTCACCATTTCTTGAGACGTGGAAGACATCCAGCGTCTTCATTGGCGACTTGGCCTGACATTCCGCGGCGCGGAAGGTCGTGAAATCGTGGTGGCCAATCAGATGCTGGGCTGCTTCATGCATGGCGTCTGCATCGAGGTCGGCGGCCACCTGCCAGGCCAGCCCCGCGTCGAAGGTCAGAGGGCTGCGACGGTTGACGATGCGATAGATGTAGTGACGGGCTGTCGCGTCGAAGCGGGCGTGGAATGTATCGCTTGCGGGTTCTGCTGAAAGGATCGCGACGGGGTGCGGGCGCAGATGAGCGTTCAATGCTTCCTGCATGCGGAAGGGATCGAAAGGCTTCGAGATGTCGGCATGTGCAACCTGTCCGGTGGCATGGACACCGGCGTCGGTACGGCCCGCTGCGGAGACGGTTACCTCTTCGGTGGTGAGTTTCAGGATGGCCTGTTCAAGCGCTGACTGCACGGACGGGCCGTTGTCCTGACGCTGCCAGCCGATGAAGGGCCTGCCGTCGTACTCGATCGTGAGTTTCCAGCGCGGCACGCCTAGGTGAGCCTTGTGCCGGAGGCGATGGGATAGCCGCGCGTGAATTCATCGACTGACTGGACGCCGCGGCCGGCGCGCTGGAGTTCGAGGATGTCGAGGGCGCTCTCGCCACAGGCGATGCGCAGCTTGCCTGCCAGGATGGTGCCTGGCGTGCCTTGGCCTTTGGCAAGGGAGGCCCTGAGCAGGCGGATGCGGGTTTCGCCGTGCATGGTCCAGGCGCCGGGGGCCGGGTTGAGGGCGTGAATGAAGCGGATGAGCTCGGTTGCCGGCCTTGTCCAGTCGATGCGTGTCTCGTTGGGGAGGATCTTCCTTGCGTAGGTCACGCCGTCGGCTGGCTGTGTGGTCAGCGTGGCTGTTCCTGCCGCGAGTGCCGTCATCGCATCCACCATGAGCGTCGCGCCGTGCAGCGAGAGGCGGTCCTGAAGTGCGCCGGTGGTCGTGGTGTCGTCGATGGGTGTGCGCCAGGTCGACAGTACGGGGCCTGTGTCGAGGCCTTCATCCATTTTCATCACCATGACGCCGGTCTCGGTGTCGCCGGCCATGATGGCGCGGTGGATGGGGGCAGCACCACGCCAGCGCGGCAGGAGCGAGGCGTGAAGGTTGAAGCATCCGAGCCGTGGCGCCTCGAGGATCGCCTTGGGCAAGAGGAGGCCGTAGGCGACGACGATGGCGGCGTCGAGGTTGAGCCCGGCGAAGGCCTGCTGGTCGGCTGCGGCCTTCAATGTGAGCGGGGTGCGAACTTCAATGCCGTGTTTCAGGGCGGCTTCATGGACGGGCGTGTTCTGGAGCTTGTGTCCGCGGCCGGCGGGCCGAGGTGGCTGCGCGTAGACGCAAGCCAGGTCGTGGCCGGCGGCGATGAGAGCCTCGAGGACGGGAACCGCGAAGACTGGTGTTCCGAGAAAGGCGAGGCGCACGGGCCCTGGTCCCGCCGCTATTCGGCGGGCTCGCGGACTTGGCCGCGACGGGACTTCGCCAACTTCTTCAGCATCATGTTGCGCTTGAGGCTGGAGAGGTGGTCGATGAAGAGGATCCCCTCGAGGTGGTCCATCTCGTGCTGGATGCAGACGGCGAGCATGCCGTCGCAGTCGATCTCCTGCGGCTTGCCGTGATAGTCGAGGAACTTGACCTTCACGCGGGCGGGGCGCTCGACGTCCTCGTAGAGGTCGGGAACCGAGAGGCAGCCTTCCTGGCACTCGACCATCTCTTCGGAGGACCAGGTAATCTCTGGGTTCACGAAGTACATGGGCTTGCGGGCCGCGAGGATCTGTTCCTTCGTGGGTTCCTCGATGTCTTCGCCGGCCTCGTTGGTCGGCCTGCCGACGTCGATGACGATGATGCGCTTGGGGACGCCGATCTGGATGGCGGCAAGGCCGATGCCGGGGGCGTCGTACATGGTCTCGAGCATGTCATCCATGAGCGTGCGCAGGTCGTCGGTGACCTGGGCCACGGGCTGGGAGACCTGCTTGAGGCGCGGGTCGGGCGCGATGAGGATGGGTCTGAGCGTCATGGAAATTCAGGTAAGGTACGAGGCTTGCGGCGTCAAGGCGACGAAGGCGCCGTTTGTGGCTGTTAACCGCGGGCGTGCCGCGGCGGGTGCTCAATACAGCAGGAATGGAAGGCGTTCGCTGGCCCAGGCGGCCTCGTCGGGGTTTGTGATGGCGTCAAGGTCCGCGGGCGTTGCAGCCTTGTCGTCGACCCATTGGCGCAGGAGCGGGCTTGCGTTGATCACGTCGATGGCGAGCTTGCCGATCTCGTATTCATAAGGGAAGTCGCGCCAGAGCGGGTAGGCGGGGCCCAGGTTGCGGATGGCCTTGAAGGCGAGTGCCTGAAGGCGCCATGGCTTGAAGGCCGTGTGGTTGTAGGCGTGGTTCTCGGTGTGGATCTGAACGCCGTTGCAGAGTTTGCCGACGTGCTTGTGGAAGGTCGGCTCGAACCAGCAGTCGCGCAGGAGGCAGCCTTCGAGCCAGTGCGGGGCGAGGCGGTGCATCTCGGCGATGATGGCGCGGGCGTCGATGTCCGGGGCGCCAAAGAGCTCGAGCGGGCGCGTGGTGCCGCGGCCTTCGGAAAGGGTCGTGCCTTCCAGCATCACGGTGCCGGCATAGGCGCGGGCCATCCAGAGGTTGGGGGCGTTGGGGCTGGGGTTCACCCAGATGCGATCTGCGATGGGCCAGCCATAGCCTGGGCCTTCGTCGGGCTGCCAGCCTTCCATGGCGATCACGCGGTAGTCGACGTTGAGCTTGAGGTGCTTGATGAACCAGCTGCCCAGCTCGCCCAGTGTCAGTCCGTGGCGCATGGGCATGGGGCCTGCGCCGACGAAGCTTTCCCAGCCCTCGCGCAGGGTCAGGCCCTCGATCGGGCGGCCCACGGGGTTTGGCCGGTCGAGCACCCAGACCGCCTTGCCGTGGCGGGCGGCCTCTTCCAGCATGTAGCGCAGCGTCGTGATGAAGGTGTAGATGCGGCAGCCCAGGTCCTGCAGGTCGATGAGGACGGTGTCGAAGGTCTCCATCATTCGCGGCGTGGGCCTGCGCACTTCGCCATAGAGGCTGAAGACAGGGATGCCCGAGAGGGGGTCGGTAAAGTCCGAGGACTCCACCATGTTGTCCTGCTTGTCGCCGCGCAGGCCGTGCTGGGGGCCGAAGGCGGCCGTCAGCTTCATGTCCCCACATTGCTGCAGGGCGTCGAGGCTGTGGGTCAGGTTGCGCGTGACGGAGGCAGGGTGCGCCAGCAGTGCCACGCGGCGGCCTGCAAGAGGTGCCCTGAGGGTGCGGTCTTCAAGCAGACGGTCGATGCCGAACTTCATGGGGATGTTCCGGGTCAGGGGGCAGGCAGTGCCAGGACGAAGCCGTCTGGGTGGTGAAACTCTGGCCGCTCGGCGGGGTGGTGCAGGGACCAGAAGGATTTTACGCCGGACATCTCCTCGACCACCGTGGTCACGGCGAGGCGCCATGGTTCGGTGGCGGGAAGATGTGGGGACGCTTTGGCTTGGAGTTCGATGTGATCCTTGCCGCGGGCAAGTGTGATCGTGGGTGGGTGGGGCTGGTCGAGATTGGCCATGCCCTCGCGAAAGCCCGTGAAGCGATAGGCGGCCCAGCGGGTCGACGGGGCGAGATTGAACTCGCGGTAGGCGGGGCTCGTACCCGGGGCGATGAAGGCCTCGAAGCAGGTGTGGTGCCAGAGGTTGTCCTGGCGCGCTGGGCCGTCGGGCCCGGGCAGGCGCAGGCGGTCGATGTCTCCCTCAAGCCTGTAGCTCAGGTGCAGGATGCCTGCGGGCGTGCGCGTGGCCTCGACCGTGAGGCTTTTCACGATGGTCGAGGGCGTGGACGGATGAGGCTTGAGGCTGTGCGGCATGAGGCGCAGACTAGCACCGATTGGTTGCGAAAAAGAATGCGGGATTGACCCACATCCCGGCTTTCGCGGGCGCGGCTTTCGTCGTATGACACTGGCTCGTGGCACTGGCATCCGTAGCTCAGCTGGATAGAGCACCAGACTTCGAATCTGGGGGTCGGAGGTTCGAATCCTTCCGGGTGCGCCATTTCCCCACATCACTGGTTTGTGACACGAGAGACACTTTCGTCGGATGTTTCGCAGTTTGCGCGCCGTGGGTGTTGGGGGGACCTCCTATGGTTGTGCGGGGATTGGAACAATAGTGGAACACTCACCCCTTTTGCAGGTGGCGGGGTGTCGCAGGGTGCGCTTTGGGGCCGGGACCCGGACTTGCAGCGGTGATCCATGAAGGCAAGACGTGGGTGGTCTGCCTGCGCAGACCATGACGGTGGAGGGAG
>CAZABH010000010.1:77592-84811 GCA_964483585.1 uncultured Flavobacteriaceae bacterium
GTTCGACTTTTGACTGAGCTTCGGGTTGTCGCCCGTGGTTTTGGTGGCTTGCTTGGCGGTATTGCAGGCGTCGGGGGGCGTGGGTGTGATCCAGCCGAGGACGGCCATGCTGGGGCCTTCGCCATTGTCGTAAGAAAATGTCTCTCGCTCGCCGGGTTTCTGGTTGCAGCCACGCCGATAATCGCCGTGCGTTTTCGCAAGGATGCGCATGGCGCTGTCCGGGGGCAGCTTTGCCGTCTCGGTGGGGGCGTTGCGTGGCAAGCTTCCCTCGTCGCCGTAGATGAAGGGCGTGTACCAGAGTTCCTGATCGGTCGCGTTGACAAGGATGGCCTCGTGCGGGCCCTCACGTTTGCCGACAGACCGGAGATCAATCGCCTTGGCGGCGCCCTGGATGGTTGCGGGTGGCTCGAGGCCCGTGACGCGCATCATCATGGCCGGGATGCCCAGGAGATAGTCGTCGCCTGCCATGTAGTATTCGGCTGTGACCTCGAGTGTGCCCTCTTTCTGCTCCACCACGACGATGTTGTCCTTTTCTGCCAAAAGCCATGCGCACCCGTTCAGAAGCGAGATGACAACGGCGAGCACTGCCCACGAGATGATCTTTTCGGTACGAGTCAGGTTTTCCGTTTGCATGCTTTGTTTCCCTGTGTATCGAATTGGTTCCGGTTTCAATCGCCAGCCACGATTGCTTCGATTTTCCATTCCTCGCGGTCGCGGCGAACAACGATGCGTGTGTCCAGAAGTGGCTTGGCGTCTTGCTTGCGCACATATCCAAGGCAGTGTCCCGGTGCAGCGACAGGCAGCCAGGCTGTTGAAAGCCAGTCGACGGCTTGCGTATCTCCTTCGGGAGGCGCCATACGCACGGGGGTGAAGGGCAGGGTTGCGATGTGCGGGGCTGACACATCCGGTCCTGCGCGAAGGACGGTTCCTGATGCCACCATGAAGATGTCGTCGGCGTCCAGCCTCGGTGGCCATGCGGAAAAGTACCACGGGTATGTGATCGTCTCTGGCGTGCTGTGGGGCGCGGCCGGCAGCATTGGTCCGGCGCCCACCGACAGCAGCTCATCGATCTTCATCCAGAAGCGCTCCCTGCCCTGAGGTGTCTGGAGTCGCCAATGCTCGATCAGTTCGGGCTTCCCGCCATTGCCGCCGAAGGTGACGAGGATGTCGTCGGTCAGAAGGGCCATGAAACCGTCGAAGTCGCGCGCCCGGGCAATCCGGCGAAGTCTTGTGTCGAACGCGCGGGCAGAGCCCTTCAGCTCGGCCGGGCGGGCGAGTTTGACATCCGGCGCCTTGGTGCACGGTGTCTCGTCACCTGTCAGCCAGAGGCGATGTTCGCGTATCGGTTTGCCGTCTGCGCGCGCATGTTCGAGTTCCATCGCCAGACCTGTCGGCAACGGCTTCACGTGCACGGCCTTGCTTGCCGTTGCCTCGAACATGGCCTGGGTGGGGTTCGTCAAGGGACGAAAGATCGTCAGTTTCTGACCGGTCGCGCCGTGATGCGTCACCGCGGCGAGGACTGGCTCGTTCGGCGTCCCCGCGAGGACAATCGGAAAAATCCCGTCTGCCTTGCAGTTGTCATCTTCGTAGTCGCAGAACGTGCCTTGCGGAATGGCATAGTGAGCGATTTGTTTTCCATCCTTGTTCGCAATGATGGAGATGCGCGGCACGATGCGATCGGTGACAGGCAGGCCCTGCGCCTTTGCTTCCTGGCGAATACGAACGGCCGACAGGGGAGATGTCGAGCGGGGATCGAAGTCTGGCCCCTCGTACCTGTAGGCATAGGGCGCGTTGGGGAAGGGAATGGCCTGGCCCACCACGGGAAGTTCAGCACGGGCAAGCGTGGGGCAGATGAGTGCGCACACGGACAGCACGCTGCATAGCCACACCGAAATTCGGGCCGATGGGTTTGCCTGCGAACCTGCTGTTTCCTCGCCTTGTGCCGGAACGAAGCCCTTGCCGATGATGCGGCTGCGGGCCTGCGCGTGCGCAGCGGCAAGACTTGGTCCGGTCGCGCTTGCGCTGGGGCCGTCCCAGACGATGTAGACGACGCGATTGTCGATGCCTTCGCGTGTCCCGATGACGCCCGACCTGGTTTCGCCCGTTGCCACGTCTGTGAAGGTCATCCGCTCGTAGGTGTCCGTCGATTGCGCGTTGTTTGCCTCACCTGACACGGAGCGTATCCTCGTAGATTGCCTGCATTTCCTGACGGCGGATGACTTTCTCGAGCCTTTCAAGGGCGTCTGTCCTGGCTTGAGGTTCGGTGTGCGCCTCGGCGACCTCTTTGCGGCACTTCTCGTAGATGGCTGCCCGCTCCTGCGCGTCAGGGGCACCTGCAGCCAGCAGAAGGTCGAAGACCATGCGGGTATAATCGGTCATCGCTACAAGTCCGTGTTCTGCGATAAAGATTCGCTCCCAGATCGCACATGTCGCATACCGATCCGCATCAGCGTGAGATGGGGGTTTTCTTGCTACAGACGCGTTGCAGTTCTTTCGCGTGGAATGCCCACTCTCTCCCAGAGGTTCCCATGATGCGTAGCGCCGGTCTGGTTCCAAGGCTTGTTTCGATACCGCCGCGCAGCAGGAATCCTGTCTCTAATGGATCGGCGCGTACGTGAGTATCGTCGATCTCGATGATCAATCCCCAGTCTATCGTAATCGTTGCGGCGCCCTCCCGGAGCGTTCCATTTCGCGGATCGCCCAAGTCTGCCTTGGCGTGTGCGATCGTCAGCCTGCATCCATCCTGAAGTCCTGACTTGATGTAGGTGCCTCTGTACATACGGACACTTGTGTTGTCGTACCCTCGTGACCCCTTGTCCGTCGCAATGAAGTACATCCATTTGACGGTATCATTGAAGTAGGTTTCCGCCTCGGCCTTGACTTGTGCGGGGGCGGGTTCACTGGCCGCAGCGGGCCAGCCCGTCCATATCAGCGCGGCCATGATCAGGATGGTTCGCGCGAGATGGGTCTGTAGGCTTGGTATGGGTCGCGAGCTGTTTTGCATGTCGCATGATCTCACATATGAAGGCGTCGGGCAGAATCGGGCCACCATCCGGGTGAATCACTCATCACGCAGACCCTTGCGGCAGATGTCGTCACTTGTGGCGTCCCGCGAGGCGAGGTAGGCCCATTTTGTCTCTCCGGTCGCACCGCCCCATGTGCGGAGAAATTTTGTCTGCCCGGCGCGCAGCGAGGTGATTTCGCATCCCCATGCCAATTCCTGGCGGCGACGCTGGTTGCACATCTTGAGCAGGATCCTGGTGCCGCAATTGTTGGTGAAATAGGAAACGAAGGTGTCATCATTGCCGTCGCCGTCCTCGTCATCCCAGCGGCCTTCCGTCGAGACACAGCTGGAACTTGGGGGCTTTGCGCAGCCATTTGCGTCATAGGCTTGCGCCTTAGCGTCGCCGCCCGTGCCGGATGGCATCAACAGCATGATGATGGCGAACGCCCATGATGTAATGGATTTCGATGGCATGCGGCTTTGCCCGTGGATCATGGCGTGTGCTCCTGGTTTTGCTGGTCAGTCGATCGGGATGCCGTGCTTCTTCAGTGCTGCCACGAGGGTTTCGTACTCGGTCTCGTACTGTGCGGCCTCGGTTTCGAACTGCTTGGGGTTGTCGCCAAATCTGAACTTGTCGACACGCATGACCACACATAGTTCCGTGTTGAAGCCGGTGTCGAGGCTGACCACGATCAGTATCTCTTCGTCTTCCCGGTCGATGGAAAGTTTGGTGCTGGCCTGAATGCGGTCGTAGCCTTTCAGCCCGTCGTCGAGAAACGAGATGCCTGCTTGCGAGGCGCGACAGCGGCGCTTCTCGTAATCCCTCGCGTTTCCGCCTGTGATGGTGCCCTTGCCCAGCAATTCGTGAAGTGGAACCTCGGGTGGTGGGGCTGACGGTGTGGCGGCGGCGGTGGCAGCAGGTTCGGTGGTCGAGGCACAGATTTTCTCGATCTCCGACTTGTTGTAACCCGCCTTTGCCAGGTCCACCCGCTGTTCCAGGGTGCATCCTGCCGAGGCAGCTGCGGGGAAGAGCGTGGCGAGCGCTGCCACGGTTGCGAAGCATCGCATTCTGCGCCGGGCTGGTTTGGCGATGGTAACCGATTTCATATGGCTGGTTCTGCGTGGGTGGTTTACCGTTATCGTCAGTATTGCGAGTGTTTCCGGAGGCACGTTCGGCTTCCATCCCCCGAACGGGGGATGGTAGTTTGCCCCTGGGCTGCATGCTGCGGCCGGACGAGGTCTGTTCGTGGGCTTTGGAAAGTCTGAAGACGGCGTAGGAGAGGTGGCCGAGGATCGCATTGGTGATGCGCTGTCATCGGCCTTTGTGGCGCTGCCGGATGGTGCGCTCGCGTCTTTTCGGCGCGATGTGCGAGGCTCAGGCAACGGGCAAGACGGTTTGACGTGCGCGCGTTATGAATGCGCACGCGTTGATGGCATGTACCTGCCTCTTCTGGCGGGGGAAAGGGCCCTACCGCTCTGGCGCGAGATTTCGACAGCGCGCGAGAAGGGGTTTGGGTCGTCCTCGGGGGTGGTGCTGGCCCATCACCTTGTCTTGTTCATACCCGAGGGACTGGAGGCGCCAGCCGAGGCCATCGTGATCCCCGATGAAGCCATTTGCGGTTTGCTGCAGCCGCTTTCCGGATCGGTCGGGCTGAGTGCTGGTGAGGTGCGGGTGCTCAAGCAGGTCATCTGCGGTATCGACCTTGCCGAGGCAGCCCGGGTGGATGGTGTGAGCCGTGAGACCAAGCGCTCCCAGTTCAAGGCGGTCGCGCGAAAATTTGCGTGCCACTCGCAGGTCGAGGTGGCCAGCTTGTCGCTGACACGGCTGCTGCTTGCCGTCAGGCTGCAGCCTGCGGCGGGGCTGTCGAGCGGCGATGGATTGTTCCGACAGCTGGTTGGCCGCTTTCTGCCCGAGGGACGGACGCTGGAGATTGTTGCTGACAACGGTGTGCGCCACAGGTTCATCGATGTCGGTCCGCCCGACGGGCGCGTTGTTGCCATGGTTCATTCGCAGGTGCTGCCCGACATCAGGTTGGAGGACGTCCATGTCCTGCGGGAACGCGGCCTGCGGTTGCTGATACCGCTGCGATCGGGTGCCATGACAGGGACTGTCCGGGAGCTGGCGCCTGCGCAGCACTTCGATCATGCGGTGCAAGGACTGGAATTGCTTCGGACGCATTTCTGCGGCGAGCGCATGGATGTGCTCGGTTGTGTCAGTGGCGTGCCCTATGCGCTGGCCTATGCGCGTGCGAATCCTGTCCGGGTTCGCACGCTTGCGCTTGTCGGGTGCCCGGCTGGCGCCGGCACTTCGGCATCCGTCGCCGGGCGTTTCCGGAAGGGGCTTTATCAGTTGGCTGCAGATCACTGGTCGATCCTGTCGCGCGTGCTGGAGTTCTATGGCCGACGCATCAACAGGCCGGAGACATTTCGCAGCCTGCTGGTCAGCCACTACAGGCAATCACAGTCGGACCTGGCGGTGGTCGAAGCCGAGTATGGTGCGCCCTATCATGGAGAGCGGGCCCGACGCCTGTTCGTATCGTCCATCGGCTCGATCAAACACGATTTCCTGAATCAGGCGCGGCTTGACTGGGGTCAGTTTCCTTCGGGCTCTTTTCCCATCCTGTTCCTGCATGGTGCACAGGATCCGGTCCATCCCGTTGAACGTGTTCGTGAGATATCGGGACGCCTGCCCGGAGCGATGATGCATTCGCTGCCTGCCGCCGGGCAGCTGCTTTATCACCAGCATTTCGAGCCCATGCTGTCAGCCTATGCTGCGTTTCTGAGGGATCACTCGCCGGCGTAGGGGCGAGGGCTTCGCGGCTTTAGGCTAGTTGCCGCTGAAGGTTGGTTTGCGCTTCTCGAAGAAGGCGGTGACTGCTTCCTTCATGTCGTCGCTGTGGGCGGCGAGAAGCCACTGGTCGGCGTCCATGTGCATGACGGCGGCGTCGAGGGCTGATGTGTAGCGGTTGATCGAGCGCTTTATCATCTGGACGGCGATCGGGGGCAGGGCTGCGTACTCCTCAGCCCAGGCGCGGGCTGTGGCGTCGAGGTCCTTGAACGGGACCACTTCGTCCACGAACCCCCAGGACAGAAGCGTGGGGGCGTCGAAGAGCCGGCCGGACATGATCATGCGCTTGGCACGCGCGGGGCCAATAAGGTTCACGCAGACGGGGGCCGCGTTCCACATCAGGTTGATCCCCATCTTCACCTCGCCATAGCCGGCGCGGGTGGTGTCGGCTGCTATGCGGAAGTCGCAGGCGGTCGGGATGCAGGCGCCGCCACCGGTTGCCACGCCCTTCATGGCGCAGATCACGGGTTGGTGGATTTCCTGGAGGGCGCGCATCATGCGTCCGCCGGTCTCGGCGTCGCGGCGGCGCATGATCAGCGATTGGGGATCGCCCTGGAAGCGGGGCTGGCTGAGATCAGCGCCCACCGAGAAGTCGTTGCCGGTGGCCGTCAGGATGACGGCGCGGGTCTGCTCGTCGGCCGCAAGGCTTCGGGCGAGGCGTTCGATTTCCTCGAGCATCTCGTTGGTTAGCGCGTTGCGCTTTTCGGGGCGGTTGATGGTGAGGGTGGCGATGGCGCCGTCGCGCGTGAGGGTAATGGTGCTGCGGGTCATGGGCTCGGCGCTTAATGGGGGTGGGCGGTGACAGTGCGGTTGAGTGCACTGTCACCGTAATTTTTCAGGTGACGGGGAAGCCGCGGTCGCGCATCAGGGCGTTGGTGTCCACGTCGCGGCCGCGGAAGCGGCGGAAGGCCTCGTCCGGCGGGATCGAGTTGCCGACGCTCATGATGGACGTTTCAAGAAGCTTGCAGGCGTCCTTGTTGTAGAGGCCGCCCTTTTCCATGAAGCCCTCGTAGACGTCTGCCGTCATCGTGTCGGCCCAGATGTAGACGTAATAGCCGGCCGAGTAGCCGTCGCCGGAGAAGATGTGGCCGAAGGCTGTCGGCCTATGGCGCAGCACGATTTCCTTCGGGCAGCCGATTTCTTCGAGCGTCGCCTTCTCGAACTCGACGGGGTCGATGTCCTTGCCGGCGATGTCGAGGGTGTGGATCTTCATGTCATACAGCGCGGATGCCAGGTACTCGACCGTGGCAAAGCCCTGGTTGAAGTTCTTGGCTTCAAGGACCTTGTCGACGAGTTCCTGCGGGATGGGCTTGCCCGTCTTGTAGTGCAGGGCAAAGCGGCTGAGCACTTCTTTCGTGGGGAACCAG
>CAZABH010000011.1:0-53940 GCA_964483585.1 uncultured Flavobacteriaceae bacterium
GCGCGGCGGTGCGCCCGGCGCTTCGGGGGCGGCGCGGCGCGGCCGCCAGCTTGGCTTGCCTATATTCTGGGTGGCCGGTGCGCGCTGCCGCGCGATGCGGCCATGACGAGAGAAGATAAGAATAAGTGAGATTGCGTCGCACAATGAGTGCTCGCGCGAGCCGGGATAGCGAGCGCTCTTACCCCTTCACCGGCGCATGCCACCGCCGCAGCATCTCGACCGTCAGCAACAACAGCGTCGAGAACACGATCAGAAGCGTGGCGACGGCAAGGATCGTCGGGCTGATCTGCTCGCGGATGCCCGACCACATCTGCAGCGGAATGGTGCGCTGCTCCGGGCCACCGAGGAAGAGCACCGTGACAACTTCGTCGAATGAAGCGGCAAAGGCAAAGAGTGCACCCGAGATCATTCCCGGTGCCACCAGAGGCAGGGTCACGCGGAAGAAGGTCGTCACGGGGTCGGCGCCAAGGCTCGACGCCGCACGGATCAGGTTGTGGTCAAACCCAGACAGCGTCGCCGTCATGGTGATGACCACGAACGGCACGCCGAGGGCCGTATGCGCAAGGATCAGGCCCGGCGTGGTCTGCGCAAGCCCGATGGCCGCATAGAAGAAATACATGCCCGCCGCCGATATCACGATCGGCACGATCAGCGGCGAGATCAGCAGCGCCATGAAGAAGTCGCGCAGCGGCATGTTGCTGCGCGCAAGCCCCATCGCGGCAAGCGTACCCAGCACGGTCGCAAGCGCCGTCGAGCACAGTCCGATCAGAAGGCTGTTCTGCATCGCCTCCAGCCATTGCGGGTTCTCGGCAATGTCGCGGTACCAGCGCAACGAGAACCCATCAGGCTGCAGCGTGAGCATTTTGTCAGTGAAGCTGAAATAGGGCTCGGCATTGAACGACAGCGGGATCACGACCAGAAGCGGTGCGATCAAGAAGAGCAAGACGCCATAGGCAAACCATCGGTTCACGCCGGCCTCGATCGGGGACTGGTCCCAGCGTTTGGGTGTCTTCGCCATCCTCAGCCCAGCCTCAGCCTGTTCATGCCCACCAGCCGCGCATAGAAGACATAGAGCACCAGCACCGCCGCCAGCAGGATCCCGCCAAGTGCGGCCGCAAGCCCCCAGTTAAGGGACGTCTTCATGTGGAACTCGATCATGTTCGAGATCAGCTGCCCCGTGCGTCCGCCAACAAGAGCCGGCGTGATGTAGTAGCCAAGCGCCAGGATGAAGACGAGCAGCCCGCCCGCAGCTGCCCCCGGCAGGGTCATGGGAAAGTAGACGCGCCAGAACGCGGTCCAGGGGGCCGCACCAAGCGACACCGCCGCCCGCTTCAGTGCCGGCGGCACCGACAGCATCACGCTGTAGGTCGGTAGCACCATGAACGGCAGCAGAATGTGTGTCATCGCAATGATCGTGCCCGTCATGTTATGGATCAGTTGCAAGCGCGCGTCTTCGCCCGCAACCGCAGCGACCACATCGTTGACAACACCATTGGTCTGCAGCAGCGCGATCCACGCGGTGGTCCTGACCAGAAGCGATGTCCAGAACGGCAGAAGCACGAGGATCAGAACCAGGTTGCGCTTCCGCTCGTCCAGATGGGCAATGTAGTAGGCCAGAGGATAACCCAGCAGGAAGCAGAGAGCGGTGACACCCGCTGCCACGACGAGGGTACGCGCGAACAGCGTCAGATAGATCTGTTCGTCCTCGGGCTTGGGCACCCAGCTGCCGTCCGCCTTGCGAACCTGATCAAGCGCCGATACGTAATAACCCGATGTCGTGCGAGCGCTGGCGTGCCGCAAAGCGCCCCAGACCTCAGGGTCGCTCCAGCGCAAGTCAACCTGATTGAATGCCTGCGCATAGGGCGGATGGAAGCCATGGGCCTCACGCGCAGTCTTGATCAGCAGCGAGCGCATGCCCGCACGCTCGAAATTCATGCGCGTCGCAACCTTGCCGATCTGGCCGGTTCGGTTGGCGCGCGTGAGATCATCAGCAAGGGCGGAATAGGCACTGAACGGAGGGCGGCCTTTCCCATCCCACGATCGCAGTGCTGCAGCGGTGCGTGGCAGGATATCGGAGACAGTGCTGTCCCCGAAACTACGCGTCAGCATCGAGCCGATGGGAAGAATGAATGAGACGACGAGGAACGCAACCAGCGGCAAGACGAGCAGCATGGTGGTCCGGCGCGCCCTTCGACCCGACTGCCGGTACTGCTCCGCAAGGCTCACGCGCCCTGTCGCACCCACCAATTTAGCCCCCCAAGAACGGCAAGTTACGTCAGGTTCCTACTTCGCCAGCCATGCGGCCCAGCGCTGGTTCAGCTCCTCCTGGTGGTCGGCCCACCAGACAAAATCGATCTGGATCGCATTCTTCGCATTCTCGGGGGCGTTCGGCATGTGGGGCTTCATGTCGATGCCCTTCTCCGCATGCTGTCCGACAAGCGGCAGCGAGGATTTGCGTGCCGGCCCATAGGCGATCCAGCGCGCCTGATCTGCAAGACGTTGCGTGTCGGTCGCAAAGGCGACGAACTGCATGGCCGCGTCGAGGTTCTTCGTTCCCTTGACGATACCCAGAACATCCAGCTCGAGAAGCTGCCCATCCCAGATGATCTCGAATGGCTTTCCCTCGGCGACCGCGGCATCGAAGATGCGACCATTATAGGCCGTCGTCATCGTCACCTCGCCGTCTGCGAGAAGCTGCGGCGGCTGGGCCCCGGCCTCCCACCAGATCACGTGGTCCTTGATCGTGTCCAGTTTGCGAAACGCGCGATCAAGCCCTTCCCTGGTGCCCAGCACCTCGTAGACCTTGTCCCCCGGAACGCCGTCGGCGCGCAGGGCCATCTCGAGATTGATCTTCGGACTTGTCTTGCGCATGCCGCGCTTGCCCGGAAACGCCTTCACGTCGAAGAAGTCCGCAAGCTGCGAAGGCGCCTTGCCCTCGAACTTGGTCTTGTCGAACGCAACGATGTGGCTGAACAGGATCGTTGTCACCGCACAGGGCGTGATGCCATTCGTCACGAAGTCCTGCACGGCAGGTGTGCCGTCCGGCGCCGCAGGCAAAGTGCCGGCGTCGATCTTCTCGAGCAGGCCCTCGTCGCAGGCGCGCTGGGCGTCCGCGATTTCCATGTCGACCACGTCCCAGGTGACATTCCCCGCTTCGACCTGCGCCTTGATCTCGGCGATGCCACCGTTGTAGTTCACCGAATTGATCTTCATGCCGGTCTTGGCTTCAAAGGGCTTGTGATAGGCCTCAACCTGGCTTTTCGTGTAGGCACCACCCCAGGACACGACCACCAGGCGCGTATCGCTGGCGGGCATCGCTGCGACGGGCTGGCTCGCGTCATTCGCGCCCGGCAACTCCATGTCGCTGAGTTCGGCATCGAGGTCGTTCACGGCCCGGTCGCTGCCGCCTCCCAGCATGAACAGAAGCGTGCCCGCCAGGACAACGACAGCCGCAGCTGCAGAGATGATGATCGTGGTCGTTCGGCCCATGGTAGCTCCTCAGGAATATGCGGTTGTCACGTCGTCATGCATCAAGATGCGAAGGCGCGAGCAGAGGCCGGCTCCCAGCTCAGCGTCACCGCCACGCCCTTCGGCGGAAGCCCCCCCATATGCGCCGGTGCCTTGACATGGATCTCGCCCATGCCCGGCGCGGAGAGTTTCACACGCACATGGTCGCCGTGAAAGATGTAGTCCTCGACAAGCGCCGCGACGTGGTTGCCACCCGGCGTCGTCTCCGGCGAGACGGAAAGATGCTCGGGCCTGACGCAGACAACGCCAGTCTGGTCGGCCGCTTGGCAGTTGCCGTTCAGCGCCCGCACACGAGCACCGCCGATCAATTCGAATACGCATTCATCGCCAAGGATCGAAACAACCTTTCCAGGCAGGGCATTGTTCTCGCCGATGAAACCCGCGACGAAGGCATTCGCAGGTTCCTGATAGATGCGCGCAGGTGTATCCAGTTGCTGGATCACGCCATCATGAAACACGGCGATGCGGTCCGACAGTGTCAGCGCCTCGCTCTGGTCATGCGTGACATAGACGACGGTGACACCAAGCTCGCGATGTAGACGTTTCAGTTCGTACTGCATCTGCTCGCGCAGGTGCTTGTCGAGCGCGCCCAGCGGTTCGTCCATCAGAACGAGGTCCGGGTCGAACACCAACGCGCGCGCCATGGCGACCCGCTGTTGCTGCCCACCTGAAAGCTGAGCAGGCTTGCGTTTCTCGAACCCTGTCAGCTCGACCATCGCCAGTGCGCGCGCGACGCGCTCGCGGATTTCGCTGCCGCGGATGCGACGGACCTCAAGTGGGAAGGCGACGTTCTCCTGCACGCTCATGTGCGGGAACAGCGCATAATTCTGGAAGACGAAGCCAAGCCCGCGCTTGTGCGGCGGCAACTCGGTCAGCGTTGTCCCGTTGAGCAGGATGTCCCCGGAAGTCGGCTGCTCGAAGCCTGCCAACATCATCAGGGTCGTGGTCTTGCCCGAGCCCGATGGACCCAGCAGCGTGAGAAACTCTCCTCGAGCAATGTCGAGGTCAAGCTGCTTCACGACCAGGTTGACGCCATCGTAGGTCTTGGTAACGCCGTTGAAGCGCACGAAGGGTGTCGGAACGGCAACGTCCGGCTCGACCTCGATCGGAGAGGGTTGGGTCTCGGGCACCGCGTCGGAAGGCGAGGGGGCAGTCGGTGCAACAGTCTCGGCAACGGTTCCCGCGTCCATGCCTGCCCTGGAGCTCACATCTGGGGCCGGCGCCTCGATCCGGTCGACCAGCGCCTCGGCAAAGCGCGCCTGCTGGGCTTCGGTCGCGCTGTCATTGCGGGGGAAATTGGATGACAGCAGCGATCCTCTCGGCGCGACCGCAAGTCCCACACGGGGTGGTTCGTCGCCGTCCTCGGGCTCCTCGATCGAGGCAGCCATACCCTTAGCTGGGACATCCGCGACGGCTTCAGGCTGCGCCGGAGACGGTTCCGCGTCGGCATGGTCAACCTGCACACCCGCCTCGGCTGCGGTCTCGGCCGCAGGCTTTTCCTCGCCTGAAATGCCCAACAGCCGTGAGCGAAGGGAGAAGCCCTTCGACGGCGGTTTGGATGGGGCGTCTGTGGTATCAGTGGACATCGTGTACGACGCGATCGAACGCCGGTTCCCTTGATTGGCACAAGTCTTGGGCGCGAGTGAACCGCATCCTAGAGATGTCGCAGGTTAATGAAAAGCGCCGCGCCGTGCACGGTGTTTTTCGAATTCAAGGTTAGGGGTATCTGATTCGCCTTGCATTTGGTCCATTTGGCCGGGCTCTATCCTCAGGTTGTGCGGGGGGAAGAAGCCCAGTCCCGGATACGTGATATAACCCCGCGCGAAAACCCAGCAGGACAGTCATGACCGACCGATTGCCCAGTACCACCACGGCAAATGACATCGACGCCTTGTGGCTGCCGTTTACCGCAAATCGCCAGTTCAAGTCGGACCCACGCCTGATCGCGCGCGGCAAAGGCATGCACTACTACGACCCGCAGGGCCGTGAGCTGCTGGATGGTCTCGCCGGTCTCTGGTGCTCGCTGGCGGGCCACGGCCACCCGAAGATCACCGAGGCTGTGTCGGCCCAGCTGGAAGAGCTCGACTTCGCACCTACCTTCCAGTTCGCCCATCCCCGCATCATCGAACTGGCCGGTCGCATCGCTGCCCTCGCACCAAAAGGCATGGAGCGGGTCTTCTTCTGCAATTCCGGCTCCGAGGCGGCCGATACTGCGCTCAAGATTGCGCTGGCCTATTGGCGGGCGAAGGGTGAGGCGCAGCGCACACGCCTGATCGGCCGCGTGCGCGGGTATCACGGGACAAATTTCGGCGGCATGTCGGTGGGCGGCATCGTCAACAACCGCAAGGCCTACGGCCAGATGCTGCCGGGCGTCGACCACCTGCCGTCGACCTACGACCGGTCCCGCCAGGCCTTCTCCAGAGGCGAGCCCGACTATGGAGCCAATCTTGCCGATGCGCTCGAGGATCTAGTCGCCCTTCACGGGGACACGATAGCGGCCGTCATCGTCGAGCCCATGGCCGGCTCGACCGGGGTCCTTCCGCCGCCAAAGGGATACCTCCAGCGTCTGCGCGAGCTCTGCACGAAGCACGGCATCCTGCTGGTCTTCGACGAGGTGATCACCATGTTCGGCCGCATGGGCGCACCCACGGCCGCCGAACGGTATGGCGTGACGCCCGACATGATCACCTTCGCCAAGGGCATCACCAACGGCGCCATCCCGATGGGGGGCGTCATAGCGTCGAACGCTATTTACGAGGCCTTCGCACAGAAAAACGACTGGCAGATCGAGCTGTTCCATGGCTACACCTATTCCGGACATCCGGTCGCCGCGGCCGCCGCTCTTGCGACCCTCGATATCTACCGCGACGAAGGTCTGTTCGAGCGCGGGCGCCAGGTCGAGGCGTGGCTTGCCGATGCCGTCCACACGCTGAAGGGCGCACCTTTCATTGTGGATATCCGCAACTGCGGCGCGGCAGCCGCCATCGATATCGAACCGGCCCCCGGCGCCCCTGGCAAGCGCGGCCATGAGGCCATCCGCCGCGCCTTCTTCGACGAGGATATCGTGCTCAGGGTTGGGGGTGACACGATTGCATTGGGTCCTGCTCTCGTTGCAGAACAGGCGCATGTGGAGCGGCTCGTCGACGGTGTCCGTCGGGTGCTTGATCGCTTGTCCTGAACAACAGAATGCCTCGAAGGGGATAATCGCAACATGCTTGTCGGCGTTCCGAAAGAAATCAAGGTTCACGAATATCGCGTCGGTCTCACCCCCTCGAGCGTGCGCGAGCTCGTCGCGCACGGCCACAAGGTGATCGTGCAGGCCTCCGCCGGCCTCGCCATCGGTCTCACCGACGACATGTACAAGGCTGCTGGCGCCGACATCGTGCCCACCGCGGCCGATGTCTTCGCGAAGGCTGAAATGATCGTGAAGGTGAAGGAACCCCAGGCCCCCGAGATCGCCATGCTGCGCCCCGGCCAGTTGCTTTTCACCTACCTGCACCTTGCACCGGATCCCGCACAGACGGCAGGCCTGCTCAAGTCGGATTGCGTCGCGATCGCCTACGAGACCGTGACCGATGCGCGCGGAGGCTTGCCGCTGCTGGCCCCCATGTCCGAGGTGGCCGGCCGCATGTCGATCCAGGCCGGCGCACACTGCCTCGAGATGGAGCAGGGTGGCCGCGGCATGCTGCTGGGCGGCGTGCCCGGCGTGCCAGCTGCCAAAGTCGTGATCATCGGTGGTGGCGTCGTTGGCGCGAACGCTGCACGAATGGCGATGGGTCTCGAGGCCCATGTCACCGTCATTGACCGCAGTCTCCCGCGGCTGGCCGAACTCGACCTTCAATTCGGCGCCATGCTGAACACGGTCTATTCGACCATCGACGCGATCGAAGAGCAGGTCCTGACCGCCGATCTCGTTGTTGGTGCAGTCCTGCTGCCCGGCGCCGCAGCACCCAAGCTGATCTCCGAGTCGATGGTCAGGCGCATGAAGAAGGGCTCGGTCATCGTCGATGTGGCCATCGACCAGGGGGGCTGCGCCGAGACCGCGCGCCCCACGACCCACGCCCAGCCCACCTACAAGGTCCACGATGTCGTCCATTACTGCGTGGCCAACATGCCCGGCGCCGTCGCGCGCACATCGACCTTCGCCCTGAACAATGCGACGCTGCCCTTCACCCTGGCGCTGGCCGACAAGGGCTATGCCCGGGCCTGCCGTGAAAACTCTCATTTGCTGGCCGGCCTCAATATCCACCGCGGCGCTTTGACCTACCAGGCGGTCGCAGAGGCCCAGAAGCTGGAATTCACCCCGCCTGACCGCGCCCTGGCCGGGTGATCCACAGAAAGCATTCATCCGTCACTCATCTTGTGGCATCGGATGCATTATCTGCTCGGGGCCCAACAAGGACGGGACCCGATGAAAACGCAATTGACCCGCCGCCACATGATCGGCTCGGTCCTTTCAGCAGGCTGTGTGCCCCTGCTCGCGCGTCCGACCTTTGCAGCGTCGGCACTGCCCCCTCAGGACATCGCAGCCTTGGGCGCCCCGGACCACGCCCTGGAGGCGCGCCTGCGTGCGCTCGCGAAGGGCATGGGGCAGGCAAGGGTCGGGATCGCAGCACTCGATCTCGAGGCTGGGCGCCGGGCCTTCGTGAACGGCGGCGAGATGTTCGCCCTGCAAGGCATTCGAACATTGCCTGTGGCCACAGCCATCCTGCACCTGGTCGAGAAGGGTGAGATCGATCTCGAGCAGATGGTTCGCCTGACAAAGGCAGACATCGCCCCGGGTCGTTCGCCATTAGCGGCACGCCTGCACGCGGCTCCGGTCAAGTTCACCGCCCGACAATTGCTCGACCACATGTTGTTGAATGCAGACGGCACCGCCACCGATGCCCTGCTGAGACTGGCCGGCGGCCCCACCCGCATCCCGGTTCTGCTGACCCGCGCAGGGCTCAAAGAGACCATTCGCATCGACCGCTACGAGCGCGATCTCCAACCGGCGGTCTTCGGATTGAAGCCCGACCCATCCTTCGGGGATCCGAAACGCTTTGCCGACGGCATCATGTCGATCGACACGCAGGTCCGCCAGCGCGCGCAACTGCGTTTCCTGCAGGACCCGCGCGATACGGCAAGCCCCCGCGCAGTCGTTGCACTCTATGCGGCGCTCGCACAAGGTCATCTGCTGGGGCGGCGCAATGCGGCCCTGATCCTGGACCTTCTCCAGCGATCGAAGACCGGCCTCGACAGGCTGACAGCAGGCGCAGGCAAGGATTGGCGCATGGCCCACCGATCAGGTCAGACCCGCACCATCGAAAACTTCACTGCAGTGTTCAGCGACAGTGGCATCGCGACATCGCGGGGCGGCAGCCGCATTGCGATGGCGGTGTTCATGGAAGCCGCGTCACGGCCCATCGGTGATCTGAAAGCCTTCCAGCAGCAAGTCGCACGCAGCGTGATCTCTGCGTGGGAACAGCCCTCACGCGTGTGATGCAAGGCGCTGGCTGCATCAGCCATCTGACTTCGCAGCCGGCATCTTCTCGCACAATTGCTTGAGGCGGTCGACCTGCCTGACGTAAAGCGTCTTCGATTTGCGCTCCGCGATCCCGTCATGTGCAAGCTGCGACAGCACGCGTGCCACAGTCTCGCGCGTGGTCGAGGCCTGCGAGGCAATCTGGGCCTGCGTCGGCAACGGATAGACCAACCACGAACCCGGGCGCACCGGATCGGGCTTCATAAGTTTTAGAATTTCGGAATAGACCCTCTGATAGGCCGACAGCGTCGCCAGGTCCATGATCCGGTCGTCACTGGTCCGCACAATGCGCACCAGCTTCTCCATGATGACGATACTGACACGGGGGTGCTGCTCGACAAGCTCACGGAACACCTGCGGCGCAATCGACGCCAATGTGCAGTCTTCAAGGGCCACCACCGTCGCCGATCGCGGCAGCCCATCAATGGCCGCCATCTCGCCGAAATAGTCCCCGGGCCCCGCGATGGCATAGGCGACCTCGCGACCTGCTGGGGAATAATTCACGATCCGGCATCGGCCCTTGACGACAAAGAACACGTCGCGCGAATCCGAGTCGCGCGTCACGATCGGTTCTCCTTCGCGCACGGTGCGCCAGGCACACTGGGCCTCCAGCCGCGCGATCGCAGCCATGTCCAGCGTCTCGAGCAGCTTGCTTCCCGCCAGCGTACCCTCCGCCTGCCGGCTCTCCCCGGTCGAATTCATGTCACCCCTCGCAAATCAACAGAAGCCCGCGGCGGACACAGCCACGCCCAGCCTGAACAGCACATGAATGAACCGCATTTACGATGCCGCACCGCACCCGTCCTAGATCGTCACCCCGCCATCGACCACGACGGTCTGGCCGGTCATGAAGGCGGCAGCCTTCGACGCCAGGAACACCGCCGCGCCCGCAATCTCGTCCGGCTCCCCGATCCGCTTCAGGGGCGACGTCGCCGTCGAGCGCGCGAGGATCTCGGGATTATCCCACAGCGCCTTGGCGAAATCCGTCTTGATCAGGCCCGGTGCGATGCAGTTCGCACGCACATTATGGCCCCCGAACTCGACCGCAATGTTGCGCGCCAGCTGGAAGTCGGCCGCCTTCGAGATGCAATAGGTCCCGAGAACCGGCGAACCCCGCAATCCGCCGATGGAAGAAACGATGATGATGCTGCCATCCCGGCGCTCGACCATCTCGGGGATCACCATGTTGCACAGCTGGTGGTTCGACCGGACATTTGCCCCCATGATCTTGTCGAAGGCTTCATCCGAAATCTGCGACATGGAACCGAATACCGGATTTACGGCTGCGTTGCAGACCAGCACGTCGATCCTGCCCCACTTGGCCCTGGTCTGGGCAACGAGGTTCTCAAGCTGCTCGCGCAGGTTGATGTTGCAGGCAATGGGAAAGGCTACCTCCTGCCCCTTGCCCCAACGCGTGTTGATCTCGCCTGCAACCCGCGCGCAGGCATCTGACTTCCGGCTCGAAATGACAACCCGGGCGCCATGCTCGGCGAAACGATGGGCGATGGCCTCGCCAATCCCCTTGGTCGATCCGGTAATGACCGCGACTTTGCCTGTCAGGTCGAAGAGTTCCATGTGCCAAGGTCCTGTATCTGGCGGCTGTGAAGACTGGCCCGCATCTGTAAACCTGATGTGACGGCCGTCAAGCTTCTTGCACGTTATGATGGTAGCATGAGGCTGCAGGCCAATTCTGGCGTGTTCACAAGGCGCGGTCTGCTTGCGCGAGGGGGCCGCTTCGGCCTATGAACCGGCGTGAGCTTCGCCGCGTGGACGGCAGAAGCAATCCGATCCAGCAAAGGGAAAACCGAAATGCGCAAACTCATTGCCATCGCCATGGCGGCGACGCTTGTCCTGGCAGGCTGCCAGACCCAGGATCCTTACACCGGTGAACAGAAGACAAGCCACGCCACGCGCGGCGCCATCTTCGGTGCGCTCGGCGGTGCCGCCATCGGTGCTCTGACGAACACCTCAAGCGGCAAGCAGGCCGCCCGCAATGCGCTGATCGGCGCAGGCATCGGTGCCCTGGCGGGCACGGCTGTTGGCGGCTACATGGACAACCAGGAAGCCCGCCTGCGCGAGCGTCTGCGCGATGCCGGCGTGAAGGTCCGCCGCGAAGGCAACAACATCGTCCTCGAGATGGCCAGCGACATCACCTTCCCCGTCAACGGCGACCAGGTGAACCCGCAATTCTACCGGACACTTGCGGCCGTGGGTGAGGTTCTGAACGAGTTCAACCGCACAACCATCCAGGTCTCCGGCCATACCGATTCGACCGGCGATGATCGCTACAACCTCGATCTTTCGCAGCGCCGGGCCAATTCGGTCGCCTACATCCTCTCGCAGAATGGCGTGATGCCACAGCGCATGTACGTCCAGGGTTTTGGCGAGCAGTTCCCTGTGGCAACCAACGCGACCGTCCCGGGCCGCGCCCGCAACCGCCGCGTCGAAATCCAGATCATGCCGCTGACCTCGTAAGTCGCCGGGTCAGCTTCGACACCGAGAGCGCCGCCGGTTCCATCACGGAGCCGGCGGCGTTCTCACATTAATTTCGGTGACAGTGCACTCAATTGTAGCCAAGTATGAAGCGCAAATAGCGACGGGATGCACGCAATTGAGTGCACTGTCACCGAAATTAACGCTGCACCGAAATTAACGGATGACGAGGCGCTGCCAGTAAAGCGCTGGCCTGTTTTCGTTGTACCGGACATTCATCGGCAGGGCGTCGCTGTAGGCCTTGAGGATGTCGTCCTTTCGCGCGGCAAGCGCAGCCTCCGTCGCATTCATGATGCACACGCGCGCCACCGGCCCTCGGGCACCAAAGCCGCCTTGTCCCCCATGCCAGCATTGGGCACTCGCCCGCCGTACAATGCGCAACTGCTCGCCATCAAGTTGGCGCAGCGAGGCCGCATCGCGCGGGAAGCCTGACTTTCCGGCTGGATCGTCGCCCATATCCGCACCTGCGCGCGCTGGTCCGGCTGCGACAGGCAGGAGTGCGGCCGAACAGGCTGCCGCAAGCAGAAAACCGAGAAGGGTGACGCGCATGGCAAGCCTCCTGTGTTGCAGCGCGGGACAGCAAACTGGCGCCGCGGGATTCTATCGCATATGAACGCAAATCGCGACACTTCGGATTGACGGAGCCCAAGATGCTGTCCTTTGAGGAATATCGCCGCCTCGACGCGCTGGACCTGGCGCAACACGTGAAAACCCGCAAGTTGACGGAAACGGAACTCCTCGACACCGCGCTGGCCCGTGCCCGCGCAGTCAACCCCTTGATCAACGCGATCACGGTCGACGACGAAGCCTATGCCCGCCGCGCCATAGCCGCCGGCCTGCCCAAAGGTCCACTCACCGGCGTGCCGTGGCTTCTCAAGGATCTGGGTGCCACGCTGAAGGGCACGATCACGACAGGAAGTCTTTCCTATACCCGCAAATTTGTCGCCCGTCAGGACAGCACCTATGTCGAACGCTGCCTGAAGGCTGGCCTCGTCACCTTCGGCAAGACCCATTCGCCTGAGCTGGGCCTGAGCCCTTCGTCCGAGTCCCGCATGTGGGGCGCAACGCGCAATCCATGGGACTTGACCCGCATTGCGGGCGGCTCGAGCGGTGGCGCCGCCGCCGCAGTAGCCGCCGGCATCGTACCCGTGGCGCACGCCACCGATGGCGGCGGCTCGATCCGGATCCCTGCGTCCTGTTGCGGGCTTTATGGTCTCAAGCCCACGCGCGCCCGCACGCCGGTTGGGCCGACCCGCGGTGAAGGCTGGGGCGGCGCGGCCGTGGGCCACGTCGTGTCGCGGTCGGTGCGCGACAGTGCGGCCTTTCTCGATGCGACCGCAGGCCCGGCGCCCGGAGACCCTTACGTTGCGCCTCATCATCCGCGCCCGTGGCTTGACGAGGTTGCTCTTCCGCCGGGTCGCCTGCGCATCGCCGTTTCCACGAAGCCTGCCTTCGACATTCCTGTTCATGCTGACGCGATCGCCGCGGTCGCCGACGCGGCGCGCCTCTGCGAGAGCCTTGGCCACATCGTGGAGGAAGCAGCACCAGACCTGAATGGACCCGAGATCATGCATGCCCAAGGTGTCGTGATCAGTGCCAACATAGCTGCCACCATCGACGAGATTGCCGAGGCGCTCGGGCGCAAGGCCGAGCCGGCCGATGTCGAGCGCGCCACTTGGTACCGCATTGAAACCGCGCGCCGAACCGATGCGCCCGCCTATGCGCGCGCCATCACGACGCTTCACATGACAGGCCGCAAGCTCGCCGCGTTCATGCAGGACTACGACGTGATCCTCCAGCCGGTCGCCACCGAACCGCCCCTGAAACTGGGCGTACTCAACATGGACCGCGAGGACACCCAGGCCCTGCTGCGCGAGCTCTTCGCCTTCATCCCCTATACCGGCATCTACAACATCACCGGCCAACCCTCCGCCAGCCTGCCGCTCTATTGGAACGCCGAAGGGCTGCCCATCGGCACGATGTTTACCGCCCGCTTCGGCGACGAGGCCACCCTCCTGCGCCTCTCCGCCCAGCTCGAGCAGGCCCGCCCCTGGTTCAACCGTCACCCATCTGAATTTCGGTGACAGGAGTTAATTTCGGTGACAGTGCACTTAATTCGGTTCCCAGCCTCTACTGTTGAGGCATCTTCGTTCGGGAATTAAGTGCACTGTCACCGAAATTAACTCTCGCATCTACCCCAGCGCCGCCTCGATCGCCGCCTTGATCTCCGCAGCCTCCGGGTCGGTCCGCGAGCCAAACACGCCAGCGAGCGCGCCGTCACGTCCGACAAGGTACTTGTGGAAGTTCCAGCGCGGCGTGCTGCCCTCGCCAAGCTCCGCTGCCGCCCACTGGTAGAAGGGATGCGCGGCAGCGCCGATCACATGCGCCTTGCCCGTCATCGGGAAGTCGACCCCGAACCGCGTCTCGCAGAAGGTCTTGATCTCGCCCTCCGTTCCGGGCTCCTGCGCACCGAAATCATTGCACGGCACGCCCAGGACCACGAGGCCTCGGTCACGATACGCCCGCCAGAGCGCCTCCAGCCCCTTGTATTGCGGGGTCAAACCGCAGGCGCTGGCTGTGTTGACCACCAGCACCGCCTTGCCGCTGAAACCCGCCAGGGGCAGTGGCGCGCCGTCGATGGATGTGAAAGAGAAGGAATGGGCATTGGTCATGTCAGTCTCCTGATTTGTCACTGGTTAACACCTTGTAAACCCTTTGGCCCGGACACTGCCAGAGAGTGGGAATCAATTGAGCGAAGGGTAGCGGATGCCCCGCCTGGACCAACTGGTGGTGCCCGGAATTGCCTGCGTTGCAGGCATCATCACGGCCACGATCCTCTACAGGATTGGCGCGACGGATGCCGTCGGCGCACTCCTTGTCGTGGGCTTCGTGACAATGGTCGCAACCTACTGCGAGAACCTCATCGCGCAGCAGTCCGAGAATGCCCGCAACGAGGCCAGCCTGACACATCTTGGCAAATCGCAGGACACGATGCGAACCGAAGCCGAGCTGACGCGCCGCGCGCTGCTCGAGCTGAAGCAGCACGTGGATGATACGATGTCTTCGCGCAACGACCGCGTGGTCACGGAAGTAAAGGTGCTCGAATCGCTCGTGCGACGGATGGCAGATGGCGTTGCTGGCAAGGCACAGCTTCGCGAGCCAGCTCCAAGTGACATGCCCCTTCCGGCCCCCTCGCCGCAGCAGGCAAGCGCACAGGCCGAACGTGCGCTGGCCGGCCGGGGCAACACCCGAGACGCCGTCCTGGAAATGGTCCGCCGGGCGCTGGAGGAAAACCGCGTCGAGCTTTATCTCCAGCCCGTTGTCAGCCTGCCGCAGCGCCGCGTGCGCTACTACGAGGCGCTCTCGCGCCTGCGGACCGAAGATGGCCGGGTGATCCTGCCCTCGCAATACATAAAGGTGGCCGAGCCTGCCGGCCTGATGTCGGTGATCGACAACATGCTGCTCTTCCGCTGCGTGCAGGCCATGAAGACCTGGACCCAGCGCAATCGCGAAATCGGCATCTTCTACAACCTCTCGCGCGAGACCCTGCAGGACCGGCTTTTCTTCGGTCAGTTCATGGAATGGCTCGAGGAGAACAGGCAACTGGCGGGCCTGCTGATCTTCGAGATTTCGCAGGAGACCTTCGAAACGTTGAACCCGGTCGAGAGCGCGAACATCGCGCGCCTGGGCGAGATGGGTTTCACCCTGTCGATCGATCGTGTGACCCATCTCGATATCGACTTCAAGCTCGCCCGCACCCGCCGTGTGCGCTACCTGAAAGTGCCGGCCTCCATCATCGTGGGAGATCCGCATCAAACGGGCGTGCGCATACATCCCGCGGACCTCAAGCAGTGGCTCATGCGCTATGGCCTCAACCTCATTGCCGAGCGCATCGAGTACGAACGCGAGGTGATGGGCGTGCTCGAGTATCAGGTCGACTTCGGTCAGGGTTTCCTGTTTGGCGAGCCCAAGCCGATCCGGGATGTGATCATGGACCAGGGCTTGCCCGATCCGGGTGCAGCCCAATCGCCACGCGCCGCGATCGCGGGCGCGCGGCCACGTCAGGTCTCACCGGGCGGCCGGGCGGCCTGATCGACACAGCAAGCCCAGGCGTTGACGGCGCGTGCCTGATCTGTCACTGCGTCTGCCCATCATGACATCCGTTCCCGTTCTCGGAGGCCTCCGCGAGGTCGCCGCCCGTTTCAAGGTTCTCGTCTGCGATATCTGGGGCGTCCTCCACAACGGCCAGAGCGCCTTCCCCGGTGTCGTCGACTGTCTTGCAGCCTATCGCCAGGCGGGCGGCTTCGCCCTGCTTTTGTCGAACGCGCCACGCCCAAATGGTCCGATCCGTGACCAACTGCGTGGTCTCGGTGTCCCCGAGACAGCCTATGATGCGCTGGTGACCTCTGGTGACCTGACGCGCCAGTTGCTGGCGGCACAGGCGCGCGCGGGTCGTCTGTCGATTCATCACGTAGGACCCGACCGCGACCTGCCACTGTTCGATGGCCTCGATGTGGAGCGTGTCGATCTCGATAAGGCCAGGGCAATCGTCTGCACGGGCCCCTTCGACGATACGCGCGAGGGACCGGCCGACTATTGTGATTATTGGCAGCCCGCTCTTCGCGCTGGCATACCCTTCTGGTGTGCAAACCCCGACCTGCAGGTCCAGCGCGGCGACAGCCTGATCTACTGCGCTGGCGCACTGGCAGCCGACTACGAGCGGCAGGGTGGAAACGTCACCTATCTGGGCAAGCCCCACGCTCCAGCCTATGCCTTCGTTGAGCAGCGTTTGCAGGACCTGACCGGACAAACGCCCGATCGTCGGGACTGGCTTGCCGTCGGGGATGGCCTGAAGACAGACATTCTTGGCGCCACGCGGGCAGGATTTGCCTCGCTTCTGATTACCGGCGGAATCCATGAAGCCGAGCTGTCGACGGACAACGGCACGCCTGACCCGCAGCGCATCGCGGGCGTCTATCAGGCGGCAGGGCTGACATCGATTGGCGCCATGCGCCGGCTTGTGTGGTAGTCGCCGCCCTTGTGAGCCCGCATACCCCTCGATAGAGTGTTGCAGCAATCGGACTTGAAACGGACCATCAGGACCATGACAACTGCCCCCGGCCACGTCATCGAAGATCTTTCTGTTGGCCAGTCGGCAAGTTTTGCCAAGACGGTCACCGAGGCCGACATCGTCAAGTTCGCCGAGGTCTCGGGTGACGACAACCCGGTTCATCTCGACGAAGCTTTTGCGCAGAAGACAATGTTCAAGGGTCGAATTGCGCACGGGATGCTGTCGGCAGGTTTTATCTCCACCGTCATCGGCACCAGGTTGCCAGGCAGCGGCACGATCTACATGAGCCAGACGCTGCGCTTCAAGGCGCCCGTTCGCATCGGGGACACTGTCACCGCAATCTGCACCATTACCGAGATCATTCCGGAAAAGCGCCGCGCCGTGCTTTCAACAATCTGCAAGGTCGGCGACACGGTCGTGATCGAGGGTGAGGCCCTGGTCATGGTGCCTGCCCGCGGCAAATAACGCGCCTGCGAATGCAGATCTTTCGTCATCACGACAACCTGCCCGAGACAGTCCGCGGCGCGACAGTGGCCATCGGTAATTTCGATGGTGTACACCGCGGCCATCAGGCACTGATCGCGCGTGCCAAGGCCTTGGGCGGGCCTCTGGGTGTCCTCGTCTTCGAGCCGCATCCCCAGGAGTTCTTCCGGCCAGACGCGCCGCGCTTTCGGCTGACCCCATTTCGCGCCAAGGCCCGTCTGCTGGAGAAATTCGGGGTAGACTTTCTCTTTGCCCTTCACTTCGACGCCGCCTTTGCGGCCCTGTCGGCTGACGCCTTCATGGAGGCGGTGCTTGTCCGGGGCCTGGGGGCATCGCGCATCATTGTGGGAGCCGACTTCCAGTTCGGCAAGGGCAGGGCAGGCAATGTCGACATCCTGCGCCAGCGAGGACTGGATCGCGGCTTCGACGTGATCACATTCGACCTTGTGGGCGCGGGGGGCGACGCCAAGATCTCCTCAACGCGCATCCGCGAAGCCTTGCGCTCTGGGCAGCCGGATGTGGCCGCGATGATGCTTGGTCACGCCTGGACCGTCGAGGGGCGCGTCGAGCGCGGCGACCAGCGCGGGCGAACGATCGGGTTTCCTACGGCAAACGTGTCCCTGGAAGGCTACCTCGAGCCCGCACTGGGCGTGTATGCCGTCAGGGTCGAACTGGGCGGCAGGCAGTATGGTGGCGTGGCGAATTTCGGCCGCAGGCCGACTTTCGACAAGAAGGACGTGCTGCTCGAGGTCCATGTCTTCGACTTCCAGGGTGATCTCTATGGCCAGCCGATTGTGGTCTCTTTTGTCGAGTTCCTGCGTCCCGAGATGAAGTTCCCGGGCCTCGACGCCCTCAAGACCCAGATCGCCAGAGACAGCCAGGCCGCACGCGAGAAGCTCCAAAAATTTCGGTGACAGTGCACTCAATTCCCGAGACGAAAAGCTTCCGGTCGGTGAGGGCGTGCGTGGAATTGAGTGCACTGTCACCGAAATTAAGACATGACGCATTTCGCCTGAAAGGCGAGCTCACTCGATCCTGCGCCCGTTCCAGGTCTGCGACACTTTACGTGACGCAAGGTGGCGTTAATCTCGTTGCCAAAACCCATCGAATCTGCTACTGATAGTGAGAATGACTCGCAAGTAACGGGCAATCATGGGCTATCTGATCGCAAATCTTGGCCGGGCCACGGCTCTATCGGCAGCAATGACGCTCGGTGGTCCGCTTGCGCAGGCCGCACCACAGACGCCGGAAGCGACCGCGACACCCCCGAACCCCGAGGGCTCAGCGGCTGCAACCACCCCGGTCAAGGATCCCGAGCGCGAGATCAACATCGTCGTCATCGGCAAGCGCCAGAACCTCCTTCGCGTGCCGGGCTCAGGGGCGACCATTGAAGGCGACCAGCTCGAGCGCTCGCGCGTTTTCACTGTCAACGAGGCCCTGAGAAGCGTGCCCGGGATCTTCCCGCGTGACGAGGAGGGTCTCGGCATGCGCCCCAACATCGGCGTACGCGGTCTGAACCCGACCCGATCGACGAAAGTCCTGCTTCTGGAAGATGGGATCCCGCTGGCATTCGCCCCCTATGGAGACAACGCCTCCTACTTCCATCCACCGGTGCGTCGCTACGATCGCATCGAGGTGCTGAAGGGTGCAAGCCAGGTTCGCTTCGGACCCCAGACCATTGGTGGCGTCATCAACTACATCACGCCGCGCGTCCCCGAAGCCTTCGAAGCCAAAGGTCTGGTTGCAGTCGGCAACAGGGATTATCTGGAGATCGAGGCTTCTGTTGGCGGACCGTTCGTAGGTGGACGCGCGCTGGCGCATGCGCAGATGAAGGAGTCTGCCGGAGCGCGCGAGAACACATTCATCCGCATGAGCGATGTATCCCTCAAGGCCGAATGGGATGTCGCCGCCGATCAGGTGATCACGGTCCGGGCAAGCCGCTTTGCCGAGGACAGCCAGGTCAGCTATTCAGGGCTGACCCTCGCGGAATACCAAGCCAATCCCTTTGCAAACCCCTTTCCCAATGACAGGTTCACCACCGAGCGCTGGGGCGCATCCCTGAGCCACGCCTGGTTCCTCTCGGATGCGGTGTCCCTGAAGTCCACGGCCTATGGCTCCTACTTCACCCGCGACTGGTGGCGCCAGTCCTCGAACTCGAGCCAGCGGCCGAACGATTCCTCGGACGCCGCCTGTGCAGGCATGGCCAATCTGAACACGACCTGCGGCAATGAAGGGCGCCTGCGTGACTATCACGTGGCGGGCCTCGAGACGCGGCTGAGTGCCGACGCGCAACTGGGCGACATCCCGGCGCGGTTCGAGGCAGGGCTTCGCTACCACATCGAAGACCAGCATCGCCGGCAGTGGAACGGCGACGCGCCAACGTCGCGCACCCCCGGCATCGGCGTGAATGCGGGCGTCAGGGAAGACAACGATCGCAACATTGATGCGCTTTCCGGCTTCATCTCGGGCCAGTTCCGGTTCGGCAGCCTTCTGGTCGAGCCGGGCGCACGGTTCGAGCACATTGACTACGAGCGCCTGAACCGTCTCAACGGCGCGAAGGGCGAGACGTCGCTGGAGGCGCTGATCCCGGGCCTCGGCGTCATCTATGAGATATCGCCGACCACGGTGCTCTATTCCGGTGTTCACAAGGGCTTCGCGCCGCCGCGCGTCGAGGACATCATCGGCAACACCACGGGCGCAACCGTCGATCTCGCCGAGGAAGAAAGCATCAACTGGGAGCTCGGCGTACGCGGCACAGTCGTGCCAGGCGTCTACGGTGATGTTGGTCTGTTCAGGATGGATTTCTCCAACCAGGTCATTCCCGCCAGCGTGGCCGGAGGTATCGGCGCCACGCTGACCAGCGCGGGGGAAACAATCCACGAGGGCGCAGAGCTTCTGCTCAGGGCTTCGGCCCGCGACGCAGGTTGGTTCGGCCTTGCCAATGGAAAGGACGATGTGCAATTCCGCCTCGCCGCGACGTGGCTCTGGTCAGCCGAGTTTGTGGGCACGCGCTTCTCGACCGTCCCCGGATCGAACTGCAGCGGGATCACGCCACCCCTGCCAGGACCCACATGTGTGCTGGTGACCGGAAACCGGCTTCCCTATGCACCCGAGATGATCGCGTCGGCCGCCATCGGTTATGATTGGCAGGACATCGTCTACGCAGAGGTCGAGATGCAGTACACGGGCGAGATGTTCTCCGACGACTTGCAGTCGGCCGTTTCGTCTGCCGACGGCCAACGGGGTCTGATCGGCGACGTACTGCTCTGGAATGCGACCGTCAATGTTGATATCCCCGACACCAACCTGACAGTTTACGCGACCGTCAAGAACCTGACGGACGAAGTTTACATCGCCGACCGCACGCGCGGCATCATCCCCGGCGCCCCCAGGCTCATCCAGACAGGTGTCGCGGTCAAATTCTAAAAATTAATTACGGTGACAGTGCACTCAATTCTACCGGGCTGCAGGTGCGCTACGACCAAAAAGGGGCACGGAATTGAGTGCACTGTCACCGTAATTATTTGCCTCAGGCAAACACCTCGGCCAGGAAATCATCCGTCGCCTTCGTCGAGCGCCGGTCGGCATTGGCATCGTATTTGACGCCGCTCTCCGGCGCATTGGCGCCCACCGACGTGAAGGCATGCAGCGTGTGGCCATAGGCATGGATCTGCCAGTCGGCGCCGGCCGCCGTCATCTCCTGCGCAAGTCCCAGCACGCTGTCTGGTTTGGCCATCGGATCGTCCCAGCCATGCAGCACGAGCACCTTGGTGCTGATCCGGCCCTGCGCCACGAGGCCCGGCGGCGTGAACAGTCCATGCAGGCTGACCGCACCCTTGACATCCTGCGTGCCCGAACGCGCGACATCGAGCGCGCACAGCCCGCCAAAGCAATAGCCGATGATCGCGATGCGGTTCGCATCGACATCCGGCCGCGCCTTGGCCGCTGCAACAGCAGCCAGCAGTCGCTGGCGCAGCTTCGCCCGGTCGTTCAGGTAGGGCCCCATATAGGCGCTATTGTCCTGCCCGTGCGCCCCGCGCACGCCCTTGCCATAGACATCGATCGCAAAGCCCACATAGCCCTTGGCCGCGAAGTACTCGGCCTTCGCCCGTTCCTGCTCGAACAGCCCCGCCCACTGATGAGCAATCAGGACGCAAGGCTTGCGCCCCGGCTTGCTGTCGCTTGCAACAAAACCCTCGCAGGTGGTCTCGCCGTCCTTGTATTCGAAAGTGCCCGTCTGCATGGCTCTTGCCTCCGTGTTGCCGCGGCGTTGCTATAGCAACGCGCCGATGCTTTGACGAGAGGGAGTGGTCCTGCTAGAAGCGCGCAAAAGCCTTGGGTCCCGAGGGGGATGGCTATGGATACGCACATGACGGCAGACACACGCACACCGTTCGCAAGCACGCAGGCGTCAGGCACTCGAATTACCGGCGCGATCGGCTGACGGCCTGGTCGCATCCAAGCCCGCGCAGCCTCGCGCGGCATTCGCCAGACACGTAATCCCGAATCAGACGAGCCACGACCATGACCACCAGCGATTCCGCCGCGGCCGCCCCGCGTGAGTACAAGGACACCCTGTTCCTTCCCGACACCGTGTTTCCGATGAAGGCAGGCCTGCCGAAGGCCGAGCCCGCCTGGATCGAGTGGTGGGACAAGATGGACCTCTATGCGCGCCTGCGCCAGACAGCGAAGGGCCGCCCGCTGTTCATCTTCCACGACGGCCCGCCTTATGCGAACGGCCACATCCATCTTGGCACCGGCCTCAACAAGATCCTGAAGGACTTCGTCGTGCGCAGCCAGGGCATGCTGGGCCGTGACGTGCCCTACGTCCCCGGCTGGGACTGCCACGGTCTGCCCATCGAGTGGAAAGTCGAGGAAAAGTACCGTAGCGCCGGCAAGGACAAGGACCAGGTCCCGCTGATCGAGTTTCGCAAGGAGTGCGCCGACTTCGCCAGCCACTGGCTGGGCGTGCAGCGCACAGAGTTCCGCCGCCTGGGCGCCATCGGCGACTGGGACAACCCCTACACGACGATGAACCCCGCGGCCGAGGAGATCATCGTTCGCGAGATCCAGAAATTCGTGATGAACGGCGCGCTCTATCGCGGCTCCAAGCCCGTGATGTGGTCGGTCATCGAGAAGACGGCGCTCGCCGAAGCCGAGGTCGAGTACCACGAGAAGGTCTCCACCACCATCTTCGTGAAGTTCCCGGTTCGGCCCGACACCGCGACAGGCAAGCCCGCGGGCACGGCCGCTGCACGCGTCGTCATCTGGACCACCACGCCCTGGACGATGCCCGGCAACCGCGCGATCTGCTTCTCGCCGAAAATATCCTACGGCCTCTACCGTGTCACCGTATCGGGAGAAGGCGCGGGTGCTGCTGTGGGCGAGCACCTCATCCTCGCCGACACGCTGGCCGAAACCGCGCGCAACGCAGGCAAGATCGAGGCCTGGGAGCGCGTCGCCGATGTCGACCCAGCGGGCCTGGTCTGCAGCCATCCGCTGGCAGGGCAGGGCTATGACTTCCCGGTCCCGCTTTTTGCCGGCGACCACGTCACCGATGATACCGGCACGGGCTTCGTGCACACCGCGCCTGGCCATGGCGAGGAAGACTTCGAGATCTGGATGCAGAACCCGCAGGCCCATCCCAAGGAAGGCCCGCCCATCCCCTTCACCGTTTCCGAGGACGGCTCGTTCTACAGCCATGTCCCCCTGTTTGCCGGCAAGCGCGTCCTCGACGCCGACGGCAAGAAGGACGGCGACGCCAATGGTGCCGTCATCGGCGCCCTCGTCGCAGCCGGCGGGCTCTTGGCCAAGGGCAAGCTGCGCCACGACTATCCGCATTCCTGGCGCTCCAAGGCGCCGGTGATCTTCCGCAACACGCCGCAATGGTTCATCGCAATGGACCGTCCCATCGCCGACCATGGCGGCAAGACCCTGCGCGAGCTGGCACTCAAGGCCATCGACGAAACTGAGTTCCTGCCCGCCAAGGGCCGCAACCGCCTGCGCTCGATGGTCGAGAGCCGCCCGGACTGGGTCATTTCGCGCCAGCGCGCCTGGGGCGTGCCCATCACCGTCTTCGTGCACAAGGACGGCGGCGAGATCCTGCGCGACGCCGAGGTGAACGAACGCGTCGCCGCGGCCGTTGCGAAAGGCGGCACCGATGTCTGGTTCACCACCGACCCGCAGGTCTTCCTGGGCACGAAGTACAAAGCGTCCGACTACGAACGCGTCGATGACATCATCGACGTCTGGTTCGAATCCGGCGCGACCCACGCCTTCGTCATCGAGAAGCCTTTCGGCTGGCCAGCCGATCTCTATCTCGAGGGGTCGGACCAGCATCGCGGCTGGTTCCAGTCCTCGCTGCTCGAGGCCTGCGGCACGCGCGGCCGTGCACCTTACAAGACCGTGCTGACCCACGGCTTCGTGCTCGACGAGAAGGGCTACAAACAGTCCAAGTCGCTGGGCAACGTGGTCGAGCCGCAGAAGGTGGCAGACCAGAACGGCATCGAGATCATGCGCATCTGGGCCGCGTCATCGGACTTCACAGAGGACCTGCGCCTCGGGCCCGAGATTCTGAAGGCCAATGTCGAAACATACCGCAAGCTGCGCAATACGATGCGCTACATCCTTGCCAATCTGAAGGACTGGAACGAGGACGAGCGCGTCGCTGTAAAGGACATGCCCGAGCTCGAACGCTGGGTCCTTCATCGCCTTGCCGAGATCGACCAGGTCGTGCGCAGCGGTTACGCCGCCTATGACTTCAACAAGGTCTTTTCGACGGTCTTCAACTTCTGCACAACGGACCTGTCGTCGGTCTATTTCGACATCCGAAAGGACGCGCTGTATTGCGACGCCCCGTCATCGCTACGCCGCAGGGCAGCACGCACGGTGCTGGATCACCTCTTCGAATGCCTCACCGCATGGCTGGCGCCCGTGATGGTCTTCACCATGGAAGAGGTCTGGCGCACCCGTCATTCTGGCGAAGGCGACAGCGTGCATCTGCGCACCTTCCCCGAACTCCCGTCGTCCTGGCAGGACCCGGCACTTGCTGCGAAATGGCAGCGCCTGCGTGACCTCCGTCGCGTGATTACCGGTGCGCTCGAGGTCGCCCGCCGGGACAAGATCATCGGCTCAAGTCTTGAAGCTGCGCCGACGCTGCACGCACAAAGCGCTGACGACGCAACCCTGCTGCAGGGACTTGACCTTGCCGAGATCGCGATAACCTCCGGGGCGAGGGTTGCAGGCGGCGACATTCCACAGGGTGCCTTTGCATTGGATGATGTCCCTGGCGCGGCCGTGGTTTTTACAAAGGCGGAAGGCACCAAGTGCGCGCGCTGCTGGAAGATTCTGCCCGAGGTTGGCAAGAGCCAGGCCCATCCCCATCTCTGCCTGCGATGTGAAGCTGCCGTTGCGGAGCACGACGCGAAGTGAGGGGATACCTGCAGCAGGCATTCAAGGCCTGGGGACCATTGCGCTTCGGCCTGACGCTGGCTGCTGTGGCGCTGGTCTTGGACCAGGCATGGAAGCTCTGGTTCCTGTTTGGTCTGGGCTGGGTCGAAACGGTCGGTCGTGAGCCGAACGGCCTACGCTACGAGATCTTGCCGTTTTTCGACATTGTCATGGTCTGGAACCATGGCATTTCCTATGGCTTGCTTGAGGCGACCAGCGACTTCGGTCGCTGGATGCTCGTGCTGGTCGCGATTGCAGTGACTGGATTTCTCGTCTGGTGGTTGAAATCTGTTGCAGACCATCGCTTGGCGAGCGCGATAGGCTTAATTATCGGTGGTGCGGTCGGAAATGTGATCGATCGTATCGCCTATGGAGCGGTTGCGGACTTTTTCCTTCTGCACGCTTTCGGTTATAACTGGTACGTCTTCAACATCGCCGATATCGCCGTGGTAGGCGGGGTGCTGCTGATGGCCCTTGACCTCGTCCTGAACGAATATCTCGGCAAGTCCGGCAATGCCAACAAGGAACAGAAGTGATGCACCTGCAGCGTAACCTTGCCATTGCAGCAATCGTAGGCCTGTCCGTGAGCGGTTGTTCCAGCGTGAAGGAATCGCTTGGTGCAACCAAGCAAAGCCCGGACGAAACAGCCATTGCAACGCGCGCTCCGCTGGTCGTTCCAGCGACGTTCACCTTGAAGCCTCCTCAGCCAGGAACGCCGCGTCCGCAGGATGCAGACCCGGCAATGCAGGCCCAGCGGGTTCTCGGAGGTGCGCCCAAGGACGCCCCCGCCTCGCAAGGGGAGATGGAGCTTCTGTCTGCGTCGGGCGCAGCCAAAGCCGATCCGGGCATACGCCAGGAGCTCAGGGCTGAAGTCATGCAGCAGACGCGCCGCAGCAAGTCCTATGCCGATACCATCCTGTTCTGGCGCGGCAGCGGCAGCCAGAAGGGTACCCCGCTGGATGCCGCGGAAGAGGCGAAGCGCCTGGCAACCGAGGCCCCGCGTCCGGCAGCGCCCGTGATCGACAAGGGTGATGCCTCCGCGAGCACGCCGACCGAAAAGGAAAAGAAGGCCGCCGACAAGGAGAGTTCTGGCGGCTGGTTCAACTGGTTCTGAGTATGCGGCATCGCAGTGCGCCGAATTGATGGGGGCAGGCATCTGCCCCTTTCGTTTTTCCACTTCCGTAAGCAGATGAAATTCGCCAGAAGGCACTCATGCAGATCGAGGGATATCATCAGGATCTGGATGCCGCCTTGGTACACCCGGCCCTGCAGCAAGCCTTCAACGCTCGCCATGCGCGGGCCAGGGCTGCGTTGGGCGCGTGGCTGTCTTCCCGGGATCCGCGCGTGCTGGCCTTCCGCCACTCGCTCGATCGCCAGGACGACCTCGCTCCGGCACAGGCGATCGTCAGCCATCTGACCAAGGATACATCCGACATCGTCATATTGGGGACCGGCGGATCCAGCCTCGGTGCCCAGGCCATTGCGCAGCTCTCGTTCTGGGGGACGCCGGCCGCTGCCGCGTCAAAAGCCTCACCTCGGCTTCACTTCATCGACAATCTGGATGGAGCCACGTTCCAGCGCTTCTTGGGCCTGGTCGATCTTCGCTCGACGCGTTTTCACGTTGTGTCCAAGTCAGGCGGAACGGCAGAGCCGCTGTTGCTGATGCTGGCCGCCATGGACGCCATCGAGCGGGCGGGCGGCGGAAAATACCTCAAGCACCACTTCTCCGGCGAGGCAGAGCCCGGTCAGAATCCGGTCCGCCACCTGCTCGAGGAGATGCGGGCCCCTGTGCTGGTTCACGATCCGCAATTGGGCGGGCGCTTCACAGCATTTTCGACGGTCGGGCTGGTACCGGCGATGGTCGCAGGGCTGGATGCAGCAGGATTCAGGTCTGCTGGCCGGCAGGCGCTTGCAGCCGTCGAGGCTGGCTGCATGACGCCAGCTGACGGCGCCGCCCTGGCCGTGGCAGCCCGCGACATCGGCCTTGGCCAGCAGGTGATGTGGAACTATTCGGACAGACTCGAGCGATTTTCAAAATGGTGGCGCCAGCTCTGGGCTGAAAGCTTGGGCAAGGCGGGCAACGGCACCACGCCTGTCGACGCACTCGGCCCCGTAGACCAGCACAGCCAGCTCCAGCTGTATCTTGACGGTCCGGCCGACAAGTTCTTTACCCTCATAGTGCCCGCGAGAGAGGCAACGCTATCCGCAAGCACTGCATGGGCACAAAAGGCAGGGCTCGATCTGTTCGCGGGACGTGACCTTGCCGATGTCACGCACGCGCAAGCCAAGGCAACGGCCCAAACTCTGAGTGCCGCTGGCAAGCCCGTCCGCGTGATGAGTTTACCCGCACCACTCGACGAAAATGTGCTGGCAGCACTGATGGTACACTTCATTCTGGAAACACTGGTTTCAGCCAGTCTTTGGAAAGTGGATCCGTTCGGCCAGCCAGCCGTCGAGGCTGGCAAGCAGCTGACGCGGACCTATCTGGAAGCCGGTCAGTGAAGATACGCAGACTTTCTGAAGGCACCATCAATCGCATCGCAGCCGGCGAAGTGGTCGAGCGCCCGGCCTCTGCCTTGAAGGAGCTGGCGGAAAACGCCATCGACGCCGGTGCCAGGAACATCCACATCCATGTGGTCAATGGCGGCTTGTCCTTGATCAGGATTGCCGACGATGGCTGCGGCATGTCTGCAGCCGAGCTTCAGATCGCAATCGAGCGGCACGCGACATCAAAGCTGCCGGTTGACGAGACAGGCGGCGACGACCTCATGGCCATTGGGACGCTGGGCTTCAGGGGCGAGGCGCTGCCCTCCATCGGTTCCATTGCCCGCCTGTCGATCGTGTCGAGGGCGCGCGGCACATCTGACGCCAACGGCATCTCGGTGGAAGGTGGGTATGCATCTCCGGTCAGCCCCGAGGCTTTCAGCAGCTTCGCAGCCCACGGCACGATCATCGAAGTGCGGGACATCTTCTTTGCAACCCCAGCTCGCCTGAAGTTCATGAAGTCCGATCGGTCCGAGCTGAACGCGATTGTCGAGACGGTGAGGCGCCTTGCGCTGTCTCGCGCTGACATCGGCTTTCGCCTGCATGCAGATGACAGGCTGGTACTTCGCGTTGAGCCGGAGGATGGCGACTTTTTCGATGGCCGACTGCGTCGCCTTGCAGCAATACTCGGGAGTGATTTCGCCGACAATGCCATGCGTGTGGATGCCCAGCGTGGAGATGTGCGCGTCACGGGTTACGCGGGACTGCCGACCTATTCGCGCGGGACATCGGCTCACCAGTTTCTCTTCGTGAACGGTCGCCCGGTTCGAGACAAGCTGATGGTCGGCGCCGTGCGTGGCGCCTACGCTGACGTACTGGCACGAGACCGTCACCCTGCCGTAGCCTTGTTCCTCGATCTTCCGACAGGTGAAGTCGATGTGAACGTCCACCCGGCCAAGACGGAAGTCAGGTTCAGGGATGCAAATCTGGTTCGCGGGCTGATCGTCAGTGCACTGAAGGCCGCCATCCTGCAGGATGGTAGCAGGACTGCCACGACAGTGTCGCAGTCCGCAATCGACCAGTTGCGCCTGATGCGCGAGGCGTGGGCGCCCAACCCTGCGCACCAGAGTCAAGTTGCTCTGGCCGAGCCGGCGCCTTCCTATGTCCCGGAGCCAATGCTTCCCCGCCAACAACAGATCTTCGACGCACCACCAATGGCGCGTCCACTGGGGGCCGCCGCCAGCGCGCGCGAGGAGCCAGCGCGATTCCCTTTGGGCGCAGCTCGCGGTCAGCTGCACAACACCTACATTGTCTCTCAGACAGCTGACGGCATCGTGATTGTCGACCAGCACGCGGCGCACGAGCGCCTCGTATTGATGAAGATGCAGCACGCCACGCAGGCGGGCACTGTTGCACGTCAGGGCTTGCTGATTCCCGAGGTCGTAGCGCTCGACCCGGTGCGCGCCTCCATATTGGCCGGACGCGCAACCGAGTTGCGGGACTTCGGTCTCGTCATCGAGGCATTCGGACCTGATGCTGTTCTCGTGCGGGAGGTTCCCGCAGCCCTGAAGGGTGGTGACATCAGGCAGCTGGTCCATGATCTCGCCGACGAGCTCGAGGAATTCGGCAGTGCATTGTCGCTCAAGGAGCGCCTGGACGAGGTGCTGGCGACCATGGCCTGTCACGGTTCGGTGCGGGCCGGGCGCAGCCTGTCTCTGGAGGAAATGAATGCCTTGCTCCGGGAGATGGAGGCCACGCCTCTGTCAGGTCAGTGCAATCACGGCCGCCCGACTTATGTCGAACTCAGGCTAGCCGACATCGAGAAGCTCTTCGGTCGCCGCTGAAAAGATTCCTTGGCTGGCGGCAACCTTGGCGCGCAAGGCCTCTTCGACCGCACGTCTAGGACTATAGGCCTACTGCCAAGCGTGTGATTGAGGTTACAGCCTGACGAAATAGTCCGTGTTCCCACCAGACAATTTTGCCAAACGGCTGTTTATTCCAAAAAAAATCATTAAAAATTTAAAAGGTTAAGGCGGTTAGAGGCAAGCCTGCCCCCTGCAGGGCGGCCTGTTCTCTCGAAAATCAAGGACTTCACTAATGGTCATCGCGAAGAGACTGTCGTTTTTGGCGGTCGCTGTGATGCTGGCGAGCGCGGCAGTTCCCGCGCGAGCCATTGACGTTCCGACGGGTGGCCCGGCGAGCCCGCTGTTTGGAGCGAAGCCGTTTTCTCATCATGTCTATATCTTTGAGGAGCTCGGTACCCGTGCGGTACCCACAACGGCTTGCACTGGCTGCACACCGGTGCCCGTGCCAACCTCATGCAACCTTGCCCCGGCTTCCACGGCAATCGACTCATTCCTGAGCCAGCAAGCGCTGCTCACGCTTCCCACGCGGGAAGCCAATACGATCGCGACAAATCCCTGGCTCGCCAAGATAAGCCAGTGCGTCCGCCCCATTACCTACAGTCCTGCCGAAGGGCGACCAAAGGGCGAGTGGTATGCGCATCAGCGCTGGGACGAATTTGGCCCGAAGGAATATTTCGTGGCCTCGACAACTGGCGGGCGCAGCAACACGGGAATGCGGGATAAGTGGCAACGCCACGGATACGCCACTGGAGAGTTCAAGCCTGGCGGCCTCTACCATTTCGGCGGTACGACAAAGAACATTGCAATCCGCTTCCACCCTTCGATGCCTGTTCAACAGCCGAATGCAGTTTGGACCTTCGACGGCACCATGCCGCCCAAGCTTCTGCAGGCGCGTGTGGGTATTCCCACCATGTTCAGGCATTACAATCTTCTTCCTCTCGACCCAGCCGCCAACAATGGCTTCGGCAGGCATACCCTGACAACGCATCATCACAACGGCCATAACCCGGCCGAAAGCGATGGCTACACCGCAGCCTTTTTCTTTCCCGGCCAATTCTATGACTATCGCTGGCCGCTGGTCCTGGCCGGTCACGACTCGATCAACACGGACGCCACCGACATTCGCGCCGGTTATCCAGACGGCAAAGGCGGTATCGTCAAGGTCCGGGGCGACTGGCGCGAGACGATGAGCAGCCAGTGGTTCCACGACCACATGAAGGACCACACCGCCGAGAATGTCTACAAGGGCATGGCGGCGATGATGAATGTCTACAGCTCTGTCGACAGGGGCCGAGAGGGCTTTCAATGCAATTATGCGAACGCCGATAATCCCAATCTTTGTCTGCCCAGCGGCACGGCACTGGACTGGGGCAACCGCGACTATGACGTCAACCTGATGGTCGCAGACAAGGCTTGGGACAGTAAAGGTCAGCTCTGGTTCAACATCTTCAACCGGGAAGGTTTCCTCGGAGACCGTGTCCTGGTCAATTGGGCGTACAAGCCCTATCTCGACGTTCGCGCGCGTCGTTATCGGTTGCGTCTTCTGAATGGAGCGATCTCGCGCTATTTCAAGTTCGCGATCGTGGACGCCAGGGGCCGACGTGTCCCCTACCACATCGTCTCCAACGACGGGAACATAATGGAGCACAGCGTTCGCTTTCCGAACGCACAAAGTCAGGATCTGCCGCCCCAGGCCATCGGCGAACGATTTGATATCGTGATCGACTTCAAGGGACACCGCCCCGGGTCGAAGCTCTATCTCGTGAACCTCATGGAGCACAACGATGGCAAGGGCCCCAAGCGCATCGTACCACTGACAGAGGCCTTGAGCGCGAAGTACGACAAGGATCCGGCTGTCGGCAAGGTCATGGAATTCCGTGTCACGGCCTACAGCGGGACAGACCTATCCATGAACCCGGCAGACTACGAAGAGGGCAAGAAGAAGATGATCCCTCTGCCGCCCATAACGCCGCAAGAGCTTGCGACGGCGCGCGTTCGCGAGTTCGAGTTCGGACGATCCAGCGGCACAGACGACAAACCCTGGACGATCAAGACGGATGGCGGCCAGGGACTTGGGTTTGACGCGCGACGCGTAACGGTGGCGCCGAAGATGGGCGACATCGAGATCTGGCGCTTCGTCAACGGCGGCAATGGCTGGGCCCATCCGATCCACGTCCACTTCGAGGAAGGGCGGATTCTGAGCCGCGACGGGAAGCCAGTGCCAATCTGGGAAAAATTCGCCCGCAAGGATCTCTATCGCATCGGCCCAACCTCGACCGGCGACTCCAACGAGATGGAAATCGCCATCCGCATTCGAGAGTTTGCGGGCACCTTCGTGGAGCACTGCCACAACACCGTCCACGAGGACCATGCCATGCTCAAGCGCTGGGATGCGACCAAGCCTGGGGCAACGGTCCTGATCCCGACGCCGCGTCAGACGTGGGAGGGCACCTTCTACGAAGACTCGTATCTATTGCTGGGCAAGGACGGGCACTAGCCCAAGGGCGTGGATCCGCTGACCGGATCCTCGTGCCCTTGCACCATGAACCGGACGAGTGTGTCGCCATAGGCGCGCTCGTCCGCAAGTGAAAGCGGTGCAGGCGGAGCCAGTTTCTCATCCGCGGCTGTCTCGACGATGAGAAGGCACTTGGGGCGCAGCCACCGTCCCTGGACGAGGCCTGCAAGCGCGCGCTCCGCAAGCCCCTGCCGGTAGGGTGGGTCGATAAACACAAGGTCGAATGGCCCGTTTGCATTTGCGGGCATCTCTCCAAGCGCCGCCGCATCGCGGCGCCAGATCTTGCTCGCGCCCGTGGCATGGCCTGCCTCTACATTGCGTCGGATCAGTCCACGGCTCTCGAAGTGATCATCGACGAACATGACGAAGGCGGCACCCCGCGAAAGCGCCTCGAGGCCCAGTGCCCCAGTGCCTGCAAACAGGTCAAGAACGCGCGCATCCTGCAGGCGGAACCCGACGCCGAAATCATTATGCGCGAGCACGTTGAACAGGGCCTCGCGCACACGATCGGACGTCGGCCGGATCCGGTCATCCTTTGGCGTCGCAAGCGACAGGCCCCTCAATTTTCCGGCAATGATGCGCACGGCACTAACCCTTGGGTTCGGTTCCGGACACGCCAAGCTGCTCCTTCAGCGTCTTGAACGGCACTTCATCAACCGCACCCTCCTTCAGAAGGCCCAGGTGAAACGGTCCGAACGAAACACGGATGAGGCGATTCACCTTGACGCCGATGAACTCCATGAGGCGGCGTACCTCGCGGTTCTTGCCCTCCTTCAGGGACACGGTGGCCCATGCATTTCCACCCTGTTGCCGATCCAGCGCAGCCTCGACGGGTCCATAGGAAACGCCATCGATCGTCACCCCTTTTTTGAGCCGGTCAAGGTCTGCCTGCTCGAGCCTTCCGAAGACGCGCACCCGGTAGCGCCGGATCCAGCCATTCGAAGGCAATTCCAGCTTGCGGGCCAGCGCGCCGTCATTGGTCAGAAGAAGCAGCCCCTCGGAATTGAAGTCCAGCCGCCCAACCGAAATCACCCGTGGCATGCCTGTCGGAAGGTGCTCAAACACCGTCGGACGGCCTTTCTCATCCTTGTGGCTGGTCACAAGACCGCGCGGCTTGTGGTAACGCCAGAGCCGCGTGCGCTCTGCGCTGCGGACCGGCTTGCCATCGACCATGATCCGGTCGGACGCGACCACCTTGACCGCAGGCGTGTCCAGCACCTTGCCATTGACGCTGACGCGCCCCTCCGCGATCAGTCGCTCGGCGTCCCGACGCGAGCAGATCCCTGCGCGGGCCAGCGCCTTGGCAATCCGTTCACCATCAGTATCGGTCTCGGTCTCGGTGTTCATCTTCGGGGTTGTACCAGACGCATGCGCGGGGCATACGGAAATGATGACGCAAGATGACCACTTCATCCAGATGGCGTTAACTGAGGCCCAACGCGCCGCAGAACGCCAGGAGGTACCGGTTGGCGCAGTTCTCGTGGCCGCCGACGGCGCGACCGTGCTGGCTGTGGACGGCAACCGCATCCTCGAGCGTCACGACCCGACCGCCCATGCCGAGATCGAGGTCATCCGCCAGTCCGCCGGTCGCCTGGGCAACGAGCGCCTTGTTGGTACCACGCTGTATGTAACCCTTGAGCCCTGCGCCATGTGTGCGGGAGCAATTGCCATGGCCCGTGTGGGACGCCTTGTCTTCGCTGCCAGTGATCCGAAGGGCGGCGCTGTATTGCACGGGCCCCGCTTTTTCAGCCAGCCCACCTGCCACCACAGGCCGGAGATTGTTCAAGGCGAGGCCGCTCATGCCGCAGCTGCCAGCACGCTTCTGCGGGATTTTTTCCGCGCTCGGCGTTGACTTGCGTCCTAGCCGCGCAGGCCCGACCGGGCTAGTCTGCCCGCATCGCCATTCGATTGAGGAGCAGCATCATGGATTTCGATTACACGCCCCGCATGAAGGAGTGGATCCGCCGGGTCTCTGACTTCATGGACAAGCACGTCTATCCGGCAGAGGAAGTCTATAACCAGCAGATGGCCGATGCGCGCGCCAAGGGCAACCCTTGGATCGTCGTGCCCGTGGTCGAAGACCTCAAGGCCAAGGCAAAGGCGCAGGGTCTGTGGAACCTGTTCCTGAACGAGAGCAGCCACGGCGCCGGCCTGACCAACCTCGAATACGCCCCTCTCGCCGAGATGATGGGCCGCGTCGGCTTTGCCTCTGAAGTTTTCAACTGTTCGGCTCCCGACACCGGCAACATGGAAGTGCTCGAGCGCTATGGCAGCGAGCAGCACAAGGCCAAATGGCTGAAGCCGCTTCTCGCCGGCGAGATCCGCTCGGCCTTCATCATGACCGAGCCCGAGGTTGCATCCTCGGACGCCACCAACATCCGCACGCGCATCGAGCGCAAGGGCGATCACTATGTCATCAACGGCCGCAAGTGGTGGTCGTCAGGCGTCGGCGATCCGCGCTGCAAGATCATGATCGTGATGGGCAAGACCGACCCCGAGGGCGACCGCTATCGCCAGCAGTCCCAGGTTCTGGTTGAAACCAATACACCGGGCGTGATCATCAAGCGCATGCTGCCGGTCTTCGGATATGACGACGCCCCGCACGGTCACGCCGAAATTGTCTTCGACAACGTGAAGGTCCCCGTCGAGAACATGATCCTGGGCGAGGGCAGGGGCTTCGAAATCGCGCAGGGCCGCCTTGGACCGGGCCGCATCCATCACTGCATGCGGTCCATTGGCGCCGCCGAGCGCGCGCTGGAACTCATGTGCACCCGCCTGATGACGCGCGAGGCCTTTGGCAAGCGCATCTCAGAGCATTCGGTCTGGGAACAACGCGTCGCCGAGGCCCGCATCAGCATCGACATGTGCCGCCTGCTCACGCTCAAGGCCGCCGACATGATGGACAAGGTGGGCAACAAGGTCGCCCGCACCGAGATCGCCATGATCAAGGTCGCAGGCCCCCGCATGGCCCTCCAGGTCATCGACGATGCCATCCAGGCCTGGGGTGGTGCCGGCGTGACCACGGACTCAGGGCTCGCCCGTCTCTACGCCAGCCAGCGCACGCTGCGCCTCGCCGATGGTCCCGACGAAGTGCACAACCGCACGATCGCGCGGCTTGAGTTCGGCAAGTACTCGAACAAGATGCGCTTGGACGCCGCAGAGTAGGGCCTGCAGCAGGGCGGACTTCGGCTCTAGCAGGGACCAGTCGGGCGATCAGCCTGGCTGGTCCCTTTTGCATTGGCCTCAAGAGGCAAGGTTACTGTCACGCAGGTACCTTCGCCCAACGCGCTGGAAATCGAGAACGTGCCGCCATGCAGGGCCACCAGTGACTTGACAAGCGCAAGGCCCAGGCCCGAGCCACCATGCGAACGAGCCATTTCACCCGACGCCTGTTCGAACGGCTGCGCGACACGTGACAGAAACTCCTTCGGAATGCCAATGCCCGTGTCCGATACCCAGAGGCGAACGTCCTCGTTGTCTTTGGCAGCGCCGATCTCGATCCGTCCATCTGGCATCGTGAACTTGATCGCATTCGAAAGAAGGTTCAGCAGAACCTGCATGAGTACGCGGCGATCAGCGACGGCATGAAGCCCGACCGGTGGCAGCGCAGTCTCGATGGTCAGGCGTTTCTCGGTCGCCCTGTTCGAGAGCATCTGGACGACCGCGTCGATCGGTTCGCGCATGTCCAGCCGCTCGACGTTCAGCCTGTACTTGCCCGCCTCTATGCGCGACATGTCCAGCACGTCATTGATCAGGTCCAGCAGAAGTGCACCGGAATCATTCACGAGACGAACATATTCCGCGTACCGCTCATTTCCGATCGGTCCGAACATCTCACGGACCATGATATCCGAGAAGCCGATGATGGCATTGAGCGGGGTCCGCAACTCATGGCTCATGTTGGCCAGGAAGCGGGACTTTGTCTGGTTCGCGTGTTCGGCGCGCTCGCGAGCCGCGAGAAGTTCCTGCTCGAACTCCTTGCGTCTGCCAATCTCTCGGCTGATGGCAATGGCGCCCTCGGGCAGCCCGGTGTCTGCATTGACCAGGAAGCGCACGCGGGATTCAAGCCACACATAGTGCCCATCCCGGTGACGTCGCCGATGTTCAAACGTCGCCATCGAGCCTGTGAGCTGCGCCTCCTGCGACACCGCAATGATTTCAGAGATGTCCTCCGGGTGAGCGAAATCGATTGACCGCTGCCCGATGACGTCCTGCGGTTCGTATCCGAGGATCTGCTTCACGGCAGGCGAGACATAGGTTGCCGCACCCGCACTGTCATGCCGGGTAATCATATCCGTCGCCTCTTCCATGATGAGGCGATAGGTGGCTTCGGACTCCTTCAGTTGTCGCTGGGCCTCGACTTCGCTAGTCACCTCGCGGATCACCCCTAGAAGGGCAGTGCAGCGACCATCGGGCCCGGTCTCGACCTCGCCATGTGTATCGAAGATGCGCTGCGGTCCGAACTGGAACCACGATCGAACACGGAACTGAAAAGGTTGTCCGGTGGCCTCCGCCTCTGCCAGGCAAGTGCGCACGATTTGCCTGTCGTCTGGATGAATGCGCTCCATCAGATAGGCAGTGGACGGTGTCGTTGTCGATGGATCAAGACCCATCAGGGCGAAGAAGCCGGGTGACCAGAATGGCGGAAAGGGACCGATCTCTTGCCGCCAGTAGCCGATATGGGCTGCGCGTTCCGCCAGAGCGAAATGCGCATCGCGGCCGAAGGGCGAAGAGGGCATTGCGCCTCTGGCCTTCGTAAGTCTGCGGCCGGATGGCGAATGTTTGACGTAAGCCATGAAGATGACTATCGAAAGTGGACTTCCAGACGTCGGCATCGTACGAGCCGATCACGTAAGAACGGGTTGACACAATTGACCCGTCGCTGTGTTACACGAGCGGAAATTCGAGGAAAAAGCGCAGCCGATCCTGCACGGGATCCCGCGCGTTTACCCGGCGTTAGGCAGGGGAGGAAAATCAGCGGACCTGTTGCGCCAGCCGCCAGGCATTCTGCGCCAACAGCTGGCAGGTATTCCCGAACTGCACGGCAGTCTCAGAACTGGCGTTTCCATCAAGCCCGCGCTTGTAAACACCCTGCGAGATCGACGCCAACCGGAACAGTGAGAAGCTGACATAGAACGGCCAGCGCTCGATGGGGCCACGACCCGTTCGCGCGCAATAACGAGCGATATAGTCATCCTCTCGCGGGATGCCAGTTGCCTCGTGGTCAATGCCCACAAGTCCTCCCTGACGCGGGTTGATATAGTGATAGCCTAGGCAATTATAGGCAAGGTCGGCCAGCGGGTGCCCGATCGTTGAAAGCTCCCAGTCGAGGACGGCAATCATGCGAGGCTCTGCCGGATGGAAGATCGTGTTCTCCAGCCGATAGTCGCCATGCGCAATCGAGACGCTGTCCTCGACAGGAATATTCTGTGGCAGCCACGCGATCAGGTCTTCCATTTCCTGAATCTGGTCCGTCTGCGCAGCGCGATATTGGTCGGTGAAGCGAAGGATCTGTCGCTCGAAATAGTTTCCAGGCCTCCCGAAATCACCAAGGCCGATGGCAGCAAAATCGACCTTGTGCAGACGAGCCAGCACACCGTTCATGCTGTCATAGACCGCAGCCCGTTCCGCCGGCGTTGATGCGGGCATCTGCGGATCCCGAAAGATGCGACCCTCGAGATACTCCATCACGTAGAACGCGGTGCCGATCACAGTATCGTCCTGGCACAGGGCGATCATGCGCGGCACCGGCACGTCGCTCTGCGCCAGGGCACGCATGACACGATACTCACGGTCCACCTGATGCGCGCTCTTTAGCAGTTTGCCGGGTGGCTTCTTACGCAGGACAAAACGATTGTCTCCCGATCTGAGCAGAAATGTGGGGTTCGACTGGCCTCCGCCAAACTGTTCCACCACAAGGCCTCTTTCGGGAAGTCCGGCCTCGCGGTGCAGGTAGGCTGCAAGCGCTTCCTGGTCAAACCTGTGGGCGGCGCGAACAGGACCGGGTTCGAAGCTCATCGGGACACGTAGACCTGTCCGTTACGCATGACGAAGCGGACATTCTCCATCGTCTTGATGTTCCGCCGCGGATCCTCCGAGACTGCAATGATATCAGCAGCCTTTCCAGCCTCGAGCGTGCCAATGGAGCCTTGCAACCCCAGCAACTCCGCTGCTGAAACGGTGGCAGAACGCAGAGCCTCCTCGGCGCTCATCCCTGCGCCGACCATGAGCGAGAATTCTCGCGCATTCTGGCCATGCGGCGACACCCCGGCGTCGGTACCAAAGGCAATCTTGACGCCACCCTGATGGGCACGGCGCAACGCATCCTGGATTTGCGGTCCAACCTGTAGTGCTTTCGCCTTCTGGGCCTCGGACATGAAGTTACCCGTCTTGGCATACTCGGCAGCGGTGACGCCGGCCAGAACGGTTGGCACGAGCCAGGCGCCTGAACGGCGGAACAGTGCAATCGAGGTGCTGTCCAGGTAGGACCCGTGCTCGATCGAATCCACGCCTGCTCTCAGGGCCGCGTTGAGGCCATCCGACCCGTGTGCGTGGGCGGCAACCTTTCGGCCCAGCTTGTGCGCAGTCTCGACGATCGACTTTAGTTCATCATCCGAAAACTGTTGGTCGACACCTGCCTTGATGTCGGACAAAACGCCGCCCGTCGCCACAAGCTTGATGACGTCAGCGCCGCGGGCAACCTGCAATCGAACAGCACGGCGGCAGTCCTCTGCGCCATCGCATTGGCCACTCGATGCGAACATGTGGTTGATCTCGTCGCGATAGCCATAGGTTTGTGCATGCCCGCCGGTTGGCGAAAGCGTCGAGCCTGCGATGACCAAGCGCGGACCCGCGATCAGCCCCTCGTTGATGGCCCGTCGCAGCGAGAAGATCGCCGGCGAGCGCTGGCCCAGGTCGCGCACCGTGGTAAAGCCCGCACGCAGTGTCCGCAGCGCATGGCTCGCCCCTCGCAACGAGACGAAGGACTCGTTGTCTTCCACCTGCTGCAACTTCGATTTCGGTCCAAGCTCGCTGAGCAGGTGGACATGGCTATCGATCAGGCCCGGTAGGACGAAGTGGTTGCGCAGATCGATTACGCTGGCGCCAGCCGGTGGGCGCTCGAAGCCCGGAGCAATGCGCACGATGCGTCCTTGCTTCACGACAACAGTCTGCTCTTTCAAGGGGTCTTCGCCGGGGATGGCGATCAGCGTCCCTGCATAGATCAGCTTCGTGTCGGCAGTGGCAGGCCATACGGCGCAGGCCAGTGTCAGAACGATCGCAAAAAGCCTGTTCATCCCTCAGCCCCCGCCCGGCGGGCATACTGCCAGCCAAGCTCCGCCAGGGGCCGCACGGCAGCAGCCATGGTCTCCGCATGCGCACTGGCCGCCGTGCCGTCACGAACACGACCAATGATGCCCTGGAGGATGCAGCCCAGCCGGAAGAAATTATAGGCAAAGTAGAAGTCCAGGTTGTCGATGCCGCTGCGACCCGTCCGTCTGCAATAGAGCGCCACATAGTCTTCCTCAAGCGGGATGCCCAGCGCTTTCAAGTCTGCGCCGACAAGGCTTCCAGTGCCGCCCCCGGTTCCGCCTGCGGGCATGCGCCATTGCATGATGTGATAAGTGAAGTCAGCAAGCGGATCGCCGATGGTCGAGATCTCCCAGTCAAGCACTGCAAGCACGCGTGGCTCGGTCGGATGCAGGACCATGTTGTCCAGTCGATAGTCGCCATGAACGATTGAATTGCGTTCGCCGGCCGGGATGTGCTGGGGCAACCACTCCATCAGCTTGTTCATCTCGGCGATGCTCTCGGTCTCGGAGGCGACATACTGCTTGCCCCAGCGCGAGATCTGGCGCGAAAAATAATTCCCCGGCTTGCCAAAGTCCTCGAGGCCCAGTTTTTGGAAATCCGTCTGGTGCAGGCGTGCCAGCGTCTCATTCATGGCATCGTAGATCGCATGACGCTGCTTGGGGTCCATGCCCGGAAGCTGCGGCTCCCACAGGACGCGCCCTTCGACGCACTCCATCACGTAGAACATCGTTCCAACGACGCTCTCATCCGTGCACAAAACATATGGCCGTGGCACGGGGAAGCCGGTGGGATGCAGCGCACTGATGATCCTGAACTCGCGATCGACGGCATGCGCCGATGGCAACAGCTTGCCTGGCGGCTTGCGCCGCAGCACATATTTGGCGCCGGGCGTGATCAGCTGGTAGGTCGGATTCGACTGGCCACCCTTGAACTGGCGAATGGTCAGGGGCCCCTTGAAGCCCTCGACATGCGCGCTGAGATAGGCCTCGAGACGCGCGGCATCGAGCGCGTGCTGGGGCGCGACATCCTTTGTGCCGCTGAACTGTTCCTGTCGTGATATCTCGGCCATGTCGGGAAGCGTTTCCATGAATGAATTGATGGGATATATTGCGGGGCCAGGACGCGTTTGAACAGCGCCTTTATGCGGGCCCCCGGGCGATGGCCCGCCAGCCAATGTCCTTGCGGCAGAACCCGCCCGGCCAGTCAATCAGTCCGACGGCCTCATAGGCGAGCCTCTGGGCCTCGCCCACCGTCCGTGCACGGGCGGTGACATTCAGTACGCGCCCGCCATTGGCGACAAGTTGGCCATCCTGCAGCTTGGTGCCGGCGTGGAAGATCTGCACCCCCGGCACCTGCGAAGCCCGTTCAAGCCCCCGGATGACCGAACCCTTCTTCGGCGCCTCCGGATAACCATCGGCTGCAAGAACGACGGTCAACGCGGCCTCGTCGTGGAAGCGGGCATCGACAGTATCGAGCACGCCGTCTGCACAGGCCAGCAAGACGGGCAACAGGTCCGACTTGAGACGCATCAGCAGCACCTGGCATTCCGGATCGCCGAAGCGCGCATTGTATTCGATCAGCTTTGGCCCGTCTGGCGTAATCATCAGACCAGCAAACAGTACGCCCTTGAATGCACGGCCACGCGCGCGCATCCCGCGAACCGTGGGCTCGATGATCTGCGTGATGACAGCGCTTTCGACTTCGGCCGAGAACACCGGTGCTGGTGAATAGGCGCCCATGCCGCCGGTGTTCGGTCCCACGTCGCCGTCGCCAACGCGCTTGTGATCCTGTGCTGCGCCGAAGGGCAGGATATGCACGCCATCCGTGAGCACGAAGAAGCTGGCCTCCTCGCCCTCGAGGAAAGCCTCTATCACGATGCTCCGGCCCGAAGTGCCGAATGCGCCCGCAAACATGGAGTCGATGGCTGCCGCGGCCTCCGCGCGCGTCGTGGCAATGATCACGCCCTTGCCCAGCGCAAGCCCGTCAGCCTTGATCACGACAGGCAGGGAATGATCGGCTGCATAGGCCTTGGCCTCATCAGCGTTCGAGAAGCGTCGATAGCTGGCCGTTGGGATACCCTCGGCCTGGCAGAAATCCTTCGTGAAGCCCTTCGACCACTCCAGCTCCGACGCAGCACGGCTGGGACCGAAATGACGAATGCCCTCGCGCTCAAGCCGGTCCGCAAGACCCTCTGCAATCGGATTGTCGGGCCCGATCACCACGAAGTCGATTGAGGTCTCTCGCGAGAAGCGGATCAGTCCATCGAAATCCATAACGTCGATGGCAACACAGGTTGCCACTTGCGCAATGCCGGCGTTTCCCGGAGCACAATAAACGGCAGTCGTCAGCGGCGAGGCCGCAATGGCCCAGCAAAGCGCATGCTCCCGACCGCCCGATCCAATGACCAGAATTTTCATACGCAATCCGCCCGATTCTGTCTCGCTCATACGTCAGCAGGCTTGTAACATGGGGCCATGGCAAGCGAAATGGAATTGGACTTCGATCCGCAATCCGGGACAGGCCCGAAAGCCAACATCCCCGAATACACGGTCAGCGAGGTGTCCTCGGCACTCAAGCGCACGGTCGAGCGTGAATTCGGACTGGTGCGCCTGCGTGGTGAGGTCTCGGGCTTCAAGGGGGCACACGCCTCAGGTCACGCCTACTTCACGCTGAAGGAAAACGATACGAAGATCGACGCGGTCTGCTTCCGCGGCGCCTTTTCAAAGGTTCGCGCCAAGCTGAGCGAGGGTCTCGAAGTCATCGCCACCGGGAAGATCACGACCTACGCCGGCAAGTCCTCTTACCAGATCGTCATCGAGCACATCGAGCCTGCTGGCATTGGTGCGCTCATGCAGTTGCTCGAGGAGAGACGGCGCAAGTTGTCGGCCGAAGGCCTGTTCGATGAGGTCCGCAAGAAACCGATCCCCTACATCCCGCAAGTCATCGGCGTCGTGACGTCCCCGACGGGCGCAGTGATCAGGGACATCCTTCATCGGCTGGGCGAACGCTTCCCGCGTCGTGTCATTGTCTGGCCCGTCGCAGTCCAGGGCGAGAAAGCGGCCGGCGAGATCAGTGCCGCCATCGCAGGCTTCAACGCGTTGCCGGCACAGGGCCCGGTTCCACGACCCGATGTCATCATCGTAGCCCGTGGCGGCGGCTCGATTGAAGACCTCTGGCCCTTCAACGAGGAGGTCGTCGTCCGGGCGGCAGCCGAAAGCAAGATCCCCCTGATCTCGGCCGTAGGCCACGAGACCGACACCACACTCATCGATTTTGCATCTGACAAGCGCGCGCCCACGCCGACAGCCGCAGCAGAGATGGCCGTTCCCGTTCGCGCCGATCTTGTGCGTCAGGTGGCCGAACTCTCGTCCCGCAACCAGGGCGGCCTCCTGCGGACGCTTTCAACAACGCGCCAGCGCCTGACCGACATCGGCCGTGGATTGCCGCGTGCGACCCGTGTTCTGGAGTTGCCCCGTCAGCGCCTCGACCTTGCATCCTCCGCCCTTGGTGGAGCCTTGTCGCTGATGGTCCAGCGCCAGCGCACACGCTTCGAGCGCGCAGGCTCGAGGCTGTCCCCGGAACCAATCCGGCGTCAGGGTCAGCATCTGGCCGCGCGCCTGACGGATCTGCTCCATCGGGCGCAGCTGGCGGTCGGGCGAAGCCACGAGTCACTGGATCAGCGCCTGAAGGCAAAGACGGCAATACTCGAAGCCCTCAGCCATCGGGCAACACTGGCCCGGGGCTTTGCCATCGTGACGCTCAAGGATCGCGAACTGGTGACGAGCCAGGGTCAGGTCAGCGCAGGTGATCATCTTCAAATCACCTTTTCGGATGGTAGCATCGGGGCCGTTGCCTCGGGCGGCACCGCAAATCCGCCACGATCGAAGGGCAAGACAACGCCGCGCGGCCAAGGTGACCTCTTCTAGGCGCGCAGGCGCGGATTTGCTAACCTTCACTTCGACAGGACCATGATGGAGCGAGCAATGCAGGGTGAAGCCGTGATCCGGTATCTCGATGGTGACTACAAGATCCTGGCGCCGGGCGCTTATGTGACATGTGCAGTCACACGGGCCCGCATCCAGCTCGAGGATCTGCGCTACTGGAATGTCGACCTGCAGGAAGCCTACGCCGATGCGCACGCCGCCTTCGTTCGCTTCAACGAGCTGCGCGCAGCCAGCACCACGGCAGGAGAGCGCTGATGCTCAGCCGCCGCACGACACTCAAGGCCGCCGCGGGATTGTCTGCAGTCCTCGCAGGTCTCGCTCCAGTTCAGGCAAGCCCGGTGCAGGCAGGCCCCGTGCAGGCAGGCAGTGTCCTGCGCGGACGCATCACGCAAGGCGCGCTATTGCGCGGAAGCACCGATCCTTCGGCCACCGTCACACTTGACGGAACACCCGTCAGGGTGTCCCCGGAGGGACACTTTGCGTTCGGCCTTGCCTGGGACCGCAAGGACACAAGCCTGCTCTCGATACGCCCGAAAGGTGGCGAGAGCCAGGTACATCACCTGTCGCCGATACCGCGCGAATACAAGGTCCAGCGCATCAACGGCCTGCCGGGAAAATACGTGGATCCGCCCAAGGACGTTCTCGATCGCATCGCGCAGGAGAACGCACGGGTTGCTGCAGCGCGTGCCCGCGACACGCAATCCAGCACCTTTGCCGACGAATTCCTCTGGCCAGTCAAAGGCCCCCTGACAGGCGTCTATGGCAGCCAGCGCATTTTGAACGGCGTCCCGCGGCAGCCACATTTCGGTCTGGACATCGCAGCCGGCGAAGGAACGCCGATCATGGCGCCTGTTGGCGCTGTGGTGGCCCTCGCCGAACCCGATCTCTATTACACGGGTGGAACCGTGATCCTCGACCACGGCCACGGCGTCTCCTCTAGCTACCTGCATATGTCGCGCATCGACGTGAAGCCAGGCGACCAGGTCAGGCAAGGCGATGTCATAGGCGCGATCGGCATGACAGGCAGGGCAACCGGCCCGCATTTGTGCCTGCGCCTCAACTGGTTTCAGGTCCGGCTGGATCCTTCACTGGTATTGCCCGCGGCCTGACCCTTGGGCCAACGGCTGTGCAACCACAGCCAGTTCATCGGGTTCTCGCGGATGCGGTCCTCGAGGAAACGGTTCAGCGCCAGCGCCAGCTCGTAGACATCCCGCTCCCTGTCACCCGTGTTGGGGCGCGGGATCTCGGGGTAGATCGTCACGCGAAAGCGTTGTCCCGGAAGGCGCTCGCACCACGCCGGAACAATGGGTGCGTCGTGGCGAAGCGACAGGCTGGGGGCGCCCACAGGCGTCATGGCCATGCGCCCGAAGAAAGGTACCGGGATGCCATCATTCATTTTCTGGTCAACCAGCATGGCAAGGAAACCACCCTGCTTCAGCGTCTTGATGATCGCCCGTGCACCTTCTCCCCCCTTCGCAGCCAGCGTTGGCAGGCCAAGGCGCCGTTGCCGCGCGATCCACGCATCGACGAAGGGATTGTTGGGCGGTCGGTAGACCAGCGTTCCCGTCAGTCCAAGGTCGCGGATACAGGGCGGCATCAATTCCCAGTTCCCGCAGTGCCCCGACACGAAGAGGCCTCCATGCCCCTTGGCGATCGCAACGCGCGCGTTCTCGCGTCCTTGAAGGTCGATGCGTGCATCAGGTCCATTCGCCGAGAACTGCCCAAGGAACGCGTACTCCGCGAAGGTTCGCCCCAGATTGTCCCACATGTCGCGAATATGCATTTCCCGCATCTCGGCGCTGATTTCCGGAATGGCAGCGGCCATGTTCCGGCGGGCACGGCGTGTCACAGGAATGCGCGGACCCACAGTGCGCGCGATCCATCCGCCCAGATCCGACGCGCGTCTGAGACCCAGCGCGCGGAACAACGCCATGATGCCGGCGAACAGCCCGTATTCCAGGGCATAGATCACCATCATTCCAGGCGACGGGCGGCGCTTGTCGCCGTCTTTCAGTCCCCGGCCCGAGCGGGCGGGTTGAAGGTCTTCAGACATGTGGTGATGAACTGGTCAAGAAGTGTATCGGAGGCATCGTCGAGGCGCACAGAGACCCTGAGCACATCGACCTCGGCGCGGACGGCGGCCGGCAGGCGCATCCAGTCCTTCTCGGTGGTGATCAGCGTGGCATTCTGCAGTCTTGCTGTGTTTCTCAAGCCCTCGATGTCGAGGTCCGAAAACACATGGTGGTCTGCAAAGCCCTTCATCGCCTTGACCCGCGCACCGCAGGCCTCAAGCGTATCAAAGAATTTCTGAGGCTGACCGATACCTGCGAAGGCAACGACCGGCTTGCCCGCAAGGCGCGCAGCCTCGCCCTCAAGCGGCACGAGCTCGGCGCGCAGTACAGGCTTTGTATCGGGGACGGCAGCATTCCCCCGGCCCATCAGCACCAGCGCCGTGGCGCGCTGCAATCCCTCTTCAACCGGCTCACGCAGGGGGCCCGCTGGAATGACGCAGCCATTGCCGAAGCCCTTGAGCGAATCCACCACCACAAAGCTCAGGTCCTTTGCCAGAGACGGGTTCTGGAAACCGTCGTCCATCACGATAACCTCTGCACCGCGCGATACGGCAAGGCGCACCCCTGCGGGACGATCGGGCGACACGATGGTCATCGCATGGCGGGCCAGCAGAAGGGGTTCGTCGCCAACGTCGCTGGCCGTGTCCTGCCGCGCATCCACGACCATGGCGCCCGGCACGTGTGCTCCGTACCCGCGCGAAAGGTAGGCGACCTTAAGTCCGCGCGCGGCAAGCTTCTCGCCGATGGCCAGGGCAAGCGGCGTCTTGCCGGTTCCGCCAGCCGTAAGGTTGCCCACGCATATGACGGGAACCTGCGCCCGGAACGGTGAAGCCAGCGCGCGCCTGACCCGCCCAACCATCGCATAGAGCCAGCCCAGCGGACGCAGCACGAAGGCCACCGTTTCGTTGGGGTCCGAGTACCAGAACTCAGGCGTCGGCAGTCGCATGCAGCGTCCTCAGATAGGGCTCGAGCAGGTCCATGGTCCGCGTGAGTGGCTCTTTGGTCCCCGCGGCCCGCGCGGCCGCCTGCCCGCGTCGCGAGAGTTCTAGTTCGTCGAGCAGAAGTTCTCCAGCCCTCTGCGTGAGCTGATCATTCGACGCCAGCACTTCCGCACCCCCGGCTTCGACCAGAATGCGGTAAATATCGCGGAAATTCCCTATATGCGGACCGCTCAGGACCGCAACGCCAAGCCGTGCTGGCTCCAGCGGGTTCTGTCCGCCATGGGACACGAAACTGCCACCGATGACCGCAAGCGGGGCCAGCCTGTAGAACACCCCAAGCTCTCCAATCGTATCTGCAACATAGATTTCGGTATCGGCGGCAATCGTCTCGCCAGCCGAACGGACAGCGACACGAAAAAGGGGGGCAAGCGACTGCGCCACCTGCTGGCCGCGCTGCGGGTGGCGCGGCACCATCAGCGTCAGAAGGCCCGGAATGCGCCGCACAAGGTCGCGATGCGTGAAAGCGGCAAGCTGCTCCTCACCATCATGGCTCGAAGCCAGCAGCCAGCAGGGACGATCGCCGATCGCGGCCCGCAGCCCACCCAGCACATGAGCATCGAAGGGTAGCGGATCACCGACAAGCTTGAGGTTCCCCGGTGTCTCGACCCGCCGCGCACCCAGCGCAGTCAGTTTCCCGGCAACACTTTCATCCTGGGCAAGGCAGAGGTCGAACGCGCCCAGCATCTCCCGCGCCATGAGGGGCGCCCGCATCCAGCCACGGAAGGACTTGTCCGACATGCGCGCATTGATCAGCACCAGGGGAATTTGCCGCTGACGCGTCTCATGCAGCATGTTGGGCCAGAGTTCGGACTCCACCCACAGCGCAAGGCTTGGCTTCCAGTAGTCAAGAAAGGCGCGAACGGCGCCCGGTGTATCGACGGGCACGAATTGGTGGAACGCATTTTCAGGCAACCGCTCGCACATCAGGCGGCTGGATGTGACGGTCCCGGTTGTCACAAGAACGCAGGCATCCGGCCTGAGCCGCGAAATCTCCCGAATCACCGGCAGGATGGAAACGGATTCCCCCACGCTGGCCGCATGGATCCAGATGATCGCAACTTTTGGCCGCACGCGCCCAGGGCGCCCGAGCCGCTCCGGCAGACGGTCGGCATCTTCCTTGCCGCGGGCAAGCCGACGCTGCAGCAGGGTATTGGCCAGGGGTTCGGCGAAGCCGGTCGCAGCCCGATAGGCCGACAGCAGCCGGGACGGACGCTCGGCCGCGCTCATGCAGCAACCCTCGCGGCATCAGGCTCGACCGGGGCAACCCCCATGGCGTCATCGGCTTCGTGGGTGACAGCTGTCAGCGCATCTTCCACGTGTAGCCGTGCCTGCTCGAGGCCAGTTGCATCAATGTCCCGCGCAACGTCGATAGGGTCGCCCCAGACAATCACACCGCGCGTGAAGGGCAGGGGCACGACGAAGCGGTCCCAGGTGTTCAGCACGACACGGTGACGGCAACTGAAGCTGCAGGGAAGGATCGGCACGCCCGAAACCCGTGCCACCGTGACAATGCCCTCGCTCGCGCGCATGCGCGGTCCGCGCGGCCCGTCCGGCGTGATGCCCACAAATTCACGCCCCTTCAGCGCCTTCAGCATGCCGCGCAGGGCTGCAGCACCACCCTTGTCCTTGTTCGAGCCAGGCTTCGCAGCAGATCCCCGCACCGTTCCGATGCCGAAATAGCCGATGGCACGTGCAATGATCTCACCGTCACGATGCATCGAGATCAGCATGTGCATGGGCGAACGGCGGGGCCACATGCCGGGCAGGATCAGCATGCGCCCATGCCAGAAGGCCAGGATGAAGGGCGTTTGCTCCTGCCACAGTCTTTCTGCGAGGCCACCATTCCGGACCTCCCAGCGCCCCGTCACCCACACCAGGCGGATATAGAGCGCGATCAGCCGGCATGCCACGTTTCTCAGGCCATCAGACTTCCGGAACCGTCGCCACCACGCCTTCAGCATGGCCTATTCCGCCACCTGCGGACGCGCCTCGGCGAACTGCGTCCGGTAGAGGCGCGCATAGGTCCCGCTGCGCGCAAGAAGTTCGCCATGCGTCCCCTGTTCGCTGACACGTCCCCCCTCCATCACGACGATGCGGTCGGCATCTGCGATGGTGGAAAGCCGATGCGCGATGACAAGCGTCGTCCGGTTGGTCATCAGGCGATTGAGTGCAGCCTGCACCTCCTTTTCGCTCTCGCTGTCCAGAGAGGATGTCGCCTCATCCAGCAGCAGGATGGGTGCATCCTTGAGGATCGCGCGCGCAATGGCGATGCGCTGGCGCTGTCCGCCGGACAGCCGCACGCCCGCTTCGCCGACCTTGGTCGCATAGCCTTCCGGCAAGGCCATGATGAAGTCATGCGCAGCCGCCGCACGCGCCGCAGTCTCGACCTCGGCCATGGATGCGCCCGGTCGCCCGCACAGGATGTTGTCTGCGATGGACTCGTCGAACAGGAAGGGTTCCTGCGTGACAAGCGCGATGGAATCGCGAAGCGAGGCAAGGCTCACCGTTTTGATGTCCTGGCCATCGATCTCGATGACGCCCCCTGTCACATCATAAAAGCGCGGGATCAGGTTCAACACCGTGCTCTTGCCAGCACCCGACGGCCCGACAAGGGCAACTGTCTTGCCCGCCGGGATCTGGAAACTCGCACCATCCAGCGCCTGCGCGCCCGTGCCCGAATAGTCGAAGCTGACATTGCGGAAAACCACATGTGCGCGTCGCGGCCCAGCAGCCAGACGCAAGGGTTCATTCCCCGCGTCGTGGATGATGCTGGGCGTATCCAGCAGCGCAAAGGTGCGCGCCGCCGCAGCCGAACCCTCGCTTAGCGCCGTATAGAGGTTCGAGAGCGAACGAATGGACTGGTAGGACAGCATCATGGCCGCCATGAACGAAGTGAAGCTGGCGATATCCATGCCGCGATGGGCTGCATAGGCGATCACTGCCGCAATCCCGATGCCGGCCAGCACTTCCGCCGAGGGTGTGGCTGCCGCTCTGGCATTCGCCCCCTTCATAAGGAACTTCATGCGCTCCGTCACGATGTGGTCCGCCCGCGCCTCGGCATGGTCTTCCATGCGATAGGCTTTGATCACGCGCTTGCCGTCCAGCGTCTCGGACAAAAGCGTCGCAAGATCGCCAGTGGACGCCATGCTCTTCGCAGCCGCCTTGTTGGTCTTGGACCCGAGGTTCAGCGTGAACAGGGCCGTCAATGGCAACACGCTGCACAGCACCAGGGCCAGCGGCCAGTCCTGGATGAACATGACGACGCCAAGTCCCACGATTGTCAGGACGTCGCGCACAAGGCCCTGCATGGAACGGGTCACGCTTTCGCGAACCAGCAGCGCGTCGTTCAGGAAGCGCGAGGCAAACTGTCCCGAGTGCATGGCATTCAGTTGTGCCAGGTCAAACCGGGTGATCTTTCGGAACATGGCGCGCTGCAGGTCGTTGATGACACTCTGCCCGACACGCGCCAGTGCGACATTGCTCGTATAGGAGATGCCTGCCTTGAGCGTCATGATACCCAGCAGCACCGCTGGCACGACCAGTAGCATGCCCGCCTCGCGGGACGGCGTGAACAGCGTGTTGACGACCGCCTCAAGATACCACGCCATGCCGGCCGTCAGGCTGGCCTCCAGCGCCATCAGCAGTAGAAGCAGCAAGGCAGTGCGGGCATAGGGGCGCACGAACTCGGCAGCAAGCCGCAGGAGCGGTCTTGTATCCAGGGAAGGCTTGCGCGGCGGGACTTCCGATGCGTTGGTCATGCGGCTCGGGTTATACTACGGCACAGACAATGTGATATGGACGCCGACGCTAACACGCGCCAGTCCCGTTAACCACAGCCACTTGACTCGAAGGGTTACTTGCGTGCCCTGGAAGGGGCAGCTTTGCCGGTCTTTCCAGCCTTTGGCCGGGCAAAGGATGCAGAACGAGCGGGCTTGGGCTTGGCCGAGAGCGTCTCGCCAGCCTCGAGCTCCGGCTGCAGCATCTTGTGCAGGTGGACCACGAAGTAGCGCATATGCGCGTTGTCGACAGTCGCCTGCGCAGCCGCCTTCCAGGCCTCACGGGCCTTGGCGAAGTTCGGATAGAGGCCGACGAAATGGATCTTCTCGAGATCCCGGAACTCGACCTTCGACAGGTCGGTCAGCTCGCCGCCGAATACCAGGTGCAGCAATTGCTTTGCCATGCGTGTGCTCGTGTTCCTAGGGCAGTTTGATCTTGTCCGTACGCGCCATGATTGCCTTGTGCAGGACGGGCCCTGCACAGACGATACTACGATGCAACGGTTGCGATTGATTATACAAAAGCTCCTCGCCCGCATGCGAGGTGACAAGACCACCCGCCTCCTGCACCACCAGCGTTGCTGCGGCCGTATCCCACTCCTGCTTGGTGGAAAGCGCCATCATGCAATCGTACTGGCCGCTGGCCACCAGGGCCATGCGATAGGCAATCGAGGCACGCTTTCCAACGTCCATGGCAGGCCAGGGTTCGGGCCAGGCCTTGTGCTCGATCACGTCGCGGGCAACCAGCATGCGACAACCGGGCAGGGTGTTGCGAGTACTCACGGCAAGACGATTGCCATTAAGGAACGAACCGTCTCCTATGCTGGCGGTGTACATCTCGTCTGTGATGGGGTTGAAGACCCCGCTTGCGACCGGAACGCCGTCCTCGACCACAGCCACGCAGATCACGAATTCCGGCTTGCGCTTGATGAAGGCCAGCGTCCCGTCAATGGGATCGACGATGAACAGCCGCCGCCGCGACAGGCGTTCGGGTTGGTCCGTGGTCTCTTCCGACAGCCACCCATAGTCCGGCCGCGCCGCCCCGAGCACGCTGGCCAGGTGCCGGTCGACAGCGATGTCGGTTTCGGTGACAGGATTTCCCTTGGACTTCTCCCAGACCTGCGGCGCGCCTTCAAAGCCCGCACGCGCGATCTCTCCCGCCTCGCGCAGCGCAGTGACAATCAGGCCAAGGTCGGCGTGTTCAGTCCCCCGCAATGGTCATGCCCTCGATACGCAGCGTGGGCGCATTGGTGCCATAACGGAAGACAAGGTCGTTGGCCGGAATCATCGCCCCGAACATGGCGTTCAGGTTGCCAGCGATCGTCACCTCGTTGACCGGGAAGGCAATCTGTCCGTTCTCGATCCAGAACCCCGACGCACCGCGGCTATAGTCGCCCGTGACGCCATTCACCCCCATCCCGATCAACTCGGTGACATAGAAGCCCTGCACGATATCAGCCATCAGCGCCGCCGGCGACAGCGTGCCCGGCACCAGATAGAGATTGCTGGTGGAAGGCGAGGGCGGCCCACCCGTGCCGCGCGCCGCGTGGCCCGTGCTGGTCAGATTCAGCTGCCGCGCCGAGGCGCTGTCCAGGATCCACGTCTTCAGCACGCCATCCTCGACCAGGTTCATTGGCCGGTTGGCGACACCCTCGCCGTCGAACGGCTTCGAGCGGATACCGCGCACGATATGCGGATCATCCACAATGCGCAGGCCGGGCGCGAAGATGCGTTGGCCCATCTTGTCCTTCAGGAACGAGGTGCCTCGCGCGATCGACACGCCGTTGATGGCACCCGCGAAATGCGCGAGCAGGCTGTTGCTCACCCGCGGATCGAACATGACGGGCACCGACTGCGATTTCACGCGCCGCGCATTCAACCGCTTCAGCGCCAGGTTCGCCGCGTTGCGCCCCACCTCTTCCGGATCACCCAGATCGCCGCCATGCCGGGTCGAGGCAAAATCATAGTCGCGCTCCATGCCGGTACCTTCGCCCGCAATCACGCTGACCGATACCGAGATGTTCGTCGTTGCATAGCTGCCGGCAAATCCGCCGCTCGTGACCAGTGCCACCGCGCCGCGTCCCCAGCCGGCGCTCGCGCCCTCGCTGTTGGTGATGCCGGCGACCGCGCGCGCTGCACCCTCGCACGAGCGCGCAAGTTCGACCAGACGCTCCGAAGGGGGCTCGTCCTTGTCTTCAAGGTCCAGATTGGGGAAGGTCCTGGCCAACAGTTCGGCAGGGGCGAGGCCGCAATAGGGATCTTCAGGTGTCGTTCGCGCCATGGCGACCGCACGCTCCGCCAGCTGGTCCAGCGCCCCGGGCGTCATGTCGTTCGAGGCAACCGCCGCCTGCTGCCGCCCGATGAAGACGCGCAGGCCCAGGTCCACCGACTCCGAGCGCTCCACCTCTTCAAGCTGCCCCAGCCGGAACGAGACACTCGACGATACCGAATCGAACACGACGGCATCCGCTTGCTCGGCGCCCAGGCGTCGCGCCCGGGCAATGAGGCTCTCCAGAAGGGATATACGGTCGTGCATCGTTTGTCCTTGTGTTCGCAGGGCGCAATCAATCGGCCGTGACCGGTTTCGTCAAGCACGGGACTTGCGCCGCACGCCCGATCCGGGCCAGATCTCCACCCATGACACTCGCTTATGCCCTCTTCGAGACAAGCCTCGGCACCTGCGCCCTCGTCTGGGGCCCAGCCGGCATTCGCGCGGTCTGCCTGCCCGAGGCCACGCCCGCCGATCTCCTCGCCCGCATCGAAGACCGCCATCCCGGGGCCGCGCCTGCCGCCGTGCCGCCCGACATCGCCCACGCCATGGACCAGATGGCGCGCCTGCTCCAGGGCGAACATATCGACCTTGGCCGGGTGCAGCTCGACATGACGGGCATTCCCGCCTTCCACTGCCGCGTCTACGAGGACATCAGACGCATCCCGCCGGGCGCGACTTTGACCTATGGCCAGGTCTCCCAGCGCCTGAATGCGCCGGGCTCGGCCCGCGCCGTCGGCCAGGCGCTTGCCGCCAATCCCTATCTTCTCATCGTCCCCTGCCACCGCGTGCTTGCGACTGGCGGTGGCCTGGGCGGATTCTCCGCCCACGGCGGCACTGACACCAAGCGCCGCCTCATCGCCATCGAACGCGGCACCGACATCATCGAACCCTCCCTTTTCGAAACTCTCCCCCTCGCCCCACCACCGCGCCAGTTCCGCCGCAAGCGACGCGCCTGACCGGCAGGGTGTAGAGGCCCCATCCGTCTCGCTGCTTCGCAGCGATCCACCTTCCCCCTGAAGGGGGAAGAGGCGTTGTGTTGGTTCTCTTCCCCCTTCAGGGGGAAGTTCTCCCGCCGCGCCAGCGTCGTGAGGGAAGGGGGCCCCTCCACGCGCCCCGCCTGGCGTCGTGACAGGGAGCAGGCCTGCGTCACCCTGACCCTTGCTGCGCCCCAAAAGTTCATATAATGTTCCGTACCAGCCACACAGCCCTACCAACCACAACATCTGGGAGGTCCCCCACCGCAAAAACACTGACGAAACTGTCTCTCGTGTCACATCGGCCGGCGGCCGGAATTCCCCTCAGGGGAGAATTTGCCAGACTTTCGTCCGCCGCACTTCGCGGTCTTCCAGCTCGCGCGTGGTTTGCACGTCATAGACGGCGATTTCGACAAGGTTGCTCGACGGAAGATAGTTGCGCCCGGGATCACCCATCAGCACCAGCGCACCGCGACCCGCAAGCAATCGCAGCCAGGTGAACACCCGCGCCGACATCTCACGCTCATAGCACACGTCCCCCGCCAGCACCGTGTCCCAGCCTTCGTCGCGCCCGATCATGTCCTCGAGCGTCGCCTCCACCGCAACGCCGTTCACCGCGGCGTTGAGCCCGATGGCAGCAATGGCGAAGGGGTCGATCTCGGTCGCCAGCACCTGCGCGGCACCGGCCTTGGCCGCAGCAATGGCAGACAGCCCCGAGCCCGACGCAAAGTCGAGCACAAGCCGGCCACGCACACTGTCCCTGTGATCCAGAAGATAGCGCGCCAGCGCCTGTCCTCCGGCCCACGCGAAGGCCCAGAAGGGTGGCGGCACGCCGATGGCGGCCAGTTCCTCCTCGGTCTTCTGCCAGATCGGCACAAGCTCGGTGGCAAGATGCAGCCGGATCTCCGGCGTATGCGGCGGCGCAAGAAGCTGCGTGTTGGCGCGGATGAAGGCGTCGGGGCTCACGAAGCTGCCCGCGACGTCGCCAGTCTCAGCACCGGCAGGTAACCGGGCTGCAGCTCCATCATGTCCCCATAGCCCTTGGCCATCAGCAGCTGGTGGAAGCGCGCCAGGCGGTAGCACGGGATGTACATGATGAGGTGATGCTCGACATGGTAGTTGACCCAGTAAGGCGCCACCAGCGCCCGCCAGAGAAGGTTCGCCTTCGTGGTCCGCGC
>CAZABH010000011.1:54040-64767 GCA_964483585.1 uncultured Flavobacteriaceae bacterium
GCCTGCTGCGTGTGCCGGTGATGCTTCAGGTGATAGGCGCGATAGGCATGCATGTCGGCAAAGAGCGGCCACGAGCACGCATATTGCCCAAGCCACTCGTTGAGCCAGCGCCGCTCGGTCAGCACGCCATGCGCCGCATCATGCATGAGGATCGCAAGCCCCAGCTGCCGCGCGCCGACAATCATCACCCCGGCCAGCCAGACAAGCGGATGTGGGAACACGGCAAGCGCCACCATGCAGCCCAGGATGACAAGCCACGCATGCGCGACGCACCAGAGCCCGCGCAGATCCGAGCGTCGCCGCAGGCCCTGAAGCTCGTCCAGGGTCAGGAGATCGGCCGCCTTCAGGCCTCGACCAGGCGCTCTGGTATCCATCATGTCACCGAGAGTGAAATAATACCGGCACAGATCGCCGTGAACATCAGGAGCCCGAGCTCCCGGTTCGAGCGAAACACCGCAAGGCAGCTATCCGCGCTGCTGATGTCGAGCCGCAAGACCTGCCACGCGAGATGCGCGCCCACCACCAGCATGCCAATCAGGAAGATGAGGCTGAGCCCCGCAACGAGGCCTGCCGCCACCAGCAGCAGGAAAGCCAGCCCATAGAACGCGGCCACCCAGCTCTTCGTTGCAGCCCCGAACAGCCGCGCCGTCGAGCGCACGCCGATCAGCGCGTCGTCATCCTTGTCCTGGTGTGCATAGATCGTGTCATAGCCCAGCGTCCAGAACAGGCAGCCCGCGAACAGCAACAGCGGCGCAAGCGCCAGCCCGCCCGTCACCGCCGACCAGCCAAGCAGTGCACCCCAGTTGAACGTGAACCCGAGGAACGCCTGCGGCCAGTCGGTGATCCGCTTCATGAAAGGATAGATCGCAACCGGCACCAGCGAGGCCGCGCCCAGCCAGACCGAGAAGCTGTTGAGGCTGAGCAGCACCGCAAGGCCTGCAAGCAGTAGCGCCACGAGGAAGACGACCGCCTCGCGCACGCTGATTTGGCCAGAGGGCAGTGGCCGTCCCGCCGTGCGGGCGACCTTGGCATCGATGTCCCGGTCAACGATGTCGTTGTAGGTACAGCCCGCCCCGCGCATCACGATCGAGCCGACGGCAAACAGCGCCATAAGGTACAAGATGCCAAGCGCATAGGCTGTGTCCCCGAGAGCTGTCTCGCTGGCGCCGTGCGGTACAGCCATGAGTATCGACCACCAGCACGGCCACAGCAGCAGCCACACGCCGATGGGCCGATCGGCCCGCATCAGCCGCAGATAGGGCCGCATGCCAACAGGCGCGGACCTGTCGACCCAGGTCGCGGTCACGGCGTCGGCAGGGCGTGCAGCCTCGTTTGCGCTCATGGCTCCATGTGTTAAGTCGATTGGCATCCAAGGACAAGGCTCATCCATGCGCGAGCGCAATGACGACCTGACTTATCCCGGCGGCGTGGCGCGGCTTTTCGTCGATGCCCCCCTCGCGCAGGGGGCCCGCCTCGCCCTCGACGAGGGTCAATCCCACTATCTCGCCCATGTCTTGCGCGCGAAGCCCGGCCAGCGCGTCCGCCTCTTCAATGGCGCGGACGGTGAATGGAGCGCCCTCATCCGCGACGTGGCCAAGCGGGGCATAACACTCGAGGTGGAAGGTTGCACCCGGGCGCAAGCCGGCGTCCCCGACCTCTGGCTCCTGCTCGCGCCCGTGAAAAAGACCCCGCTCGACTACATCGTGCAGAAGGCAACCGAGCTTGGCGTCGCCCGCATCCAGCCCGTGATGACGCGCCGGACGATCGTCGAGCGGATCAATACGGACCGTATGTGCGCGAACGCGATCGAGGCTGCCGAACAATCCGAGCGGCTCACCGTCCCCGAAATACCGCCTCCTCAGCCCCTCGAGCGCGCACTCGCAGGCTGGGAAGCAACGCGTCCATTGGTGTTTTGCGACGAAGCGGGCGAGGCGCGCCCCCTGGCAGAGGCGATAGAAAACCATCCAGCATCCCGCTGGGCGTTGCTGACGGGCCCCGAGGGCGGCTTTGCTCCGGAAGAGCGGGCCCATCTACGAAGCCTTCCCTATGTCATTCCAGTGACACTCGGCCCGCGCATCATGCGTGCCGATACGGCAGCGCTGGCTGCTATTGCCGTTTGGCAGGCGCTCAAGGGGGACTGGAGCCCGGGCAACTAAAGCTTGCCATGGCATACCCGGACCGCCTACATGCACCCGACAGGGCAATTTTTTTCGTGTAAAGATCAATCCAAAGGAGGCCGACATGTCCATTCCGCAATCCGGCGGCGCTCCCATTACATCACGCGATGATCTCGTCGCTTTCCTTGCCGATGGTTGCAAGCCACGCGCAGACTGGCGCATCGGTACAGAGCACGAAAAGTTCGGCTTCGACCTGAAGACGCTGGCCCCGCTGCCCTATGATGGCAAGCCCGGCGTGCGCGCCATGCTCGAAGGCCTCGAGCGGTTCGGCTGGCAGGCGGTGCACGAAGGTCCCAACATCATCGGTCTCAAGCAGAAGGGTGCAGCCATCAGCCTCGAGCCGGGCGGCCAGCTCGAGCTCTCCGGCGCGCCCCTGCGCAGCCTGCACGAGACCTGCGCCGAAACCAACGAGCATCTCGATCAGGTCAAGGAAATCGCGACTGAAATCGGCGCAGGCTATATCGGCCTCGGGTATCACCCGACAGCCCGGCTTGAAGATGTCCCCGTGATGCCCAAGGGTCGCTACGGCATCATGCGACGCTACATGCCGCGCGTCGGGGGGCTCGGCCTCGAAATGATGTTCCGTACCTGCACGATCCAGGTGAACCTCGACTTCGCCTCCGAAGCCGACATGGTCAAGAAGTTCCGCGTCGGCCTCGCCCTGCAGCCCGTCGCAACGGCGATGTTCGCGGCTTCCCCCTTCCGTGAGGGGCGCCCGAACGGCTTCCTCTCCTATCGCAGCCACGTCTGGACCGACGTCGACAACGCCCGCGCCGGCATGCTGCCTTGGGTCTTCGAGGACGGTATGGGCTTCGAGCGTTACGTCGACTATGCGCTCGACGTGCCCATGTACTTCGTATACCGCGACGGCACTTATCACGACGTGGCGGGAAAGTCCTTCCGCGACTTCCTCGCCCGAAAGCTGCCGGGCCTCGAGCATGTCGAGCCGACCATGGCCGACTGGGCCGACCACCTGACGACCATCTTCCCCGAGGTGCGGCTCAAGAAATTCCTCGAGATGCGCGGCGCCGACGGCGGCCTCTGGCGCCGCATCTGCGCGCTGCCGGCACTCTGGGTTGGCATCTACTATGACCAGTCAGCGCTCGACGCGGCTTGGGACCTCGTCAAGGACTGGACGGCAGAGGAGCGCAGCGCCCTGCGCGAGGCTGTGCCGAAGCTGGGGCTCAAGACGCCCTTCCGCAACACGAATGTCCAGGCGCTGGCCCATCGCATGCTCGAGATCTCCCGCGCGGGCCTGCGTGCGAGGGCGCAGGTCGATGCCATCGGCGGCACCGAGGAAGGCTTCATCGAGCCGCTCTTCCAGATCGTCCAGACCGGTCGCACGCGAGCCGAAGACCTGCTCGAGCGTTTCCACGGGCCGTGGGGCGGCGACGTGACCAGGCTCTTCCACGAGCACGCCTACTGACCACGGCTCCTACTTCCGGCGCCCGCCAGGTTTCGCCCCGATGGCCTTCACGAGGGCTGCGTTGATCCGGGTCTGCCAGCCCGGTCCCCGTGCCTTGAAATACGCCAGCACCGCCGCATCAAGGCGCAGCGTGACCTGCACCTTGGCTGTGGCCCCTTCGGTCGGCCGCCCACGCCGCCGCAACGAGGCCTCGACGATATGCGGCACCACCTCACGCGAGGGACGCGCACGCGCAAAGTCCGCAGCCGTCCACTCGGGGTTTTCAGGGTCAGTGATACGTCTTGAGGACTTCTTTCGCATATTGTCTTGCTTCCTGCTTGGTAGCTCGCCGCATGGATATGATCCGTGTGACACCATCTTCAGGTTCTGTGAACACCACAACATGGAGAGCGCTGCCGAGAGGCCCGACAGCGACCCAGCGCTGCTCGGCGTAGCGTTCCCGCGTGTCTTCGAACGTGATCGAGTACTCCCACGCGAAGTCCTCGACCGCGGTGAAGTCCACGCCATGCTTGCGCAGGTTCGCTAGCCGCTTGTCTTCATCCCACTCATACACGATCGCCGCCAATTATGTAACAACAAAATAACCGGCGCGATCCTGCACGCCCCTTGTGGCGCGAGAAGGGCGCAATTGTAACAGCAATGGATGCTGCGCCGACCCGATTGCACGCCCCCGCGATGTCGTGCCATCGTCAGCCCATCATCACACCCAAGATCATGGAACCAAGTCATGAAGCTGAAGGATCGCATCATCGTCATCACGGGCGCCGCCAGCGGCATCGGCCGCGCGATGGCTATCCGCTTTGCAGCCGAGGGCGCAAAGCGCGTGGTCTGTGCCGACATGAACCTCGCCGGTGCGGAGCAGACGGCAGACCTGTGCGGTGGCGTTGCCTTCCGCGCCGACGTCTCGAAGGAAGAGGACATCCGCATCCTGATCGAGGCAGTCGAGGCCCAGCATGGCCCCATCGATCTCTTCTGCTCGAACGCAGGCATTGGCATCCCCGGCGGCGAAGAGGTCTCGAATGATGGCTGGCAGAAGATCTGGGACATCAACGTCATGGCCCATGTCTGGGCTGCACGCCACCTGATCCCGCGCATGAAGGCGCGTGGCGGCGGTTACCTGCTCAACACGGCCTCGGCTGCAGGCCTCCTCTCGCAGATCGGCTCGGCGCCCTATGCCGTCACCAAGCATGCAGCCGTGGGCTTCGCCGAGTGGATCGCCCTCACGCACGGCGACGACGGCATCAAGGTCTCCGTCCTCTGCCCCCAGGCCGTACGCACGGCCATGACGGCCGGCAACGAGGAGGGCGTCGCCTCCATCGACGGCATGATCGAGCCCGCCTCTGTGGCCGACGCCTGCGTCAGTGCCATCGACACCGAAACCTTCCTGATCCTGCCCCACCCGCAGGTGCTCGACTACATGCGCCGCAAGACAGCCGATTACGGGCGTTGGATTGGCGGCATGCGCAAGCTGAACCGCGCATATCGGACCTGAACCACAGAGGTTTGGCGCCTAACCTTAACGCGGCTCCAGGGGGTGACCCGCGAACGCCAACCGGTCATACTGGTGACTTGGACAAGGGATCGGTCGGGCAGGGGACGCCCGACGGTTCTGGTTTGAATGGGTTTCATGGTCAGCCGCAACGAACACCAACAGCCGCACGGCAAGGACGCGGAGCCCGAGGGGCTGCCCGCGCAGGGATCCGTGCCAGTCGAGGCCGCGACGCCAGCCCCGTCTTCCGGCACAACCGGCGCCACCCGTCGAGTACCGGACCTGGCCGAGCGGCTGTTGTCGCTTGTAGAGAGCCGGCCTCTCCTTGCGTTTGCCGTCATCTTCTGCGTGTTGGCAGGTGTGCACCTTTCCATCATGAATGCGAGCGGGGCGATGTCCGGGATCTTCATTGGCAAGACCCTATTCGTTCTCGATGCGACAGCGCTGGCCGACATGCTCCTTCTGGCGCTTGTCGCCAGCTGCATGGTCCTGCCGACCCTGCTCACGCGAAGCGGCGTTGATGCCTTTTCCGACACAGCCGGTGCCCTGTCAGCATCAGAGGAAGAATATGAATCAACGCTGGCCATGCTGGCCGAGCCGAACGCCATCGCACGCCTGGTCTTTGGTGGCTTCTGGGCAGCTGTTCTCACGCCCGTGTTCGGAGGCCTCGTCCAGGCCGGCGTGACGGTTCCGCAGGAGAGTGCCTGGCTTATCACCCTCTGGCTCTACGTCAGGCTCGCTCTGGTGTTTGGCATGCTTGGCTCATGTCTTGCACACGTCGCGCTGTTGCACTATCGGCTGTCGACGGCTCTCAGCACGCATCTGCGTGTCGACCTGTTTGATCCCTCAGCGCTCGCACCGCTTGCATCACACATGCGAGGCTCTATCCTGGTTCTCTCGCTACCTTTGTGGTTGCTCGGTCCAGTTCTCTCTCGGCCGGAAGCGGCGACCGCCAGCGCCACATTGCTCGGTGCTGGCAGCCTTCTTGTGCTTGTCGCAGGCTTCGGCGGTGTTTGGGGTGCACGCACCGCTATCCGAACTGCCAAGCGCATGGTTCAGGACGAACTCAATGCGTACTCGCGCGAAATCTGGCGCCGTGCCTACTCGAATGGACGCATTGTCGAAGCCGTCGCACTTCCCGCCATGGCCGGCATGCTGACCATTCGCAACCAGATCGGTCGCATGGCCAACTGGCCAGGTGGTTGGTCCAATGTGTTCAAGTGCCTGCTGCTGGCGGCACTGCCCGTCGTGTCATGGTTCGGTCCACAGGCAATCCAGTCACTGCTGCAGCCCTTCCTGTAACCTGCCACAGCTGACTTCAATCCGCATCCGGCGTCGAAGCGATGATGACTGTCTGCTCAAGACCGGCATCACGATGCTTGAGCGCTGCCTTGTACTTCGGTACCTGCTCCATGGTCAGAATGGCCTTGGGTTCGGTGTACTGCATCACGCCGATGTCATCCCACACACCCGTCATCGGCCCACCCTTTGCCTCAAGGACTGTCTCCTCGACCCGGCCAAAGAACACAAGCCGCCCGCCTGTCCGATAGACGGTCTCCAGCGCCACCATCCCATAGCGCGCATAGGCGCGCCGGCCGGACAGGGCGGGTTCCTGGGCCACACCATAGTCCGCCCGCTCGCGATAACGAAAGAAGTTGACCATGGCAGGCTGATAATCAAGGGGACAGGATAGAAGTTGCGCCACGCTCTCACGTGTCGGCATGGCGTCGATTCTGAAGCCTGCCTGCGCCGGATCGGTTTCGATTTCGCCCACGGGCATGCGTCGCATGCCGATGTCGTGCAGCAACCGAAGCAGCCCCAGCACCATGACAGGTGGCTTACCAAGACGCACGCGCACGACAAAGGCGTCCTCCACGTCATTGTCGAGGAACACGGGCAGTTTCGAGTCCCGCGGCGATCCGGCCAGCAGAAGGAAGCGATCCCAGTAGGCATCACCCGCGCCGACAAAGTTGAAGTTCGCGCTGGCCGCCCATTTCTGCCTGATACCCATCGGAAGGGCCACGCTGCGCCGCGCCACACCTTCGCGAAAACGCAGCGCAACGAACCAGGCAGGCGCTTCGCCCGAGACCGCGTACACGATCTCGGCCCGCCCCCGCGCCCGGACGAGAAGAACAAGCGCAACAATGATGGCAACAAGCAGCAGGGCAGGGGTCATGACGCAGGGATCTCTGAGGTTCCACGATCCTCTTCGCACGATTCCGTCCAGCCGGCCATGCCCCCGATACAGTCTTTCATGCTAGAAGGGTAATATCCAACCGGAGTGAGTATCCATGTCGTCGAACCTCTATGGCGCCAGCGTCGGCGTATTTGTGCAGTACCTGACCAGCCTTTCGGCCCTGCTGAAGAAGGCGGAGGCGAGCGCGGCTGCGCGCAAGATCGATCCGCAGGTCTTCGTGATGGCGCGCATAGCCCCCGACATGTTTCCGCTGGTCCGTCAGGTCCAGATCGCAACCGATCATGCCAAGGGGGCCTCCGCCCGGCTTGCCGGGGTCGACATTCCAGCCTTTGCCGACACCGAGGCGAGCTTCGAGGAGCTCCAGCAGCGCATAGCCAAGACCTTGGACTTCATCCGCTCGCTGCCGCGCGAGAAATTCGAAGGTTCTGCCGAGCGCGATGTCACGCTGACACTGGCCGGACAGAAGTTCACCTGGACGGGTGCCACCTACCTTCACAACTTCGCCACGCCGAACTTCTTCTTCCACATGACGACCGCCTACAACATCCTGCGCCACAACGGCGTGGATGTCGGCAAGCGCGATTTCATCGGAGGGCTCTGACGCACGTCACGGTCCGCGCAGGGCCGTCACGGTCCGCGAAGGATTGTCATGGTCCGCGAAGGCGGACCACCCACCTCTTGCGGCTCTAAGCCGCCGCCCGCCCGAGGATCATGTCGCTCGCCTTTTCCGCGATCATGATCGTGGGCGCATTCGTGTTGCCCGAAACAAGCCGCGGCATGATCGAGGCATCGACCACGCGCAAGCCCTCGATGCCATGCACGCGCAGCTGCGGATCGACGACCGCGCGTGGCCCATGGCCCATCTGGCACGTGCCCACCGGATGATAGATCGTGGCGCCCGCTCCCCGGGCAAAGGCCAGGAACTCGGCATCCGTCTTCACGCTGTCCCCGGGTGTAAGCTCTGACTGCACGTAGGGCGCAAGAGCCCTCTGGTTCGCGATCTTGCGCGCCCACTTCAGGCCTGCAACGATGACTTCCTGGTCCAGCGGGTCGCTCAGGTAATTGGGCATGATCGCCGGATAGACAGAAGGATCTGGCGACTTGATGCGGATCCAGCCGCGGCTTTCCGGGCGCACCTGGCAGGGCGCGATCGTGAGGCCCGGCGCGGTCTCAAGTTCCATCGAACCCTCCGCGGCAAGTTTCCCCGTGTCGACGGTCGCCGGCAGGATGTGGTACTGGATATCAGGCGAGACGAGGTCCGGGCGTGACTTCACGAAGGCCGCGATATGCGCGGCCGACAGCGTCAGCAACCCCTTGCGCTGGAACAGGTACTTGAACGCCTCACGCACGAAGGGCAGGCCGCGGCTCGTCTCGTTGATCGAGATCGTTCCGGGCTTCAGCCGGAACGTGGCGCCGACAACATAATGATCCTGCAGGTTCTCGCCCACGCCCGGAAGTTCATGGACCACGGCGATGCCATGCGACTGCAGCAGGCCGCCCGCACCAATACCCGAGAGTTGCAGCAGTTGCGGAGAGTTGATCGCCCCGCCCGCAAGGATCACCTCGCGGCGCGCCCGCGCCGAAACCATCTTGCCCGCCTGCGCATAGACCACGCCTGTGGCCTTGCGCCCCTCGAGCACCACGCGCTGCGCAAGCGCCCGCGTTTCCACCTTCAGGTTGGGGCGGTTCATCGCGGGGTGCAGATAGGCGACCGCCGCCGACTGGCGCAGCCCGTTCTTCACCGTCAGCTGGTAATAGGTGGCACCTTCCTGGCTCTCGCCATTGACGTCGGTGTTCCGGGGAATGCCCGCTTCCGCGCAGGCCTCAATCACGGCATCCGAGATCGGATGGCGCTCAGTGACGTCCGAGACATTCAGCGGCCCGCCTGTGGCATGCCAGCGATCCGCGCCGCGTTCCTGGTTCTGCGAGCGGCGGAAATAGGGGAACACGTCTTCCCAACTCCACCCCTCGCAACCCAGTTGTCGCCAGCCGTCGTAGTCGGCCTGCTGTCCGCGGATGTAGAGAAGCCCGTTGATCGACGATGATCCGCCCAGCACCTTGCCGCGCGGCCACAGATGAACGCGCCCGCCCGAGCCGGGATCCGGCTCGGTCGGGAACAGCCAGTTGACGTTTGGATCCTTCAGCGTCTGCGCATAGCCGACGGGAATATGGATCATCAGGTTCGACATGAACTGCGAAGGCTCCTTCAGGGGCCTGTCGTCGCCCCCGGCCTCCAGCAGCAGCACAGTAGTCTTCGCGTCTGCCGAAAGCCGGTTGGCCAGCACGCAGCCGGCGCTGCCCGCGCCGACGATGATGAAATCGAACTCTCTGGTCTCGCTCATGATTTTCCTTTGCCCCACCCGGGCTGCATGGGTGCAGGAGGAGAGTACCGGTGATTCGGCGACAGTCAATTGTCCGCATACGAATGAATGACATCGTGCGTCGCTGGAAATTCCTCGCCATTCCGCCATTCCGTCTGATGCACGCACCCTCGGGGCGAGCTCATGACTTTGGCGTAATGTCTTCACTCAAGCTGCGCGTTCCTTACCATGGTGCCAGTATGATTCGTTTTTTTATTGGAGTTATGGAAATGAGACGATTCTTGGCCATTTCGGCGGCCACCATTGCCCTCGCAGTTCCGTCCATCGCAACCGCCGGCACGCCCGGCTTCGTGGATGTCAGCCTTGGGACGATTGACGTTGATGGTGATGACCTGACGACCATGGGTGTGGGCGGTTCCGTGGTCGCGCCTTTGTCCGGTAACTGGAATGTTCAATTTGATGGTGAGTTCTCGCGCTATGAAGACGGCGGTCTCGCCGTGAGCGGTTCAGGCCTCGCTGCGCACATCTTCCATGACGGCGGCGACTGGGCCGTTGGCGCGCTTCTGGGCTATCAGAGCTTCAGCGCCTTGACATTCTGGACGCTCGGCGCGGAAGCGCAGTACACGACCGGCGCCTTTGTGCTCGAAGGCGGGCTGGGGATTGGGACCGCTGAAGCGGTTGGAAACGCTGATACGTTCTCTGCGAATGCGAGCGCGACCTGGTACGCCAATCCAGATCTCTCATTTACGGGTGGTATCAGCTATGTGGACCTCGACGATCAAATCGACGTGACAAACTACAGCATTGATGCAGAGTATCGCTTTGCGGGCTCTCCTTTCAGCGTGATCGGCGGTTACACCTTCACTGACTACGAAGGTGGTGCGGAAGGAGACACGTGGAGCATCGGCCTTCGTTATGGTTTCGGCGACGCCACCCTGCAGGCGCGCCGCAATGATGGGCCACGCTGGCTTCGCGAAGACAGCGCACTTCTGCAATAACGCATCACGTGCTCGCATAGCATCCCGGGCGCGCAACATCGCGTCCGGGATTTTTTATGGGCGCATCTCTGGCCCCCCAAGCCCTCGATCCTCGCCCCCATTCCCACGTCATGGTGCGC